>JAEUIH010000006.1 GCA_016795105.1 Planctomyces sp.
CTCAGTCATGAACGACGCGGACGGCAGACGGAGTCTGCCTGCTACAGTAGCAGGCACTCTCCGAGTGCCGTCCGCCCACGAATGCTGGCCGAGTGCTACCGGCAACTGACTGTTCGTGATTCCCTTGCATTCTTCGTCACTCGACACTCAGTCAGGAACGACGCGGACGGCAGACGGAGTCTGCCTGCTACAGTAGCAGGCACTCTCCGAGTGCCGTCCGCCCGCGACTGCTGGCCGAGTGCCGTTCGCGATCCATGGGTTAATGACAACCACAATCCACAATCAGAGGCTCGATGATCACGCGGCGGCTAAGCTTCCTATTTTAACAAAACGGTCCGTGGCACCTTTAATTGATCAGCGGATGAGAAATGGCTTGCTGATGATTGAGTCGTAGGTGATTTCGCTGGTTCCGCGGATGATGTGAGGTGATTCAAATGTTGCTGGTTGAACCATCAGCGATCGTTTCTTTGGCCCCCCGGACAGGTTAACGTGCAGGATGCGGACGCCGACAAACTTGACGACTGTATAGGTCGCATTATTCCCGGGGCCGGAGACCTGTGTGAAGATTGGGATTGCTCGAGACTGTCCGATGATGCTCTGCAGACTGTTTTCAATTCCCGCACTGATGCCTGGGTCACCGTTGAGTAACAGGGGGTCTTCTACACTGGCATGTAGTTCACCGTTGGGGAAGAAGCTCAGGTCGTAAGAGTTGAGTCCACTGACGATCTGACGTTTCAGGTCCTGTGTGCTGTTGTTAGGAGAACCAATGTCAACAGTACCTCGATTTCCTGGAGGCAGCGATGTGTTGAGGTCAGGATAGATGTTGAGTTCCCGGATACCGTCAGATCCACTGTCGATTGCTGTTCCGCCTGCATAGCTGTAGTTGTCGGAGAAACCTGATGTGGATCCACCTGTGTTGGAGTTCACAAGTTTCTCCCATGTGCCAAGGTCGACGGCAATGGGCAGAATGCCGATCCATTCTCCCGCATTCTCCCGCATTTTGAATCCATCAGCTGCGACTACAGCAGCTACGGAAGATCGTTCCAGTTCATGTCCATCGACCCCCAGAACGCGGCCGAAGGTCATTGGCAGTTCAGTATTTCGTTCCTTGATCTTTCGTGGGGTGACTTCAACCATATTGAAGGGGCCGTCGGAAGACCAGTCTTCAACCCAGCTGTTGGAACCTGCGCTCCAGGTTCTGGTGCCGAATCGAACATCCAGAGCGGGGTCAGCGTGAGTTGATGCAACATTTCCGGTTCTGAATCGGCTGATCATGTCCACAGCCGACTCTCTTGCTGCATCCTCTCCTTCATCGTTCGAGATTTCTGCATCCGGGCCGATGGATCGAGCGTACTCGAGCATCGCAGCATGTGAAGCAGCGTCCGATGCATTCTGCAGCTGACCCTGAGTAACAGCGATCATCCCGTATTCGACTGTGAAAGCCGCGAATGCGAAGACGATCACGAGCATAAACGCCGCGAGGACGAGAATTCCTCCGGTTCGGTTCGACTGCCATTTCTGGCGACATTGAAGCAGTTTAGCCTGAATGAAGTTGATGCGTTTCATGAATTTGCTTCCTGAGATACGAGGCCAGCTCGCTGGGAGTTGAAGGAGGTGAACTGAAACTACTGAATTGCAGCTGAGCCGTCGCTTGAGAAGTCGTCAATGTCGATCACGGACTCAGACGTTCGATAGCGTTCCGCAAAGCGAGTTTTTTCCTCAGTCTCCACATCTCCATTCGAGTAGTAATAGCGAACACGAGGCATACACATAGTGGCCACACGCTGCGCGCCCACGTTCACGCTGCTGGCAGACGCAGAATGATCAGGCGTGTAATTGCTGAGCGACTTTCGATAGGACGCGATTTGTGCACGAGTCTCTGTTGATCCCGAGTCTCCCCACGTTTTTGAGCGAATGTTTTTGATTCCAACCCATGTGTGCTCGCCACTGTGAAAGAGTGAAACGGTGTACTCAAGACGGTCGAAATCCCGATCCAGAGCAATTCCGTCTCTATATGTCTGGGATGCGATCACATTTTCGTCGTTGCGTGCCTGAACCTGAATACCGCCGGCATGGAACGACGGATAGGTCGAGTGATTCAGTTCAATCATGCCGTATAAGCCACTTTGTGATGACGCAAAGGCTATGACATTGTTGACCTGAGGACTCGCAGCGTCATCGTCGGTTTCTTCGATCAGCACCATCCAGTCCTCTTCGACTCGAATCAGCGTACGCTCTTCCGCAAGTGCCGCAAAAGACGTAAGAAACGAAATGGCCAGGAACGCCGCAACGCTGCTTCGTCCGGTCTGTAGCCCCGGCGGCGTGAATGATCGCATTGACATTTGAATGACTCCGATATGCAGAACAGGACTTCTGAATAACAACCTGACGACGAAAGTATTAAGACAGTCACTCTCTTCGCATTGCACAAACTCCCCTCAGTGTTTTTCCATTCAGCCATTTGGCCAGTGAATAACTGATTGCTGAATGGGGGACAGAGACCTTGACTGTAATCAGGTCCCTGGATTCCGCTTTGGTCAAATCCGTCTGGGCAGATGTCCCTGCTGATTCGCCCGATGAAATCGAGATGTCAACGGTTACACTCTGCGATGAACATCCAACGGTGTTCACCACCTGCTGTCGGACTCGGTCTCGTACAGAGTCGGTCGTTGCTCCTTCGATGATGGCGTCGCGACAACCTTCGCGAGCGGCTGCGTTCAGAAGCTGTGCCACTGACATTGCTCGACCGAACTCAATGATCCCGAGCAGAATTGCAAGGAAGATGGGCAGGCAGACTGCCAGCTCGACCATCGCAGCCCCCAGACGGCCGCACTTTCGCTTTTGAATCGAAAGACGTCTTGTGTTTGAATTGCGTCTCATCCCGGCGCTCTCCGACGAAAAGTGGCCTCTGGTGTGACCACAATTAGGTTTGAAGGAACTTGAAACAGTGAACAATGCATCAACTTCAGGAAGATGCCGTCTCAAATTCTTTCGATGCGGGTATGCCTACCGGTCGTTCTGTTTTTTCTGATTGGTCGTGTCGGCGCGTTGATTCTGCAGATTGTGCGTGGCTCTTTGTCTTCATGACGATGATGCAGAACGGCATCAATTACTTCGCTGCTTGATGATCAAGGGAAACAGCAGTCGCACTCAACGTTGCCTGAAGACAACAAATTCTGCGGGTAATCACCCGGTTCTGGACTACCCATCCTGCGAAGTGAACAGGCCTACAGTTTGTCGAACAGCTTATTGAGCTGGCGATCGAGTTGGTTGTTGATCTTCTGCTCGATCTTCTGAGTGCCGAGGTTTTTCAGGAGAGCAGATGTGTCGGGTTGGGGGCTATCGATTGTTCCTCGTATTGGCACCTGCAGGCTGCGGGCCGTGGTTCCTTCCACAGTCTTTTCCAGCGGGATGTCCACGGTCAGCTGGAGAGCACGATTGAGTCCTACGGCTCCGCTGGTTCGAGTGCGGTATCCGGCGAGTTCAAGTGTCAGTCCCTGATGAAGAACATAGCCCTGGCGGAGTTCTACCGGGATTTGTTGTGCCGGCATTGTGATTGAACGTACGACGGAGCTTCGATCTGAATTCTCTGCGCGTCTGATGAGATCGAAGACTCCGAGAAGTTGTGTGAGTGAATTCCCTGGATCTGCCTGAGCTTTGTGAATTGTCACAAGGCCGTTGATCGTGGATCGTTCCGGATTGAGAAACTGATAGTCGAATTGTTCGATTCTGGCGGAGACCGTTCCCTGTACGTGAGTGGCGTCGGCCATTAGTGGGACAAGATAGGCGAGCCATTCGCGACAAAGTTCCTGCGTCAGGTCAACATTTTCAACGCGACTGCCAGTCCCAAGCTGAAGTTTCTCGGCCTGAATGTCGTATTGCGGCATGACGGAGAGTGTGCCTGAGTTGATTGAACACTGAACAGGCTCGGTACGAATGATCCCATCTGCCAGAGTTGCTTTGACTGACGCCGGACCAAGCTGCATACCCCACAGCTGGCCAGACTCCCATGTGATTCCGCCGGACGCTTTCAGAGGAGAGATCGCCAGTGATCCGGCAGACGAGACCGGGTAGATTCGAGTATCTGTGGACTTCTGTGTGACTGCAGATGGAGAGCCTGTAATGAGAAACTTTTCTCGGCCGCGTCCCCGCAGAAGTACAAATGAATCATCTGACAGAAGCCGACGACAGAGAATGTCCAGATCGTACTGAGTGTCTGCTTCGAGATTCAGTTCAATGTCCTGACCAATCGGATGAATGGATCCGCTGACAACGGCTGCAAGTCCAGGCAGCTGAATCGTACCTCGCTGAATCTGAAACAGGTTCCCATCTTCCGAAGCAGCAAGATTCATATCTACAAGAGCTTCATTGATCTGAAACGACGGAATCGCCATTCCAAATGCTCGGCTGGAGATGGATCGGACTCGTGTCCCTGCCGTTTGCGCCACGGGAGCTGGCTGAATCAGAGCTCTGATATTGAGCAGTCGATTTGGATCGGCTGTCATGTCGATCTGGATTCCGGACTGATCTGCAAGCCACGTGGCTGAATGCCAGGGTGATATCAGAGTTTTCACGGCCGCCCCGGAACCCTCAATGTGCACCTGTCCTTCCAGCATAGATGTCACGGGGCGCTGGTAATGAACCTCAAGTGTCGAGCTGCGTGCACGAAGTTCGCTGTTGGTCATACTCAGCCCGGTGAGCAGCAGTGAGTTTTCAGCAGGCAGAACTCTCGACTGGAACTGGACTCTATTCTTCAGGCCGATGGGCGGGAGGTTTACAAAGAGCTTCAGTTGTTGCCAGAGTCGATCGGGTTCGAACGTTCCGGATACGTCGAACGCAGAATCGGCGGGGATACAATCCAGCGTTGCGAAGTCGGCCGTCAGACGCGCCTGTCCGAGTCCGGCTTTTCCATTCTTCCACGGTCCGGCTGCGTCCAGCCGCACAACGGAGTCCCATGTGAGTGGTTGCTCGGCTCGAGTTGCTTCAATGCGATCATTCTGCAGACTTGCCTGCCATCGAAAGACGCCTTTTGATCCTTCGGACTCAACACCCGTGATCTGATCAATCTTGCCCGCAAACAGCAGATTTCCGGACTGAACTCTGACATCGTCCCGAAGGGCCAGTGTTTTTGGCAGCATGTCTGTCAGGCGAGCGATATTCACCTTTCCACGAACCTGAGCTGAACCGGATTCAGTTGGTTGAGCAGTCTCGGGCTGAAGTGTTGTCTTGTCAGCACCTGAATCTGTCGATCGGATTTCTCCTGCTCCCTCAAGCGTGCCGACATCAGAGGTGAGCTTCAGCTGGTTAAACAGAAGTCCGTCAGCGGCGAGCGCAAAAGCGCCGGAAGCCTGAGTCCTTCCGAGAGTCAGCCATTCATTCGATGCAAATGACGCATTACGGATTCGAAGCTCGTGTCCATCGAGAAGAACTCTAACGACAAGCCCGTCCGTCAGATTGCGGGACGCCAGTTGTGCTTCCAGATCGCAGGAGACGATCCCGGAGGCAGACGTGCCCGGTGAAAGAGTCTGCAGCAGAGGATGTATCAGATTCAGATCAAAACTGCGGGCTCGGGCAATGACCGTCTGGTGACCAGGCGTGTCTTTATCGGGCATAATTCTCAGTTCAAGATTGACGGTCTGGTCAGGTTCCGAAGACGCAGAATTCTCTGCAGTGTCCGACGGGTTTACGGAGTCTGATTCCTGTGGAAGAGTGAATCCTTCAAGTGGCACGACCGGGAAGTCCGCCGTCAGTTCAGACAGGTCGGCCGCAATCCGAGTCGACTGGTTGCGGTTTTGCCTGTTGGCGCCTGTTTGCGAGTTTGCCAGAGTCTCTCGGTTGGTGGAAGTCTGTTTGTGGGCGCGGCGTTCTTCGAGCATTGCTGTGAGTTGAAGTTCGGGCAGGATGCTGTCCGGGTTCAGAGTCGACCAGACACAGTTGATGTTTCGAATGGCCGCAAGTGTTGCGGGAGAGTCGCCAATAGGTTGAGAGTGCAGAGTGACCTCACCCTGTTGAATTTCGATCCGAACAGGAAATGTGGAATCATCTGAAGATGTTGGTTCTGGAAATACCTTAGTGAGCGTTTCCTGGAGGTTTGAAGATCCATCGACTGCTTCAATATGGAGGTTTGGTTCGGAGACCACCAGAGTGATTCCGACTCCGCGACAGGCAACGATTTTCCAGAGCGGTTCTCGAGTGTAAATTTTGGGGATGGTCGCCAGTGGGGTTGTCGAATCGAGAGATTCGCGGCTGAGGTCCCGAATCGCGACGCCGTGTACTTCGACGGGCGCCCACCAGTGCAGGCTGATTGTGCGAAACTGAACGGCGGAGGCGATGCGAGGCTGAATCGTTCGGAGAATGCCGGGTACAAAACCGAACAAGCCAAGGACCGAAGGCAGGCAGACGATCACGATACAGAGCAGGAACAGAAAACGCGGAAGCCACCAGCGTCGCCGCCTGGGTTCACCAGGAGAGGGACTGGCTTCCAGAGCCTCGTTTCGTTCTGGGACGGGGACCTTAGCCATAACTACGACCAGGAATGTTCGAGAGAGGAACTGCCGCAATACGGTTTATCGGATCAAAAGCAGAGCCGTGGCCAGGTTGATCGATAAAGGTGGTTCAGATTGCCCAATCGGATTGTTCGGCTAAAGTGCGGGCATTCAGAGTAGCGGGAACCTGTTCGATGAAAGGTAAAACGATGGGACGGACTCGGTTTTTCGACAGCACGATTTGCCGGATCACGGCCTTTGTCCTGGCAGGATTTCTGGTAAATCCTGTGACGGCCGGGAATAACGATTCACCAGATGGCAGAGCCCTGGAGAGTGGAATCACAGTCGAATCAGGTGACTGGCCCTGGTGGCGAGGACCAGGTCGAAACGGAATTGCGGACAGTAAGCAGACCGTTCCGATTCGATGGAGCGAGACAGAAAACATTCTCTGGAAATCACGAGTGCCCGGAAGAGGCCATGGTTCGCCAATCATTGTAGGTCATCAGGTCGTCCTCGCGACTGCTGATGCAGACCGTCAGATTCAGTCGCTGATTTGCTTTGATCGAGCGAGTGGCAAACAGATGTGGGAGTCTGTGATTCATGAGGGCGGGTTGACGACAAAGGGTAATGAAAAATCTTCTCTGGCTTCGGCGACACCGGCATTTGACGGGCAGCACTTTGTCATCAATTTTCTAAACAACGACGGGATCTGGGTGACTGCTGTTGATCGGGATGGGAAGAAGATTTGGCAGATTCGTCTATGTGATTACATCCTTCATCAGGGATTTGCTGCATCACCGGCCGTTTACCAGAATCTGGTGCTTGTGGCGGCGGATCACAAAGGCAAGGGCGTGATGGCAGGACTTGATCGGAAGACCGGCGATGTCGTGTGGAAGCGAGAGCGGCCCGCATTACCCAACTATCCGTCCCCTGTCGTGCTGCACGTAGCCGGCAAGGACCAGTTGATTATGCAGGGGTGCAATCTTGTTACGGGACTCGATCCGGTTTCTGGTGTTCAGTTCTGGGAGATCGAAGGGGCGACCGAAGAATGCGTCACATCAACAGTCACTGATGGGCTACGGATCTTTACTGGTGGAGGCTATCCAAAAAATCATATTGCGGCCGTTGTCGCGGATGGCTCCGGAAAGGTCGCCTGGGAAACGAACACTCGAAGCTACGTTCCATCAATGATCGTTCGCGATGGCTTCCTGTATACGATCCTCGACAATGGGGTTGCGGTGTGTTCGCGGTGCGATACCGGAGAAGAGATCTGGAAAGAGCGTCTCAACGGTACATTCAGCAGTTCACTTGTATTGGCAGGTGAGTTGCTGTTTGCCACCAATGAAGATGGTAAGACCTGGGTGTTTAAAGCAACACCGGCTGGTTATGAGGAAGTCGCACAGAATCAGCTTGGGCACAATGTGTTTGGGACACCATCAATCTGTGGAGACCGAATTTATCATCGGGTGGCGATGATCGTTGACGGTGAGCGGCAGGAGTGGTTGTACTGCATTGGCGAAAGTGGCCGCTGATGTCGAACGACAGCGAAATCGATGCAGGAGATTCACTTGGGCCGATACCCAGTCTTCCGGGAGTGGGGGCTCCGGTCCGAGGATCGATTTCGATCACCGATCTGCGTGTTGGCCAAATCATACTCGATTTTCAGATTCAGGAAGTTCTGGGCCGCGGTGCGTTTGGGACCGTCTATCTGGCACTGCAGCTGTCGCTGAATCGATTTGTCGCATTAAAAGCGGGGCGTGATGTTGGGGCTGAAGGTCGAACCATGGCCCGGCTTCAGCATCCAAACATTGTGCAGGTGTTTGCTGAACAGGTTCTTCCGGATCAGCCAATCCGGCTGTTGTGCATGCAGTTTGTTCCGGGGCCGTCTTTGCAGAAAGTACTGGACGAGCTCATTGGCGCAGAGATCAATGTGGGCTGGAACGGTCACGAGTTGTTAAAGGTAATAGACCGGAATCTGCGAGGCCCAACGTTGCTCGATCTCCGCGAAGTCGATGATCGGCGGCGACTCGAGGAACTGGGATTTCTGGAGTGTGTCTGTTTTATTGGAGCAGAGCTTGCGCATGGACTGCAGCACGCACATCGTCAGGGAGTGATGCATCGAGACATCAAGCCTGCCAATATTCTGATGAATGCGTATGGTCGTCCATTGCTGGCAGACTTCAATCTTGCCGAGGACGTGCAGCCAACAGAGGGCGAAGCACAGGTGGTTGGAGGAACTCTGGCGTATATGGCGCCAGAGCACCTCGAGGCGTTTCAGAATGCAAAAAGATCAGATTGTCCGGAGGTGACCCCTCGAGCCGACGTCTACTCTTTGACGCTGTTGCTGGTACAGTTACTGACGGGGAGTATTCCGATGCCCACACGAGCGGCATCGAATCACCACGCTCACGATTCAGGTTCTGCTGAAGGACAAACTGAAGCAGATCGAAGCCTTGAGCGATTGATCGCCTTTCGTCGTCGTCCTCTGAGTGTTGAGGGGTGGATTCCGGAAGTCGATCGACAAAGGACACCTGCGGCGGTGAGTGCACTGACGGAAGTGCTTCTGCGGGGATCGCACCCCGAGGCTGATCGGAGAACTTCTGACGCGAAGATCCTTCGGGAAGAGTTGCTCGGGTGTCAGCGGCTTCTGTCGATTGAGCGCGGTGAAGATCGACAATCACTTCCTTTGAGGTTTGCTCGTCACCTCCCGCTGCTGGCCTTTGCAGTGCTCGCACTTGTTCCGCATGCAGTCGGCAGTTTTGTGAACATTTCCTACAATATGATGCGGGTTGGCGATCTTCCTTCAGGGTCTGAGTTTGCTCCAGTTGCGGCCGATACGGTTTCAAGAGCCGCCATTCTGAAGGCGCATGAGACCATTACAATGGGCTACAACGTACTGGTGTGGCCTTTTTGTGTTGTTCTGATTGTACTTGTGATTCGGGCGAATCTTCGGGCGATTCGGGGGCAACGGGAGCAGACAGAAGCTGAAGAGCGAAGTTCACGGAGGCGGCTGGTAAGGCTGCCATCATTGCTGGCCGTAGTAGCTGCCATTGGCTGGCTGCCTGGCCTGTTTGTGTTTCCAGCAGGGCTCTATCTGATGGCGGAAGTACAGCCTGTGGCTGCTCTGGCTCACTTTGGGACCAATCTGCTGATGTCCGGTTCCATCGCGCTGAGTTACTCATACGTTGGAGTTACATGGCTGGTTTTATATGTTCTGTATCCGAGGCAATGGAAATTTACAGCCGGACTGGTGCGGGATGATGCTCGCGCTGAAGTTCGACTACTGACAAGACCTCTGGCATGGTGTCGAACGATGGCCGGACTTGTGCCATTGCTGTCAGCGGTCTTAATAATTGCGATTGGTCCTTCACAATTCTCTTCCAGTGAATATGCCGGGTTTCGTGTTCTGTTGACCCTGCTGATTTCACTGGGCATGCTTGGTTATCATGTGTCGAGCCGTCTGGTAGAACGACTTTATCAGCGAGGTCGGCAGTATTGGGTCTAGATCAGGAGTCCGCGATGGCTGTTCAAATCCGGGGTGGGTTCTGCATCACTATTGTCGTCATGCTGATTCAGCTCAGTATTGATCAAACGTTCCTCAGGCATGTCATTGCGGAAGAGCCGTTACCGGCGCGACGAGCTGCCTGGACGACATCAACAATTTCAGGAACCCCGGATCCACCTCCTCCGTATCGAGTGGTTCCCGCATTTCCGGAACTGAAGTTCGAATCTCCTCTGGACCTGACGGTTGTCCCGGGGACAAATCTGTTGTGTGTCGCGGAGCAGGGCGGGAAGCTCTTCACGTTCGAAAATCAGGCGACAACGGCTTCGAAACAGCTGATGGCCGACCTAAAACTGGCCATTCCGGAGCTGACGGCGGTTTATGCCGTTACGTTTCATCCGCAGTTTGAGCAAAACGGTCGTGTCTATGTGTGTTATGTGAAGGCAAATGATCAGCCTGACGGGACATTCGTATCAGAGTTTAATACCGAGAACACCTCAGGTCTGCGTTTGGTTCCTGAAACAGAACGGGTGATCATTCGATGGTGGTCGGGCGGGCATAATGGTTGTTGCCTGAAGTTTGGTCCTGACGGGTTTCTCTATATATCCACAGGCGACGGAGGAGCTCCGTCACCTCCGGACCCGCTGATGGCAGGGCAGGACGTTTCAAATCTGTTGTCCAATATTCTGCGAATCGACGTCAATCAATACTCACAGGACCGAGGATACTCGGTGCCCTCAGATAATCCATTCGTTGGAATGGAAGGAGTTCGTCCGGAAATCTGGGCATTTGGATTTCGCAATCCATGGCGAATGAGCTTTGATCGTCAGCGTGGTGATTTATGGGTCGGTGATGTTGGGTGGCAGCGATGGGAAATGGTCTACCGCATCGAACGCGGTGGCAACTATGGATGGCCCATCATGGAAGGACCTCAACCAGCGGCCCCGGAAGTTCAACGAGGACCGGCCCCCATTCTTCCTCCGACGGTCAGCCATCCACATTCCGAAGCAGCCTCGATTACAGGAGGATTCGTCTATTATGGAACCGAGTTTCCTGAACTGACGGGCACTTACATCTATGGTGATTTTCAGTCAGGCAAAGTCTGGGGACTCAAGCACGATGGCAAGGCTGTTACCTGGCAGCAGGAGCTTGCACACACACCACTGCAGCTGGTTGGATTTGCGGAAGATCAGAGTGGCGAACTGTTGTTGATCGATTATCAGAGATCACATCAGATCTTTCGCTTTGCAAAGAACTTAACGGAACGCAAATCCGGCGAATTTCCTCGACTGCTGAGCAGGACGGGACTGTTTCAGAATGTGAAGGACCAGGTGCCGGCGTCTGGTGTTCGCCCATATCAGATCAATGTGCAGCAATGGGCGGACCATGCAACATCGCAGCGATGGGTGGCCGTACCTGGAGACGAGCCCGTGCAGTTTGAAGCTCCGGATCGCTGGAAACTACCTGACGGTTCGGTATTGGTAAAGACGATCAGCATCGAGCTTGAGCGAGGAAAGCCCGAATCCGCCAGACGACTGGAAACTCAAGTCCTTCACCGGGAAGACGGAACGTGGAGGCCATATACCTATTTGTGGAATGAAGCACAGACCGACGCTGAGTTGGTTCCGGTATCAGGGACGATGCGGGTGTTTGAAGTCCGAGATCCTGCTGTATCGGGAGGAGTAGAGGAAGTTCGCTGGCGCGTGTCCAGTCGAGGCGAATGTCAGATGTGCCACAACCCGTGGGTTGAGATGAAGACGACAACTAATGGAATACAATCGGCATCTCCCCTCGCGTTTTCCTTCGCGCAGCTGAATGTGGGCCCTCAGCTCCATGACGATTCTGAAAAGCAGGATAAAAACTCCGGGCAGCTGGATTCCCTTGTGAAGGAAGGCTGGATCGCGGGCATCTCCCCGGAGCTGTGCAGGACCGGTCCACGTTTTGCTGATCCATACACGCCGCAGGAAACCCTGACTCCCGGTGAAGACCTCAATGCAAGGGCCCGTGCATGGCTGCACGTTAACTGTTCTCATTGTCATCAGCCGCATGCTGGCGGGACTGCCCTGATTGAGCTGACTTCAGACGTTGAGCTGGAGAAGATGCAGCTCGTTGGAGCTCGTCCGGGACAGGGTTCGTTTGGCATCACGAACGCCGGATTGCTGGTACCCGGAAATCCTTATGCATCGGTTCTTCACTACAGGATCGCGAAGTCTGGTGGCGGACGCATGCCGCGGCTGGGGTCAGAGCTGACCGATCTTCGGGCAGTTCGGTTGATCCATGACTGGATTGAATCGATGCCGGAATCAGGTAACTCGAATCAGCGGCCTGCTGATCGGCCGGTGTTGTTGAACACTCTGAATTCTGCAGAGAAGGAACAGCGAACAGAGATTGTTCAGTCGTTGATGACCAATGTCGAAGATGCGCAGCGGCTGGTCCACTGGTTGATTCGTCACCCGGAGGCAGTTGCGGCGAGGACAACGATCGTTGAGGAAGCCGTGAAGCATCCGGTGCCTGAGGTGCGTGATCTGTTCGAAACGTGGTTTCCTCCGGAACGAAAACTAAAACGGCTCGGCTCAAATTTTGACCCGGCTCACTTGCTCGCCATACCTGGAGACTCGGAACGTGGACGGCTGCTGTTTGAGAAGGACGCTGCTGTTGCATGCCGAACGTGTCATAAGGCTGGAAGTATCGGCGAAGATGTGGGACCGGATCTTCGATCCGTGGGTCGGAAGTACACTCGCGACGAGCTGCTGACTCACCTGATGGAGCCTTCTCGTTTCATCGACCCGAAATATGTGACTCATGTCGTTGAGCTGAAGAGTGGTCAGGTGGTGTCTGGTCTGTTGACGGAACAGACCGACACTGTGGTCGTGCTTCGAAATGCTCAGCAGAAACGCATTGAGATTCCGACAGAAGAGATCGAGACTCGAGTGACTCAGCAGAAGTCGCTGATGCCGGACCTGATTCTGCGAGACCTGACTGCGGAGCAGGCCTCCGACCTGATCGCCTGGCTGAGTACTTTGCGAGAACCGTGAAGGGGATTGTGGGGCTGATGTTCGGGGGATTCGGGGAGGGTCTGTTGATGGCTTGGCTTGGCTGGTGGTGAGCGTTGGATTGCGGAGCAATCCACGACGATGGGCAAATTGTGTCGAAGCCGACGCAACAAAAATCACGGGTGTCGAATCAGATTTTGAAAGAATTTGTCGCGGGGCAGATTGCTGTTGCGATTCTCGGTCGGAGTTGCCGGCGATGCCTCTGAAAACGCTGGGAAAATCGCGTTGGCCGTTTCAGTCTGGTGATCCGTGATCGATGTTCAGTGATGGGGTGCGTCCCCTGGAGGGAACCCGGTAATTGAGGTGGGAACATATGGAACGTCTCAATTCTGGCGGTTATTAGGATTATTTCGATTTTTCCCTGGACTTTGAGGTGTTTAGGGACGCGAAAATCACGAGTTTGTCGGACTGTGGCGGCGGAGCGTCGGGGAAACCCTGCGCGACGGGGCAATTTGGTCTGGCAGGAGAGGGTGTTTGCGTAAGCGGCCTTCACCAACTTTTAACCTTTCATCCCGGCTGTTGTGGTCTTGTCATTCATCCAGAGTTCTAGACTCCAGGGACGCAGTAATGCTGATTTCTTCGTGGCTCACATCTGTTCGCAATCGTCTGCAGTATCGAGTTCGAGTACCAAAGCGTCGCGCGAAGGAGAGCCGGCGATCGGTTCAGATGGAGGAGGTCCTTGAAACTCGTGCATTGC
Source organism: Planctomyces sp. (assembly GCA_016795105.1). Lineage (GTDB taxonomy): Bacteria > Planctomycetota > Planctomycetia > Planctomycetales > Planctomycetaceae > F1-80-MAGs062. Next base: position 13,738 of record JAEUIH010000006.1, read on the forward strand.
TCGCTGCTCCGACGTTGGTCACTGTGCGGCCGAATGTAGGTGCCTTCATTCAGGATGGTGATACTCGCAACATTGCACCGCGAGAATTGACACTTCAGTTCAATCCTGGTCAGACGATCGACAATTCGAACAATCGGTTGTTTGTGAATTCCCCCGTGATTGTTGAGCGATCGGGACATGACGGCATTTTTGGTAACGGCAATGACGTGCCGGTTACGCTGGGGTATGTTGGGTTAGGAGCAACACCGGAAGACGTTGTGATTCGATTCGCGGAGAATCTTCCGGACGATTACTATCGGATTACGATCAAAGGAACTGGTGCGAATCCGTTGAGGAACACCAGTGGTGAGGCGCTTGGGAACGGGACGGACAAAGAGTTTCATCTTCGACTTGACCTGGCCGCGCAGGTCAAGGCCGTGGTTCCTCAGCCGATCACTCGACTTCCAAACGGAACTCTGCAGCAGGCAAGAAATCAGATCGTTGTATACTTCAACGAGGATACTCTGCAGACGACCTCCGCTCAGACTCCGGCGTTCTATCGTCTGATGAATACACGGAACACGGTTGAGAACACTGACGATTCGGTGCATCTCCCTGTTTCGGTTGTCTACAGCACAACAGAAAAGACGGCCACACTTACGTTCTCGTCTGACATCGATGCGCTTGCAGGAGCCGGCACATATCGACTTCGAATCGGAACCGACGAGACTCTGCCGATTGCCCCTTCGCGTACGACATATGTTGAGACGTTTCGAAGTGACTTTGGAACGGGTACCGGTACGGTTACGATTGATCCCATCACATCTGTCGACGGCAACCCGATTAGCCTGACGTTCCAGAGTGCCGATTTGAATTCCAACGGCGTCCCTCAGGTTTCAGTTTCCGGACGGAACATAACTGTGACGCTGGATGGTCCGGGCGGAAGCACCACCAACGCGACTCAGTTGTTCTGGGCCATCAATCTGCATCCTCAGGCAAGTCAGCTGGTCCGAGTGGCGCTGGATGGAGACATACTGGCAAACGTTGGTGCAACAACACTAACTCCATTCACAACGGTTTTGAGTGATCCCGGTTCCGCGGTGCGGACGACGACTGACCTCGGAACTCTTGGAAGTCAGGCTCAGGTGATCTCCGGGCAGATCCGAACGGTGGAGTATCCTTTTGATTTCCCGGGGAATTCGGATGAGCCTGGTCATCGAAACATTGATGTGACCCATGAGGCGCATCTGGATGGTTCACCTGACACGAATCCGCAGATCTCGACCTTCTACTACAATTTTCAGCCTTACTATGGCTATTCGCAGCAGGGTGTTGCTCTGGCGAATCTGATTACGGAAAATCAGAAGCAGCGAGCTCGAGAGATCTTTTCACTGTACTCCAATTACATGGGAGTTCAGTTTATCGAATCGGCGAGTCTGGGTTTCACAGTTGTGACCGGCGACATGCGAGCCATTGATCCGTCGCTGCCGACCGGAGCCGGATACTTGCTGGCGCAGTCGAGTCGAGCTCTGAACCTCGCGATTCTTGACAACGCTGAATCGTGGGACGACAGCTACGGTGGTTCGTGGTTCCGTACTGCGATGCACGAGATTGGATTCCTGCTTGGGTTTGGGCAGGCGACGGAACTGCCGGACCTGACCATCATGAGTGGCCATCAGGAAGGTGCGACCGGGAATCCTTCGATTCCGGTCTCCACGGCCGAGCCTGATTTTCCGGGCGACGCTGACATCGTGCATGGTCGAGTTCTCTATCGTCCTGAAAGCAAAGATATCGATCTCTATCGGTTTGAGCTTCCCGAGACCGGGTTGTTTACAGCGGAGACGATTGCAGAGCGACTTTCTGATTCAAGTCTGCTGGATACGACTCTGCGACTGTACCGCCAGAAACAAGACGGAACACTTGAGCTGGTCTCACAGAACGATGACTATTTCAGCGAAGATTCTTTGATTCAGTTGACTTTGTCGGCTGGCGTCTACTTCGTGGGCGTCAGTGCGAGTGGCAATGATCAGTACAATCCCGCGATTGCTGACTCCGGGATCAATGGAACAACCCAGGGTGCATATGACCTTCGAATTGCATTTCGTCCAAGTGCCGACAATGCAATCGTGGATAACTCGGGCATCCCACTTGACGGTGACCTCGATGGTGTTGCCGGTGGAGAGTTCAACTTCTGGTTCCGGGCTGTTCCGGCATCTGCTCAGCTGATTGTGGATCGAACCGCTCCAGGTGGTGGAACAGGAACGCTGTCAGCCCCGTTCAACGAGATTGATCTGGCTTTGGCTGCTGCCGGAGCAGGAACTGTTGTCCGAGTTGTTGGCAATGCGGGTGCGGACAATAACATCAATACTGTGGCCGACAACGTGGCCTATCAGGTTGGACTCGATGATGACGGTAACGTTCTTCGTGACGGGGCCAATCTGGAGATTCCTCGTGACGTGGTCGTGATGATCGACGCCGGGGCTGTCCTGAAATTCAATAACTCGTATGTCAGCGCCGGCAGTTCATCGCTTACGGTGGATCGCAGCGGCGGATCGCTGCAGGTTCTTGGAACACCGAAGACGTCTGTGACAATGACGTCATGGAAGAACGAATCCGTCGGACAGGATACGACAGCAACCCCCACAACACCTCAGCAGGGGAACTGGGGCGGTCTGATTTTTCAGCGTGACGTCGACAATGATGAAAGCCGGATCAATTATGAACGCGCCGGGATCTTCATGGACTATGTCTCTCATGCAGACATGAGCTATGGCGGGGGTAAGCTGATTGTTGAATCGATTCAGCAGATTGTGAATCCGGTCACTCTGATCGAGGCACGTCCCGGGGTTTACAACAACTTCATTACGCTCAGCGAAGACTCTGCGATCTCTGCCGATCCGGACAGTTTTGAAGAGTCAACATTCAATTCACCTGCATTTCAGGGTGTACCGTTCACAGCGGACTATGGACGCGTTGGGCCGGATATTTATGGCAATCGTCTGATCAATAACTCAACGAATGGACTCTTCGTTCGAATCCAGACGGCCCCGGGGGCACCGACAAAGAAAATGACGGTGACCGGCCGATTTGACGACACTGATATTGTCCATGTTGTGGCGCAGAATCTTGAAGTTCAGGGAACTCCCGGAGGGCCGTTCCTTGAAGTGGCGGCACCACCAGTACCGCTCGTTAAGCTGACTGCACTGTCCGGCGGAACTCTCACCGCCGGGACCTACAACTACAAGATTGTTTATCGTGATTCCAGTGGTAATCAGAGCCCTGCGTCTGCGGCGACACGCAGTCTGACGGTTGGTGGGTCAAATGGCCGAATTCTGCTGGAGAATCTTCCTCCGGCAACAGCGCCATTCAACAGCCGACTGATTTATCGATCAGAGGCAGACGGGACGGGGCCTTATCAGCTGGTGGCAATCCTGAATGCATCTGTGACCAGCTACACGGACAATGGTTCAGCTCTGACAGGCTTCCTGAATGAATCGCTGATTGGTCGAAATCGAGCTCGGCTGGATGCAAGTCTGGTCATTGATCCGGAAATGATCATCAAGCTGGAAGGTGCCCGTATCGAAACTGGTATGGGCGCACAGATCATTGCGGAAGGGGAAGCTGGTCGAGAGATTATCTTCACTTCACGCCTCGACGATCGTTACGGGGTTGGCGGGACGTTTGACACGAATAACGATGACAATCTCGGCAATGGCGAGTCTCGAGGGGCTGCGGGCAATTGGGGTGGTATCTACCTTGGCAGTATCTCGTCTGGCAGTTTTGATCGAGTGTTGATGACATTTGGCGGGGGAATGACACCGATCTCAGGATCGTTCCGTAACTTCAACGTCATCGAGGCTCATCAGGCAGACCTGAGATTGACAAACAGTGTTCTTGAGAACAACGCGAATGGTGTCGGGACTGGTGTTCAGGACAGCCGCTTCGGCAAGACAGCCAATGCTTCTGCCACTGTTTTTGTTCGAGGCGCTCAGCCGGTCATTCTGAACAATGTGATTCGGGACAACCTTGGAGCAGTCATTAACATCAATGCGAATGCTCTGACCTCAGACTTCGTTCAGGACAGCGGACGTTCCCGTGGTGCCATTAATCTGTTTGGGCAATATGGATTCAATCAGGGACCACTGGTCGATGGAAACCTGCTCGGACGCAATGACATCAATGGTATGGTGATTCGCGGTGAGACTTTGACGACACAGAGTGTCTGGGATGACACCGATATCGTTCATGTGCTCCGAAGCGAAATTGTCGTACCGAACTTCCATACGTATGGTGGTTTGCGACTGAACAGCGATCCGGATGCAAGTCTTGTCGTGAAGCTGGACAGCGGCGCTGGATTGACGGCCGGAGGTAAGCCTCTGGACATTGTTGACCGAATCGGCGGAACACTTCAGATTGTGGGACAACCGTTCTTCCCGGTGATCCTGACATCATTGCGAGACGATTCTGTGGGAGCGGGTTTCGATTTGTCGGGCCTGCCTCTGAAAGATACGACCCCGAACATCAGCACGGGGCCATCGCGAGGTGACTGGCGAAGTATCCGAATTGGTGAATTTGCAAATGATCGCAACGTTGAAGTTTACAACGAGCGCGAAGTTACGTCGGCAACAGCTCCTGGAACGAATTCCACGGCCGCTAAGGCGGAATTCCTTGGCGAGCTTGGAACTCAGGATCTGCGACGAACCAACGCTAACGGAACCCATGAAATCGACAATACGGGCGATTCAACACTCCGGCTTGGTTTTGAAGTCCATGGTTACATCAATTCACCGAATGACATTGACGTCTATAGCTTTACAGGTGAAGCCGGTGCGGAGGTATGGATTGATATCGATCGAACCACACACGGTTTTGACCCGGTTGTGGAGCTGATTTCTGCTGCGGGAGTAATTCTTGCTCAGTCCGACAATTCGCTGCACGAGATCAATGGCGATTACCCCGTTTTCAGATCGGGGCAGACGAACGCTCAGGTGCTCGACAAGTCGATATATTTAAGCGACGACATGTATACGACAAATCAGCGGGATGCTGGTTTTCGAGTGATTCTGCCGGGGGTGACAGGTTCACGTGGCACTTATCAGGTTCGTGTTCGCAGCAGCAATATTGATTCTGAGAACACAGCGGCAAACCGCGGCGACCTGCAGAATTCTTCGAAACTCCAGAATGGTCTGACATCCGGCAATTACCAAATGCAGATTCGACTGCAGGAGCTGGATGAGGTTCCGGGAAGTACTGTTCGATACGCTGATATTCGATTTGCGACGAATGGTATTGAGATTCTTGGACAGCCGGCACATTCACCGCTGGTTGGCGAGTACAGCGAAAACACGGCTGACTCCAATAACTCGGCAGGTGGTGCTGAGATTATCGGTAACATCCTGAATACCGATCGAGCGGCAGTTGCCATTGCCGGCAGAATCACTGCGCCAACAGATGTGGACTTCTATCGGTTCAATGTCACCTACGATGACATTCAGCAGATCAATGGAAATCCGGCTCTGAACATTAATCCCTACACGCCGACACCTCGGTATGTATCGGTTGTGTTCGATGTGGACTATGCGGACGGCATGTCACGCGCGAATCTCCAGGCACATATCTTTGACGCGATCACAGGGCAGTTAATTCTGACGGCAAGAGACTCCAACATCTCTGACGATCGCTCGGGTCCGCTTGAAGGAGCGGATATGGACGATCTGAGCCGTGGCAGTGTGGGCGCACTGGATCCGTATATTGGTCCGTTCGAACTGCCCGAGGGAAGCTATTATCTGGTTGTAGCGCCTCATGAAGTGATTCCGGCCGCCCTGAATCAGACGATGGTGGCCAATCCATTCTCAACCACAATTCGACTTGAGCCAATTACCTCGATTCGTCGAATCGCGGATGAGCATTTTGGTGGGTTTGGAACAGCTGAAGCGCCGCTGTACGACCTCTTCGATAATGAACAGGGACAGAACCTGACGACATTCCACCTCGGTGACGTCAACTTGTTTGTGAACATTTCTGATGGTGGCTTCACCGACGTTTACATGGTCGACCCGTTTACGGGAGTTGCCGAAACATATCTGGGAGGATTTGGTCGGTCGACCGGTGATGCGGCAATGCGGGCAGACGGTGAATTGTTTGCTTACGGCTGGACGGGAGCAACGGATGGGGCTGCGAGCCGTTATCTTCGAATTGACACTGGGACAGCGGCGATCACTGACCTTGGTGATGATGGAATTCTGACCTTTCATCCTGACGGAAATACACCTCCTGCAGCGGTGAATTCGGATGTTGGTATTCAGGTGACCGCGATGACCTATTTTTCTCCGACGACGACAGGAGGTTTGTTTGTCGGACAGCGAGGTGATGGGACTCGAGGCGGGATCTTCCAGCAGAACATCCTGTACCAGTTCAATGCACGAACAGGTGCCGCCATTTCACAGGGACCTCTCAGGACAGGTAACAACCGCGATAATCCGCCTGCCGGAACTGATGTTGTGGAAGTGCTGGCGCTGGGCGGGAACTCGTTGGTTACCGGCCTTGCCTCAGATGGTGCACAGTTCTTTGCTGTGAATGAGGCAGGGCAATTGCTCGAAGTCACAGCGTTCGGTGCAATTCCTGTGAATACGATTCTGGATCCAAATGGGATCCCCGTTAACTTTCAGGGACTCTCGTTTGGCCCGGACGAAGTCGAGGGCGGTGCATTTGCATCGACGCTGTTCGGAATTGATAACCTGGGCGTAATGTACGCCTTTGATACGACTGGTGTCCTGCAGCCGATTTTTGTCGACGGTCAGACATCGATCAATACAGGGCTGGTGGGGGCTGTTGGCCTGAGCTTTGGGACGCTGGACTATAATCTTTGGTCAACTACCGGTAACCGAGGAACAGACGTCGGGCACGGTCTTCCAGCAACACCTGACGGGACTCGGCTTGATACTCCCGGCGGCGCCAGCCTGTACTTTGGAAATCTGAGAGGCGGTCCGACCGCGGGAAATAAAAATGATCTTGGTAATCTGGGAACGGTGAACGACATCAACTTCCCGGGTGGAGCGCATGGTTCGTTTATTACAAACGCCTTCAGTCTTGAGGGATATTCGAAGCAGGACAAGCCGGCTCTTTACTTCAACTACTTCATGGAGACAGACAGCCGGGACTACATTCCTGGTGTGCGGCCTATCACAGATGCGTTGCGTGTCTATGTAGGAGATGGCACAACCTGGAATCTTGTGGCAACCAACGATTCGTATCGAGCTCCAGGTGCGATCAACGATGAGCAGGACTTTGGCCCTTTTGGAACAGCCACACAGCATCCAACAACTCAACTGTTTCTCGACGTGGTTGAGCTTTATGACGAAAACGCGGCTCAGGGCTGGAGACAGGCTCGAATTGACCTTAGCAACATGGCCGGACTTTCCGATCTTCGTCTGCGATTCGAATTCTCCACCGCGGGTTCGATGAATGTTGGCGATATTACGACTGTCGGCGAAGAGTTTTACGCACGCAGCGGTTCGAAGTTGCGTGACGGGCAGTCATACATCTTTGAAGGTGTCAATCAGCATGAGCTCGATATGGGCTACACGCTGGTGGCCGTGGGTGGGTCTCGAATTGCGGACGGCGAGACATTTACGATTCAGGGGGTCACCTTTGAGTTCAATAAGTCTGGTGGCGTAACAGGCAGCAACATTCCGGTTGTAATCACCAATGCGATGAGTGCTGAGACAGTTGCAGAGGTCATGGAAACTGCGATTGATGCAGCCGGCATTGCAGACGTGAAAACATACCGGGACAGCAATCGAGTAAACTTCATGCTGGAACGGCCGCTGCTTCCGATCAGTACTGCGGTTACAGTGACACAGAGTCTCGGAGCATCCGTGATTCGCGAAGGTTCGCCAGGCGTTACTGCCGGAACAACTGCTGTTGTAATTCACTCAGGCATGACAAGTACACAAGTGGCGGAGGTGATGTCGCAAAGCTTCGCCGACCACCATCTTCCTGCCGGAACATACCGCGAAACAGAATTCAACAATGCACCGGATCCGCTTCTGGCGATGGACCTGGAAGCATTGTCGTGGACGAACGCAGTTAACAATACAGTTACAGATTCTGCGACGATTCCTCACATTTCGGTGATTTCGACGTCGGATGCGTTTACCGGAACGGACTACTTCTTCTTTACGGTCCCAAATAACGGGACGCGTGTGATTGCGGATTTGGACGGTACTTCAGCAACATTCAACTCGGGCATGCGAATTGTTGATATTAATGGAGTTGTACTGTTCGAAAATCTGGACAGCGGAACGGCTGATGTTGCCAGCAATCATGGACTTGATCCATTCCTCGACGTTGTGCTCGACGCTGGAGACTACTTCATCCAGGTTGGCGTGCCGCGTGCCTACGGCGGAGCATCACCTGGTGAGCGATATACACTGCATCTTTCGGTGGAAGGGCATGCTGTTGAAGCGAATGGTCCAACAAATCCACTGGTCGTGGATCGCACTGTCATCAAAGGCAATGCTGATCTTGTCCGGATTATTGGTCACTATGTGAGCACCGCCGGGCCGATGGGATTGACGACATACCTGCCAGGAGATGAATTCGGAGGATTCTTTGCCAGCCAGCCATCACTGAGAGGTACCGTCAATGATGTCGAAGGCATATACATCGACGATATCGTGATTGGCCTGGTCGAACGAGGTGAGATGGTCACCAACGCTCCGAACGGGTTGACGACATTCATCGCCAATCCGGAAGTGAATGATCCAAACAACCTGAATCCATATAACGATATCCTGACCGGAGAGTACGACGTCGAAATTCGTCGTGCATCCGACTATGCGGCTGGATCAGGTTCCCCGAATCCACAATTTACATCCTTCAACAGCAATGATCGTCTGACAGAACAGCAGACGATGGTCGTTCCAAATGCAACTCAGTTGCATGACGGTCAGGCATTCACTCTCAGCGATGGAGTGAACTCAGTTGTCTTTGAATACGACGATGTAAACTCCGGTGACGGTGTCACATCGGGACGAGTGCAGATTCTGTTCGACCCGGCAGCTCCGGGAATTGCAGGAGACTTCACCGGTGAAACGGCCAGTGTGATCGCTGCCCGAATTCGTGATGCCATTAACTCTCCTGCGGTTCAGGGCATTTTGAATGTTCGCGCTTCACTCAGCGACGGTGCTTCTACCAGCCTTGATGTGAGTGCAGACTCTCGCGTCAATGTCTATGGCAATGCGAAGTTCACGTTTGCCGATGGAATTCAGAATGAGACACCGGACGATCAGCCTGTTGGCATCGACGGACGGATTCGAGCGATTGGGAACTCACTTGGTTCGACAAGTCTGTTCCATTTCACGAATACATCTTCGTTGTTTGACAACCAGACCGGGTTGCCGGAACTGATCACTCGGATCGTGATTCAGTTGCCCGCTGGACAGACATTTGACCGAAATCCACTCGATGGTGGCAACGGGTCCGGACCGGACATCAACCCGGCGTCCAGCCCGATTACTCCAACCTTTGGCTTTAATGACACGCTGGACGTGTTGACTGTGACGTTCCCGACCACAGGTTCCGGAACATTCTTCAGTGGGGAACAACTGATCTTTGGTGTGGACGTCGATAATCTGCGTGAAGCGATTCCGAACCTTGGTTCGATCATCAATGTGACGTTTTCAACAGGTCGAACTGTGAAAGCGGTATTCGTTGAAGATCGCAGCGCTGGAATGATTGGCAAGTTGCGGGAAGTCAGCGATGCGAACTCCGTATACACGAATGGAGGCTACGGCGACCAGAACGTGGATCGCCAGCAGGGTCAGCTGATTATTCATTCGAACTTTGTTTCGGATTCCGCGCAGTGGGGTATTTTCGTTGATGCGGGTGCTCGAACAGGCGGATCAAATCCGCCACTTGCCGGCATTCTGCCTCACCCTGGATCTGTTCGAAACCTGCGAGAAATTAATACCTCCCGACTCGTTCCTGGTGTTGTGATTTCAAACAACGTTGTGACATCGAATCTGACCGGAGGAATTCTGTTCAGCGGAGATGCAGCGGGCGGCGTGCTTGGAGCGGTGCCGGTTGGGTTGATTATGAACAACACGGTCGTCGGCAATCTGACAAGTGCCGGGATCCGAGTGGAACAGAATGCAAGCCCAACTCTCCTGAACAACATCATTGCAGACACAGCAACAGCGATCTTTGTGGATCCATCGTCCGAGGCTCTGGGTACCGTTGTCGGGAATACTCTTTACAGAGGCAACGGAGTCAACGCGAGCACTGGATCAATCGGACTCGGCACGTTCCCGATTGTTGTGTTGTCGACGGATCCGGACTTCCAGTTGTTTGTTGATCAGGCAAATCGAAACTACTACCCGATCCCTCTGTCCAGAGCGATCGACAGTTCACTCGACAGTCTGGATGACCGTGCCGCAATGATTACGGTCAGAGACCCACTCGGTATCGGCCTTTCAACAATCAAAGCGCCTTCACTGGATGTCTATGGCCAGGTTCGAGGCGACGATCCAGCAGTCGCTACACCAAGTGCTCAGGGGGCGAATGTCTTCAAAGATCGCGGTGCGATCGACCGAGTAGACTTCTTCCAGCCGACCGCCAGGTTGACCGGACCTCTGGATCAGGCAGCAAATGACCTCGAACCCACACTGAATAGTGTGCGATTGAACGATGGCGAGACTTTGCGGCAATTCGTGGTCACTCTCAGCGACTCCGGAATTGGAATTGATGATGCTCGAGTCAACGTCAGCGGAAATCAATTCAAACTGTACCAGGACATCGGTTCCGGATTTGTTCAGCTTGCAGCAGGTGTGGACTATCAGTTTGTCTACAACTCGACCACGAACGAAGTCATCTTCCGAGCGACCACAGAGTTTCCTCTGGAAGCCAGTTATCGCATTGAAGTGGACAACAGTCCTGCAACGGTCGATGGTGTGAATGGGATTGTGGACCTTGCCGGCAATTATCTGGCCGCAAATGAAATTGACGGAACGACGAAGTTCCACATCTTCGTGACCGATGGCGAGAACGATCCACCAGTAAATATCGTTCCACCAGGGACCCAGACCGTGCCTGAAGACGGATTGTTGTTCTTCACCTCGGCGAATTCGAATCGAATTGGTGTCAGCGACCCGGATGCACGTCTTGGGACGAATCGGCTGCGAGTGACATTGAGCGTCACGAATGGTTTGCTGAGGCTGAGTACGACAACGGGACTGACGTTCACGACTGGTGACGGGACTGACGATGCAGTCATGACATTTGAAGGTTCAATACCGGACTTGAATACAGCGTTGAGTAATCTTCGGTTTGCTCCGGCTGCTGATTATTTTGGACCGGCTGTGCTGACGATTACGACGGACGACCTTGGACAGTTCAACGGTCCATCGTCTCCGGCAGAATCCGATACAGACACTGTGAATATTGACGTTCTTCCGGTCAACGATCGACCTACGTTTGCACTTGCCGGAGACCCGCCAGCTGTTGATGAAGATTCCGGCGATCAGATGGTCGTGAACTTCATGACGGGTCAGGTACCGGGACCAGCAAACGAATCCTCACAGACACTGACGACCGAAGTCCGAGTGATTTCCGTCACGGGGGCATGGACGACGACGACGTTCTTTGCTTCCGGTGGATTGCCAGCAATTGATCCGGTAAGCGGTACGCTGACCTACCGGGCAGCAGACCATGTAAACGGAACGGCACTCGTTGAGGTTATTGTTCGCGACAGCCTCGGGCTTGCGTCACTCAATCCAGAAACGTTCGAGATTATTGTGACGGCTGTGAACGATGAGCCAGAGTTTACTCCAAACCCCTCAGTACTGCCTCTCGTCTTCATTGAAGATGCCGGGCTGACGACGGTGAACCTGATTTCGTCGTTCTCTGAAGGCCCTGCAGGTGCTCTGGATGAACCGCCGCTTCAGAAACCGACATGGATTTTGAGTTCTCCGGTGAGAACTTCCGGGAATGTCGTATTCTCAACCTTTGAGATTCTGGACGATGGTACTTTCCGGTTTGAGACTTTGGCGGACACCGCAGGGACGGCAGCGTTTACCCTGCGGCTCGAAGATGATGGTTCCAATACATCACCGAATGATAACACATCGGCGACGGTGAATTTCAAAATCACGATCACTCAGGTGAACGATGCACCGGTTGCAGTTACCGGGCCATACGTGATCGACGAAGGAGATTCGCTGCTGCTGAATGCATCGGCATCGTTCGATGTGGATGAGTTCTTTGGCGACATTCTTACCTACGAATGGGACCTGAACGGCGACGGGACCTTTGAAACCAGTTCAGGCACGTCGGACACTCTGACTCGTACCTGGGCCCAGCTGACTGCCGCCGGTATTGTGGCACCATCCGTCTACAATACTCGATTGAGGGTCACAGACTCTGCGCTCGTTTCGCATACTGTGACAACGACACTCACCACATTGATTGTTGACTATGGGGATGCCCCAAACAGCTATGGTACGCGTAAGACGAGCAACGGGGCAGCTCACACGATTACAGGTCCGCTGTATCTCGGTGCCACAGTTGATAAAGAACTCAGCGGCACGCCAACAGCGGGAGCAACCGGAGACGGCGCGGATGAAGATGGGGTGACCTTCCCATCAACACTTGAAGTTTCATCAACGCTGAATTTGCCGTCATTCGTCAATGTCGTGTCCTCTGCAGTTGGAAAGCTGGATGCGTGGATCGACCTGAATAACGACGGCGTGTTCAATCACCCGAGCGAACATCTCGGTGGCGGAACAAGTATCAACGTGGTTGCTGGTGTGAATCGCGTGGACTTTGTCCTGCCGGCCGGAACGACAACAGGCAATCGTCTGATGCGATTCCGAGTCAGTACCGCGGGTGGTCTGGCACCGACGGGGCGTGCGAGTGACGGTGAAGTTGAAGACTATGTCGTGAATGTCATTCCGCTGCAGACAGCTGTCAAACCGACCGTTCTGAAGCCGGTTGACTTCAACCTCGCAGACGGGTTGATGGCGGTGACCAGCGATTTGACACCATTGGTTGAATGGTCATTCCACTCAGCGAACTACTTCCACAACATCGAAGTGAAGAACGCCGGGAATGTTACCGTATTTTCGAAGTCCGGAGAGACAGCGACATCGGTGAATGTGACTCCACAGCTGCTTCCCGGTGTGTACACGGTCTCTGTTGTCGGTGTGAATCGAGCACTTCAGCCATCGGCTGCGGCAACCTACACATTTGAAGTTCTGCCGATATCGGTGACGTCTCCGACCGGTGTACTTCTGACTCATCGGCCTACAGTGACATGGAATGAGATTCGGGGCAGTAAGTCATATACAATTGAAATTGAATCGGTCGTATCTGGCCAGCCTGTTCACACTGGCACTGTCGTCGTTGCGTCGGTCGCACCTCCAAATACTCCGACGAGTTACGAGGTACCTGTCGACCTGCCCCTTGGTCAGTACCGTGTTCGGGTTCGAGCAACAGATGCAGCGGATCTTGCTGGTGACTGGAGTGCCTATTCCGCATTCCAGGTACGCGCTTCAACGACGATCACGGCACCAGTTTCCGGACCAAATCTGCGTCCAACGGTTGTCTGGAATGCTGTTCCAGGTGCACTGACGTATGACATCCAGGTTGATGACGTCACGGACAACGTGCGTCCGTTGTATCGAGCGTCCGGATTGACGGGAACCAGCTGGACTCCACCGGCAGACCTGCGGCTCGGCGAATATGTGGTCTGGGTGCGAGCATTTAACGGTACGGGAGACAGCAGTGTCTGGAGTAACGGCCGAACGTTCCTTGTAACTCCCAGGCCAACGATCATTACTCCGAATGCAAATGAGCGACTTCCGGATTCGACACCAACATTCGGGTGGAATGCCATTGCGGACGCGGATCGATATGAACTGATTGTTCGAAAGGACTTTGGTGATCGTGCGATTGTGATCAACCAGTCCGGTATCCGAACGACATCGTTCACGCAGCCTGCAAATCTGCCGCTTGGACCTTATAAGTACACGGTGCGGGCAATCAATGATCCAGCCAATGCAGTCGCTTTCACTCCGGTCTTCTCGTTGTACAGCGATGAAATCAGCTTCTCGATCACAACGCCTCCGACAATTACAGCGCCTCAGAGTACAACCTTCAGTCACTTCCCGCTGATTCAGTGGTCGAATCCACTGGGCAGTGAGAAGAGCGATGTCTGGGTTGAACAGGAGGGAGTTGGTGGTGAGTTGTATTATGTTCTGGCAGAAGGAGTTTCCGGAACACAGTATACTCCGACCCGGCAGTTCGGAATCGGAACCTACAAAGTACGTGTTCGAACGTATTCGAACACCGATAATCCGGCAACTGTAGGTGTCGATGAACGGGTGCCAACAGAGTGGAGCGTACCAAAGACATTCCGAGTGGCGACGCCGCCGGTGATTCTCGGTCCGGTCGGTCGAGTTGCTGACGCAACACCAACGCTGACATGGCAGAGTGTTCCGGGTGGGCAGACCTATGAAGTTGCAGTGAACAGCACTTCAATTCCGGCAGCGGATGTTGTCCGTGTCGCCGGGTTGAATTCGCTGAGCTATACAGTTCCGAATGATCTGCCGATCGGACGGTACAAGTTCTGGGTTCGCGCGAAAAATGCGTTTGGTGTATTCAGCAACTGGAGTGCCGTGACTGACTTTGAAATTGTGGCTGCTCCGGTTCTTGCAGGTCCACCGTCCTCAACGTTTGTGACGACTCCTTCGTTCACATGGAACAGCCTCGCGATGGTTGTGAAGAGCAAACCAGCGGGAGCGAGTTCTTATGAGTTCAGACTGGATGACGTCACGAACCAGGTCGCTGACAAAGTACGTGTGGCCGGATTGACGGCGACAAACTACACGGTTGGCACGGCACTGTCTCAGGGTCTGTACCGAGCCTATGTTCGAGCATTCACACCAGGAGCAAGTGCGGCGGATCCGACAGACGATACACTGACGGACTGGAGCCTTCCAGTCGAGTTCTTCGTCGGCGGACGACCTGTTGTGAACGCAATTGGCACAATCACCAGCCAGACGCCGACGATTACGTGGCAGCCGGTTCAGGGTGCCTCAGGGTATGAAATCTTCATCGCTGCTGCTGCAACGCCAAATGTGCCTGTCATTAACGTCTCAGGCATTGGTGCAACCGCTTACACGGTATCGACTCCTTTAGCGAAAGGTGATTACCGCGTCTGGGTTCGAGCAATCAACGCAACGACCGGTGGACTGAGCCCGTGGAGCATCTCGGTTAACATGAAGATTGTTGATCGCGATGCCGGAACTCCGGAAGATGCAGCCGATCAGGCTGTCCTGGTTGCAGTGACGGGTGCTTACGAACTTGAAGCCCTGACAACTACCACAACCATTGGCATGATTCAGTCTCTGTTGCCGGAGACGGAATCCGTGAAGGGTGATGAAACAGCGACTGATGTACCAGTTGCTGAGCTTCAGGCGCCCGTGATCGCGGAGAATGTCTCGGAGAAGGATTCCGTGTTGTCTGTGTGGGATGAACAGCTGTGGTGGGACGAACCAGTGGGTGGGGTGGTTGCTGAGGAAGTTGTACCTCCGGCAGTGCCATCTGTATCTGAACAATCAGCAGAACGAAACTCAGAGTCGAAGACAGACTCTGCGGGAGTCGGTATGCTGGCTGCACTCATGGCGTTGACACCACGTGCACTGCGACGACGACGTCGTCAGAAGTAGTGTGACTCACTGATGCGTTCTCCGGCGGAATCGGGCAATTCCCGGCTCCGTCGGAAGTTCAGTGGAATCAGACACCTCAGGCGGAGTTCTTCGGAACTCCGCCTTTTCTGTTGAGATTCCTGCTGGCGTTCATCGCCCGAATTTCCGAAAACACGATTAATGTGGTTGAGTTGTTTACTGAAAGGCTGAGACAGTCATGCAGGTGACCATTACGGCTGTAGGTCCGGACAATCGAGGACTTGCAGATCCGATCGTGCATTATGTGACCGGGGCAGGGGCGAACATCTTTGAAATTCAGATGTACGACCATGATTCTGAGCAACTATTCGCAATGATGATGCGGATTGACTGGCCCGCGGACAGCCAGCCGGTGAGCGTCCTCCGCGCGCACATGGCTCAGATCGGGAATCTCCGAGGGCTTCAGATTCGTGTGTGGTCGAGGGATGAATACAAACGTCCTCCGAGACTCTGCATTTGTACAACCTATCGATCTGAACCTCCGACGGCAGTGCTGCGAGCAATCCACTCAGGGGTGCTCAAAGCCGAAGCCGCCTATATGGTTGGGAATCGAAATGCGTGTCGGAAAGTCGCTGAAGAATTCAATGTTCCATTTCTGAATATTGCCGACAAGGACGGCAATCCGGACTATTCGAAACTTGAAGACGTCATCGACCAACACGAAATTGATTACGTCGTGCTGGCGCGATACATGAGAGTCCTGCCGGCAGAAATCTGCTGGAAATTTGCCGGTGGAAGGATCATTAACCTACACCACGGACTCCTTCCGCCGTTTCCCGGATTTCACCCGTACGAAGACGCATTCCAGCATCATATGCTGTGCTACGGAGCAACCGTTCACTACATCGTTCCCGAGTTGGATGCCGGGAACCAGATTATTTTTCAGGGCACATTCAGCGTGCTGCCAGGGACCTCACTCCCTGCCATCAAAGCTCAGGGAGAAAGCGAACATGAGCCCAGATGTCTGGTTGAAGGCATGCGGAGGGTGATTGATCGCGAAGTCGAAATGCACTTCCACCGAGTCATCCGACGAAGCCACAGAGCCTAGCTGGGTCGTGAAAATACAACGTTTCGGTGATTTTTAGACCTCCTGCGCCCTGATTCGGAGAGAATTCTGAAACGGACATCACTTTCCGGGAACTTCATCAGGCTTATGATTCTCTAAGTCCAAAGTGATACTTCCTCGGACCACTCCCCTTGTCAGCCCACCTGATACTGAACATTTATGCAGTATCCCGAATTCAATGTGAACGAGAATTCTCAGAAGCTCCAGCATGCACTGGAGCTGTGCTCGGTTGCGCGTGACGGGGAGTTGACTCCAGATGAGTCGGTGGAACTGGAACGGTTTCGGGTTGAGTTTCCGGAGCAGATGAGTTTGTTTGAGGCCGAGATGGTTCGGCTGTCCGGCATTCTGGAATCGGCTCCTGTGGTGGCAAAGCGAACGATGGTCGGGGAGTCGATCATCGCCGCTGTGCGTGTCGAAATGTCGCCGATTGTTCAGAGAATTCCGGAAGCAGGGCGGGATCTTCGCCGGGGCTGGAGTCACCAGATCGTTGCATTCATAAGTTTGGCAGCGATGGTGTTGGTCGTCGCGTCATTGGCGAACTGGCATGAAGTGGTACCGACGGATCCTGGTATTGGCACTCGAGAATCGATCGCACAGACCGGTGTTCAGCCGCAGGGCTGGAGTGTGGTGGTGGTTGCTGCAAGAGCTGGTAATCGCGAAAAGGTATTGGGACGTTTGAAGGAGTTTGTTGAGCATCAGAGAATTCCATCGCGGGAGTCTGCCACCGATCGCATTGAGCCGGTTGATGAGGACTCTGAGAGGATCGTGCTGGAAGGGGACCGTGCGACATCGGAGCAGTTTGTTTCCGAGCTGCGAGATGCGGAGTTGATTGAAGTGCCTTCGTGGGATCCTGAGGCAGTGGGAACGATGACTCGTGAGCAGCTCATCGCAGCTGTACGGCGATCGCAGCAAACTCCAACACTTTCGGAGAGGCATTTCGGGGTTATTCGAGTTGATTTACCTGATTCGAACGAGCCTGTGATTGTTCGCTCAGACGACGCTGTTCAGTACTGTCTTGTCGTACTGGAGTTCAATAAATCGGACGGATCAGGGCCCGGCGAATCCGTGCAGCACGTGTTTTGACGTTGCCTAAACGCGACAAACCGGTTTGACCGCTGTTTGACCGCAAAAATCGGGCATGTTGACACGGATCGGAAAATCTCAGGTTTTGGCTTCTGGATTTTCCGCGAGTAGGCCGCCAGAATGACAGCATGGCAAGCTTCCCTCCACCGTTGAAGTCACGAGCCTCAGGCTCATGGGTCCTCAACATCACGTTGTGGCCTGTGATGTTTTGGTTTGCGACTGGTTCTGCGGGAGTATCGGGTTTCGGTCAAACAGCGAATGCCGAAGAGCTTCAGATTCCGTTAAGTGTTCCCGCAAGCGTTTCCGGAGACAATCGAGAGAGGCCGGTTGTTGGACTGGTCATCCGGTCGAAACTTCTGGAGAAAGTTGTTGCAGAGGAACGTCGGGAAACGAAGCCGATACGCAAGATCATTCTTGGTTCACAAGTGACTGGAACTCAGTCAACAATCACAAGGGTGACAGGCAAAGTCCTTACGGATTCTCAGCGACTAAGACTCGAGCTTCGCAACATCGGAACGGTATCCAGCACCACAGAGGGACTCAACCCACAGGCTCGTGTTGAAAGCACTGGATCTCATTCGTTTGATGTGATTAAGCCTGTGTACTTTGATGGTGCGGAGTGGTTGACTCAACGATGCTATGGCACAGTGCGTGCGCAGCAAACGCCTGTTCTTGTACGCAGTTCAGCAAGTGGTGCTCCGCTGATTGGTCCGGCGGCCGATCAGATTGCATGGCAGGAAGTCATCCGGAGAGGTCCGCAGATTGATCAGGCTGTTGCCGAGGATCTCGCAAACGATGTGTTGCCGGAGATTGATGTTCAGACTGACACGGAGCTGACAACTTTGAACGAACAGTGGAGGCTGCTGCGGAGAACCGTCAGATCGAGTTTCCCGGATGTTGAGTTGCGATGGCAGGTTCGATCATCAGAAGAACTGATCGTGCTGGTTGGGATCGCTCAGGATACTTCAGGTGCAGAAGTGAACGCCGGCGCATTGGCAGAGTCGCTGCTGAGTGGTACACCGACTCTGAGGGACGGTGAAGACGTTGCAGTCTACTTCTCGGATAAAGCTGCCGGCTATCTGGTGAATCGTATCGCACCGCGAGGAAAGATTAGCGACAGTGTGATCGACGAAGTGCTGGCAGAGTTTGAGAATGCTGAATCTGCTGACACGCCAGGGCAAGCGGGAATGATCGCTTCGCTGCTGGCGGTGAAGGAACGGTTTGAAACAACAACAGAATCTCCGGCCGCCGTGTATTCACTCGAGCTGGCCGAACAGTCTCCATTTGAGTTTCAGTTTGAATCCGGGCGGATTCGAATGATTACGACGATGCAGGTTCATCCACGATTTGGGCTGCCGAGCGGGTGGTTCCGGACATTGTCAGAGTATCAGGGTGCAACAATCGATGAATCCATGTGGACTGTCAGAAACACGGCGGTTCGTACAGAGGCTCAGGACGCGTTCACAGCTCTGAAGATCCCGGTTGACGAACTGTCAGCTCAGGGGGAAGTCTCCTCAGCAGAACCTCCGCAGGAAGATAGTTCAACGGCAGCGTCACCGTTGCCGGCTGTGTCACCGTGGCAGACATTGATTGAAACAACAACAAAGAGCCTGTTAAGCCGGATACCCGAGCCGCGAATTCCGCGAACACTTGAACTTCCGGGATTGAACGACAAACTTCCGGCTGCTCGTATTCATCGCATTCAATGTGAAGATGGCTGGATGCGACTGTCCCTGACCTTTTAGGATGACCTCAGGAATTTCTTATGCTTCGACGTACGGTATTGACGGTGTTTGCAGTGGCACTCCTGCTGCCAACCGCATTGACTCAGGAGACCGAAACGGAATCCACAAAGGCTGCAGAGAAGGCGCCAGACAAATTTCGAGTACTTTTCGAAACAACTCGTGGCAAGTTCACCATTGAGGTTGAACGAGAGTTGGCTCCAAACGGCACAGACAGGTTTCATGAACTGGTGAAATCGGGTTACTACAACGATTGTGGTTTCTTTCGCGTCGTACCGGGATTTGTCGTGCAGTTTGGCCTGAACGGGGACCCGAAAGTCACAGCCAAGTGGAAAGACTCGACCATCAAGGATGATAAGGTAGCAACTTCCAATAAACGTGGAACGATCACGTTTGCCATGAGGGGCGATGATACCCGCACAACTCAGTTGTTTATCAACTATGCTGACAATGACAGGCTTGACGCGTTAAAATTTGCACCCTTTGGTCGTGTCGTGGAAGGCATGGATGTGGTCGACGCGATTTACTCGGGTTACGGCCAGTCGCCGAATCAGAGTGAGATCACGGATCTTGGAAATGAATATCTCAAGAAAGAGTTTCCAAAGATGGACTTCATTACCAAAGCAACGATCGTGGAACAACCCGCACCGTGAGGCGGCTGGAGAGGATTCAGGCTGAGAACCTGTTCTCCATTGCTGCACATGATGAACGGTGAGATCTTTGTCTGAACATGAATAGCAGATCGTCGCGAATGGCTGCAGGAGAATGGTCGAGTCCTGCATTCTTCTGCCCTCATTCTCTTGCCATACGAGAATACTTAGGGGCTGTGTTCGCGGTTTTGTGTTCGAATCGAAGGCAGGGCTGGCAATTTAACCACGAAAGACACGAACCACACGAAAGAATCGCAGGGGCAAGAGTTCGATCTATGGCAAAAGAATGGGGGCAGGAGAATGGTCGAGTCCTGCATTCTTCTGCCCCCATTCTCTTGCCATACGAGAGCACTTGGGGGCTGTGTTCGCGGTTTTGCGTTCGAATCGCAGGCAGGGTTGGCAGTTTAACCACGAAAGACACGAACCACACGAAAGAATCGCAGGGAGGGGCTGGCGTTCTTGACCACGGAATACGCGGAAGAGACGGAAGAACCGCAGAAGTGTTCGAGTTTGTTTTTTCGTGTGGTTCGTGTCTTTTGTGGTTACCAATCACGCTGGCTACACGCTGCATGAAGTCGGAATCAGCGCACTTCAGGTCTCGCTCCGCAAAACGCCACCTCGGCCTCTGCGTCTCCCGTGAATCACACCACTGTCGTTACGTGAACAGCTTTTGAACAGGTTGACCGTGATCGGTGATGGGCACGGGCCGGTCACCGTCAAAGAGCTCCTTCCTGGGATCGATATTGAGGGCTGCATAGATTGTGGCATGCAGGTCGGGAACCGACACGGGTTCATCGACCACTGTTCGTCCGAAATCATCTGTTGTCCCAACGACAGATCCTCCTTTGAGTCCGCCACCAATCAGTGGCACTGAAAACGCCTTGCTTTGATGACCTCGGCCGCCGCCTCCATCGAACTCCGGAGGTCTGCCGAATTCTGTTGCGACAACGACAAGTGTGGAGTCAAGCAGTTTTCTGTGTTCGAGGTCATCAATCAGTGCAGCGAGCGCCTGATCGAGTTGCCCGATCAGGAGATGTTGATTCAGTTGCCCATCGTTGTGAGTATCCCAGCCTGTTCCATTGATGAAGTTCAGATTAAAGCTGACCTCAACGAAACGAACACCGCTTTCTACCAGGCGTCGAGCGAGCAGGCATCGCTGTCCGAATTCATTCCCGTATTCGTTGCGGAGGTCCGGGTTTTCGGACTTGAGGTCGAAGACACCAGCGAACTCAGGTCCTGCCAAATGCTGACCAGTCAGACCGGCATCAATGTAGTCTTCGACTGTCCGAAAGCCGCTGAACTGACGGCGGTAACGGGTTCTCATACCGGACAGCAGCTTTTCCCGGCGTTCCAGACGTTCTGGAGTGACATCGTTCGGGCGTCGAAGACCTGCAGGTCCGCTCTCGGTATCGATCAGGTAGATGTAGTTGTGACGTGCGCCCAGAAAACCGGGGCCTCGTGTTGCACTGGGATAACCCATCACAACATAAGCCGGAATATTTCCATTGCGGGTCCCGAGTTCATGTGAAACGACAGAGCCGATTGATGGATAGACGGTTGTGCCTGTCGGAGCTCGTCCGGAGTGCATGCGGTTGGTTGCGGCTGCATGTTCATCAATCACATCATGATTCACAGAGCGTATCAGAGCTCCTCGATCAAGGCGTTGTGCCATTTTTCCGAGATGCTCGCAGACCTGTACACCGGGGATTGCAGTGTCGATTGCCGGATAAGCCGATCCGGGTTTTTTGCTGCCTTGCGCTGGATCGCCCATGACTTTGGGATCCCACGTATCGATTTGACAGGCCCCGCCGCCAAGCCAGATGAAGATACAGCTGGTGGCCTTGCCGACGGGATGACGGTGATTGGCAGAGTCTGTCTGCGCGGTGTCCCGCACAGCGTCCTGCAAATGAGCGAGGAGAGTATTTCCGGAGGCCAGAGCTGCATAGGCGGCCGAAGTGTTTTGAAGGAGCTGTCGGCGATTGAAAAGGCTGTGGTTCATAGCAGTTCCCATGGTGCAGGTTCACGGAACGAAGACGAATTCGGGACTATTCATCAGAACCCAGACAACATCTTCTGCCCGAATTCTCCAGTCAGAATTCAGACGCACAGACGGAGCATCGCCCTCGCGTGCAGCGAGTTCCAGTTCCTGTTTAATGCGAGTGGCTTCAGAGTTGAGATGATTCGACCAGCTGACCTGATTTCGACGCACGACAGGCTGCGCGGGAACGATGGCACCCGGGATGAGGCGTTGGTCGAATCCCGGAGTCACAGCCTCTGTAAACATCCGCAGTTCGTCCTGATCCGGCGTCCTCGTCAGAATCTGCAGGAACAGGTTTTCAATGAATTCCTCTGTTGATGGAGCCTGAACGGCGAGCTCCGTGAGACTACCGCCATCATTCAGCTGCGTCAGTCGATGGGCCGCAGTTCCGTTTGCGAGAGTGAGTGGCTGAAGGACGGTAGCATCCTGATTGCGCTGCGACAGGGAGGACGGACGAGAATCTCGCCATCCGTAAACGATCAGCAGGTCATAAATCGTCTGAGCGACTGGCAGGGCAAGTGCAGGGCGATCGCGTTCATTGGACAGTGAGCAGAACTGCCAGGCGCGGGTGGGGACTCCGAGGTTGAGGAACGACGAATCCGGTCGACGGCCTTCGGGATCGAGCGTCAGCATTTCCGCGTCGAACGTTTTTCCTGCGGCAAGATAAAGAGAATCGACGATCTGCTCCGCCGTCATTCTTCGAGCAGGAAGTGCTCCGAAAGCTTCCACAAGAGGAGACTCGTCATGAGCGGTTTCCCTTTGCCATGCTCGCGTATTCAGGATCAAGGCGGCAGTTTTGCGCAGGTTGTACCCGTCTGCAATGTGCTGACGAGCAAGAGCAGTCAGCAGTGCTGGAGAGGATTGAGGACCTTCGTCCCAACGGTCAGCAGACGGCATGAGGCCGCGGCCGAACAGGCGTTCCCAGAGGCGATTCACAATGACTTCAGCAAATCGTGACTGAGTTGGATGTGTCAGACGAAGTGCCAGCAGTTCCCGAGCATCGGCAGGATTCTGAATGAGTTGAGGGGCAGGGGCGTGAGGCTGCGGTGAATCGGGATGATTTATCGCAAATGGCCATACCGGAGCAATGGAAGTCCCTGGTTCGAGGCTGACAGTGATCAGCTTCGAGCGTTCACCGTCTGGACCTGGCGGTACGGTACTGCCCGGCGGCAGCTTCATCGGACTGCGATTCAGCATCGCGGCCATCGAGAAGAGTTGTTGTTGCGAGTAAGCGTTGACTGGGGAGTCGTGACATCGCGCACACTTCATGTCACGTGCGTTAAATGCTGCTGCAAGAACCAGCGCTCGCTCAGCAAGCGGAGCATCATTCTGGGTGGCCATGCCGAATCCTGCAGGGCCTCCTCCAAGTCGACTGCCCTTCATCATGACAAGCTCCGTGGCAAACCGGTCCATCGGCTTGTTGTCAAGAAACGAGTCATGGATCCACCAGCGAAATGGACCGGAGTTATTGAGTTCGGGTTTCAGGATTCCCGGATTCTCAGCAAGGACATCCTGCCAGTACGGAACCCAGTGATCGGCCCATCGTTCATCGTTGAGAAAGCGACTGACAGCATCGCTGCGCCGCGATGATTCAGGCAGAGACATGAACCAGCGGATTTCGTCAATGCTCGGGATGACCCCCGTGGTATTCAAAGCGAGTCTTTTGAGAAATGTCAGATCATCGACTGTTTTCAGTGGCTCCAGTGATCGTGACTTCAGTTCTGCCTCAATCCACTGGTCGATCGCAATGGATGTTAGTTCGGGAGAAGTGGACGCCGGTTCGGGAGAAGCTTGAGAAAGTCCGATGAGTGCACGGGCGGCCTTATGTCGTTGATTCCAGAATTCGGCGACATTGATGTCCTGTCGTTGTCGTTCGGCCTGTTCAAGTGATTTGCGGTGACGAGCATCCTTTTCTGAAAACAATCTCCACGATCGTTCATCCATACCGAACACCGCGGAGCCGGCAATACCGGCAGGGGTTTCAGAATCCGAAGCTTCGGAGAGAAAACCGGGTAAGGTCTGTTCGGCGGATAGAAGATAAAAGGCCGTCTGCGGTGTTCCCCATGCGACCAAAGTTTCGCTGGCCTCCACCCGCATGTTTCGTCCGCCGATAACGGCTTCGAACTGAATCAAGTGTTCGCCAGGTGTGAGGCTCACAGGAACAACAGTTTCCTGATCGCCGGCAGGCACCGGGTGCATATGTTCGTAGAGAGGCTCCGGGGCCGGAGGAACTTCCTCATGACCATCCGATGCATACGAAGCCTGCTGGAGTTCGGCAACGATTTGGCCGTCAATTGACAGTCTCGCATGGGAGCGAGCCCGAATCAGCATCTGTGTTTCCAGAGCGGCTGTTGTGATTCGTAATCGCATTCGCAGTATGGAAGGGTTGGTCCGATCGCCAATGATCCCACCGGGCAGGTACTTTCGCGGGAGTGCGGTAACAGCCGCAGTCTGTTGCTCCCATTGAGAGGTGATGCGAGTTCCGTCCGAATTCCAGGGTTCATTCAGGCGAACAGATTCTCGGATGTCAACGACGACTGTCTCTCCGGGAAGTTCGTGATCTGCAATTTCCGTCAGTGAAGCGGAAGGTCGCGTTGAATGAAAGCGTTCCTGAATTTCGCGATCCGTCAGAGGTCTTCGGAAGACAGCGATCTCGTCCACCATTCCTCGGAATGAGTTGCCAGGATTGCCGCCCATGGAAGAGCCGATCCACAGCTGATCATTGTCAACGACCGGGGCATTCGAAAAAGTCTTCGCGCCCATGTCCCATGAACCACCACTGGGAACACCGTCAACCCAGGCTTTGGGTGGCTGAGTACTTCCGAATTCGAAACTGACTGCGATGTGATGCCAGAGTCCATCTGCTTCGAATCCAAGGTCGCTTGTCCACCGGTGGAACTCCCCGTGTTCTCCAGCAGAGCGAAACAGAAAGCCTGGGTATGCCTGTCCGGAATTGCCGCGCAGTCGGAGAGCATAATTCTGATTCTCCGGAGCCACTCCGGAGTTTGAAGTCCTGCCTTTGCCAATGACGTAGACCTGTTGATCGTCCCCGATCGATTCCGGCAGGACCCATGCTTCGATGGAGATGCTGTCTCCGGAGTGAAAGTCGAGAGGACTTTGATCTCCGGGATCATCAAATGCGATCCAGGACTTTCCATCCAGTTGCAATGCCGGATTTACGGTTGGAAAGAGTGGAAATTCCGGGAATGCCGGCCCACCACCAGAGCGTATTTCCGGAAGCCCATTCAGGACTGGTTCCGACAGCAGTCCGATATCAGGTTTGTTGTTGCCTGATGTGAAGTTCCAGAAGAATTCCGGAGCCGCGACACAGACGCACTGATGATAAGGGTGGTCGTTTGCGGCCGGTAAGTTCGAAGCCAGGAGCCAGAAGAGGATCATCGCCAGAGCTGAATACCAACGAGACATTGGTGAGATCCTCTGTAACAGTCAGGTTTCTAAACGCCGGGTTGTCAGTCATTCATCATGGCGAAGCTCTGCAATTTCTTCAACGGTTCCCCGGATTTCACCGTCTGTTAAACGGACTCGGATGGATTGCCCGGTTTGCAAACTTCGAATGGATCGAATGACGGTTCCGTCAGTAGATCGGGTGAGCGAATAACCGCGGGCAAGTACGTTGAGAGGGCTGAGTGCCTGAAGAGAGGCTGCTGTCGCTGCTACTGACTGGCGTTTTTGGTCGATCAGCTGGCGGATCGCTCGTTGAGATCGATCGGCGAGTTCGTCGCACAGTTGGCGCTGGTCATCAACCATGGACATAGGTCGCTGGAAGACGGTGCGTGATTCCCAGTTATGCAGTCGAAGGCGAGCACGGTCGATTCGGCTGGCGAGCATCTGTTTCATTCGCAGCGCGAGATGGCTCAGGCTGTGTTTGAAATCATCGATGGATGGAACAACCAGTTCGCCGGCTTCACTCGGCGTCAGGGCTCTCCTGTCAGCCACAAGGTCCGCGATCGAAACATCAATCTCGTGACCGACAGCACTGATCACCGGAACTTTGCAGGCAGCAATTGCTCGTGCGACAACTTCTTCGTTGAAACACCACAGATCTTCCAGACTCCCGCCGCCTCGTCCTGCGATCACAACTTCGACATCCGGGATGAGATGGACTCTTCGAAGGGCCTGAGCAATTTCTGCGGCGGCTCCCTCGCCCTGCACACGTACCGGGACAACGACAAGCCGGATCGACGGCCAGCGCCGAGTGATGACCTGGATCATGTCGCGGACAGCGGCACCGGTTGGGCTTGTGATCAGTGCTATTCGTTTTGGTATGCGAGGGATGGGGCGTTTTCGAGACTCATCAAACAGCCCTTCGCCGGCCAGTTTGTCTCTCAGTTGTCTGAACGCCAGCTCAAGTTCTCCAATCCCCTGGGGCGTCAGTCGATTCACGATGAACTGACATGTGCCTCGAGGAACGTAGACCTGCAGATTGCCGGTTGCCAGAACCTGCATTCCGTCTTTGGGCTGAAACTTAAGTCTTGCTGCGGTGGTCTTCCAGATCACGGCACTGATTTCTGATGATTCATCCTTCAGCGTCAGATAGAAGTGCCCGGTCGGAGACTTTCGGCAATTAGAAATCTCTGCCTCCACACAACAGGGCGGCAGCGCAGTCTCCACAACTTCTTTGAAGGCGGTAACAAGCTCAGTGACTGAAATGATTGGCAGATCGTTCATGCGGTGTAGTCTGGCCAAAACTGTTCGCTGTGGCAACCGCATTCCGCCACCCACAGTAGGACGATTGTCCTCAATCGTTCAAACCCTGTCGCATAAGTCCCCACCCATCCTTCGGATGACAAACGGAAGAGACGCCAGTAAACTCTGTCCCCTCAATATTGAGTACCGTGAACCATACTGCAGACTGGAACGAGCCGTGTCTGAAGACATCGTCATCAAAGAACCACCTGTATTATTTGAAGAGACCCAGAAAATTGTCACGCAGCTGGTGGATCTGCTAAAGGCACCGGTGCTGACTTACTGGAGCGGTTCACGTGGAAGTGTCTGCAACAATGACGTGAACGGGTTCTATGAGTTGCTTGAGACGATTGGACGTCAGGAGACGATCTATCTGTTCATCAAGAGTGATGGTGGGAATCCTAAGGCATCTCTGAGGATTGCGAATCTGATTCGGCGATATGCAAAGCGGCTGGTCACACTGGTTCCACTGCAGTGTGCCTCAGCAGCAACGATGCTGACTCTGGCTTCAGATGAAATTCTGATGGGGCCGATGGCTTATCTGACCGCCGTTGATACTTCACTGACCCACGACCTGTCACCTGTCGACCGTGACAATGACCGAGTCAGCGTGAGCCTCGATGAGTTGACTCGGGTTGTCCGGCTCTGGCAGGGGCAGTCAAAGCGTGAAGATGATGTAAACCCATACCAGCATCTGTTTCAATATGTCCATCCGCTGGTCATCGGGGCTGTAGATCGTGCAGAATCGCTGTCCATTATGCTGTGTGAGGAGCTGCTTTCGTACCACATCGAGGATCGAGGCAAGATCCGTCAGATCGCAGATACGCTGAACTCCAAGTATCCCTCTCACGGATATCCGATTCTGGTCGATGAGGCCCGCAGAATCGGACTGAACGTGGGAGAAATGACTCACGACGTCAATGAAATGCTGTTGAAACTCAATCTTCTGTACTCTGAAATGGGCCAGAAGGCGACGACCGACTTCAGTGAAATTCGATCCCACTCCAACGAGATTCTGAACATCCTTGAGACTTCCGGGAAGCAGATTTACTACCAGAATGACAAGGACTGGTTCTATCGAAGTGAAGAGCGTCGATGGATCACTCTGAACGACAACAGCAGCTGGAGAAAGCTTGAGAAGATCGGGGAAGAAACGCGAAAGTCAATTCTCCACATTGCCTGATTTCGACGAGTCTTCCCCGGAGCAGTTCACTTGTCTTCTTTGTTTTTCTTCCTGTCACCACCATCGGCTCCTTTGCCGCCCCCCGCCAATTTGTTCCAGAACTTCTTCAGGAAACCTCCGGAGCCATTTCCGTCGGGATTTGAAGGGTCCTTCGGATTCTCCGGCAGTTCGCAATCGTTTGCCAACTCTGTGCCTGGGAATGCCCAGTAGACCCACCGACTGCCATCTTCTTCCTCGCTCTCAAGAAAGATACATGAACCTTCAGGGACTGAAGAATCCATCTGGAGCGGTTGGCGAGGTTCGAACCTGTTTCCATCATTGTCGGGTTCGCCGGAGTTGTCATCGCGATACGCACCTCGTTCACTGGATTGGGCTGACGGAATGTTCGTGATGGAGACAGTTTGACTGGTCTTCCCGTATTGCGAAAGTTCCCGTTGAGCATCGGAAGGCTTTTTGTCTGACCGGCGAGAGCGGCTGCTGGATGAGTTTCCGCCTCCACTCGAGGAATCTCCGGAGGTTCCACCGTCGCCAGTGGAATCGGAATCCGGATTATTTTCAGATTCCTTACCGCCGCCTTTTCCTTCGTTTTTCACGCCGTTCAGGCAATCGTTATCGACGATCGTCCGTGAGTCTGTGAGGTTGCCCTTCTTGTCGAAACGCTGTGCGACACCAATCACGCATTTATAGGCTGGAAGGAAGTTGACCAATTGATCAACAGTCTTATCGGGAAGCCCGCCGGCAGGGTCATTCATGGGAGCCTGAGAGCCCGATTCTGTCGGGACCCGGACATCGTACTTTGTGCGGGCAGCGAGAGCCTGAAGCACGGGGAATTGTCGCGACGCCGGGTGGCGTTGGCCCATCTGAACTCGGTCCCCCGCAAAAGGCTTCAGAGCCGTCTGCGTGTCTCGGGAAAGGACTCTGTGGGAATCGTTCGCCTTCAATGCGACTCGAGTCCTCCGTAGAGGGCGGTCGGCACCAAAAGCGTCGGCATGAATCAGCGAAAGCAGCAAGAGGGTGACAATTGTCTGAGTTTTCATGTTCGATTCTCCAGCATTCAGGTTTGAGTTGTTGCGTTGTTTACAGAACTCATGTACCTGGCTGAGGACGAACTGTTTCAGTGATTTCTGAAGATTCAATTCATGACGCTTCAATCGCAAGAGGCGAATCGGTAAGCGACGTGCTGTCCATTGTTGAATGCGAGGCCCCAAAGTTGAAGCGTGAGTGCAGTTTTGAGGCGATGCAGCTGCACCATGCATGAGCGCCGGGTGTTCGGGTATCTGCCGGGAAGAACTGAATTCTGAGCGAAGAGACCTTTAGTCCGCTTTCGTTAGCAAGGAACTGACACAGAGTCGAGAGCGAGCCGCATTGACGAAGTGAGTCAAAGAACCCCGCGAGGTCAGACGATTCACCGACGTAGAGTGTTTGCTTCGGAGTGCTGATGATAAAGACACCGGATCCTGAGGGGATTTTTTCGGGCTCGAGATTCTCGAGGGGGCTCGATGGACCCAGTTTGGATGGTACCGAAAGTACGGATCCACGCACACGAGCCACAGCGGACCGTTGCAATAGAGAAAGCGCTGCCCAGCGATAGTGAAATACAGGATGTTCGGGAACGATTGCCGCAGCGATCCGATCAAACTCAGCAGTGAGTGCAGGATCACAAAGCACTTCGAGCAGTGATTCGGCACGTTCGTCTTCGATCAGTTTCATCCATGCCAGTTCGCAGGCGAACAGAAATGGTGCACAGTCTTCGAGAGTGGGAGTCTGCTCGGCCCGGTACTCCAGATGAGCGTGCTTTCCTTCCTGGCGACGTCTCAAAAGTGTCACGTTCCATGTTCGGGGATCGCCTGGGAGAGACCTGCGTCGGCAGGCATCGGCGAATTTCTGATTGTATTCAGGATGCACGATGAGTACATCTTCACAGATTCCATCATGAACTTCTTCGAACGCATTTGAAACGCCGGCCGCCATCTGTTCTTTGAGCTGATCGATGGAAATCTGTTCAATAGCATCCTCGTCAAACAATGACGCCTGAAGCGTGGTCGACTTGCTGCGTTTTTTTTGTCCCGAGGCCTGCTTCTGGCGTGAATCGGTAGTGCGAGGCGCCGACATCGTGGGTTCAGCGGAGCCCACCAGTGGATCACCGACGCGGACTGCGGCCAAACGCTCTGAACCAGCCTTCGAATATTCTTCTGAAAGTTCGAAGCCAATACACCGGCGATTCAGTTTGCGGGCAACGACCAGAGTGGAAGCGCTGCCGGCGAAGGGATCCATCACGATGTCATCAGGATTAGAACAGGTTCGGACAATTCGTCCGAGCAGCTGTTCAGGCATCTGACAGCCGTGAAATCCTGCGCGTTCGGTGAACGTTCCGGCAACACGAGGAAAGTACCAGACGTCTTCGGAGCTCTGGAAACGGGACTGAAGATCCTGTGGTCGAAGGCTGAAAGTCTGTGACGAATCCGGTCGAGGCGGAGTCGCGAGACGAAGGTTGTCATTGATGTGCGTTTGGAGTTCAGCCGGAAGCTGAGGCGGTATCAACCATGTGTCGTCCGGAAGCCTGCCTTTTCCATCGGCCCTCTTGTCGTTGTAGACAAGTTGCCTTGCGGAAGGTACTCGGTTGGATGGATCGTCATTGCGAAATGTGAAGTCCTCATGGTCTTTGACGAAGTGAAACAGGTGAGTATGAGAACGAGTGAATTTTCGGGAACAGTTGACTCCGAATGTGTAGTACCAGACGACCCAGCTACGGCAGTGGAAACCAGCCTTCAGGCTCTCCACTTTCAGTTCAGCAGCGAAATCGTCCCCGATCGCCAGCCAGAATGTGCCGTTTGGTTTAAGCGCCTGCCAGACCGCCCTGATCCACTCGGACGACCATCGGAGATATTCGTCTGCCGCCAGCCGATCATCGTAGACATCGTATTTGTAGCCGATGTTGAATGGTGGATCGGCGAAGACCAGGTCTATCGATCCCTCCGGAAGGGAACGCATTCCTGCAATACAGTCGCCGTTGTGGATTTTCTGAAGCAAATGGTCCATAGTGCTTTGGTCAGCATTGGGTCGGAGTGTAAAACGCGGAATTGTAGAAGTTCGACAATCAAAGGGAATTCATTCGTGCCGGGACCTCCTTCGTCAACGGGATCTTCATCGCCAGCAAGTGGAACAACGCCGGAATCCGTCGATACCTCGACGCTGCTTACGTGGCTTCAGCTGATCCGGCTACCGACTGTGTTTACTGCTCTGACGAATATTCTGTGTGGATATTTTGTATCACAGGAAGGCAGTCTGAGAGAGATTGTGGCGAGGCCGGAATTCTGGTTGCTGTTGTTGTCGTCGACGGGACTGTATCTGGGCGGGATGGTCTGGAACGACATTTTTGATGCCGGTCTGGACGCTGTTGAGCGCCCTGAGCGACCGATTCCATCGGGGAGAATCAGCCGGAGATCTGCTCAGGTGCTGGGCGGTATTCTGATGGTGGGCGGGTTGGCTGCGGCTGCCATGGTGGGAATGAGCTCGTTTGTGATTGCGATAGCAATCACCGTTCTGGTTGTGCTTTATGATGCAGTTTTGAAGTCTACGGCGTGTGGACCTTTGGGGATGGCTGGATGTCGTTTTTTAAATATCCTGCTTGGAGCCAGTGCCGGGAACATTCTTTCCGAAGTCTTTTCCGGTCCTCAACTGCTGATTGCCTGCGGGCTGGGCGTTTATATTCTTGGTGTGACGTGGTTCGCCAGGAATGAGGCTGGAACGAGTCATCGGGGAGCCTTGATAGCAGCCGCACTGGTTGCAGTCGGGGGGCTGTCGATTCCGTTGGCGGGGTTGCTAATGGCAGATCCGGTCCCCGGAGGGATACAGGGAGCGTTGATCGCTTATGGGCTGATCATTGTTCATCTGCTGCTGCGAGCTGCACTTGCTGTACAGGATCCGAAACCACGCAACGTGCAGAGAATGGTGGGACTGTTCCTCTTGACCGTCATCTTTATTGATGCGGTCTCCGCCTTTGCCTGGACCGGGGATTCGCAGAAAGCCACTGTGATCGTGATGTTGGTACTGCCAGCCAGATTACTTCGTCGCGTGGTGCCGATGACTTAGTGCAAGGATCGTCGCCATTCGAATGGACTCCATCATGCCCGAAGGATCGGCGGGAGTTGCTGCATTCCATGCTCGGTCAAAAGCCGTTCCATGGGTTGGACTGGTGCGGACGATTGGAAGTCCAAGTGTAATGTTTACGGCTGCATCGAATCCGATCAGTTTGACAGGGATGTGTCCCTGATCGTGGTACATGGCGACAACTCCATCAAACTCGCCAAGAACAGCGCGTCTGATAAGTGTGTCCACCGGAAGTGGTCCCGCGGCGTTGCAGTTTGCTGCTTTCGCACGTTCAACAGCGGGGCGGATGAGTCGAGCTTCTTCATCGCCGAACAGACCGTTTTCGCCACCGTGAGGATTGAGTGCTGCTACTCCGATTGCACGTCTCTGGCAGCCGATGGACTTCAGGAAGTGATCAAGGAGTACGATTTTTTCCTGAATGTTGTCGACGCTGAGCAGCTTGGGGACAGACGCGATTGAAGTATGCAATGTGACGTGGGCGATGCTGAGTCCATGTTCCTGGTTTGTTACTGATGTAACCGGAAAAGAAGTTGCAGCATCGGGGTTCGCGGGTGCTGAAGAATTCGCGGGAGCTGACGAAGATGTCTGTTGAATCAGCTGGCGGAGTGGCAGGAGGCGAGCCGCGGGAAGGTGGAGCATCATTGCGAACTGGGGGACCCCGCATTGATCTGCCAGGATCTCTGTGTGACCCGGGAAATCATGGCCGGCGAGGTGAAGAGATTCTTTATTGAGTGGAGCCGTACAGATCGCATCCACGAGGCCGGACCGAGCGAGAGAGATTGCTGACGAGAGGCACTTGAACGCAGCATCGCCAGCGGCCGCGCTCACCTTACATGGGGGCGCATTGAGAACCGATGGATCTGTAGGGTCCCAACAGTGCCATATGTTTGTTGAGCATGAACCAGCGTTTGTTGAGGATAAAGTTGTCAGGAGTTTCCGAAGATCATCGATTGAGCGAGGGAGTGACGACAGCGGTTGGAACTCCAGATTGAGTCCGGCCAGCGTGGCAGCCCGATGGTAAATCTGGGGAGGACCGATGAGTAGAACGGGGGATGAAAGCGGGGACGAGAGAGGGGAGAGAGGGGACATCCTGGCCGCGAGCGAGCGAGCGATGACTTCAGGACCAATTCCGGCAACATCCCCTGGAGTGAGGGCGACGATGGGTGGTTTGCAGGGTTTGGGTGATTCTGTCATTTGGGGGTCCGAAGCAGAAAAAGTGGATGAACAAAGCGTTTGTACAGGAAGCCAACTGGTTTTCCGAATGGAGTATTGTGGCGTGAGATTCGAGAAGTCGAAAATGGGATGAGAAAATCAGTGGAAACGGAAAATAAGTCTGGAGTCAGGTGTTGAGTGCTGTCACTGTTTCGCTTTCTCAGAGCGGAGGGGGATCCTTGAACACAGCGATCCCGCCCAATGAGTCTCAAGGGCCAGAGATTCTCGGAGAAAAAGAGCCGAAAATCTGGAGCCGAGTTGC
The DNA here is from genome assembly GCA_016795105.1 of Planctomyces sp. Classification (GTDB taxonomy): domain Bacteria; phylum Planctomycetota; class Planctomycetia; order Planctomycetales; family Planctomycetaceae; genus F1-80-MAGs062. The sequence goes on from JAEUIH010000006.1 coordinate 47,516, forward strand.
TCCTTCCCAGGGGAAACGACTGGCGCTCGCTTGCGAGAGCTGGGGGAAACATCCGAGAAGGGGCACTCATTCCGAGCGGATTGCATCAGCGAGAGTCTGTCAAGCGCGAGAACCCGCAAAACATGAGAGGCGGGAGAACGGCGGTCAGGAAAGATTTGCCGAATGCGTGAACGGCGTTGATCGCGGGAACCTGAAACGTTGTTCCTGCAAGAAGTTACGACGACCTGCATTCAGGATCGGAAAAGTGTTGAACTTCTTGACCTCGATCGTTATGCGGATAGAATTGCCCGACGCCAAACAAGGGTACAGGAAGAACTCTCCGGGCGTTGCATTTTGAGTATCTGTTTGCATGCGACAAGAATCGTGGCAGCAGTTTCAGGATGCGGACGTGAGAAGTTGATCAGTAGTTGCAGGCAAGATTACTCCTGCTGATCCGCAAGCACCTGACAGGCAAGTTGCTTTAGGGCAAAAGTCTGACAGGGAAGAACCTGTTTGATGATCTGGTGGATGTTGGGATTCACCGCCAAGACTGAGTGTTGCAAGACCGAGAGTTGATTTTGGCGGTGAGGAGTCAGTTGTGTCGCACGGGTTTGAATCCGAATTTAAGGAGCTCGTGCGGGCCAACACCAACCTGGTGGACCTGGTGTCCGAGACAATTTCACTGAAACCGTTACGAGCGGGTTCAGACTATGTGGGATTGTGTCCGTTTCACGATGATCGAAATCCGTCTCTGCATGTTTATCCGGAGCGTAGTTCCTATCGCTGTTGGGTATGTGAAGCAGGTGGAGACTGTTTTCGATGGGTGATGGAGATTGAGAAGGTCAGTTTTCCTGAGGCAGTAGAATCACTGGCTCGTCGAGCGAATCTGGAGATTCCGAAGCTTTCAGGACAGAGTGGCCGTGGAATGCAGGATCGTAAGGATCGAGGAGATTCTTACGAAGTTCTGGAGTGGGCAACCAGTCTGATGCAGCAGTCACTGCGAATGGGTCAGGCAGGCGCAAACGCTCGAAGTTATGTGGAACAGCGAAAGCTGACAGACGAGACAGTTCGAGGATTCCGGCTGGGATACCATCCGGAAGACTGGAACTGGTTTTTGAATCGGTCGGAAGGCCGCTTCAATGCTCAACAGTTGCTTCTGGCAGGTTTGATCGGGGAACGATCTTCCGGTCAGGGGTACTACGACAATCTTGTGGGTCGACTGGTGTTTCCGATCCGGGACGAACGCGGCAGAGTTGTTGCGTTTGGTGGACGAGTGTTGCCGGGTGGAAACATTGAGAGCGACGCGAAATACTGGAATAGTCGTGAAAGTGGGATCTTTCACAAAAGCCGGATGCTATATGCGTTTGATCAGGCTCGCGAAGCAATTCGAAGCAGCAAGACGGCGATCGTTGTGGAAGGTTATATGGACTGCATTGCCTGCCATCAGGCGGGAGTGCGGAATGTCGTTGCGACTCTTGGAACGGCATTAACAGAAGAACACGTCAGGTTCCTGCGACGATTTGTTGAGAAAGTTGTGCTGACGTATGACGCGGATGAAGCCGGTCAGAGGGCAGCAGAGCGATCGATTCAGCGTTTTATGGCTCAGGAAGTGGATCTGCGGATTCTTTCGCTCCCAAACGGGAAAGACCCTGCGGATTTTCTTGAGTTGAGACCTGGAAGTGACTTACTGGAGCTGGCAAAAGCGGCTCCAGAGGCGTGGGAATATAAGTTGCAGTCGCTGATTCGTCGAATCAGTCTGGATTCCGTCAATGGACGCCAGCAGATTTTGAATCAGATGATGGAGTTTTTGGCAGCAGCTCCGGGATTAACGGGTTCGGTACGGGAAGAATTGGTAATTCGAAGTGTTTGTCAGCGACTCCAGGTGGACGAACGCCTGGCACGACGAGTGCTTTCAGAATTGCGAAGTAAGGCTGCTCAGCAAAAGAAATTTCAGCTGAACCAGCTAAGCAGTGAAACCCAGCCGAATCGATCGTCCCGGAGTGATGCGGAAAATCAACGGTCCGGAATGCCGATCGCTCCCAGAGAATTGGAGCCGCCGAGCAGTTCAGAGCGCAGAGTGGAACTCGCAGAACAAGAGCTGTTGGAAATCATTCTGACAGTTCCTGAAATCATAGATTTTATCCGTCATCGGCTTGGAGCGGATGATTTTGAGAATGAACGGTATCGGCGACTGCTGGCACTGTGCATTGATATCAGGAAGGAAGACGGAGACCTCCCTGAGCTGGATCGACTCATCGCAGCTGCAGACTCAGATTCGGATCTTCTGAGTTTGATCAATGCGATGCTGGATTCAGCAGAAGAGAAGGGAATCATCCAAATCATGAACCAGGAGAGTGGTGTTCATGGGGAGGAAAACAGCGGCTGGAACACTTTGCATCTGACAAAGGTCCTGACGCCACTGCTGGAACGGCGAGAAAAACGAAAACACCTTTTGTCGAAACAACTCATGGCTCAGACCGAAGCGTCTCCGAGCGAACTGAACAGCGATCAAAAGGACGCCCTGAGGCAGATAGCCAGTTTCCGTAAAAATCAAATGGGTCACCCTACAAAACTGAAGTGAACTCCACAGGAGCAATGGCTCATGTATCGTCTTGACGAAGGATTGCGAACGCTGATCGAAACCGGAATGAAGCAGGGACACCTGACGTTCTATCAGGTGAACTCGTTTCTGCCCGATGAAGCCACCGATCCGCTGCAGCTTGATAATCTGATTATGTGCCTGGAGGAAATGGACCTCCAGCTGGTACCCGATCCGGACGTTGAAGAAACGCAGGATCCCGTTACCCGCAAAAAACGCAGACCGGAAATCCGTCTGGAAGACAACGGACGCGGAACGGAAGATCCGATTCGCATGTACCTGTCTCAGATGGGTGAGATTCCTCTTCTGACACGCGAAGAAGAAATCTTCCTCGCCAAGCAGATCGAAGTGACTCGACGACGGTTCCGCAGATCACTGCTGAACACGGAGTTTGCACTCAACTTCTGCTATGACATGCTGGTTCGAGTGCACCGTGGAGAACTGCCTTTTGACAGGACAATTAAGGTCTCAATGACTGAGAGCCTTGAGAAAGAGCAGATCCTGGGTCGTATGCCATTCAATCTGGCGACAATCGATTCGATTCGTCGTCGGGATGCGGCGGACTACGAGAAGCTTCGTCAGCAGCAGACTTCAGACGCTGATCGTGCGGCCATTGAACAGCAACTCACTGTTCGACGTCGTCGCTGCATCACGCTGCTCGAAGAACTGAGCCTGCGTACTCAGCGACTTCAGCCCTGCATGAAGCGTCTGGAACAAATCTCCATCCGCATGGTCGAGCTTCAGGAACAGATTCGCAATCTCAAGGATCTGTCATCCGCCGAAGACGAAACTCGAGTCATGCAGAAAGAGCTGGATGACCTCATTCACCTCACCAAAGAGTCTCCCGACTCTCTGGCTGAGAAGATGGACATCATTCTTCAGCGTCATGCTGAATATGAGAAGGCGATGCGGGATCTGTCCGGAGGAAACCTCCGCCTGGTGGTTTCTATCGCCAAGAAGTATCGAAATCGCGGCCTGACTTTCCTCGACCTGATTCAGGAAGGGAACACCGGGCTGATGCGAGCTGTGGACAAGTACGAATATCGCCGAGGTTACAAGTTCTCGACATATGCAACATGGTGGATTCGACAGGCAATTACTCGAGCAATCGCCGATCAGGCTCGCACCATTCGAATTCCTGTTCATATGATCGAGACCATGACGAAGCTGCGTGCTGCGGCCCGCGATCTACTTCAGGAGCTTGGACGCGAACCCACCGTCGAAGAAATGGCTGAAGTTGCCGGCATACCAATGGATGAAGCTCGTCGAGTTATGAGGATTTCTCGTCAGCCCATCAGCCTTGATAAGCCGATTGGTGAAAGCGACGACAACAGCTTCGGGGAATTCATCGAAGACCGAGGCAACGACAGTCCGGTCAGCAACGCCGCATCAGAAATGCTCAAAGACAAGATCGACAGTGTTCTCAAGACGCTGACGTATCGAGAACGAGAGATCATTAAGCTGCGATATGGTCTGGGTGACGGCTATACCTACACACTCGAAGAAGTTGGTCGGATTTTCAAAGTAACCCGCGAACGCGTTCGTCAGATTGAGGCGAAAGCTGTTCGCAAACTTCAGCATCCGGTCCGCAGTCGACAACTTCAGGGGTTCCTCGAAGGTCTCGCTGCTGTCGCCGGCCACTGATTTCTCTCGGGTAACGTAATCTGTGCTCCTCTCCCCCGCCGAGGGGAGAGGAGTTTTTTTATGCGCCTGTGTGGTCTGTGTCTTCGAAGTTCGTTCCTGATTTTGGTCTCTGTTGTATGGACCGGACTTCTCAGCTTCGGAGCTGAATCCTCAGGCGATGACTCGGCTCGTGAACAGTTCCCCAGCGGTCAGGATGACTGGCGATTTGTCAGCAATGACCGATGCAGAGTCGGGATTCGACTGTCGTCGGGTGGCGGGATCGGCTGGATTTCAAAGGCAGATTCCGACGAAAATCTGATCGATCATCATGACCGGGGACGACTCATCCAGCAGTCGTATTACGGAATCGAGGATGGATCGTTCTGGAACAAAGAACCCTGGCGATGGAATCCGGTGCAGGGCGGTGACTGGCATGGTAAGTCAGCCGAAGTCATCAATGTTCGTGAGGAACCACACACACTGTTTGTTGCCACACGTCCGATGCATTGGGCGTCCGGAAAGTCGCTTGATGACTGCCGGATGGAACAAACGATTTCGATCGTGGAAGACGTCATCCACATTCAGTATCGATTCAGCTATCAGGGTACGGTCAGTCATCCTGTTGTGGACCAGGAACTGCCGGCTTTCTTTGTGAAGTCCTCTCTGAAGAATCTGGTGATCTATGAAGGTCATCACCCATGGACAGATGCCATGCTCAGCCGCAAAGTCCCCGGCTGGCCGAATCAATACGCAGAAATCCCGGAACGCTGGGCAGCGTACGTGGATGATCAGGGACAGGGTATCGGATGTTTCGTACCAGTGGCCGATCGTCTGACCTTCTATCGATTCGGTGCAGATGAAAAATCAGCAGGAGCCTGTTCCTATTTTGCTCCCCTGAAACAGTTTGCCGTGACACCCGGACTCGACTGGAAATACGATGCCTACATCACAATGGGAACCACCGAAGAGATCCGCCAACGATTCCATCGAATCAAAAAAATGTAGGATGGGCATTCCTGCCCGTCACCAAACGTGCCCGTCTCGAGTGCCGTGTCCTTCCGCCAAGCCTGCCTGACAGGATTTTCGTTCGACGCGACGGTGGTTGGTTTCCTGAATTAGGAGATCAACGTTGGCAGGGACTCGGATTCCATCGCGGCTGTGGTCGCCGGCCGTGACACTTGGTGAAACGCACGGTGTCAGTCGCACAGCTTCCGTTTTGAAGCTTGATCACAGTGCATTGAAACAACGAATGACGGCAAAAGACTCTGAGTCCCGGACCTCGACACTAAATCCCGCCGCCTCCGTCAGACCGTGAAAAAGCTGGCCTTGATCTGTTCGGGAAAACTGTGTTCGATTCACGTTCGATGGATCGAACGGATGGCACGGAGAGCCAGTCGAATCATGTCGCGCAAAGCTACTGAGATTATCGAAGTGGATGTTTCGGGACACTTTTACGAGAAGTCACTCGGTGTTCTGATTCGCTTCTTTGGGCGAGCTCCGGTGCACGCAATTGTTTATCGCATACAGAAGTTACGCTGCCACCTCTGCGGAAAATTATTTACGCTTTGAGTATGACCAGACTTCCGGGAACAAACCATTTCAATGATTCCGAGACGCACAGAGACTGAAGTCAGACCCCTGTTGCCCTGCAAACCCCTGTTGTCTGCAAACCCCTCTGGCCCTGTGCCAGTGGTGAATCGGTTTGTAAACTAGAACAAAAAACAACTCTCTCCCCTCACCTGATCGGATCGCGCAGCGATCCGATCAGGTGAGGGGACCACGGTCTGGATCGACACATTCCGCTGCGAGTGGATTCCAATGGAAACGTGCCGTGCGATTTTACCCGGTACGGGTTACACAACACAGCCTGGGGTCGCTGCAGAGCGGCGCACCCCATGGTGCCAGGGCGGAGAAGCCGAACCCAGACGGGGTTCAACAATGAGCCAGGGGCGACGTTGCGCGTGATGTGGAACCCCGTCAGGGTTCAATCGCGATTGTGCGTGTTTCCTGGGGTGCGATGTTGAGACGGCGACCCCGTTTGGCGTCAATCGCAGGTGACACCCAGCGACATTCTGTGGCTGCTGCAGTATCATCAGAATACCGTAACCGATGTCGCCACCATGGCCGGTAGCGGGAACAACACCGCCACCCTGAAAAATCATCTCGTGTACAACGCATTCGGGACGATCACGTCACAGACCAATTCCCAATACCAGCCCCTGCAGACCTACACCGGCCAGATTCAGGGTTCAGCCACCGGACTGCTATACTACGACGCTCGCTGGTATGACCCGAATGTTGCTTTCACTTTTGGAGTTTTTAAGAAATTCTCCGACGACAAGGCAAAGACGGAAATCGCCTCTGGAATGTCGAAGGCTGACAGATTCATTTCTATCACCGACACTGAATTGGAGGAGCTTGTTGATGCGTATTTCTTTGCGAGCCATTACTCAGTGGAGACGTTGCCGCCTCAGGAGAATTGCAGCCCTGTTGGCTGTAATTGTCGTAACTTACGTCAGTACGTTTACTCTGCTTAGAAAGGGCACCGACGCAGGCGGATACCCGCTCTTGTACATCTTCAGTACTGAGGCAAGCAAAAATGATTTTCTAGCGAATTTCTATCGGCCTCTCATCTGGATCACTGGTGCGAGATTGACTTCTTCGGTGGACGATATCGCAGAGGTTGATGATTTCCCTGTGAGTAGGTATCCAGTTTATGTCCGCAGCAACCATCCTTTTTGGGGCCGGTTGAGGGACCTTCACAAGATGATGGAGGAGTAGTTCGCCTGGGTTCGAGCGCATTCGTAAAATGCGCCGTTGGTATGGGTGTTAAGATTATCGCAGACCAAACAGCAGTCGTGACGATCCAGGCAGGATTCAGGGTGTTATTTATTCCGACGGCATCGAAGTCTTTACGGACGATCAACGTGGAGAGTGATGTGCTTCTAAAGCGGATCGAGTTTCAGCTTGCGAATCTCGTGCATGGGCAGGAAGAGATGCCGTGAATCGTCCAAAAGGGGACGAAACCCGAATTTGAAATAGAAGTTCATTGCAGCATCGTCGAGAGCATCGACTTCCACGGCCCGAATGCCCACTTGCTCGGAAATCTGCAACGACCGTCGCAGGGCATCCACTAAAAGCAAAGCTCCCAGTCCCTGGCCTTGTACGCTTTGATCAACGGCCAGCCGTCCAATCAACACCACGGGCACGTCGAGGCGAGGCAGGCCTTTGGACTCAGCGGCCGGTAGTGCGTCGTAGACAACCCGATGGGTGGAAATTGCGTAGTACCCGACGACAAGCACCGCTTCCGGACGGGTAGCAACAAACGTGCGGGAGAGATCACGGCGGTCGAACTGACTGGCTCGATCCTTGAGCCACTCATTGAGCATAGGCTGACCACAATCGAAGGCCAGGCGGTCGTGGTCCTTGTCCAGTCGGCGAATCGTCCAGTCCGCCATCAACCGACCTGTTTCTTGTACCGTTTGGCTGCCTTCACGAGCGCATCATTTGGCTTGCTCGACTCATCGTCCAGCATAGTCGCAAACACTTGTCTGTCCCGCTCACTGAGTCGAGTGACGTGCTGGTCGTGAAGAACCTTGCGAGCCGCCTGAACCAGGGTGGAAATGGCAAAGTCGCTAATCGACTGTCCCATCTCGGCAGCAGCATCCTCAATCGTCTTCTTTAAGTCACTGCTTAAACGGAAGTTGATCCGGGCATCACTGTTGGACGTCGCCATAAAAGGGCTTTCCATATTTGTGTGGCAATTTGACGTTAAAGTGTATGTCAAATTGCCACATCAGACAAGTCGGATTTTCAGCCACCTTTTCGGATTGTTCTTTCCCGGTTCAGGCATTCGTCCCGATGCCATAGCAAGGCTGTTGGTCAGAGGACTCCAACCGCCACTTCCCGGAACCGCCGTCTCCGGCACTGAATTACGGTTTCACGCAAGGCACCAAAGAATTCCACACATCGATCCGTTCGGATGAACAGACTTCGGTCTGGATCGGCGGATCGTGCGGGGAGCGAAGAAATCGAACGCTAAGGGGCAATCGCAGCAGCGCGTTCCCGCGTCGGAGACACGGGCCACCATGTCCAGCAACGGGCACAGCACCGCCACGCTGGTGAATCATCTCGAGTACAACGCATTCGGGGCGATCACATCACAAACGAATTCCGCGTACCAGCCCCTGCAGACCTTCACCGGCCCTCTTCATGAGTACACCACACTTGCCTGATTCGTCTCCACTTGTCATGCTCATTTTCAGCGGCCACAACTCTAGTCACACTCAACCGCAACTAATTCTATAGATTTAAGTAGATTCAATACGCGAGGTCATTCTTAAAGTGCAGAGGATTAGATCATGCAGTTTGCAGGCCGACTTGTGGCTTTGGTATTGCTATATCTTTCCGGGGAACACGCAGTTGGTGGTGAATTCTTGTATGGCTGGGGCACTGAGATGGAGGAGCTATGCTCAGTTCCGGAAACCTCGCCACTGTCACAGTCAATCCCCGATTGTCGGTTATCCATTCACTTCAGATGGAATCAGCTTTGGTTCGGTTTGCCGTTCTGGATTTCAGACACAGGCTACGTGGTCAAAGTGGTCTATCCAGAGCAGGCTCCGGAATTCCTCATTCTGAATGAACAAAACCCGGAAGCCCTGGCGGCACTCGCCGGCGTTTCGCCCGACGTCCTGACGCGTCCGTTTTTTTCCCGGTTTCCATTCGGGTATGTTTTCGCAGTGGGCGGTCTCATCGTCGCAAAAATGCTGTCCGGTCCGTCCCCGAGGAAGAGGTACTTGCGAGTCATTTCGGATCAGCGATATCTGGATGCACTGAGATTGATCGTCCACCGTCAACTGGATTTCATCAGCAAAGAAACAGGCCGCACGGAAAACTCCACGACCGAAGCCGACGCCCCAGAACCTGCCGTTGTAAAGAACAACCTTGAAGAATGGTACGCTGAAGCAATCCAGTGGCTGATCGCCCGTGGCATCTCAGAAAATGTGGCTCATCGAAATCTCCAGTTCCTGATGGAATACCTTGACAAGCACCCACACGATGCCCCGCCGCTCCTCACGAACACCACCACGAAATGACCCAGCGCGGCTTCGCTTCGCTCAGCCGCAACCAAGTTCAGTCGAGGGTATCGAGCAGTTGGTTGAATTCGAATCGCAGGCAGGGCTGGCGTTTTGACCACGGAAGACGCGGAAGAGACGGAAGAATCGCAGAAGTGCTCCGTTGTGCCTTTTTCGTGTATTTCGTGGTTACCTATCACGCTGGCTACGCGCTGGACGCAGTCGGTATCAACTCACTGCAATCCTTGCTGCCTTATCTGTCAATGGAATCGCCAAGAACTTTTTGATTCCGAATCCGGAGTAAATCGATCAGAGTCCGAACGAGAAATTCGCGATCTACAAAACTACATGTTTATTTTCCAGGGGTTTTGGTCTGGATGCTCCAGAGAGTTCCACCGGCGGTTACAAACAGAGTGCGGGAATCATCGCCTCCGAAAGCGCAGTTCGTCGTTTCGTCACGCGGGATGGGAGCAACTTCGAGCAGCTCACCGTCGGGTGAAAACACATAGATGCCCGCAGATGGGGGATCGGCGGTTTCGAAGGGAGGGTTGGGAAGATTGATCCCTGCAGCCACATAGAGTCGTCCTTTCGAATCCAGTTTCATACCGTCAGGGCCACGAGTCGTCTTCCAGTCATAGATCAGTTTTCTGGAATCGAGGTTCACGGAGCCGTCTTCCTTCAGTTCGAACTGCCAGAGTTTTCGAGCCCCGCCTTCGGTGTTATTGTTGTTGTCGGCGACGAACAGGAAGCGATCATCCGATGTGATCACGAGGCCATTCGGGCGATCGACTTCGTGAGAGATGACTCTGGTGACTCGGCCGTCAGGATAAATGCAGTAGACGCCTTCGATTGGTCGGCCGTCTTCATCCAGCATTTCCATCGTTGAACGATCGCCGTATTGTGGATCGGAGAAGTAGATGCGATCTTTTGAGTCCATGGCGAGGTCATTTGGCTGATTGAACTTCTTTCCGCTGAATGTTTCTGCCAGGACGTGAGTTTTCCCGTCGGCATCGATTCGGGTGACTCGACGACGTACAGGTTCGCAGACGATCAGCCGTTCCTCGCGGTCAAACATGAGTCCATTCGAACCAGCATTGCTGAGGTAGACGGAAGTCTGACCATCCCGCGAACGCAAGTTGATATTCCCTTCACCGCTGGTGAGAAGTCCGAGTTTGGGGTTCCATGCCGGTCCTTCGCCGGCCCCGGTCTCCTGAAGCATGACAGGCTTCGATTCAAAAACAGAATCCTGGCAGAACGCTGTCTGCTGAGAGACGAGTAGAGGAATGCAGTACAGCAGTGAGCAAAGACTGACGAGAGCGGTGCGCTGGAGAAACATGGTCTAATCTCTGTTCAATGGAGAATTGTTGATTGCCCGCCTGGAGGACAATTTTTGATCCGAGTACACAAAAAATTGCCGAGTGAAGCGATTGGCTTCACTCGGCAGTCAGTGTTTTATGAGATCGACGCAGAAGACGCTATTCTGCGATGGACGGGGCGAAGTTGAGTGTCTTCACCAGGAATGCCCATTGATCAGCGGCTTCTTCGATGATCTTGGCTGTTGGTTTTCCAGCACCGTGACCGGCACGAGTTTCGATACGGATCAAAGTGGGGGCATTTCCGGACTGGCTAGCCTGCAGCTGGGCTGCAAACTTAAAGCTGTGTCCGGGAACAACGCGGTCGTCGGTATCGGCGGTTGTGACCAGTGTTGCCGGATACTGAATGCCGCCTTTGAGATTATGGTAGGGTGAATACTTCAGGAGTGCCTGAAACTCTTCTGCGTTATTGTCTGCACTTCCGTAGTCGTCGACCCAGAATCGGCCGGCTGTAAATTTATGAAAGCGGAGCATGTCCATGACACCGACGGCAGGCAGGCAGGCACCATAGAGGTCAGGTCGCTGAGCCATACAGGCGCCGACGAGCAATCCGCCGTTGCTGCCACCCTGAATCGCCAGTTTCTTTGGAGAAGTATACTTTTCCGCGATCAGCCATTCAGCCGCTGCAATAAAGTCGTCAAATACGTTCTGCTTGTTCAGCTTGGTGCCCGCCTTGTGCCAGGGTTCGCCATATTCACCACCGCCGCGCAGATTGGCCACGGCAAGAACGCCCCCCATTTCCATCCATGCAAGTCGACTCACACTGAAGGAAGGCGTGATGGAAATATTAAATCCGCCGTAGCCATACAACAGGGCAGGGTTTGTTCCGTCAAGATTCAGACCTTTCTTGTGGCAAATGAACATGGGAACGCGAGTTCCGTCTTTGCTGGTGTAGAAGATCTGCTTTGTTTCATAGTCGCCCGGATTGAACTTCACTTCTGCCTGACGGACCAGTTTGCTTTCACCGGTGATCATGTTGTATTTGTAGGTTGAGGGCGGCAAAGCGAAGCTGCTGAATGAATAGAAGGTCTCGGTGTCTTTCCGTCGACCATCAAATCCACCGGCAGATCCAATCCCTGGAAACTCAACCTCGCGAACAAACGCTCCATCCATTGCGTGCAGCCGAACTTGTGTTCTGGCATCCTTGAGGTATTCGCAGACAAACATGTTGCCTACGATGCCAACACTCTCAAGTGCATTCTCAGTCTGAGGGATTACTTCCTTCCAGAACTCTTTCTGAGGCTTTCGAAGATCAATCGCGATGACTCTTCGCCGAGGAGCATTGACATTTGTCTTGAAGTAGAGCAGTGGTCCATCACTGTCGATGAAAGAGTACTCATGGTCGAAGTTGTCGATCAGCTCCCATGGAAGTCCGTATGGTTCCATCAGGTCCTTGACAATGATTCGGTAGCGGTCATCTGTTCCAACCCACGCGGTCAGGATCAGGTAGTGACCGTCTTCGGAAACAGACGTCTGGAATCCCCATTCGGGATGATCAGGGCGTTCGTAGACCAGAACGTCTGAAGACTGTGGTGTACCGACGCGGTGGTAGTAGACCTTCATGTTGAGATTCAGCGACTGAAAGGCGGCACCGGCTTCCGGCTCTTTGTATCGAGCATAGAAGAAGCCTTTGCTGTCGGGCGTCCATTCGGCGGCACTGAATTTGATCCACTTCAGTTCATCATCCAGAATTTTCCCTGTCGCGACTTCCATGATTCGCCAGGTATTCCAGTCGGAGCCTGCATCCTGAATACCATAGGCCACATATCGTCCGTCGTCGCTGAATGCAGTGCCCGAAAGAGCGATGGTGCCGTCTTTGGACCACGAGTTGGGGTCGAGCAGAATTCGGGGTTCGCTTTCGAGGGTTTCCTGAGTCCAGAGGACATTCTGATTCTGGAGGCCATCGTTTCTTGAAAAGTAATAACGGCCGCCTCGCTTAAAGGGAGGGCTGATCTTTTCGTAGTTCCAGAGTGCCGTCATCCGTTTTTCGATGGCATCTCGCTGAGGGATCGACTTCAGGAAGCCGAAGGTGAGTTTATTCTGTTCTTCGACCCACGCTGCCACATCTTTCGACTCGCGGACGTCATCTTCCAGCCAGCGATACGGGTCTTCGACTTTTGTGCCGTGGAATTCATCGACCTGATCAACGGTCTTTGTCTGAGGGTACACGATGTTCTTTTCCTGTGCAGTAACCTGTGAGCAGGAGCTCAACAGGATGGTCATCCCTGCAAGTACAAACTGAAGAGAGAAAAATCGTATCATCGTTTCAATTCCTGTTTGGCTTGATTCCAGAATTCGATGAGTTTTTGAGCGTCGTAGTCGCCGGCTGTGACTTCAAAGCCGAGGTCCTGAATCATTTTGAAGTCTTCCTCAGCCTTCTGCCCTGGTGTTGTCAGATAGTCGCTGACAAACATGGAGTTTGCGGCGTAGAGTCCCATCGCCTGCATTGAGCGGAGGTTCACTTCCCGCCCACCCGCGATTCGAAGTTCTGTTCGCGGGTTTGTCAGACGAAACATCGACAACACCTTCAGACAGAACCGCGGATGCAGATGATCGAGATTCTGGAACGGAGTGCCTTCAATCGACGTCAGGAAGTTAATCGGAATTGACTCAACCTGAAGCTCTGACAGCTTGAGGGCAACATCAACCACGTCTTCCAGAGTTTCACCCATCCCCACAATCATCCCAGCGCACAGTTCCAGTCCGGCGTCGCGGCAGACATTCAGAGTCTGAAGCCGATCGCGAAACGTGTGTGTCGTGCAGATCTGTTCGTGGAATCGTTCACTGGTATTCAGATTGTGGTTGACTCGATCCACGCCGGCAGCTTTAAGACGCAGTGCCTGATCGGGTTCAAGCAGCCCGAGGCAACAGCAGATGTGCAGGCCATATCTGTCTTTGATCTGACGAACAACGCCAGCCACATGATCAACTTCGCGGTCGGTTGGACCTCGTCCACTGGCGACGATGCAATACGTGCGGGCTTTGCTTTCGGCTGCAAGCCGGGCACCCTCGAGTAATCGTTCGGCATTCAAAAACGCATAACGCTCAATGGGTGCGTCTGAAACTTTGGACTGCGAACAGTACGAACAGTCCTCCGGACAAAGTCCGCTCTTGGCGTTCTTGAGGTAGTAAAGCTGGACGGAGTTCCCGAAGTATTGAAGACGAACTCGATATGCAGCGTCCAGGATTGAAAGGACTTCCCGGTCGGGAGCCGTGAGGATATTGAGGGCCTCTGATCGTGTAATCGACTCCCCCTGAAGGACCGCTTCTGCCATTTCCTGCCAGGTCCGACTGACCGGCAATGTTGCAGCGTCCGCACTCATGACCTTTGATCTCCCACCATCTCTTGAATCACTTCAACTCGTAACTGCAGTGCGTGTGAACTTTGGTTCAGTCCGTCACGCGCCTGAACATGAGCCGCGAAGTCTATCGCGTGGAGTCTCCGTGAAACAACTACACCCCGCATTTTCCCCGGATGATGGAGTCACGGGGGATGCGGGGTGCGAAATGTTGTGGTGGCGGTACCCGGATCGTGGGGGGAATATGCCAAAAAGCAGATGTCGAAGGACGTGTTTTAGTTGAGTTCTCGTTCGATGATGCTGATCAGGGTTGTCCCACTACCAACTTCCCCGGAAAGGGTTGATTTCGGGAACAGCAGTTTTGGTACAGAACCACCCCCGGAGAGTTTGTAAAGGTCGCCGTGCTTTTTGAGGAACTGCCCGGAGACTTTCTTATCAAGTTCTTTTTGCAGGGCTTCGGCTCCGACCAGAGACTCTGCGTGCTTTTTGGCTTCAGAGACTGTTCGGTTTCGGTTTGCGCCGAACAGCCAATCGTGGTAGCTGTGGAATTTTTCGCGATCAAGTCTCCAAATGGCGATGGAGAGTCGTGCCAGTTCGCAGGAATCCCCATGGGGAACCATTTTGGAGGTGGCGGATTCACTGCATGAGCCGTGGACTGAAACCGGCAGTGCGATGACCGCGAGGTCGTCACCATACTTCTTGAAGGCTTCGCTGACAGCCTTGTGGGTGTTTCGGCAGTGAGGACAGGTGTAGTCAAACATCTCCACGAAGACATATTTAGCGTCTGGCTTCCCCAGCAGTGGCCAGCGGGCAGGATCGAGTTTGAATTTGCCGGAGACACTGATCATTCGTGGTTCGGGTTTCGGGGCTTCCGGCTTTGGCTCTTCGGCCTGTTCCTGTTCCTGCGACTTGGCAGCCGGCTGAGTCTCGTCACCAGCCTGAGTCTCTGAGTTACCGGATTCCTGACTGATCAGTTGTGCCATTCCCCAGAAGCGAGGAGGGACAATCAGCATGAGGTTTGAAGCAACGCCGTGCGTCTCAGTCTGAGACTGATCAACGGGCTGAGAGTCTGCGGCATCGGCCGAATCTGAAGGCACAGTCGATTCGCCATCCTCATCCGGGGCATCGAAGACTTCCATTGATGAGTCTTCCATCGGAGCATCAAACAGTTCATCGGCCGCGGCGACTCCCGTACCAGAAGGGCTGTCGTTGCTTACCGGATCGTGTCGTTCAATGATGAACGTCTTTTGTTCGGGCTGAAGGTATTGTCCTGAGATCAGAATCGCGAGGCCAGTACAGGCGAGCGGCACCATGCGGCTCAGGTGGCCAAATCCATGAGGCTGACGAAAGATGACGATTCCAGCGAGGAACAGGCCACAGGTGTGCGCCGCGAGGCAATACATACAAAGGTGACCAAGTGCAAACACCTGAATACCAATGAACCAGAGTGCAGCCAGACCTGCGGAGAGGCCTCCGGCAGTGACGACTTTCCAGCCATTGGAAAGCAGTCTTTCAGGAGTGCCCGGACGAAAAAACGCGAGCACAGCCAGAAGGCTGGCGTACAGGCCGAATGCTGGAACGCTGACAGGGATGCCAAACCATTTCGACCACGAGCTGGTGAGAACATGGCCACAGTCAAAAACCTGCCCCCCGCCGCATCCGTAGACTTCGGACGCCTGAAAGGCAGTCCAGGCCAGGTATCCTGAGACAGACAGGGCGACGAGGCAGAGAAGTCTCATCGTCCATAGGAGTCTGCCTGACGGCAGAAGCTGTGACAGGGTTGTGCCTGGGGGCAGAGGCTGTGACTGCGTCTTGCCAGGAAAAGGGATCGAGACATCCGAATGTTCGGATGACAGGTCGGGATCTGAGTGACCGGCAGCAGAAAATGACATGAGGGGGCTCTCCGTGCGGCATCCCCCCGTTCCCGAACACATCCGGTGTCACGTGCGATTTGTGGCAAAAAATACAACGTTGGTCGCGCGGAAGAGGGGAACCGCCTTCATGTCAAAATACATCCTGAATGGAAAGGTCTATCGGAAGAAATTCGTCCGGAAAGCAAAAAAAACGTGAAACCGAAGGGCGTAAGTCATGACTTGCGCAGGCTCTTCAATCCTCACCTGTAACACTCGGCGAATTTGCAGGTTCTGGAATTCGATGCCCGGCAGGGCCGGAAATTCGGGAATGAAAACAAGTCACGGCACGCCAGCTAAACGCCGAAAAACATGTCTGGACAATACTTGTCCAAACGACTATAACGGTTTGTGGGGGAAATGGTGGGGTTCGAAGTCCGTAGTTCTGGAGCGAGGAAAACATGATCACGAAAGCCCCGGCTGAAAAAATAGGGTCTGAATATGACGTAATTGTGATGGGCGGTGGTCCGGCGGGCAGCACCTGTGCAACCTTGCTGGCTCAGAAGGGCCACAAAGTCGTACTCTTTGAACGAGACCACTTTCCCCGATTTCACATTGGGGAATCGCTGATTCCTCATACCTGGCACATTATGAATCGCCTGGGGTTACTGGACTGGATGCGTGAGGGGCACTTTACGAAGAAGTATGGTGTTCGGTTTGTGAACGAGCAGGGCAAGCTGTCTGAGCCGTTTCATTTTTCTGAGCATGATCCGCATGAATCATCACAGACCTGGCAGGTGCGTCGTAGCGAATTCGACGAGAAGCTGCTGAATAATTCCCGGGAGCACGGTGTCAGTGTGTTTGAGGGAGTTCGAGTTCTGGATGTGATCTTTGAAGGTAAGCGAGCGGTTGGTGCTCGAGTGGTTGGCGAAGACGGCGTTGAGAAGGAAGTTCGGGCAAAAGTTGTGGTTGATGCCTGTGGTCAGTCATCCCGCATCATTGATAAGCTTGCTCTTCGCGAATGGGATCCGGTTCTGCGAAAGGCGGCGGTCTGGACGTACTGGAAGGGCGCACTTCGTGATCCGGGTGTTGACGGTGGCGCTACGATTGTGATTCAGGTGAAGGGCAAGGCCGGCTGGTTCTGGTACATTCCTCTCCACGATGACATCGTGAGTGTGGGCGTGGTTGCTGCGGACGACTACCTCTTCACGAATCGCACCTCAAAGGACCTCGAGTCGATCTATTTTGAAGAGGTTGAAAAGTGTCCTGGCCTTCAGCCTCGTCTGGCGAATGCGGAACGCTGCGATATCTTTCGAGCACAGAAGGAATACTCCTATCGTACCAGGCAGGCAGCCGGCGATGGCTGGGTGTTGGTCGGCGATGCGTTCGGGTTCCTGGACCCATTGTACTCGTCGGGTGTTCTGCTGGCTCTGACATCCGCCGGCATGGCAGCCGATGCGATTGGTGACGCACTTGCTGTGAACGATCCTTCAGAGCAGAACCTGCGGAAGTGGGAAGCGAACTACAACAGTGGCATGGACCGGATGCGTCGACTGGTCTGTGAGTTCTATGATGGGCTGAACTTTGGCCGTCTGATTCGTCGCAATCCTGACAAGAAGGGATTGGTTACGGATGTGCTCATCGGAAACATCTTCAAGGAAGAGATCGACGAATTGTGGCCATTGATTGACGAACTGCGTGCTGAAGATGCTCGCAACGCCACAACCTCCGCGATGAACTAGGATGTTGCCTGATGAGTGCTTCGGAACCGAATGGCAGCATGGAGCCGAGTTCCAGCATGTCTTTCGGTTGGAAGGGCGCTTTTTGGTATTCGATTGCAATCATCCTCGCGATTGCAGCGTTTTATGGAATCCGGAGTGCGGGGAGCGAATTGACGGCTCCTCCTCCGGATTCTTCTGCATTAGCATCGACCGCTTCTGATGCCATTGTTGGTGAAACAAAGTCGAGTGGTGCGAAACCGCATGTGATTTTGCATGTTACGCTGACACTGGCAGCGGTGATTGCGGTTGGCCTTCTTCTCGGCAAGCTGTGTCGATACATTGGACAGCCACCTGTGATAGGAGAAGTGATCGCGGGTATCTTTCTGGGGCCATCTCTGCTTGGGGCTCTGTGGCCGGAAGGCATGCAGCTTCTGATTCCATCCGCGGTATCTGACCCTGCTGGACATGTTCCAGCGGCGCTGCATGCGATCAGCCAGCTGGGCGTCATTCTGTATATGTTTTTAGTTGGGCTTGAGCTGAATGCTGCTCAGCTGAAGGGACGTGCATCGGCGGCCGTCGCGGTATCGCACGCGAGTATTGTCGCACCGTTCCTGCTGGGTTCGGTGCTATCACTCTGGTTGTATCCTCGGCTCTCGAATTCTGCCGTACCGTTTACAAGTTTTGCTTTGTTTATGGGTGTGGCGATGTCGGTGACGGCATTTCCCGTGCTTGCCCGAATCCTGTCAGATCGCGGGCTGGACAAGACACCTCTGGGCGTGCTGGCCCTGGGCTGCGCGGCCGCCGATGATGTAACAGCCTGGTGTCTGCTGGCCTTTGTTGTGGGTGTTGCGACTTCGCAGGTTCAGGAAGGCCTGATGGTGGCACTTTGGTCGTTTGTGTTTATCTCTGCGATGCTGTTCATTGTGCGGCCGCTGTTATTGAGATTTGTCGCCCGCCTGGATGCTCGTCAAAAACCGCTGCCTCCGTATGCCGTCTCTATTGTGTTTCTGCTGGTTCTGCTCGCCGCAGTGTGCACTGAGGTCGTTGGTATTCACGGAGTCTTTGGTGCATTTCTGATGGGGGCAGTGGTTCCGCACAACAGTCGAGTTGCCCATGAATTCTCGGAGAAGCTGAAGGACATGGTTGGTGTCCTGCTGTTACCAGCATTCTTCGCCTATACAGGCATGCGAACCCAGATCGGGCTCGTCAGCGGACTGGATCACTGGGTGATGTGTTTTGTGATTATCCTGACAGCAGTTGCCGGAAAATTCGGTGGAACGCTGATCGCGGGAAGACTTGTACGCCAGTCCTGGACAACATCAGCCGCACTTGGAATCCTGATGAATACTCGAGGGTTGATGGAACTGATCGTTCTGAATATTGGCCTGGATCTGGGAGTGATCAGCCCAACTCTGTTCGCCATGATGGTCCTGATGGCGCTGGCAACAACAGTGATGACATCGCCGGCTTTGGTGTGGCTTCTTCGACGGGATTCATCGGGATCAATTCAGTTGTAGTAGGTGCAACTTGAAAATACTCCCGGGTGTGTTCAGAATCTGACCGGTTACTGCATCCAGACAGACACCCGGTTGAGATTTGGACAAGCACATGCTGATACTGCAGCGGGCTCGGGATACGCACACTTCACGGACTGGCTCAGCAGAGCAGCAACAGAGCCATAAGGCTGTTAAACGGACGGCGGCTATAACAAATGATGAAGTGCGGCACGTTGTTGAGTCCCGGCTGATCGGATTTCGGCGCACGGATCGCAGTTTTCTTCGCCGACTGTTTTCGGTCTTCTGGCTGTTGTTTACTCTGGAATGGGTGATGGCGTTTTGGTTTGGTCCACAGCCGCCCGAGCTCATTCGCGGGGAGGGATTTCAAGCCACATATCGGATCGATATTAATCAGGCGACCTGGGTGGAATGGCTTCAGCTGGAGGGAATTGGTCCGGCGTTGGCTCATCGACTGCAGGTGGACCGTGAGATTCGGGGTCCGTACGAGTCGATCGACGACCTTCGGAGAGTTTCCGGCATTGGACCTGCAACCATTGAACGGCTTCGACCCTGGCTGATTGAGCCATCCGGAAGATCATCAGAGCAGTCGACTGAGGAGCCGCAGTCCGACGAGGCAGAGGGCCCCGGCAAGGATACGGATGATGAGGGACCCTCGAAGTCTTGATGAAAGCATGGCTGCAAGCATCCAAACGTTGCAACAAAATGGCCGCACCAACCCAGTTTAACGGCGAGCCGGAGGCGTCGGAGTGCTGCGGGGGCTCCGACATATTGTGTTTGGGTTTCCAGTCTTCACTCCTGCGAACTGAATCTGCTGGATGACCAATATTCCCTGTGTCGCTCTTTCGTACTACTAACAGTTGAATTCTTTTCGAACCGCAAAGGTTCTAAACGGTGAGTTGCGTAAGTTGTTTGTAGAGTTTTGTGCATCGAGGATTGCAGTGAGTTGATGCCGACTGCATCCAGCGTGTAGCCAGCGCGATTGGTAACCACGAAACACACACACGAAAGTACTCATCGCGCTCCGCCGTGATGACGAGTCCCCCGGTCCGTCCCTTCCGTGTCTTTCGTGGTTCAAACGACCGCCCTGCATACTGCTGTTTCTTGTTGCATCCGGGTTCGCTGAGCACATTCGCCTTGTGTTTTTCAACCGCATTCCGGATAGTCTTCAGTGGCTTTGAGCGGTATCTGGTTCTGAAACCAGTGTCGTGAGATGACACCATAGTATAGTATCGCTATGGTCAGCACCGAACCAAACCATCGGGGCAAGGGCAATTTGCTCACTATGTGAGATGGGAGGTGGAAATCTTGCGCACTGGTCTCTGAATTGCAATTACTCCCTGTTTGGGACCGTGGATTCTGCCGGGAGGAAATGTCTTCGTAGTTTGACTCACAGAATCGTGAGTTCGGTCCCGCAGTGAGGTCACAGATGTTGAATCGGTTAAAGAGCGAGTGGTTGGCGTATTGCGCGATCTTTTGCACCGTGTGCATTTGCATCGTGGTCGCATATTGCGGGATTCGATGGTTTCAGTACTCATTTTCCGAACCCCCTCATGAGCACACTAACGAGAAGGCGATAGCACATTACTTGAGTAAGTTCAAAGACTCAGTCGATCGGAGAATTGCGACCGAAGTTCTTCGCAAGGCTACCAGGTGCTATGTGTTTGACGGCGGTACGTACTCGGGAGAACGTTGGTTCTGGACGTGCACGCTTGACTCAGAACAATCTTGCTTTCAACTCCTTCGTCAGACTCCTTTCGAGGCGAATGTGCCGGGGATTCCCCTGGAGGTGAGCGATATGGTGCCCTATTCCAAAGTCGAGTTGCTTAAAGGCATGGTTGGTCCGCTTCAGTATCAGTCAGGCAAAGACTCTGCGTCTGTCTACTGGTTCCCGCACCTCGTTGAACGTGGCTGCTACTTCTTGATGACGGATGATGATCGCTACTACATGTTTCTCATTGATTTGGATCGCTGCCGAGTCTATGAGTGTTATCAGTCGTGATTGTTACGGGCCGAATTCACCGTGTAACGCTCTACGACTGTTGAAATGACATTTCAGCCAGAATGAAACCAAATCTACGACCAAAACCCGGCTCGTAACATTCACCGAATGACCCAGGAGGACTCCATGAAGATTTACTATCCCTGCATTGTGCTGGCGTGGTTAATCACGTTTACGGTCTGTGCTGGCAGTGCTCCTTTCAGAGCAGGCAAGTTGCCGGAAATCCAGAAAATGGAAATTGAAAGATTAGAGAGCATTGCCTGGGGTGTTCCCATTGTGGCGGCGGTGGCCATAATAGTCGGTGCTCTGGTTCGCTTCATGTCGGCAAGTCGTTCAATGGTATTCTCTTTACATGCCGCCATGATCTGTCTCTTTGCGAGGTTGACGTATTTGGCATTTAGTCAGTGAGGAATCCCGAAGTCGAATACCGGCGGCCCACAGCGATTCCTTGACTTGGATAGTGGCGCGGTGGGCACTCGATTCAGTTCCTGAGGGATGTAAAAGGTGTCAGGAATGTAAAAGGTGGCAGGAACCGTTTCGTTGCGTTTGAGAGTGTGTTTGCGGAGGCGGTGTCGGGCTGTCAGGCCTCGTGGAGCGTAGCGGAAAGGGGCGAGGCTGAGTCTAAACCGCGCGGTGCTGGTGGTCGGTAGCCAATCCGTGTCATCCACTTCATCCGAGGTTTAAAACGACATCCCGCCTGTGATTGGAACTCAAGACCACGAACTTCTGACCGCCAGCGACTTCCCCAATCTGCTGGCCTCCCTGATTCTGCTGGATGAACATCGTGAGCCGAGATTGCAAGCCCCTGATCCAGGCCGGATACAAAGGCCCCACCGACCCTGCGTCGGTTGAGTCGGGGTCTTGCTAGTTTTCAAACCTGCGCTCCACCGGCGTAGAGCCGGGTGGGGGCGTTGGTGGTGGGGTGTCGGGCCTGCTGGTTTTTGGACTTTCGGTCCATCGATGTTGAGCTGGGTTGGGCGGGAATGCTGCGGGGCTCCGACGCCTTCGGCTCGCCGTTAAACTGAAAACTGATGGATGTTCCAGATTTACGCGATCAGGGTTACTGCAGGAATGGGGATTCACGGTTGTTTCCGAGCGCGCTTCGGATGATGTCGGTCCAACTGGGTTCTTTGCCCTGAAGAAGGACGCCTGCGGCGAAGATACGGCCGGCCGCGAGTCTTAGCAGCAGGATTCCGGCTGCGAGAAGTAGAATGCTGATCAGCACTTCAACCGGCGACACTTCGCCCATCACAAGTCGAATTGGCATCGCTGTCACAGATGAGCCCGGCAGCAGGCTGAGGAACTTCATGAATGGGCCATCCGGCTGATTCGTTGCCAGAGCGCAAGCAAACATCGGAAACATCGGGATAAATAACAGTGAGCTTCGTGATGACGTGTTGGGATCGTTGATGATGGCTGCATTTGCTGCGTAGAAGTAGTTCCAGAACAAAATTCCGCCGAGGTAGAAGACAACAAACAGCGGCAGAAATTCCAGACGCTGTAAGGAACCCGGCAACGGTAATTTTTCAGCCGTCAAGGCGAGGAAAATCAGAGCCACAATTCCGGAGACAAACAGAAACGCCAGAGAACAGACGGCTGCGGCCGTGATTCCGAGTAGCTTGCCGTCGATCCACACCTGAGGGCGGACGGCACTCACAATTTGCTCGGTCACTCGCTGGTGCTTTTCTCCCGTAATTCCTGTCAGAATCCAGGCAAGCGCAATCCAGCTTGTCATCAGGGTTGCGCCAAGAAATGCGTAGGCCGTCAGAGTGTCTGCTTTGGATACACCACTCTCCACATTGGTGACCACATCTACAACCACGGGAGCCATGACGCGAGCCAGCGTTTCAGCGGAGAGGCCTTCCTGTTCCATTTCCCACCGAGTTCGTTCGGCCTGAATTACAGGCATCAACTGGTCGAGCCACGCTGGATCACGGTGAACATAAAGCCGTGCTGTCCACTGATTCTTCTGGCCGTTACCGGGAGCCGCTTCGGAATCTGGCAGAGCATTGCTGTCGGCTCCCGAGCGAATGACCAGGAGTCCATCAATGTCTTTATTCGCCACCTTCTTCTGCCATTCCTGTTCGGAAGTTTGTTCTTTGCTGACGGAAATATCACCGTTTTCCGGTATTGAAAAACTGGTGCTGGCTCCAATGACTGCAATTTCGACAGCATCAGATGACTGAGCGATCCTCGCCGCAGTAAACATGACAACTCCACCGAGGAGCATTGAGACAAGCCCAATGACCTGGTCTTTGAGTTTGAAGTACCTGTGAAATTCCCAGCAGGCGATTATTCGGATCAGACTGAGCGACCGATTCATGTTTGACCTTTCAGGTGGCGGTGCGAACCAGACTCTTGTTCATCGTATCTGGAGTTTTCACATTTGGATTCAGCGCTCGGAGGTAGATTTCGTGAAGCGACAGTGATCCTCCGCGGAACTCAGTCAGCTCTCCGGCACTTCGGGCACGCTGAAGCAATTCGGGAACGATCGAACTCTCGTTGAGTGTCAGTGAAATAGAGAAGTCACTGATTCGATCCACATCGAAGAGCCGGTCGTCATCTGACCATGCATGTAAGAGTTCTTCCGGAACTGACTTCGAAAAGGTCATTCTCAGCGAATAGCCGCTGTGAACTCCACACTTCACGTCTGCAACGGTTCCTTCGAGGACCCTTCGTCCGTTTGCCAGCAGAAAGACTCTGTCGGCAAGTCGTTCGACGAGTTCCAGCTGATGAGCGCTGAGCAGAACGGTTGTCCCTTCATCGCGGAGGAAGCGAATCACATTCAGCATCATCTCCTGATTGAGTGGATCGAGCCCGGAGAACGGTTCGTCGAGTATGGCGATTCCCGGGCGATGAAGGACAGCTGCTGCGACCTGTACCTTCTGCTGATTTCCTTTGCTGAGTGTCTCCAGTTTAGAATTAAGATGCTGTGAGACTTCGAGCCGTGCAGCCCATTCTTCGGCAGCAGCTCGGGATTCTTTTCCTGAGAGTCCTCTGAGTCTTCCGAAGTATTCAAGAATATGGGCGACCTTTTGATCGCGGTATAAGCCGCGATCTTCCGGCAGGTAGCCAACGTACCGCGGGTCAGGACCATTTACCGTAGCTCCCGGATGATGCCAGCGGATCGCTCCATGGTCGGGACGCATCATCCCGATCATCATTCTCACCAATGTGGATTTCCCGGCACCGTTTGGCCCCAGCAAAGCAAAGATCTCTCCGCTTCGAACTTCAAACGAGACACCATCCACCGCCTGGACAAGTCGAAACGACTTTCCAACGTCCTGAACCTGCACCAGGAGTTCGTTCATCAATCTCTCCCGACATCCAGCACTTTGTCACTTGAGCGATTCGTCAGCGAATCACCTCTGTCAGAGCTTTATCCGACAACGAGTGCAGAGCAGGGCGCGGAATTTGTCGGGAATCGAAAAGAAACCGAGTTTTCCCGGAGAATGGCAATTATCGAGGTACGAGGTGAGTTCCGAGCAGCCAGTCGTGTGGTGCTCGGCGCGGGAAAGCGATCACAAAGACGGCATACACGACAAACAGGCCCATCAGGAGTTGAAACAGAATTTCCGAGAACCAGACGAATTCGAGTACATACAGGTCAATCCACAGGATCGTCAACTGGATCAGAATCAAGGGAATGACGGCCAGAACGGCTCGAGCAAACGACAATTTGAAAGAAACAGGGTTTCCGTTCGAATCGACGACGCAGAGTCCCGCGATTCTCAGCGACAGTCCCCCTTTTGTGACTCCGATCCACAGAATCCAGAAGAGAAATGATGTAACGGAAATCAGTCCAATCAGTGAAGGGGGGCGATTTAAAGTCTGAACGGTCTGCAGCTTCGCGTCTGACTCGACGAGACGAGTCAGGAGCCTGAAGTCGAATCGTTCCTTCTCACCTTCCCTGGGCCAGTCTACGACAACTAATGCAGAGTCCTGCCAGTCAAGTTGAAGTGTCCCGAGCTCAGTGGCCGAGTTTTCCCTGAGATGTGAGCCTGCTGCGATTCCCTGAGAGAGTACATCAAGGCTTGAGAATCTCAGTCGATATTCGTTTGTCAGTCGCTCTTTAAGTTCCTGCGACTTGTTCCGCAATTGCTCCAGCTGATCCTTTGACGGAAACCCATCCGAGTCTGCGACCGCCCTCTGATAAGCCTCATCATGTTGAGGATCCAGAAGATATTGGACCACGGACGGAGCCATGAGGAGTTCGAGTGTTCGCAACATGAGAACCTGATTGCCAATCCGAGCTGTCGACGCTGCAATGCCGAGGATCAGCGAACAGGAAATGGTCGCTGCTGCCAAGCCAATGAAGCGATGTTCAGTCGCGGCCTCGGTGGGCTTTCCACGATTTGTTTCCAGAACGGACAATAGCTGTCGTGTTTCCGGAGGGGACTCCGATGCGGTTCGACCGGTAAACATCTTCAGGACCTGACGGGCATGCAGGGGAACGACAGCAGGAACGACAGCAACCGTTTCAAAGTCTTTTCTGCTACCGGCCTCACCAGGCACTGATGAGTTGCTGCGTTCGTTCAGGTTGACATTCGGGACGAGGGTTCTTGAAGTGCCACACAGAGTCAGGCGTGTCACTTCGGTGAGCAGTACACAATCCTCCCGATTGAGTCTGACGGTACTTTCCGGAGTCTGGCCTGATGTTGGAGCCGCAACCAGATGAGCGGAGCGATCGACGCCGTTCAGAATGCTTCCATCAGTCAGGGACCAGTCAATCAGAGTCAGTCGACCTCGAGAATCGACCCAGATCTGATCGAGTGACTGGACACGAATGTTCGTGGCATCTCGAATGCTCTGGTCCAGTTCCTCGATCACTTGCGTGAGGACTTCTCTCCCTGTTTTCCATGAAAGTGGAGAATCAGGAGCGGTCCATACTTTGAGCGGTGCACCCTGACAGGCAACGTAAGCGTTCCAGATCCAGTTTCCGCTGCGGTTTCCAGTGAGCCATCTCAAACGAGTCGTCCTGGAGCATGAGCGGCGACTGATCGATGGAATGCCCGGAGTTCGTGTTGTGAGATGAATCCAGACATCGCGGCCGAGCTGGGAATCTCGAGCCGCCAGCACTGCATTTTCTGCAGACGAACAGATCAGTCCGGAGACTTTGAATTCTCCGAACTGAGCCGGAAGTCCAGCAGCCGAAAGCAGTGGAATGCGATAGACGGCTGCTCGATCTGCGAGTTCTCGTTGCTTCGAGACAATCGGGCGATCGGTCACCATTGTTCCAGTCAACAGATCATGCAGAAGCATGCGATGACTGCGTTCGAACAGCAGAGGCGACAGGATCAACAGATAGGAGCACATGTATCCGGCCCATTGCGCCATCAGCCAGAACTGAGTTGATCCAGAGTCTGCCAAAGCGATCAGGATCAGATCACTTCCGGCGCCCAGCAACGTGATCGACAAGAGGCTTCTAAGGATCAGCTGCCATCGGCGAGGAGCTTCACCTGTTTTTCGGTCGACAATATGAAGTCGCAACAGCCGTTTTCCTGGCGACGCGCTCTTCCATCCTTCCCAAAACAGGAAGTAGAGGACGACAGGCATCATGATCATTACATAGAACCTGATCGGCATCGGAACAACTGTATTCGGCGGATCGACCAGCAGTGTGATCACGCCGACGGCCAGCGTGGTCGGGAAACTGTCGAGCGTATATGCCGCAAAACGTCGCCCGAGTGTTGCGATCGATTGCCTCCCCGAGACAAATGGTTCGAGTGCCTGTCGCAATTCAACGGCCGTCTGAAATCGCAGATTGCGGTCGCGATTCAGGCCTCGCAAAATGATCCGATCCAGCTGAACGGGAACAGCACGATTGACTTCCCGAACTGGTTGAGGGTCTTCTGAGACGATCCTGGCAATGACGCTCGTGGCTGACGAACCTGCAAAGGGTGCCTTTCCAGTCAGCAGAAAGTAAAGCGTGGCGCAGACGGAGTAGATATCTGATCGTTCATCGATGGACTGTCCTTTGACTTGTTCGGGTGAAGCAAACAGCGGCGTGCCGATAAAGTCGCCGGTTTGAGTCAATTCCGATTCACTCACCATCGATCTGGCGAGTCCAAAGTCTCCAAGTTTGACTCGACCGTTGTCTTCGAGGTAACAGTTTGCGGGCTTGATATCACGGTGAATCAGGCCGTGAGAATGGGCCTCTGCAAGGCCTTCCAGAACGTCGAGAATCGCTCTGACGGCCTGGGTGACGGACAGCCGGTCGTTCTGTACCGTGAGGTCTCTCAGGGTACGCCCACTCATCAGTTCCATGACAATATAGGGCTGGCCATTGTCTTCATCTGCTGTCTTAACAAAGACACAGCGTGGATGGCTGATTGTCCCGGCCGTCATACCTTCCTGCCGAAATCGCTGCAGCGACTCCTGAGAACGGGCCCACCGCGCGAGAAGCAACTTGACCGCAACCGGATTGCCGGCCGGATCGACGGCCTCAAAAACCTGTCCCATCCCTCCGGAGCCAAGGAGTCGCAACAGTCGATACGGTCCGATTTGTCGTCGATCGGAATTCGGTGTGGTTCCTGCTGCCGAGCGGCTCGCGGAGACATGCTCTTCAGTGCCCGCCGACTGGACATCACTATCGGATGAAATGACAGATCCGGACACCAGGTGTGTGGCGTTGAGGGCGGCTTCGGTGGCCAGGAAGTCGAGCAATTCCGGACGGATGTCATTGTGTCTGGACAGCCACGTTTCCCGATCCCACGGTTCACCCGCATCGACACGTTCCAGGTATTCGGCGATGGCTTCGTCGATGCGAGTCTGTCGTTCTCCTGATGAGTTCTGTGATGGACTCACGATCATTCCTCTCGAAGTTGCTCTCGCAGTGTCGCAAGGCCGCGTTTCAATAGCCCGGCAGTCGCTGGCTTAGTTGTTTCGAGACTCAGAGCGATTTCTTCGAGTGATGCATGCTGAAAATAGCGAAGCAGGATGGCTGATTTCTGATTGTCCGGCAACTGTTCAAGTGCTTTGGCAACTTTGAGTGCCCGGAAGTTTCGATCAAGACGCTGACTGGGAGTGGTGTCTTCAGCCAGCAGAAGATGATCCAGCCCGAGGGAGGATTCATCAAGGGTTCGCTGAACGTCCAGTTCCCTTCGAACATCACGCTGTTGTCGATAGTGGGTCCTCAGTGCATCAGCGAGATTGCAGCTTAACAGCCGACGCAGCCAACCTGCCATCTGCCTGGGTTCGCGACTGCCATCGTATTGATTCTGCTTTCGATGGGCTTCCAGCAACGTTTCCTGAACAATATCTGAAGCATCCAGTCGACTTTGCACGGACATGGGAATCTGACCGCGCACAAGAATCGTCAGATATGGGCGAAATGCCTCGAAATCAGGAACGGAATTCATCGTTGAGTCCATAAAGTCGGCTCAGGTCACGGCAAATTAAAACATGCCAATGGATGTCTGCCAGCAAGCGATCGGTGTTGTTCCCGTTTTTTTGGCGAAATTCGTCTGAATGTCTGTCAACCAGCGGTGCGTGTTTTGAGAATTGCCGGGCTTTGCTTCTCACAACTGCGGTGGGGGCTAGAATAGGGTATGCATCAGACAAACCGGAAACACAGCACAAACAAAGACAAGACAGCTCCCGAAACTGGAACCACGGACAAGCCAGCGGCTCTCGGGACAGCGAGTCGGCCGCGGTTTGAAGCATATCGCGAACGAGTGCGGCGAAAAGATCTTCCCAAAGGCAGCATTCACTCCTCTGGAGAGACGCGTTCCGCAAAAGACCGTGCTCGCAGCGCTAAAGAGCTGGTGGTTGAATTTTTTCGGCTGCTGTACCCGACTCGCTGGCAGATCGTCGGCGTTCTCGTGTCGGTGACGGCTTCCACGCTTCTGGGGTTGTTGCCACCAGCCGGTACGAAGTTCATCGTCGACTATGGACTTACAAACCGCCCCGTACCGGAATCAGTGCTTGGGTACATGCCTTCTCTGGCAAATCCGCGGGTCCTTTTGGCATGGACGGTGATCGGTGTTTCGCTGATTTCCGTTTGTAAAATCCTGCTGCACATCTGGGGGCGGTGGTATGCAACAAAGATTTCAAAACAGCTGCAGCTGAATGTTCGCAGAATGGTGTTTGAACATGCCGTGAGGCTTCCGCTGCACCGAGTTCAGGAGATTCGATCGGGGGGTGTGGCTTCAATTCTGCGCGAAGACGGGGGCAGCGTCGGTGAGCTCGTTTTCGGGATGTTGTTCAATCCATGGAGAGCCATCATTCAACTGCTGGGCAGTTTAGTCATCCTGGCATGGGTGGACTGGACTTTGCTTCTGGGGGCTCTGATCCTTCTGCCAACTGTGTTTGTGACTCATCGCGCCTGGATCAACAGTATTCGACCTCAGTTCAGAGCGATTCGCAAACAACGGGAACTGATTGACGCCAGTGCCACGGAAGCGTTTGCCGGCATGCGGATTGTGCGAGCATTCAGTCGGCAGAAACGCGAAGCGGCACGATTCACGACCGAAAATAATCTGATGGCTCGACAGGAACTCTACGCATGGTGGTGGATGCGTGTTGTGGAGATGGTTTGGGAAGCTTTGATTCCGATTGCCAGCGCGACACTGCTGTTTTATGGCGGCTGGCGAGTGTTGGACGGATATATGACAGTGGGCGATCTGATGATGTTTCTGGTCTATCTGCTGATGCTCCTTGAACCGCTTGCCGCGCTGGCTCAGAGTGCAACGCAGTTTCAGAACAGCCTGAGTGGTCTGGACAGAGTTCTTGATCTGCTGGAAGAACGCCGCGAGATGATTTCAACGGCCGCTTCGCTTCGGGTTGATCGCAAGCTGGTTCGTGGAGAGATTGTTTTTGAGAACGTGTCGTTCACTTACCCAGGAACGCAGACTTCGGCGCTTTCTGATGTGAATTTGCATGTCAAAGCTGGTCAGACCGTTGCACTGGTGGGTCCAAGCGGAGCTGGCAAGACGACGCTCAGCAATCTGGTCGCTCGGTTTTACGACCCCAGTGAAGGGCGAATCCTGCTGGATGGACGAGATCTGCGGGACTATGACGTTGAATCGTATCGGTCATTGCTTGGGGTTGTCGAACAGGATGTGTTTCTGTTCGATGGGACAATTGCCCGCAACATTGCCTATGCCCGAAAGGATGCGACTGATGCAGAGATCACTGCTGCCGCCCGAGCAGCGAATGCACTCGAGTTTATCGAACGAATGCCGGAAGGCTTTGAGACCGTCATTGGTGAGCGAGGGGTTCGACTGAGCGGCGGGCAGCGTCAGAGGCTCGCGATTGCTCGAGCGATTCTTGCAGAGCCTCGTCTGCTGATTCTGGACGAAGCCACGAGTAATCTCGATACGGATAGTGAACGATACATCCAGGAGAGTCTGGCGGAACTGATGAAAGGGCGGACGAGTTTTGTCATCGCACATCGACTCAGTACAATTGCGTCCGCTGACGTGATTGTGGTGATTGATGGTGGCCGCATTATCCAGACAGGAACTCATGCTGAACTGATGGCTCACGATGGGCGATATCGATCCATGGTGGAGCAGCAGGTGCGCATGACATTGGGATCGGCGGCGGCAGAAGCAGCGAGCCAGAGATAATGTGGGTCAAGATCTGCGGGATACGAAGTCTTGAGGATGCTGAAGCCACCACGATAGCCGGGGCCGATGCGGTTGGACTTAACTTCTATCCATCGTCTAAGCGTTACATCAGTCCTGCTGAGGCAGGGCAAGTGGTGAAGACGATTCAGCGTGTTTCGAGGCAGATGAATACTGTCTGCCCGGACATTGTTGGATTGTTCGTGAATGCGACTCGGGACGTCATTCTTGAGACGATTCGAGTTGTAGGGATTACGGCCGTTCAACTGCATGGCGATGAGTCGCCGGAGTTTGTTCAGAGACTGGCCGATGAAATCCCGGAAATTTCCCTGATCCGAGCATATCGAATCGATGAACAAAATGCCGAGCGTGTGATTTCCGAAGCGGAGCGAATGATCGCTGTGAATGGTCGTGTCGTCCTGCTGATGGATGCCTTTATACCGGGGGAATATGGCGGGACAGGGCACTCCATATGTCCTCATGTTCTGAAGGAGCTGAGAACACTTTCAGGGCGTTGTCGACTCATCATTGCCGGTGGCCTGAAACCCGAGAACCTCGAACAGCTGTTTCAGGAGATGGTTCCGTGGGGAATCGACACGGCGAGTGGAGTGGAAAGTCGACCCGGAATCAAGGATGCTGTGCGGGTTCGGGCATTCATTGCTGCCGCGCGTTCTCGACAGGTGAACCCAGTGCCGTTTCGACTCACACGGGAACG
Organism: Planctomyces sp.; assembly: GCA_016795105.1. GTDB lineage: Bacteria > Planctomycetota > Planctomycetia > Planctomycetales > Planctomycetaceae > F1-80-MAGs062. The sequence continues at coordinate 78,835 of JAEUIH010000006.1, forward strand.
CTGAGTATCGGTTTGCTGAGTGCTGAGTGATTGATACGTTACGAGATCCAGAGTTACGAGAGCAGAAGTTAAAAGATATGGTTGAATTGCTGCCATTCGCCGGCTGGCGATATGACATGAGTCAGGTTGGTGCGCTGTCAGACGTGATCTGCGGAATGCCTGAATCGATTGCGGAGGGAGTTCCCGGTCGAGATCCGGTTGATGAGCTCTACCAGCTTCACCCGTGTAACGCGATTCGACTGGTGATGAACCGAGACGAACCGGGAGATACATCGGCCAGCGACAGATATACTCGAATCGAAGATTTCTTCGAGTTATGGAAGCGTGAAGAACTTCTGTTTCAGGAGCATGACCCCGCGCTGTATGTTGTGGAAGAGTCATCGGTAGTGGACCGTGATCAGCCAACGTGTGTGTCTGTTATTGGACGCATCCGCATTCAGCAGCAAGTGGAATTCGGCCCATCCGAACTCATGGAGATTACTCAGCGATGTCAGGCACAGTTCATCCCGATTCAGGCGGTGGTGATCAATGACACGATTGATTGTGAGGAGGGGCAGTTATTTCATTCTCTGATTCCTCGGCTGGCTGCAACGACACCCATTGAAGTCTTTGAAGACAATGGCCGTCATCTGAGAATCTGGGTGGTCACTGATCGGGCGCTTGTGGACGAGATTCAGGGGCGAGTGACAGCGTCGCAGGTTCGCGTTGTCGGTGGACGCGATCAATATCGTGCACTGCAGACCATGGCAGCCCAGGGGCAACAGGAGCACTATGGGCTGTTTTGGCTCACGGACGGGAATGATCCTGGGTTAAGCTGGTTGCACAGGACGACGCTGGTTTCGGGTGTCGGTGTGGATTCCTTTGAATCGCTTCGTGATCTGTTGAAAAGTTCGTGTCGTGTTGAGTATGTCGGCGATGAGCCGAATGCTGCCGACGATGCGATCGAGCTTGCGAGGCTGAATGAGCTTCAGCCGGTGTGTTGTGTCGGGACAAAGGATGGCAAATGGGGATTTGCAACCTTCCTGAATGCATCCGGAGTCCGTGTAACGGCGGGACCGCCGGAGCAGGCACAGGAAGATCTGAGAGCCCATATTCTGGAATGTCTTGGGGCCGGGGCGAGCCCTCTTCGTGATCCTGGTACTGTGGCCGACCGCTATTTTCAGGATGGTCAGGGCGTGCAGTTACTGCTTGCAGGAGGCGGCCCTGGAACTGTGGCACTGGTGATTGCAGGTGGATCGGCTGTGAAGCGGATCGACGAGGTGATTCCTGGGGTTATTGAGGGATCGGCGGCTGTTTGCTGTATTCCTCGGGCCAGAGTGGGGCTCGTGTATTACTCAATCGAGACCTGATTTCGGGTGGGGAAGACCTTATTCATTGGATCATTGTCCGTGGAGCCGTTACTCTGTTAGGCGATCGCGATGTCCGAAAACGGTCGCGGCAAGTGCTGACTCCTTCCATTGAAACTGCTTCCCTGCGAAGTCCCACCTATGCCTGAACCTGAAAACAAACCTGCCAGTGAAAAGCCGCAGACGCGTCAGAAGACGATTCTTGTGATTGAAGACGACCGAGAGATTTCGGCGACCGTTCAGAGTGTTCTGTCGGCCGCCGGGTACAAGGTTCTGGCTGCATCGAATGGCCAGGACGGTCGGCGGATCATTCAGAATCAGAAGCCCGATCTGGTTTTAACGGATATGATGATGCCGCGGATGGGTGGTTTTCCGGTACTGGAGTTTCTTTCGGAATTACCGGACGCACCACCCGTGATCATGATGACTGCAAATGAAGGCAGTCGACATAAAGCCTACGCCGAGATGCTGGGTGTGGTAGATTATCTGCGCAAACCCTTTGCGATGGAAGTTCTGCTTGAGTCAGTGGCGCGAGCAATTGAAGCAGGCCCTCGGCGGAATTCCTGAACGAACCAGGAAACGACAATGCTTCATGCGGTGATTATGGCGGGCGGCAGTGGAACACGGTTCTGGCCCCAGAGTCGACATCAGGTCCCCAAACAATTACTGCGTCTGGCCGGTGAACGGACCATGATTCAGCAAACGGTGGACCGGGGCATCAGCTGGGCATCCGGAGTTCGGACATGGATTGTCACCAATGCTGCTCAGGCTGGCAGAACGTCGGAGCAGTTACCTGAGGTTCCGAAGGCGAACATTCTGGTTGAACCAGCGGCACGCAATACGGCTCCGTGCGTTGGGTTGGCAGCGGTGCGTCTGTTAGTTGACGACCCGGATGCGATTATGTTTGTGATGCCGGCTGACCATGTGATCCAGCCGGTTGAAGCATTTACTCAGGCGGTTGAGAAAGCCTGCCAGCTTGTCGAACAGTCACCGGAGCGGCTTGTACTGTTCGGCGTGACCCCGACGTTTCCTTCGACCGGTTATGGATATATCGAACGTGGAGAAATGATTGGTGCGGGAACTCCGCCGGTTTTCAGTGTCGCGTCATTCCGTGAGAAGCCAAAAGTGGAGGTGGCTGAGGAGTACCTGCGAACTGGGCGATATTACTGGAACTGTGGGATCTTCTGCTGGAAAGCCAGCACGATCATGAAACTGATTCAGGAGCACGAACCGGAGATTCACGGTCTGCTGATGAAGATTGCAGATGCATACAGAAGAGGTGATTCGGAGGCAGTGATTGCCGCCGAGTTTCCGAGGATGAGGAGTATTTCGATTGACTACGCAGTGCTGGAACGTGCAGCCGGTGTGACAGTGATGGAAGCTCCATTTCAGTGGGACGATGTGGGAAGCTGGCTGGCTGTTCCTCGACTCAACGGTGTCGACACAGAAGGCAACACGGTTGATGGTCCATATTGTGGTGTGAGCACAAAGAACTGCATCATTCGCAGCTCCGGCAATCATCTGATTGCAACGCTGGGAGTCAGCGATTTGATTATTGTCCATACCCCGGATGCCACCCTTGTCGCTCACTCCAGTGAATCCGAGCGAATCAAAGAGCTGCTGGTGAAGTTACAGGCGGACGGCAGAACCGATTATCTGTAGTTTGATCATAGGCAGTTTAACGGCGAGCCGCAGGCGTCGGAGGCCAGCTCTCAGTTTAACGGCGAGCCGCAGGCGTCAGTGCGCAGTGAGACTCCGACGCGGTGTGTTTGGGTTTCTAGTGTTCAAACCTGGGCTCTACCGACGCGGGGTCGGCAGGGGCCTGATATCGCTGTGGTAACCGATCCTTGCACGTTTAGACCTGGGGTGCGCCGTTGAGACGGCGACCCCAGGCTTAGTTGTGCGACCCCGTTGGGGTCAATCGCTGGTGGGTGTTGCCATAGGATTCAATCGCAGGTGTTTGATTCGCCGGCCAAAACGTTCAGACATCTCTGGAAGTGGGCCGGATTCAAGTTATCAGCCTCGTCATATTTGGGGCCCGCGAACTTGGGAGCTGGCACTTCCACTTTGAGGACAAGGACCAACCTGGAAATCGGATGCAAAATCGGGTTCATCGTGCTATCGTGGCCAGTGGTTTGAAGCTTCGAGAATCACGGGGAATGAGAATAATTTCGCCTTGCTGGAGAGTTGGTCAAAGCAACGCCATGAAAATCCCAACTGAAGACGAGGTTCGGGAATGGAAGCGGGGGGCACTGCAGTGACGGACTATGACAATCTTGTCGCTGCACACCTACGCCTTCGGCTCGCCGTTAAACTGAAGAGTCAGACTCTGCGTGGTTTTTCTGTTGATTGCAGGGACGACCAGACGATGGCAGGGCGGGGTTGTTTGCCGATGGTGTTCATGGACGGCGAGGAATCTGCGAGTGGTTCTTCGATCACGGGCTCGCGTTTTGGGATCAGTGACACTTTTCTGGCGTGCAGCAGAATCAGCACAAACGGCACCCACCAGATTAAATCGTTGGTGAGGATTGTGACGCCCATTTTCAGGGGGAATCGGTCTAAAAGGATCGCCTGAGCGAAGCCAATCGGCCCGAAGATCTTTCCCAGCAGACCCACGAGAACAATGGGCCAGTGGCGGATGGAATCACCGGCTGCAATCCAGTAGCCCACACCATAAACTCCGACGATCATTCCAATGCACTGCCAGAGCTCCGGGTAATTCGGAAGCGGCTCCACGCCAGCCCAGCGGAACAATGCCGAGGGAAACAGAATCGCTGCAACACCCCACAGAATGTTATAAATAGCGGCAGCACGCAGAACTGTGCCGTGCCAGACAATCAGATCATCTGGTGCCGAAGATCGTGTGTTTGCGGGGCTACCATTGGTGGGTTTAGTCGCAGCCATTATCATTCCAGACGTGCTCTTGAAACAGGAGACAACGTGAGCATCATTGTCGTTGTAGACCGTGGATTTCATTCTCCAACTCACAGCCTTTCGACAGGATTCCCAATTGCAGGACGAGATCACTGCGTACCATGAGGCAGGACATGCGTTTGCTGCCGTATACCTGGGAGCGAAAGTTCGTTCAGTATCGATCGATCCGGATCGCGATGACGGCCCGAATCGCTTTGGAGATACGCAGGTCATCTGGAGCCGTCGTCGCTTCACACCAAAAGAAATGGCCGAAAAAATGGCTGTCGTGGCGCTCGCCGGGCCTGTTGCCGAGATGATTTTCTCCGAACAACCATTCCATCCTGCATTTGTTGCTGAATGGCAGTCAGACTGGCAGCATGCACTGGCCGCACTGGAACATATCTCGAATCAGAACCAGCGATTTCGACATCTCGAACAGGCGACTCTCGATCTCTACGAAGTCTTTCGCGAAGACCAGCACTGGAATGTGATCGCTGCAATTGCCGATCACCTGCTGGCTCATGAAATTCTCGATGCAGATATGTTGCTGGAAATTGTTGAGCCCTGGCTGGATGATGCGTCGTGAACAGGCCGAGGATGGTGAGTTGTCTGATTGCCACTTCCAAATTATGCTGTCAGAAATGAACGTTTGTGCTCACGTAGTACTTTGTAAACATTCTTTTAAATCTGGAAAGTGAAGACATATGGAGACGACCAACGGAAAGCTCTCACGAAAGCTCAGAATGGCTCTTGTGGGTGGTGGACAGGGAGCATTCATTGGCCGAGTCCACGCAACGGCCGCCATTCTGGACAATCGGGCCAGTCTGGTTGCCGGGGCATTGTCTTCGAGCGCCGAAAAGGCGAAAGCCAGTGCACCTTCGTATGATATTCCGGAATCGCGTGCGTACGGTTCTTACAAGGAACTGATCGAAAAGGAGCTTGCTCTTCCTGCAGATCAGCGAATTGACTTTGTCAGTGTTGCAACTCCGAATCACACGCACTTTGAAATCGCAAAGGCAGCCGCTGAAGCAGGTTTCAATGTGATCTGCGACAAGCCAATGACATTTGATTTTGCTCAGGCTGAAGAGCTGGTGAAAGTCGTTGAGAAGTCCGGAGTGGTGTTTGCTGTCAGTCACAACTACACGGGCTATCCACTGGTGCGACAGGCGCGTGAGATGATCCTGAACGGCGAACTGGGGGAGATTCAGGCCATTCGTTCGAATTATATTCAGGGATGGCTGAGAAGTCGCCTGGAAGCAGAAGATCAGAAGCAGGCAGCATGGCGAACGGATCCCGGAAAGTCAGGAGCCGCAGGCGCGTTCGGAGACATCGGGACTCATGCTTATAACCTCGGTCGGTACATGACGGGTCTGATTCCGTCAGATGTTTCCTGTCATCTGAAGATCTTTGCACCGGGACGCCGTCTCGACGATTACGGTCACGCGGTGATTCGATTCGAAAACGGTGCACTTGGAACTGTCACGGCGAGTCAGATTTCTCATGGGCGTGAAAACGATCTGTTTATCGAAGTGGATGGGACGAAGGGCGCACTTTCGTGGCGACAGGAAGAGCCCAACGTGATGATCGTTCGTCGAAACGGTTCACCGCATCAGATGTATACTCGCGACCCAAATGCTCCATTTATGAACAGCATGGGAAAGGCTGCATGTCGACTCCCGTCCGGACATCCGGAAGCATTCTTTGAAGCATTCGGCAATGTCTATCGTTTTGCATATGACGCCATGGTTGCTCGGGCGACGGGTGTTGCGTTCGAGAAGAAGAATACGATTTATCCCAATGTCTATGACGGTGCAGAGGGGATGTACTTCATTCAGCAATGCGTCAACAGCAGCAGCCAGAATGGAGCATGGCTGCCACTGAAGTACTCCGGGGCTCGCAGCTGAGGTTCAGTCTTCGCAGTATTTTGACGGCATGTGATCAGCATCGTGAAGCGGATTTTCATTCTCACAGGGGCCGGCATTTCAGCGGAATCGGGAGTTCCCACGTTTCGCGATGCCGGTGGTCTGTGGGAAGGTCATGATGTGATGGAGGTGGCCAGTCCGGAGGGCTTTCGTCGAAGTCCGGGACTGGTGCATCGTTTCTACAATCAGCGTCGAGCCGACATTCAGCTGCGAATTCCGAACGCTGCTCATCAGGCAATCGCGGAGCTGCAGGCGCGATATCCGGAGCAGGTTACACTTGTGACGCAAAACGTGGACGACCTCCACGAACGCGGTGGTTCACCCAGCGTGATTCACATGCATGGGGAACTGCTGCGAGTTCGATGTTCGTACTGCAGTTATCGGTGTGGCTGGTCTGATGCGCTCTCAGCAGAGACGATCTGTCCGGCGTGCCGGCGATCGTCAGGGATGCGTCCGGACATCGTTTGGTTTGGTGAAATGCCATTCTTTGTGGAAGTCATTGAAGAGAAGTTGCAACAGGCTGATGCGTTTGTGGCGATTGGTACAAGTGGGCTCGTTTACCCAGCGGCGGGACTTGTCTCAATTGCCAAGTCGCTCGGAATCAGAACGATTGAGTTGAATCTGCAGAAAACGGAAGCCTCTCACTTGTTTGATGAAGTGATCCCCGGGCCGGCATCACAAACCGTACCTCGCTGGTGCAGGTCTTGTGGAATTGCAACCGAAGAGACTCCCTGATCTGCTTTCGTGGGGATGGACGCACTGATCAGGCGGCCCGACGTTCCGAAGTTTGTTCATCAGCAACAGGGGTTGGCCGCTGATAGAGATGTTCGCGAGTGCAGGGCATTGTGGATGCACCGCGAGCCGCGTGTTTTGTGGCCACTGTCTGATAGATGCGTGCTCCACCGTCTGTGAACGCAAACACGCAGCCGGTGAGATACAAAGTCCACATCCGGTATCGTTCTTCGCCGACCTGGCGAATCGCTTCCTGACGATTGGCTTCAAGTCGGTGCACCCAGTGTCGACAGGTCATGGCGTAGTGATCTCTCCAGCCTTCAACATCGTGCACTTCGTATCCGGAAGACTCCATACACTGCACCATATGACCGAGGTGATCGAGTTCACCACCGGGGAAAATGTATCGAGCGAGCAGTCTGCGTTCCGGAGACATCTTTCGGAACTTGCGGTCGGAGATTTTCCCGGGCCGAGTAATCCCGTGATTCAGAAAGATGCCGCGGTCGCGAAGAAGACTGCGAACTTTCGTCATATAGCCTGACATGTTGTCGATGCCGACATGTTCAACCATTCCGACACTGGAGATTCTATCGAACGTTCCTTCGAGGTTCTGATAGTCACAAAGTTCGACGGTCACCTGATTCTGCAGACCGAGGTCGCGAATCTTCTGCTGAGTCAAAGCCAGTTGTTCTTTAGAGAGAGTAATGCCGTGAGCTTTGACGCCATAGTGAGTTGCCGCATGACAGAGCAGGGCGCCCCAGCCACAGCCGATATCGAGATAGCGGTCGCCGGGCTGAAGCTGCAGTTTGCGGCAGACCATATCCAGCTTATTCAGCTGAGCCTGTTCAAGTGAATCATTCCAGTTGTGGAAGTAGGCACACGAGTACAGCATTTTGCTGTCAAGGAAGAGCCTGTAGAAATCGTTGCTGACATCGTAATGGAACTGGATGAAATCTGAGTTCTCACCAGCGGCACGTTTCAGTCCCGTTTCATCACCGCGATAGACGTGTGACACACTGGTTGCTTCTGCTCGTTCAAGCAGGAATGCAGCCGCGAATCGGACAAGTAACCCGAGAGGAATTCTGGATTTCTGACGGCTGTTGCGAACTCGCGCTTTTTCAATCAGTGTCAGCAGATCGGCGCCGGAGTAACTAATTGCGCCACGCGCGTAGAGTCGCAACAGAGTGTCGGGGGTTGGACGTCGAAGGAGTGCCCCGACAACGCCGGGACCGTTGACAGAGATCTCCAGCCCCGGGATGGCATTGTCACCCATTGGGATCAGGCTTCCATCCCAGAGTCGAATGGAGACTGGTGAGTTCAGGCGAGGCCGAAGTGTTTCGGCCAGTTCTCGGGCAAGTCGAAGTTGTTTTTCTTCACGAGCACTTGTACCAGACATTATGTGCGCTCCCTGCACAAGCTGCTGTCTGCAGCACTGATCCTTCATCAGACATCCATTTTCGAATTCGGGCCAGCAGAATACCAGAACCGTATTTTCGCGGCGAGACGGGTTTTTCGATCTAGAAGTGCTGATTTTTCGGGGGAGTTGAGGTGTTCTGGCTGCCTGCTATTGAGCTGGGTATGGGTCCGCGAATGCGCCGAAAGCCCCCAATCCACCATCCACTTCCAGGTCTGTTGCCGTGACAAAAGACGCTGCCGCACTCGCCAGCCATAACACGGCTGCAGCGATTTCTTCTGGTTTCCCAATCCTTCCGACAGGGTGTCGATGAGCAATTTCGTGTTCTCCGCCCTGTGCGTCGAGTGATGCTCGAACCATGGGCGTGTCGATGCATCCGGGTGACACTGACACAACCCGGATTCCCTGCCGCGCATATTCGACACCCCACTGGCGAGTCTGCATCAGGTTGGCGGCCTTGATGGGACCGTATGCGGGAACTTCGCGGGCTGTGCGATGAGCCTGACCGCTGGCGAGATTCACAATCACGCCACTGCGCTGAGCCAGCATCACAGGAACCGCGTGCTTTGCCATAAATGTGTACCCCGACATATTCACACCGATCATACGATCCCAAAGTTCTGCCGTCAGCTCATGCAGCGGTACATACGACGATCTGGGCTGAATCGCCGCATTGTTCACAAGCACATCGAGGGCGCCAAACTGATCGACTGTGAAGGCGACTGCATTCTTACAGTCGTCTTCAACAGATGTGTCGCCTCGAACAAACGCGATTTGTGTTGAGAAGTTGTTCGCGGCACTGTCATCCACGTCCATACAAACGACGGATGCTCCTGATGCCAGCCATGCTTCACACACGGCCCGCCCGATCCCATTTGCGCCACCGCTGACAAGTACGACGCGGCCGCTGTTGTCATAATTCACGCTGCCAGCAGGTCGCAAAGAAGTCACAGAAGAGTCTCCTGTCGTTCAGGTGTGTTGTTGCCAATTGAGAACCGTCACTGCCGATCGGGTTCATGCTGCGGATGTTTTACGTTTTCTGCGGGCATCAGCCGGAGTCTTCCAGCGACGGTGGACCCAGAAGTACTGTTCCGGTGCTTTGAGAATCAGTCGTTCCAGTGCGCTAGTGAATTCCTGTGTGAGTTCCTGCAGACCGTTTGGGCCCTGAAAGTCTTTTGCATCCAGGATCTCTTCGGTTGTCAGGTTGAAGCGAACCCAGTTTGTAGATGTCTGTTCTTTGGGCGGAAGACGCCATGCGCCGCCTACAATGATCAACGCGTTATATTGCAGTGCGAGCAGTCCGATGGACTTGAAGGTAGAAGCAGGCTTCCCGAAGAAGTCGACAAAGATTCCGGACTTTCCCGCATCCTGATCGCACAGTAAAGAAATCATGCCGCCTCGTTCGAGAGTGTCAGCGATTTCCGTGCCACCCCCGGATTTGGAGATCAGCTGGTTGCCGGTGGATTCCCGGAATCTCCGGAACCAAGCGTGCAGCCATGGATTGTCGAGTTCTCTTGCAACGACACCCATTGGAAAGCCAAACATCCCGAAGGTGTTCACAGCAACTTCCCAGTTTCCAAAGTGACCTCCGAGCATCAGGACTGGTCGACCGGCCAGCAGGGCTTTGACGCAGTCTTCCCGACGCGAAAAATCCAGATAGTTGCCACAGTTTTCCAGCCGAAGGAACTTAGGCAGCTGGATGACTTCGCAGACCAGCCGAAACAAATGGCGCCACATCCCATGGATCACGGCATCGATTTCTTCGTCGCTCTTTGAGTCTGTAAATACCTGCTTCAGGTTATCCTTTGCAACTTCGTAACGACTCAGCTTTCGGGGAACCAGATGAACCATAATCCAGGCGACTGCGTCAGCGATGGCAAACGCCAGACGCACCGGAAGAACTCGGATCACGAACACGAAGCTGAGAAACAGACAGTATTCTGCGAAGTAGCGAATTTTGCGTCGAGTGATCATCAGAATGCTCGCTCTGAATCCGCAGAACCAGTGACCTGATATGGAAGCCAGACAAGCATAACACTGTTCACTGTGAGGTCCGATTTTCTGGGCGAGATGTCTGTTTCTTCCAGAGTCATGAATTGCGGGTCAAGCTGATGCTGAATTGTCTGAACTTCTTCTTCAACTTTGGCTTCAAGGTCCGCCTTCTTCTGCAGAATGGCTTCCATAGATTGTTCGGCCTGACGAATGTCGTCTGCTTCCTTTGCCATGCCTGAAGCCGTCTTGATTGCTGAGCCCGCCCGAGTGAGATTCGCCGAAGAGACCGCCTTTCTGCCGAAGAGTGCTCCGAGTATTCCACCGCCGATCGAAACGGCGGCCGAGAGTGTCTTCTGTGACTTCTGGGATTTTTCACGTTCGATCCGCTGCTGAGCTCGAAGCAGCTGATCTTCAAGAGTGGCGAACTTCGACTGATACTTTGCCCGAAGCTTCTCGACCTGCAGGTCTCGCTGTTCACGAGCTTTCTGACCGATCCGTATTCGGAATGCCGCTTCCGTTTCACCGGGGTTGCTCGCCATTTTAAGTTCAGGACACTTCCAGATACTTAGCCGGTGAGTTCGGTAGATGTGAGCCTTGAGTGCGGATTCCCAGCCGGAGTAGGGTTTCTTCTGGAGCAACTCCTTTGGCAGATCGCGAAAAATGGCGTTTGGGTCATTGGGCTGAGCAGTCAGTTGAGGCAGGTCCTTTTCATCCCATTCTTCAGATTCAGACCATGGGTCAGCACCCAGGCCGTCCGCAGCAAGTCGCAGCAGAGTGACTTCATCCCAGTGGTCAATGGCTGATTTCGAATCGACGTAGTGAGCTCGTGCCTGTCCCAGCAGAGCAGGGCGGTACAGTAGTTTCTCGGGTGATCCTTTGACCGGAAAGAACGCCTCCGCAATTCCTGGCGGCAATACCGGGCGACTGTTTTCCTGAGGCGATTCATTCGTAGGAGCTGCAAAGCTTCGTGAGACAGAGTCTGCCTGAGCGCCAAGTGAAGCTGACTTCAATGGACGCATTAACTGTTCAATCTGCTGCCGCGTTACAGGACCACGCAGATAGGACAACGCCCATCGACTACGGAAGATCACGGGCTGATCTTCGTGCACGTTATTCATCAGGAAGACTCGGCTTCCAAGGCCCGCAAGAATCTGTTCCATCTTTGCCCGGTCGAAGTTCGCTCCGGTACTGGCAGCAGCACCTTCCAGCCCTTCAAGCACTCGCAGTTTGTCTCGCTCAGTCTGCAGACGACCAAGAAACCATGTGCCGGTGTTCGATAAACCCTTGTAGTCCAGATCCACTGGATTCTGCGTCGCGAGAACACAGCCCAGGCCGTATGCGCGCGCCTGCTTGAGCAGGGTCAGCATCGGTGTTTTTGAAGGCGGATTTGCGGTTGGAGGGAAGTATCCAAAGACTTCGTCCATATACAGAATTGCTCGAAGGCTGGATGTTCCCGGCTGGGTTCGAATCCATGACAGAATCTCGTTCAGCAGAATTGTCACGAAGAACATTCGCTCCTGGTCGGAAAGGTGAGCGATGGAGATCACTGCAATCCGAGGCTTCCCATCAGGTGTATGAAGCAGTTTGGGGATATCGAGTGTTTCGCCTTCGAGCCATGCGGCAAAGCCGGGGGCCGACAAAAGGTTGTTCAGCATCATGGCCAGCTTGAAACGGTCCGGACCAGGGTAGAAAGACTCGAGATCCAGGAACCCGACTTTGGTAAACGGGGGAGCCGTAATGCCTTGAATCAGTTGGCCCATCTCAATGTTCTGGCCAGATTTCCAGAAGTAATCAAACAGGCTGGAAAGCAGGATGTGCTCTCGACTCGAAATGGGATCCCCCTGGATTTGAAGCAGAGCCAGCAGCCCCGATACTGCCGACATGATGCGATCACGATACGCTTCTGCATCCTGCAGCTGACTTGAGGTAGGTGCGTTGAAAGACTTGAGAACGGTGAGGGGACGGCCTGCATTGCTAGCCGGAGTGTAGATGGCAACTTCCGCGGCATCGCGAAACCGTTGAATACGTTCGCCCGACTGCCCCCATTCGGATAAGCCGCGAGTCCATGTGTCGGCGACTTTTTTCGCCATTTCCGATGGGGACAAGCCCTGACGAACGGCCTCTGAGGGCTCGATCCATGGCTCAAAATCCTCCGGACGCAGATTCGGAAACGTCAGCATCAGGTTTCCAAGGTCGCCCTTAGGATCGATGGCAATTGTCGGAATTCCGTCAATCGCAGCCTCTTCCAGAAGCGAAAGACACAGGCCTGTTTTGCCACTGCCAGTCATCCCAACGCAGACTGCGTGGGTGGTGAGATCCTTAGAGTCGTACATCACCAGGTCAGAGACTGACGTTTGTCCACTGGCAAGGTCGTGTTTTTTGCCGAGGTAAAATTGGCCGAGCTTTTCGAAGTCTGTCATGGAGACGTATCAGTCGGTACGATAAAGGGGGGAACAAAGTGCGACGTGGGGAATATAGGGTGGAGTTTCGTGGATTCCGCGAAGTTCAGCAATCGCGGTTCGTGGAAAGTCTCTGGCATTCGGCGACTCGTCCTTGACAGAGAAACCGCGGTTTGACAGTATGTGCCCTTCTGGATGCCCACTAATGAACACTTGTCGACTGTCATCTCTGGGTGTCATTTCAGTTCATGTGAAGACGATTTGGTTCGGGTGAAGTAGTCATGGCCGTTCCCAAGCGAAGGCAGTCAAAGTCACGATCACGTAAGCGCAACAGCCATAACGCGGTACGACCGCGTCAGCTTGCGAAGTGCAGCCAGTGTGGAACGATGGTTCCGACGCACGTGGTTTGTCCAACCTGCGGATTTTACCAGGGTCGTGTCCTGGTTGATGACACAGAGGAATAACCTGCAATGCGAATCGCCCTGGACGCCATGGGCGGAGATTTCGCTCCGGCCCCGAATATTATAGGGGCCATCGAAGCGGTTGCTCAGATCCCTGATCTGGAAGTGCTGCTTGTGGGCGATCGTGCGCCACTTGAGCAGGAAATTGCCTCGGCGGGCGGTATTCCGGCATCGATACGGATTGTGGAATCCGAGGGTGTCGTTGGCATGGAAGAGAAGCCAACGGTCGCACTTCGAGAGAAGCCCAACTGTTCGATTGTCAGATGCTGGCAGTTGATGGCGAGTGGAGAAGCGGATGCGGTCGTGAGTGCCGGGAATACTGGTGCCGTGGTTGCAGCTGGTTTGAGAACTCGACTGTTCCTGAAGGGTGTGAAGCGACCCGGGATTGCGGTCACTCTGCCGACGCTCACAGGACCCTGTGTGCTGGTGGATGTTGGTGCGAATCCGGCAGCTCGTCCGGAGCATCTGTATCAGTATGGTTTGATGGGTTCGATTTACGCCCGCGAGATGCTGGGTGTCGCGACGCCTCGAATTGGGCTGATGAACATTGGTAGCGAAGACGGTAAAGGGAATGAGCTTTACCGTGAGACGCACTCCTTCCTGTGCAATTCACCTTTGCGACATGCGTATGTAGGCAATGTCGAAGGGCGTGGGTTGTATCACGGGGAAGCGGATGTATTGATTTGTGAGGGATTTGTTGGCAACGTTGTGCTGAAGGTCAGCGAAGGAATGGCTGAGTTCCTTCTGAGAACAGTGGGCGGTGCGCTTCTGAAGGCATTGACTTCGGAGCGTGAGGTTGCCGCAAAAACGTTATCACAGGTCACACAGCAATTCCGTTATCAGGAAGCTGGTGGAGCACCGCTGCTGGGCATTGATGGCATCTGCATCATCTGCCATGGATCCAGCGACGGCGATTCGATTCGCAACGCTTTGAAAATGGCGACGCAGATGGACGATCACCACATCAATTCACAGATCGTAGAACAGTTGGCGGCAATGCCAGCGCGATCTGAATAATGGGCATTGAGCTATGTCGAAGACGGCCTTATTTTTTCCCGGACAGGGTGCGCAGCATGTAGGGATGGGTCGACGGCTTGCCGAACAGTACGCAGGCGCTCGTCGACTGTACGATCAGGCCCGTGAGATCCTCGGCTTTGACCTGGCGGAGCTTTGTTTCCGGGGACCCGCATCGGACCTCGATTCAACAGTGATTAGTCAGCCAGCATTGTTTGTGACAAGTCTGGCGGCACTTGAGAAGCTGCGAGCGGATTCGCCGGATGTTGTTCTGGGCTGCGAGATGGCAGCCGGTTTGAGTCTGGGTGAATACACAGCACTGGTGTTTGCTGGTGCGATGTCTTTTGAAGATGGTCTGCGAGTGGTTCAGCGTCGAGGCCAGGCGATGCAGGCGGCCGCGGATTCGACACCTTCCGGGATGGTCAGCATTTTGCTCCTGGAGCTGGCACAGGTTGAGCAGATTGTTCAGGAAGCATCTGCCCATGGCACACTGGCAATCGCCAATTATCTGTGTCCCGGAAATCTGGTTGTGAGTGGCGAGAATGCTGCGTGTGAACGAGCTGCAGAGCTGGCAATGGCAGCAGGTGGTCGAGCGATTCCGCTGGCAGTTGCGGGTGCGTTTCATACAACGATTATGAAGCCGGCCGATGATCAGCTTGCGGAGGCACTGGCTGGAGTCGCAATCAGGACTCCTGAGATTCCGGTGGTATCAAACGTAGATGCGAAGCCGCACACGGATCCGGAAGAAATTCGGCAGATCCTGATACAGCAGGTTGTGAATCCGGTTCGCTGGGAAGATTCTATCAACTACATGCTGGCCGAAGGCTGCACTGATTTCTATGAAGTGGGGCCAGGAAAAGTCCTGAAGGGGCTATTGAAGCGAATCAGCAGGAAATCCGCCTGCAGCTCTGTAAATGACTCGTTTGATGAAACGGGTGGCGTCTGAAGTTTCGGGCGAAAAGAAGTTGCCTGAGTCCCTGACGAAAAGAATTCGCTGTTTTTTGGCAACGTAACGGGACATGCCGGAATCGTCGGGTTTACACGAATTCGCAAACCCGATATATCTTCCGCACCGTACGTGGTTCCGCAGAATTTAAGTGGATGGAGGAAATGATCAGTGTCCATTGAAGAAGACGTGATTGGCATCGTCAGCGATCAGCTTGACGTCCCTAAAGAAGAAATTACCCGTGAAAGCTCGTTTGTAGACGATCTGAAAGCGGATTCACTCGATATTGTCGAACTTGTGATGGCTCTTGAAGACAAATTTGATATCAAGATTCCGGACGAAGACTACGACAAGATCAAGACGGTTGGTAACGCCATCACTTATATCGAAGGCAAGTCCTGAGTTTCCCGCACTGCTGTTTCGGGAATTCTCTGCTGAACTGAATCCAGGCGACTCGGCGTGACTTCACGGAAGGAAGTCTGTCGTTCGCCTGTTCATTTTTCCAACGCTGTCAGCATTGGCAGTGAGAGCCTCTTATTGCCGCGAGCTGCAGGATGTCAGGCCGTCGA
Source organism: Planctomyces sp. (assembly GCA_016795105.1). Taxonomy (GTDB): domain Bacteria; phylum Planctomycetota; class Planctomycetia; order Planctomycetales; family Planctomycetaceae; genus F1-80-MAGs062. The sequence continues at coordinate 94,543 of JAEUIH010000006.1, forward strand.
GTTGTTGTAACCGGGATGGGGGTTGTAACTCCCCTGGGATTCGACCTGGAAAGCGTCTGGGAATCGGTGTGCGCTGGCAAGAGCGGTGTTAGTCCGATTCAGCGATTCGACTGCCGTGACTTCAAGGTTCGATTTGGCGGCGAGATTCGGGATTTTGACCTGAGTGCTCACCTCGACATCGACAGCAAAGATACCCGCAGAATTGATCGCTTTGGTCAGTTCGCTCTTCTCGCCACTCATCATGCAATTCGCCAGGCGGGCATCGACTTTACGATTGGTGATCCGTACCGTTATGGAGTGCTTGTCGGTAGCGGCATCGGTGGACTCGACGAAATCGAAGATCAGCATTCCAAGCTTTTTGATCGCGGCCCGGATCGAATCTCCGCGTTCATGATTCCGAAGTTGATCATCAACGCAGCCAGTGGAAATATCTCCGTTCGCTGGGGACTACGAGGGCCGAATACGGCAGTTTGTACTGCGTGTGCATCCGGAACAAATGCGATCGGCGACGCATTTCGACTTGTCCAGTGGGGAATCGCGGATGTGATGGTGGCTGGAGGAACTGAGGCTGCTCTGACACCGATGGGAATCGCCGGATTTGCCCGGATGAATGCGCTTTCCACCCGCAATGATCAACCGTGTGAAGCAAGTCGGCCGTTCGACCAGGACAGGGATGGATTTGTCCTGTCCGAGGGAGCCGGCATTATGATCCTGGAAGAGTATGAATTTGCTCGACGCAGAGGTGCCCGGATTCTTGCTGAAGTGAAGGGCTATGGGATGTCGGCGGATGCCACGCACCTGACTGCTCCGGATGTTAACGGGGCCGGGGCTGCTCACGCCATGCACTCAGCAATACGAGACGCAGGACTTAACGTTGATGACATCGACTACATCAATGCTCATGGTACCAGTACGCCACTCGGCGATGTGGCGGAATCCAACGCCATACGCCGGGTATTTGGTAGTCATGCCGACGGTTTGATGGTTTCGAGTACCAAGAGCCAGCTTGGGCATCTGTTGGGTGCTTCGGGTGGCGTCGAGTCCGTCTTTTGTGTGATGTCTTTGCTGAGACACATCGTTCCTCCCACCATTAATCTCGAGCACCCGGATGAACGGTGTGATCTGGATTATGTGCCGTTTGAAGCGAGGGATTCCCGTGTTCGCCACACCATGAAAAACAGCTTTGGTTTTGGTGGGCACAACGCCTGTCTGGTGTTTGGCCAGATGGACTAAGCGGCCCCCCCAGGTGTCCGTTGAGTGTTCCCGGTTACTGAAAACGGAAAAAAAACGACGATTGAAGCCTGGGTTTCAAGTTGTGTGTGGGTGTTGTTAAGTTGTTGACTGGTAAATACTTGCGGCATGTGCTTTCGGGGGTTCGCAAGTTTTCCGTGTTTCTCGACTGTCATGATTGCACCGGACTCAGCGTCACTTCGTGTAAATTGCCGTCGCCGCGCAGTATTGAGGGTTTCTCGTTGTTAAAATTGGGCGGTTTATGTCGATCGTGATTTGGCAGCATTTGGTGCTGTGAATCGGATGAGAACTACGTCTTGGGCCTTGATTGAGTCATCAGATATGTCGAGAAGCTCTTCGCCGCGTGATGTCGTGATTACCGGCATTGGCATTGTTTCGCCTCTGGGAATTGGCCGAGCGGCTGTGTGGAACAGCCTGTTGGATGGGCGAACAGGGATTCGTCAGGTCAAATTGCTCCCGTTTATCGGGACGCCGGACTGTGTCGGCGGTGAAGTGACGGACTTTGACGAGGAATCAGCCAAGAAGATACATCTCAAGGCCCTTCGAAAAAACATCAAAGTGATGTGCCGCGATATTCAGCTTGGGGTCGCTTCAGCACTTCAGGCTGTGGACGACGCGGGACTCCAGCCCGGCGTTGTCGCTCCAGGCAGGATTGGCGTGGACTTTGGTGCAAATTTGATGTCGAGCCCACCGGAAGTCCTTGCGGGTGGTGCTCGAAAGTCGATGTCCGAAATTGACGGACGGATGCAGTTTGATTTTGACAAATGGGGTGAGCAGGGCATTACCGGAATGGAGCCGCTATGGCTGCTGCGGTATCTGCCCAATATGCCTGGATGTCACATTGGAATTGCGGTTGATGCACGCGGACCCAACAATTCAATCACTCACGACGAAGCAGCGGGTGGGCTTGCCATTGCGGAAGCAGCCACCATCATTCGTCGCAACCGTGCTGATGTGATGATTACCGGCACGACCGGGACTCGACTTCAGGCTGCCAAAGCCTGTCAGTATTCGAAGTGGGATCAATTGGCTCAGGGGCCGGCCGAGACGCGTTGTCGACCGTTTGATCGAGATCGCACGGGTGAAGTCCTTGCCGAAGCTTCCTGCACTCTGATTCTGGAAGCCCGAGAGCATGCTGAAGCGCGAGGTGCCAAAATCTGGGGAACGATTCTGGGCGTTGGTTCCAGCACTGTTCTGAGTCCGGCAGGTGTTCCTGATGATGCGACCGCGATTTTCCAGGCTGGGTCAATTGCTTTGAAGAACGCAGGTATTTCTGCGGGCGATCTTGGTCACATCAATGCGTGCGGCGGCGGTAACGTGGTTCGAGATCAGCTGGAAGCAAGTGGACTGCGACGTTTGCTGGGAACCCATGCAGGCCAGATCCCTGTCACCGCTATCAAGAGCTACATGGGAAGTGCTGGCAGCGGTTCATCGTTGTGTGAGCTTGCAGCATCCCTGCTTGGTCTGAGTGAAGGTGTGATTCCGAAGACACTCAACTACACAAATGCAGATCCGGAAGCTCCCCTGAATGTTGTTCATGGGGAACACCTTGCATCTGCAAATCGCATCTTCCTGAAAACCAGCGTGACTCGCATGGGTCAGGCAAGTGCAGTTGTTGTTGGCTGTTAACCAGCGGCGATCAATAAAACGCGGTAGCCAGTCTTCGGCGAAGGTCAGAAGCAAGTTTTGACTTGGGACCCATGACGCCAAGAATACCGACCATAACATCCTTTGCCTGAGGACCGACGTTGTTGCGGTCCTGGGCAATGATGTTCAGGCAGATGTCACAGGCCTCTTCGAATTGATTATCGGCACCGAGCGCTTCTGCGAGTTTCAACTGCAGAGAAAGATCATTTGGATTTTGGCTCAGAGACTGTCGGGCTTCGCGTACACCACCGGATTCTTCCACCTGCTTTCGCATTTCCAGCTGGGCGACAATGGCCTGAGCATCCGGTTCGAGGAAGCCTCGCGTTTCCAGCTCTGCGATGATCTCACGGCATTCCTGTTCGCGATCCTGAGCAAGCAGAACGCGTGCAAGAGCGATCTTGTAATCGGGTGTTTCCGCATCATGTTCGCAGGCCTTGCGGAAAAAGCCCTCGGCGAGTACCGGGTTTCCGTCGGCTTCGAGCTGTTGTCCCTGCAGGAAAGCCTCTGTTGCAGGTGACGGCACAAACCCTTTCAGCCATTCTCGCAGCTGTGGCTCCGGCTGCACACCGGCAAAATGACTTACCGGTTGTCCTTCGACCATTGCGACCACCACGGGAATCGACTGAACGCCAAATGCCTGTGCGATTTCGGGGCATTCATCGACATTGACCTTTACCAGACAGAATCGCCCCTGATACTCATTTGCCAGTTTCTCCAGCATAGGCATCAATTGTCGGCAGGGGCCGCACCACTCCGCCCAGAAGTCGACAACGACGGGGCGTTCCATGGAGGCTTCGATGACGTCGTCCCGGAATGTTTCAATTGAAGTGCTTTTGATCCACTCGGATTTCTGATCAGCCATTGTTGGATTGCTCGCTCGTTCACAGGGAATGTTTTCTGAACTGTAACATCTTCTGTGAACAGCGAAAACGGAGGCGCAGCAGTTTTGCTGTCCAGGGCCCTGCGAAACCGCGCGGGCCCCTGTGTGCGGCTGCCGTCAATGAATCAGAATTCGCTATGCGTGTCGTCGAACTCCGCTGCGGAAACGTGCATGCAGTGATTCCCAGTCCATTACCAGTTGGCCGCCGGACGCTGAATGCTGCTTTGCCCAGTTCATGAGCAGTTCGAGACAGGCGTGGTCGATATAGTCCAGTCCGGAGAGATCAACGTGCAGTTCAGCGCCAGCCGGGATCTTTTCCAGCTGTTCGGCAAGTACCGGCAGGCGGAGAAACGTGGCGGCTCCATGAAGGGCCATCGTGCGTCTTTGAGCGGTGGGGTTTGGTGAAGGAGGTGATGTTTCGATATCAAGGCGAGAGAAGGTCAGCAGAAGTTTCATGGCTGACAGGACGATGCCTGTCGCAACGCCGATAAGCAGGTCTTCTACCACGATCATGACGACTGTGATAATAAAGATCGAAGCTTCAATTCGGTTCATCTTCCAGAGATGAATCAATCCTTTGAAGTCGATCAGTCGGAAACCCGTGTAGACCAGAATCCCGGCAAGTGCCGAAGTGGGGATCATTCGCAGAAGTGGTGTCAGAGCCCAGGTGAAAAGCAGGAGCCATACGCCATGCAGAATTGCGGAGAGTCTCGTCTTGCCACCGGCCTGTACATTTGCCGCACTGCGAACAATCACGCCGGTCATCGGAAGTGCGCCGAGGAAACCGCAGAATGCATTCCCCAGACCCTGAGCCATCAGTTCTTTATTATAGCGGGTGCGAACTCCACTGTGCATCTGGTCAACCGCGGTCGCGCAGAGCAGAGTTTCGGCGCTTGCAACAATGGCAATCACAAATCCTGCCAGGATCACATCATGGAGCTGCAGCGTCTTGATGGAATCGACCGACGGAAACTGCAGGCCGGACATCAGGTTGTCGGGTACCTGAACGTACAGAACCGGAACCTGAAAGACCTGGGCCACGGTTGTGGCGATGATAATTGCCAGGAGCGGTGCCGGGATCAGTTTGAGTTTCCCTCGAGCCAGAAACTGCCATGCGAAGATGATGACGACAGCGAGTATCCCGATCTTCCCGGCCCATTCCGGACGTTTCACGGAATGCAGCAGTTGTGCGAGATTTGCGACAGCTCCTGTCTGTGTTTCCAGAGCGGAATTGAGGTTTCCAGCCTGAAGATCTTTAAGGGCGAGTTCTGTTGCCTGCATTGCTGTTGCGGCCGGAGTTTCCGCTGTTGGGGTCATGATGCCCGGGCCACTTCCGGTCTGCAGTTTTTCGATACTTGGCAGGTGCTGCCGCAGGGCGTCGACGATTTGTTGTTGCTGTTCTGCGAGTGAATGATCGATACTTTCCGGTGCTGTTGCCTGAAGGATTCTCTGTTGGTCAACTCGCTTTTGAAGTGTTTTTTGTTGATCAAAGAGTGAATTGAGCGAACTGATCTCCTTTGTGCGGGCTACTCGCGTTTCCTTTGGTTCCCAGACATCAGCTCCGAAAGCTTTCATGAGACTTTGTGGTATAGCAGCGATATTTTTCGTGGCGTTTTCTCGTGGGCGATCGTCAACGAGCACATGCAGCTGGCCAGAGAGAATCAGAATCCCTATACCAGACAACATGCCATGGATGACAGCCGGCGATACAGCTCGGAACCACTGACCGAGTCGAAACGCACCTGCGACGAACTGAAGAACTCCGGCGATCAGCACAGCAATACCCAATCCAGGCATGCCGTTCTGTCGGATCACTTCTCCACAGATCACCGTCAGACCAGCGGCCGGACCACTGACCTGCAGAGGAGACCCGGCGAGAGCTCCGACAAGAAGTCCTCCGACAATCCCCGTAACAAGTCCTGCGGCCACAGGTGCACCGCTGGCAAGTGCAATGCCCATACAGAGTGGCAGTGCGACCAGGAAGACCACCGTCGATGCCAGCAGATCCTGTTGCCAGTACTGAAGGAGGCGACGCTTCGGTTCAGGCGATGGGGCCGGTGTGCTGGCAGAACTGGATGCCGTTGAATTCATCATGGTACTCCGTGCAGTCGCTCAGTGTTTATGAGAACGCTCGTTGTCGTGTGAACTGGACGATTCTGAATTTGACGATTCTGAATCGGAGGATTCAGCGGAAGGGTGTTCCGCTGGAAGGGGCTGGATGTGGCGTGGACGAAGCTCAAGCAGCTTAATGGCAGCATGATATCTGGAGTGGACACCGGGCTGAGGCCAGAGACCTCCACCCAGAACGAGAAGACTCAGCAGCACCACGCCGATTCGTTCACTTGGTCGGGCTCTAAGTGAAACGGTGGCAACGTGTCGAGTCCCGGTGAAGATTCGGAAGTAAGCTTTGAGGATGGCGATTCCATTGAGAGCCGCTGCAATGACAACCGTCATTCCGACGAGCGGATATACGTCAACGGCACCTTCAATCAGCAGTTCCATTCCGACGAAACCGATGGTGCCTGGGAAGCCGATTGATGCCAGTCCTGTCAGCAGAAAGAGCGACGCCAGCATGGGCATGTGTTCATAGAGTCCGTGGAACTCGCTCAAATCAATCCTGCCAATGCGTGCTTCAACACCCCGCAGGGTCAGGCCAAAACCTCCAAGTGACAGTCCGACGGAGAGCCAGACGCAGAGTGCCCCGGTGAGCCCGATGGGGGTGACGATTTCCAGTCCTGTCAGCACCAGCGATGAGTGACTGAGGAACAGATAACAGAAGAACCGGCGAGCATCAGTCTGGATTAATGCCATGCCTGCGGCATAGACAGCCGTGATGAGTGACAGGATCGCGATACTTTGCATTGCCCATGCCGGTGCCACAGGAAGGACAAGACGCATGACCGCATATGCGCCAGTCATGGGTGTGACAAACAGGAGCGCCGTTCCCATCGCTGCGTTCTGAAACAGATCCGTGAGCCAGCAGTGAACCGGAACAACTCCGCCGCGGAGCAGTGCCGCCATCGTCAGCATAGCTGCCGCAATTAGTGGAGTTCCCTCGGGGCCTGCGGACAGATCCACCATGCTCCAGCCACCAACAAGCAGTCCGATGTACAGGCCCATATGCAGCAGGTAGATGCGAGACGATCGATTTCTGCGACGCAATTCAATCCACGGCGGAATGATCGCAAGAGACAGTAAAGCGATGATGATCCACCCATCGCGGCAGCTCAGCGTTGCCAGAGTAATGCTCTCTGAGAGCAGCGTCAGTCCAAACGAGAATCGAGCTGCCTTGGTGCGAAGTGTCGCCAGAATTGTCAGAAGATACAGCAGCGCAGAAAGTGGCAGCAGCGGTGCACTGAGTTCATCGATCACGAAGATATCTCTGTGAAAGAGAACGGTCAGCAGGTCCCAGTGATCATGGGCAAGGAATGAATTCATTGTGGAGAAGTCAATCCACTCACCTGCAGAGAACAGGAGTGCCAGAGCGCTGAACGCAGTGGCGATCCGCTGAGATTTTGCTGGATTATTCTGCAGCCCGCATACGATCGCACCCAAAAGTGGTGTCAGAATCGAAAGTTCGAGCCATGGGAAGTGGAGTTCCGGTGTCAACGTATAAGTCCTGTCACTGTCCGTTTGTGTTTGGTGTTTGTTGGCTGGGGGCGGGGGCGGGGGCGGGGGCGGATGTCGACGTTTGCCCTGTTAAAAAATCGGTCCAGCGTCGTTCCATTCGATCGGACCACATGAACACAGCAATAAACGGTCGAACGAGGTAGGCATCGAGCATTGCATCGAGGTAGCCACGTTCGGAGGCAAATCGCCATGCGGAAATTCGCAGTTTGTCTCCCGAGAGTCGCCGCAAAAGTCCTCGCTGATCCGGAAGATGCTGGCCAAGGGCATTCTCCAGTGCATGGTGGTCTTTCAGCAGCGAAGGAGCTCGCAGCAGCTGCAGAGTTCTCAGGCAGGCATGCCCGATGATGTGACTGAGTGCGATGTACCTGAAGCCCAGACCGATCTCGACGACGATGATGCTGACCTGAATCAGTGATGCAAATGCCAGTGCACTCTTAACGTCGGTCTGGACGCGAGCCGTCATTGTGGCGAATACCACGGTTGCCAGGCCAAGTGCGATGACTGTGACTCGAAGCGGCAGTGACGCTTCAAGCAGCGGGCTGACTCTTAGAAGCAGAAATGCGCCCAGATGAACTGACAATGCCCCATAGAACACTGCGCTGGAAGGTGTTGGACCTTCCATTGCTCGAGGTAGCCAGCCGGAGAAAGGGATCAGTGCCGATTTCCCGGCGGCGGCTCCCAGCAGAAGCAGCCCAACGTACAGTGCCTGCTGATCAGTTACTGATGCTCGACCTTCAGGCCACGGTCCGGAGCCCATCAGTCCTTCAAAGTCGCCGGCGCCGGTCATGTGATGCAGTGTCAATGCTCCTACAAGGAAGGCCGCATCGGCGATCCGATACGCCGACCAGACTCGTAATCCGTTCCGAACAGGATTAGGTCGAGTATGGAAAAACGCGACCAGAAGCGCGGAAGAGAGTCCGACAAGTTCCCATCCAAGAAACAATGTCTCAATGGTGCCGGCAAGTGACGACAGGATCATTCCGAGCTGAAAGATCGCGTAGAACAGAAAGAAGCGATGATACCCCTCGTCACGATGAAGGTAACGACTGGCAAATGCTCCAATGACTCCGCACAGGACAAAAGTGAGAATGACAAACGGGACAGAGAGACGATCAAAGACAAACTTGATCGTAAAGTGAAAATGCTCATCTTCGATTGAAACCCAGTCACCAGGCTCGACTGGAATAAATCGACGATCGGTGATCAGCATGACGCCAAGAATCAGGATTGCTGCAAACAGTCCAAGGACGACAGAGGCTTCTGTCAATTTTGCGACAAGCCGTTCGCTGAGCCTGATTCCAGCCAGTGCTGACAGGCCGAAAACGGCCAGCAGCAGCGCCGGACTCAGGACGACAATCATTCCACATGCGGTCAGCATTCTGAGAGTCCTGAAGGTGAGCCAATTTGCGCGAATCCGAGGTGATCACGTTTTCCGCGGTACCAGTCGAGGGATGACTCCGCCTGAGGGAGTTCGGGTTCTTTGGGCTGATAGGCTTCAAATCTGCCGTTCCTGAAGACCTGAATCCGGGCAGTTTGAGGGTCGAGTACAGCGAGCTGAGCCCAGCCGTTTTTGCAGATTCGACCAACAACAGGGTTGTCCGACATAATCTTCAGAAGTGCGTCCGGTGTTGATTCAATGACAAACATCAGTCGCACGGGTTCATGAATATCAACGCCCTGGAGTGGTAGACCTGGCCGCAGGTCGCTGGCCGCTCCATCCATGACCCCGAGCAGTGAGGTGACATTGTGCGGCAGCTTTGTTCCGCATCCCCAGCCGGGGGTATCAATTGCCGAGAGTGTGTAAAGCATGTTGATGCCTTCACAAACCGGGATGACTGCACCAAGAATTCGGGCCAGAATTGTCGAATTCTGGTCGTCCTGCGTAGCGTCATAGGACATCATGAACGACCGACGATCCAGAAACAGACCTCGAATCCGACTGCGACGGCCAACGAAACACATCGCATTGGTACTATTGCCGTATTCCGGACGTGTCTGTGCAAGGTCTTCCGCTCGATTCTGCACATGGCGAAGCGCTTCTGATGGATTCAGATCCAGTCTCGCAGATTCAAATCGTCGACATCTTTCGTGAGCATTTCGTTCGGCAACACGACTAAACAGTTCACGTGCCAGACGCAGAGATCGAACCTGATTTGTCGGGAGCAATTCAAGATCGTAGAAGGTGATCTCTTCTGTGGCTGTATTGTGCAGTCCGCCGATGAAATGTGTCTCTTCCGGAATGCTGAGTCCTCGTTCTTTCAGAATCCGACGAACTCGCACATCATTCAGCATCGCGGCCAGGGCTCGTGCATTTGGTCCCCCCGGGCTCCCGGAACATGCTCCACAATGATAAGCAGACTCATGTGGATTGTTCATACAGCTGCTGCCATGACCCAGAAAAATCACTAGTCTGGCAAACGAGTGCGTCAGGCCGATGTCACGCAGTGCTCGCTCTGCCATTGTGCACATTTCTGCAAGTGTAAACCCGATCTGGTCTTCGTCAGTTCCCGGAGTTTCGTTTTCGGAACGCTCCAGTCTTAGCCGCGTGACTGCCGGCGGTGCAACAAACTGGCGTGCCGTCTTATGCATTCGTGCGGCGAGCTGCGGAAACAGAATTCGGCTCACGAGGGGAGCTGTGGCCAGCGGACCAAGAACGGTCGACAGCAGTGCTCCGCCGATTGAAGACCGTGTTCCGACATGAAAGCTATGGGACGCCGCTCCAATAACTCTGCGCGCCTTTGTTCGTGCTCTGTGCGAATCTTCAAGCGAATACACCACATCTTCGACGACCCAGTGCTGCGGCTTGATGACGATCGGACACAGTGCCGCATAGTGAGCATCGGCAGCTCCGCGATAATACATGGGGACACCAAAGAATCCCGCAGTTCCGAAGGTCTCGACATCAGGTGCGACTTCTTCAAGATGTCGGCGGAATGATTCCTCGCGAGCGTCAATACAGCAGACAACCTGAAGCTGAGGTTTTGAAGGAGCTAAGCGTTCCCGGGAAGCTCGAAATGCGATTGTGTCCAGAGCCTGTTGGGCCATGCGCCTCTCAAACGCCAGATGGAAAACTCTTCGCTGTTCGTGACTGTTGAACTGAACCAGTTCTCCGGAAAGCAGCTTCCATTGTTCTGCAGTCAGCTGTGCCAGCGACTGCGGTGACCATCCGAGGATTTGTGCCAGTTGAAAAACGATGTAGGCATGCTGATCGATGCACGCTCGACACTGCTGATCAAGCGCTGTCTTCAACACACTTCGCAGGTCGGCAAATGCAACGTCGCGAAGCTCGGGCTGCCCGGTATGGAAATAGTTCGCTGCCAGCCGGTCCAGCAAAAGTCTGACGGCGACAAATTCAATCAGCGTTCCTGATGGCGACCCTATGTAGACTCGGTCCGCACGAGTTTCCGTTTGCCAAATCATCCCGGCCCAGCCGCGAAGTGCGAGCATCGTTGATCGCAGATATCGGAAATGCTCGTCCGCTGGAACACCCAGTGCATCCAGTGATTCTGTAATCACTTCGGTGGGGGAGAGTCCCTGTGTGCGAATTCTCTCCAGTTCACCGTTCAATGTACGAATCCATGGCTTCCCTACGGTCGATCCGTGCGTATAGAGAGCACTGAAGGAATTCCAGAATCCCTGCTCACGGTTCGGGAGTTTCCAGTGTGCATATCCCTGATCCAGCCAGGCTGCACAAAAGCTGACAAGGATGTCATTCACCCATTGGTCCGGGTCCGAATGATATGCCTTCCAGATGAGATCTCGATGCCGAATCAAAGACGCAGTCGGGTCCGGGCACGGTGCCGTTGTTTCAACACCCTGGCGAGCAAAACTCCATAGAAGGTGCAGGCACATCTGCTCCCACTGAGCTCCGTTCCAACGCTCAATGGATCGCAGCGGCAGGATGTCGGCAAGCTCTTCAAACGCAGTCTGTATACGTTGATTCTCAAGGCCTCCACCTGCGGCCCTCTGTCGGAGTTCGTCCAGGATCCAGTTCTTCGTTTCCGTAATCAACGTCTCTCGCGTTTCATGCGAAATCTCTGTTCGGAATCGCTGCAGTGCGTCACTCTCAGCAATCACCCAGCTCAACTCGTGCTCGTCGCCCGAGTTTAATGGGTGCAACAGCATGTTGAGGCGGAGTTCTCGTCGAGTACAAAGTCTCGCGATCGATTCTTCAGCCGTGTCACCCAAATCTGCGGCCAGCACTTCGCGGAGATCGTCTACGAGAATTCTGCCACGATCAACCTTTGCTCGATATCGAGATTCTTCCAGATACGGCTCGCATCCATAAATGTCCCGGACCGTGCGAAGCGCGTCATCAAACGGAGTGTCTTCCATACCCTGTAGTGGATTCAGAAAGGCAAACGCAGAGATTGGGCCCTGCGAAGGCAGCATTTCCGCAGCACAGAGTATGTGGTTTTCTATTTCTGCAGACTTACGAGCTGCAGCATTGGCTTGCTCAGGAGTTTCCAAGTGGCCGACTCTCACTTAAGTTCAGAGCAGCAGGCGACACCGGCGATTGGCGGGTGTGATCGCATGCGCAAACATGGGCGTGATCGTTCGTCAAACGGACCATTGGGTCGGCGTAGCTGCGCAGTCAACACCAGTCAAACAACGTCTGAAGCGACGATTCAAATGTGTGCGCACTTCGCCTTACAGCAACGGCGGAGGTCTGCAGAAATGCGACTCTTCACCCGATCGCTGAGTATAGAGTTCGCCGAAGTCCGAATCCTGATGGAAACTGGTGGCGAAAAAGGTGTGCGTGGGTGAGCAAAATACCAGAGAATCCAGAGAGTCGTCCGATTTTTCGGCTTCTTCTGATTCTCCACCCTCAAACTTGGCCTGAGCCGGAGGTGGGCATGTCTGATCATCCTTCGGCAGATGGAACATCTGCTCAAGAATCCCGGTTGAGATTCCAAAGGACAGCAGAAATAAGAGGAGGGTAGTCAGACGCATGACTGAAGAATGTCCCAGATTCCATGTGTATGTCAAGCGGAAGTTCGTGACTCGCACGATTTCATTCATTTGTGAGTAGGCAAATGTTCACAAGAGCGTAACAGGAAGTCTATGCGGTTTCAGCTTGCTGCCGAGATTGATCAGAACTACTCTTCTGACAAGTGATAGTTCAGGCGGCTATAATTCCGCGCAGGGTTTCCCCCCCCGATGAATCGGATGTGCAGCGGATGGATACGAGTTCTTCAACATTACTGCAGCGGGTCTCGCGAAGCTTTAGGATCATCGGAAATGCTCTGGGTATCTCCTCAGCCCGGTACGCGACTCATTCGGAGGTGTCGAGTTATTTGCATCAGCACCTCGAATGTGTTGCCGCAGATCTGAATTGGCCAGCCTGGTCGCCACGATGGCTCGGAGTGTCTTCGACAGGCAGTTTGTTGTTCAGGCTCGAATCCATCGAGTGTCCATCAAAGTGCATTGCCATTGGTCGTTATGCGTCTCACACTTCAATGTCTTCAGGCGTTGCAGAACCGAGTTTGCCTCGAATTCTGCTGAATCCTGCTGCGGGCATTGAAAGAGAGTCCCGCGTCTATCAGTCTCTTGCTCACCATGGTTTGACTCCCCGACTCCTCTTCGCGGATACTTGTTGTCTCGTCAATGAATATGTCGACGCAGAGCGGTTGAGTGATGTTCTTCGCAGAGACCCTGAGCAGATTTGGCTATGGCTTCCCAAAGTCCTCGATGCGATTTCTGCGATGCATCGCTTCAACGAGCATCATCTGGATCTGAATTGCGGCAACATTCTTGTGCAGCCAACGTCCGGCTTGGTTCGTTTTGTGGACTTTGAGTATGAAGTAAGTCCCGAGATCGAACTCCCCCAGTCGCAGTCGTTCGACTATGTCCGGTTTCTTCACGGAGTTCTCAAACGCCGCCGAGGGGAGAAGGCGATTCAGCGAGACCCAACAAGATTTTTACAGGTTTGTCGAACTCACATTCCATCTGAGATCAGACGCCGAGCAATGACATTTCCTGCTGCTGTTCTCGGAAGAACGCTGAGGTACTCCACAATTTTCGAAACGTAGCAAATGCTTTCTGGACCATGTCCGCCGAACCCGGCGAATTAACTCTTCGTTTCTTTGGCGTGGGAAGGGAGCTACGGCACCTGGAAAATGCCGTAGCTCCGTCGTCTACCGAGACCAAGATTGTTCTTATCTCAAGGCCAGATTGTTCACACTCAAGGCGAGTTCTGCCTCGTCTTTATTTGAGGAGGTCTTTGACGGTGTCGCGTTCCTGCTTGAGTTCTGCGATGGTGGCGTCAATTTGTGCTTTGGCGAACTCGTTATGAGTTTGTCCCTGGACGATCGATACCTTTTTCCCATCGCTGACGAGAGGGAATCCAGTGATGAGCCCGGCTTCGATTCCGTAGCTGCCATCACTGCAGACAGCGGCACTGAAGCAGGTACCGGCTGGGGTTGGTCGGACGACTCCTTTGACGGTATCGAGGAGTGCGTTTGCAGCTGAGGCAGCGCTGGAGGCTCCTCGGGCTGCGATGACAGCGGCCCCTCGTTTCTGGACGGTTGAGATAAAGTCGCCTTTCAGCCAGGCTTCATCGGTGATTACATCGGTGACCGGTCGACCATCAATCTTCGCGTGATAGAAGTCCGGATACTGAGTTGCTGAGTGATTGCCCCAGATGGCGACATTCGTGACGCTGGCGTTTGGTCGGCCGGCTTTTTGAGCGAGCTGCGAGACTGCTCGATTCTGGTCGAGCATGGTCATTGCATACCAGCGATCGCGAGGCACCGATGGTGCACTGTGCATAGCAATCAGGCAGTTCGTGTTGCAGGGGTTACCGACAACGACAACACGAACATCCTTTGCCGCCGCGGAATCAATTGCTCGACCGGTGCTCGTAAAGATCGGACCATTGATGCGAATCAGGTCGCCTCGTTCCATGCCGGCCTTACGCGGGATGCTTCCCACACACAACACCCAGTTGCAGTCGCGGAACCCATCTTCAAGGTGATCACTGTCAGCTTTTACGACACCGGCAAGTGTTGGAAACGCACAGTCATCCAGTTCCATATGGACACCATCGAGTGCCTTCATGACTGGTGGCACTTCGACGAGGTGGAGAATTACGGGCTGGTTTGGACCGAAAACTTCTCCGGAAGCCAATCGGAAAATCAGTGAATAGCCAATCTGTCCTGCCGCACCAGTCACAGCAACTCGAATCGGAGCCGTCATCGCACATCTACCTTTCAAGAACGTCTGTCGGAAATCGGGAATCCGGCCGCATTTTTTGCGATTGAGCAGCGAAATGCCAGTCAGCCCATGAAATCACCATTTTCCGGACACCCGTGATTCATTCAGGAAGAATTCGCAGCGTTGTGTTGAAAAATCAAGATTGGAGTTGTTGACATTAACACCTAGGGTGATTACACATAGTGGAGTAGGTGCTTGTGTCTGCAGGGGAGTGATTTTCAAAATTGGTGATAAGAATCTGAGAATCGGGACACTCACATCTGAATTGAGGGATTCTCACAGTCTCTTAACAAACAGCTCGCATGATTCTCTTCAGCGAGGGCCAGCGGCCTTCTTCGAATTCACATTTTTTCCCTGGTTCAGTTTTGTGTGTGTTTTTGATTTTGAAATGGAGTTGTTTGAGATGAAGCGTTTGAAACGTGGATTTACGTTGATTGAACTTCTTGTTGTGATTGCCATCATCGCCATTTTGATTGCTCTCCTGTTGCCCGCCGTTCAGCAGGCGCGCGAAGCTGCTCGTCGAACCCAGTGCAAGAACAACCTCAAGCAGCTTGGGATTGCTCTGCATAACTACCACGACACATTTGGTGTGTTTCCATACGGATTTGATGAACGCGAAGCCTTGTGGACTGTGATGATTCTCCCGCAGATCGAGCAGGGTAACCTGTATGCGACGATCATCTGGCAGGAAGGCGGAGCCGGGAACTGGGATGCAGATGGTTCGCCGAATGAAGTCGCATGCGGGACAGTGCTTGAGGCATTTCGATGTCCTTCGATGCCACTGTCTCCTCGGGATAACAACGGGATACCAAATCGAGTTCCAGTAAGTTATCGAGGAGTTGCTGGTGCTCTCATTGCATCAGACGACTTGTCGACTCGACCAACAGGTTACAATACCGCTGCATTCCGTGCGCTCGAAGAGGCGAATCTTGACGGCATGTTTTATGGCTGCAGTCGGATCAACATGCGGGACATCACGGATGGTACATCGAATACGATCATGGTTGGTGAGTCCAGAACATCTGAATATACAAAGGATGGTCAGCAAATGGACTACTGGCAGTTTGGATCGCCTCAGACAGGAGGATGGGTGCTCGGAGGGATTGGTGGAACAGAGTATTCTGAAGGGCTCGGCTCAGCGGTCGTAAAGATCAATGCCAACCTGGATCCGAACTACCATGGTGTTCTGATGGAAATGGCATTCGGCAGCTACCACGTCGGCGGTGCTCAGTTTACTTTGGCCGATGGGTCGGCCCGCTTCATTTCCGAAAACGTGGATTTGGGTGTGTATCGTTCGCTGGCCACACGAGCCGGCGGAGAAATCGTTGGCGAATTCTGATTCACCAGCTTGCCGGTGATCAATGTTAACGCCCGGAATTCGATCAGGATTCCGGGCGTTCTTCTCTGAAATGTGATTGAATTTTTTACAGGTGAAGCAGCACAGATGTCTTTGACAACGACAAGAATTTCAGGCTGGATTTGTGGTCTCCTGATGGTGACTGCGGGGTGCAGTGCAACGAACGAAGTGGACTACGGAAAAGTTGATCTGATTCAGGCGGGTGGCACAGTCACGCTGGACGGAGCACCTCTGGCGTCTGCCGTGATTTCGTTTGACAATCCGGAGACAGGCACATTCTCTTTTGCTCGTACAGATTCCGGTGGAAAGTACGTCCTGCAGTTCGATACGGAAAAAAAGGGAGTAACCCCAGGTCAGAAGATCGTTCAGATCAGCACATCCCGTACAATTCTGGGACTTGGTGGGAGTGAAGAAGGCGACCCTGCATCGGATGGAGCCGTTGAAGGCGAGGGAGAGAGTGGAGAGAGTAACGTAGAAGCGGTACCATCCTGTTATAACAAAGAATCGATCCTGAAAGTGGAAGTCACTAAAGACAAGACCACTTATAACTTTGACCTGAAGTCGGATTGCTCTACAACAGGAGCTTCCAACTGAGTAACTGCGTGTGGAGTTCTGATTGTGAAGAAGATTGCTGTAGCTTTCGGAACTCTGCTGTGTGTGTTTGCGATACTGATCTGGACCCTGTTTTCTTCGGATATTTCGACCCCGACAGGTTCTCCGGAGACGGCAGTTGCTGAACTGCCTCCTGCTGAGGCTTCTCCCGAAAGCAGTGATCCTCGACTGAAAGGCATGGTCTGGATTCCGGGCGGCACATTTCAGATGGGGTCTTTGGACGGTGCACCGGACGAATATCCGGTGCATGAAGTCCGGCTGGATGGTTTCTGGATGGACCAGTACGAGGTGACCAACCGACAGTTTCAGGCATTTGTCGAAGCCACCGGGTATGTGACAACAGCCGAACAGCCGCCAAAACTCAGAAGTCTCGAGCCCGGATCAGGGCTCGAGGATGCCGCGATACTCGAAGAGTTCAACCATCCCGGCTCAATCTGTAGTCTGCATCTGAACAGTCGCAACGAAATTGATCCGGAGAAGGGCGCGTACTCCTGGTGGCAGTACGTAAAGGGAGCGAACTGGAAACATCCTGAGGGGCCGGAATCCAATATTGAGAGCCGCCTCGATCATCCAGTTGTTCATCTATCGTGGCTGGATGTTGAAGAATACTGTCGCTGGGCGGGCAAGAAACTTCCGACAGAAGCGCAATGGGAATATGCGGCTCGCGGCGGACGCGAGAATCTGACATATCCATGGGGAAATGATCGGAACCCGGACGGACAATGGCTGCACAATATCTGGCAGGGTGAGTTCCCAATCAGCAACACCGGCGCAGACGGACACATTCAAACGTCGCCTGTCGGTTCATTTCCGGCGAACGGTTACAACCTGTTTGATATGTCCGGCAACGTTTGGGAGTGGTGTGCTGACTATTATCAGCCGCAGTATTACTCAGAGAGCCCCCTTGAAAATCCGCAGGGGCCCGATCGCAGCTTTGATCCGCAGGAACCCGGGATCATTAAACGAGTCCAGCGAGGTGGGTCGTTTATGTGCAGCGAGCAATACTGCGTTGGGTACCGAGTCTCTTCGAGGATGAAGGGGGAACAGGACACAGGAGCTTTCCATACAGGCTTTCGCTGTGTTGTGACCCCCAACATGGTTCTCGTGAAAGATTCAAAGTCCGAATCAGAGAAATGAGCAGATGTAGTCTGCTACTGACAGGACCTTGATCTGGAACGATGAATTTCCATCAACACGGAATGCTTCGCCGCCTTTAACGGTTTGCCATGTAGTGCTTCCGGCCGGGCACCATGCAACTTCACCAGCCTGAATCTCCATCAATTCGGGTTTTCCGGTATTGAACGTGTATTCACCGGGCAGCATTATGCCCAGAGTCTTTACGCTGCCATCGGGAAATTCGACCGTGCGGCTGGTGACTTTACCGTCAAAATAGATATTCGCTTTGCAGACCACAGAGACATTCTGAAACTTGCTCATCAGACTTTCCGAACCACTGATTTGAAATGACGTCAATACCTGAAACCGTGTGGAATGCTAGCGAGCCTGAGATGCTCAGGAAAGTGACTTCCGTTTATCTGAGCCATTGATCTCGGTGTTGTTCAACGAATTCAATATCGGTCAGTTCCGGGTAGCATCGAATGATACGATCGATCTCCTGTGCCTGTCCGGGAGACAGGGATTCCTGAGGGTCAAGGCAATTGACTGAAGGAACCAGTCTCTGTTGGTGAAGTACAGCAAGTATTCCGGGAATGCACCCAGCAAAATGATTTGCTGAATCAAAGATGGCAGCATTTGCTTCGGTGAGCGCGGCATTCGTCCTGAGCCAGTGGCTATTCAGTTCGGGCAGTGTTCGTGCGTGTTTGATGTCGGACAGCATTTGAACAGCCTTCTGTGTCCACACCCCCCACTGACCAAGCAGACCGCCCGCAATGAAAACAGATGCACTCTTGTGACGGTTCGCGGAACTCAGGGAGAAGGGAGTCAGCAGATCGACAATGATGTTGTCATCATTGCCTGTGTAGATTGCGATATCTTTGCGGCCGGAGTCCATGACTGCTCGGATGACATCGATCGTCTGGTATCGATTGAACGGAGCGACTTTGATGGCGACAACATTTGGAATGTCCGTAAATGCTCTCCAAAAGGCATATGACAAAATCCGTCCACCGACAGAGGGCTGAAGATAGAAACCAGTCAATGGAATGATCTCTGAAACGCTGCGACAATGCTCGAGGATGACATCATCCGCGTCTGTCTGAAAGGCAGCCAGACTCAGCAGGCCGGTTTCATAGCCCAGTTGACTGGCGAGCGACGCTTCCTCGCAGGCCTGTCTGGTTCTGCCACAAATCCCTGCAATTCGGATGATGGAATCCCGATTCGATGCGGTGTTGAATTCCGATGCAACCAATTCCAGAACAGGTCGGAACAATCCTATTTCCGGGCGGCGAATGGCGAACTGAGTAGAGTGAACACCAACTGCGACGCCACCAGCCCCGGCGGCCAGGTAGTAACGAATCAGTGCTCTCTGGTGTTTTTCAGACCAGCTTCTGTCAGGGTTCAGAGCAAGCGGGCAGGCCGGGATGACATGGCCTTCGAGAAGTCTGTTTCGGAGAGATGTCGTTTGGCTTTGCAGCACAGCAGGCCCCTGTCAGCGCGTGGATTCACTCGTGGTTCAGTATTTTCCATTGCGGATTTCGAACTGGGTTGGCTTTCCCAGCAGAGGTCGTTTGTTGCGAACCCAGTCGGCGATCCACGAAATCAGCAGGTCTGAATTGACAGTCGGAGTTCCGTAAAGCTGATGTGCCTTGCTTGCGTGATTCAGCCATGCAGTTGGTGCTTCACATCCTCGAAACTCCACTGGGACACCCATCAGATTACCAAACGTCTGAGCCACGTCGCGAACCGACAGAATTTCGGGACCCGTCAGATTGAGGATTGCTGATGGGCGATCACAGGACTGAATTGCCAGAACTATCGTATTCAGGGCATCCCCCTGCCAGATCGCATTCACATATCCCATCTGCAGATCGATCGGTTCACGATTCTGTACTTTGACGGCGATATCAACAAGTACGCCATACTGCAGGTCGACAGAGTAATTCAGTCGAATCAGGCACGAACGGACCCCCGAGTCCTGGAATACCGTTTCACGTCCCAGGCAGGACTGTGCGTATTCGCCGGGGGCATCTGCGGAATCTGTCTCTCGAGATCCACCTGTATCTGGTCTGACAAACGGATACACGCAGCCTGTCGACAGCGCTACGATGTTTGCATCGCGGAATTCTTCAGTGACTCGCCGCGGCAGCACTACGTTTGTTTTGTACAGTCGTTGCGGGTCATTTGATGTGCCAAATTTAACGCCCGCCAGAAAAAACACTGTTCGGCATTCAAGGACTTCTTCAGGGATGGCTTCGTGCAGCAGGTCTGCGCTGTAAGTGCGGAGTCCATGTGAATGAAATAAAGAGACACTGGATGGCGACTGAAATCTCGAGACTGCCAGCACTTCGATATTAGCATTTGCCGCAGAGACTGCCCGATTCAGCATCTTCGTCAGGTGGAATCCCATCTTGCCTCCGGCACCGAGGATACAAATGTTTCCTTTGTGTTGGCTGATGAGCCTGATCACTGCATCACTCGGCCGACTGACTCGTTCATGCAGTTCGTCAATCGACTGCGGAGGAGTGTCAGGCAATAGGGACATGTGAACAAATCTCTGGTTGGGATGACTTTTCGAGTACCGTTATGATACTTTGATGACACTCACCTGAACAGTTCCCACCCGAGGAGAAACCGATGCTTGCCAGTCGACGCAGATTCCTTCAGCACTCCCTTTCGATGGCGGCCGTTCTGGCGTCATCCAGACTTACTCGAGCAGCTCTTCATGGTGCCGCAGCGGTGGTGAACGAGCAGCATTATGAAGTGACTGATGTTCGTCGAACAACTGTACAGCTGGACTTTCGTCCTGTCCCGGCCAGGAATATGGCTCGAGAAGTGCCACACTGGCAATACATTGAATTGTGCGATGTGACGCTGAAGTGCGGAGTGACAGGTACCGGCGAGACAATGCTGTTTTACACATGGGGAGTCACGACAGACGAAGCTGTATCACGTGTTATCGGAAAAAACGCGATCGAGATGATGTGGGATGATTCTCTGGGGGCTGGTCTGCAGATGGCATTGTTTGATGCAGTCGGTCGTGCTGCCGAAGTGCCTGTGCATGCTCTTTTAGGTAAGAAGATTCATCAGACAACCCCGCTGTCGTGGTGGAATATTGATACTTCGGCAGACGATATGGCTGCGGAGTGTCAGGAAGCGGCGCGGCTGGGCTATATGTACTATAAGACTAAGGGCAGGCCATGGTATGACATCTTTGAGCAGCTGAATAAGGCGTGTCAGGTCATTCCGGAAGGCTTTAAGATTGACATGGACTTCAATGACACTCTGAGAACCGCTGAACGAGGAATGCCCATTCTGAAAGAACTGGAGAAGTACGTTCAGGTAGACATCTATGAAACCCCGATTCCACAGAGCGACGTCGCCGGCAATCGACGCATTTGTGACGAAAGTCGGGTCAACGTTGCCATGCACTACGGGAATCCGTCTCCGCAGACAGTTGCGGAATCCGGTTGCTGTGACGGGTTTGTAATGGGTGGTGGAGCTTCAGCGGTGATGGCCGGAGGCCACTTCTGTGAGGAAACCGAGATGCCATTCTGGCTGCAGCTCGTCGGCGCTGGTCTGACCGCTTCGTTTTCACTGCACTTCGGCGGTGTACTTGATCAGGCACGATGGCCGGCCGTCAACTGTCATCAGCTCTTCAAGCATGACCTGCTGGCGTCTCCAATTCTGCTGAAGGACGGTCATGCGACTGTTCCCGACGGGCCGGGGCTCGGTTATGAAGTGAATCGCGATGTCGTTGCTGCAAAGAAAGTCGAGAAACCCAAAGAGCGTCCTGAACCGGAACGCCTGATTGAAACAATCTGGGCGGATGGTTCGAAAATGTACACCGCAAACAATGGTCAGGTAAACTTCATGCTCACGGCGGCCAACGAAGATAAGTATCCGTACTTTAAACAGGGGGCAGACACTAAACTCGTTCCGAACGACGGATCTGCTCGATGGCGAATGCTGTACAACAAGGCTCGAGCAGAGGGACCGATTTCGGGCTAAGCGAAATTGGTTGTCAGAGTTGTTTTGGGCGAACACAAACAAAAAGGGCCATCGGTTTCATGACCGATGGCCCTTTGTTTTCATTCGCTGAGTATTGTTCAATAGATTCGAAATTTGCTACGGCGAAGCTTTACTTCGCAGCGTCTGCTGCTGGTGCTGCGTCTTCCTTCTTTTCCTTGCGGACGACAAATCCCTTCTTGAAGGCTTCATCGGAGAACACTTTCGCAAGCTGGTCGTCACCCGTGACTCCGTCCACTGCTCCTTTGCACTTTTCACAGCAGAAACTGACCTTTACACCGCTGACCTTTGTGGACTGTTCTTTGTTCAGGTCACCACCGGAGATCGGGCACTTGGCCTGTCGATACTGCTTCGTCTGAACCAGCTGATGGTTCGCTTTCACAGCATGCTTTGCAGGCTCTGCATCAAATGCTGCCTTGCACTTTTCACAGCAGAAGTAGACTTCCTTGTCCTTATAAGCTGACTTCTGATCTTTCTTTGCCTCTGCCCCGGAGACTGGGCACTTCGCGGAGAATTTTTCTTCCGCAGGCTTTTCTTTCTTTGCTTCATCTGCCGCGTTGACAACTACTGCTCCAAACAACACGGCCGCGGTCAAACCGAGTACGCTCAAGAACTTCTGCATTTCAATACTCCAGTGAACATCACGTTTGGGAATGTTCCACAACACACCCCCGTTCAGTCATTGAACCATGATTGGACTCTGAAAGTCAAGTCCGGCTCCGCTTGAAGTATTCGGGCATTCTTATCCGCTTTTCTTCTGCCTTCGTTCTCTTGCCAACTGAGATGACTCAGGGACAGTGTCTGTGGTTTGAGTAGCAGGCAGACTCCGTCTGCCGTCCGCTTCGCGTCAGGCTGTTTGCAGTGTGGAGAACGCGGCGGCTGGAGCGGAGGCAGGGCGTTGCGGACGGCACTCGGAGAGTGCCTGCTACGGTTTGAGATGTTTCAGTTTGATATTTCTGTACCAGCAGTCGCTTCCATGGTCCTGCAGTCCGATATAGCCGGTACGAGGATGGTCCTTCCATGCTGTGTCAAATTTGTGATCGCTGCCGTCGGGCCGTTTACCGGGGGACTTCCATTCATCCAGGTTGATGCGATTGACAGGGACTCCGTTGATTTCCACTTCCATCACAGCCCCATTGCTTGTGATTTGAACATGGTTCCACTCACCGGCTGGTTTCATTGAATTCGTATTCGGGGCAACAAGGTCATAGAACGCACCGGTATCATGGAAGCCAGCGGTGGTTGTATCATCAATCGCAATCTCAATGCCGTTATACCCCACATCTTTGCCGGGTCGAGGCTTCAGGCTCGACGTACGTACGAAGATCCCACTATTACATTTGGAAGTTAGTTTGAAATCCAGCTGCAGAACAAAGTCTGTCAGCGGCTTTTCATAGACCAGCATATACTTGCAGGGATGAGGATTGAGGGCTCCGTCCTGTACATGAGTTTCCGCCAGCGGTTTTTCTTCAATGCTCATCCACTGCCTTGTGGATTTCCCATCAAACAGGAGCATCCAGCCGTCTTGTTTTTCCTGTTCAGTCAGTTGATTTGCAGCCGACTCGTCGGCAATCGTTTGAGCAGGAGAGATTGAGGCGATGATCAGAAGTGAGAGAGTCAGAAAGCGAAGGTATGCCATTTTCAGTGCTCCTTGAAGTGTTCGCCTTAAAGTGTCCATCCGGATCGGTATTCGGTCTTAACAAACGCATTCAGTTCCGGAGCATTTGTCACCTGCATAAGTTCACTGTTCCATTCGATACGAACACCGGGAGCTCGTAGGGCGAGGACACCCAGCAGGACGATTTCCGTGAGTGGGCCGGAATAGTCGAATGACGAGACAGGTTTTGGGCCACCCTTGCATGCTGCAAGCCATTCCTCATAGTGACCGATGGAACGGGGAATGGTTTTGGGGACGCGGGCTGCCTCCTCCTGAAGATGGGCGGGCCAGACTTCCGGCATACCTCCGTGAGAGCTGTGGTGCATGATCCCTTTGGAACCGACATAAAGAACACCATTGTCGTGCAGCCTCCTTCCGGAGGGAGCGACGGCTGGTGTTGAGGGCATCAGTCCTCCTTCGTACCAGGTCATAGTGACTGGAGGAAGCTCGTCCCTGGCGGGAAACTGGTACGTCACAATGGACGCAATTGGATATGTCTCATTGTTAGCACGATTGTCTGCAAATGCAGAACCATCCAACGTGCATCTTCCTTCCACAGTGAGTGGTGTGCCTAGTTTCAGAGCCCACACAGGGTGATCGATGATATGGCAGCCCATATCTCCGAGGGCTCCCGTTCCGAAATCAATCCAGCCTCTCCAGTTTGCGGGCACGTAGGAGGGATGGTACGGCCGATCCTGGACGGGGCCCAGCCAGAGATTCCAGTCAAGGTGAGGAGGAACTGCGGGTTTGTCGGACGGTCGATCGATGCCTTGTTTCCATAGTTTCCCGGCGCGGTCGGACCAGACATGAACCTCGCGAACTTCACCGATGACTCCGGCCTGAATCCATTCATTGGTAAGTCTTGAGCCTTCGGATGCATGTCCCTGATTTCCCATTTGAGTGGCAACTCCCGCAGCGATTGACGCTTTTGTGAGTTCCCTGCATTCATGCAGTGTATGTGTCAGGGGCTTTTGACAGTAAACGTGTTTTCCTGCTCGAATGGCGGCCATTGCTGCAACGGCATGTGTGTGGTCCGGTGTGCCGACAGACACGGCATCAATGTGGTTCGCTTCCTTATCGATCATCTCACGAAAATCCCGGTACCTCCTGGCCTTCGGGAACGCATTGAACGAACCTGCTGCCCGCTGATCATCGACATCGCACAGTGCGACGATATTTGCACCGTTGCGGGCGTGAGTTGCGATATCGCCTCCACCCATTCCACCCGCACCAATTCCGGCAAGGTTGACCTGCTCACTCGGAGCCAGATACCCTGGACCGCCAAGCACATGTCTGGGAACAATCATGGCACCAAATGCTGCAGCAGCTCCGGTCGCTTTGAGAAACTCGCGGCGAGTCGATGGCTCTTTGATCCGGGTCGAAGAAGAACGCGTTGAAGACTTGTCCTGTGATACCATCGTTAAGCTCCCGGTCAGTTAGAAAAAAACGGCAATGTCAGCGGTGATCAGTACCTCGTCTCAGCAGAAAATCGATCAGCAGTGTTCGTTGTTCAGAGGTCAATTCGGCAGCAGGTTGAGGGTGCTTCTCCAGTAGTTCCTCAAGTGAAGTGAATCGCCCATCGTGAAAGAATGCGCGACGGAGATGCAGGTGACGCAGTGACGGAGGGTTAAACTCGCGGTTGCCCCATTCATCTTCAACCCCCACATCCACGCGAACCGGACTGGTATAGTAAAGGTCCGGATCATGACATTTTCGGCATCCCGCGCTGTTGAACAGAGATTGGCCGGCAGACAGAGCGTGGCCAGCCGCTTTGAGAGCACCGTCGCCGACACGGCCCGTATGTGCTTCAGTGACATCGAGTGTGCCCAGGTAGTTTGCAAGTCGTTTGATGTGCGTTGCAAGGTACTCATCTGTGGTCTCGGCCGTGTTTTCTGGACGAGCACGGTCAAGCGAATCTCCGTGCATCGTTGTGGTCAGAGTTTGTCGGAGCTGTTGCTCAAGCGTCGGCTGGTTTCCAATCCATCCGAATGGTGCAGTCTGATAAACCCCGAGGAGCGATGGAATTCTCTTTGGCGCACCGTAATGGCCATCACCTTTCGTGTCAGCTTTCAGATCAGGAGTGTGCCCATGAACATGGCAGCTGGCGCAGGACATCCAGCCATCATGCGACAACGAAGCATCGAAGAATGCACGCTCTCCAAGTTGTTTGTCAGTCAGTGACTGAGGGGGCCTGCCAAACTGGCGTACCATTTGACGCAAATCGGATCGAAAAACCTGAACCGTATTGTCAAGTTTATTGGTGACTATGATCATGGAATCGCTGATCCGGGCGATTCGATCCGGAAAGGTTCCGGTTTGAATTGCTTTTGAGGCGGAATCCGAAGTGGCCGCAGCGATCAGTTGGTTTGTTCCTGAGGACGCGGTGACGATCGTTCGGTCAGCCACAACAATCCCTGCAAGATCCGCGGCCCCTCGACCGATGCTTCCAACCATGATTACCGAGCCGGTTTCATCGAAGTTGGTGTCGTGGTGTAAGAGACTTGATCGGGGAAGTCTGCGAACAACGTTCTGCATGAGTGTTCCCCAATGCAGATCGCCGCGTGAGGTCTGTGCCGTGCGGCTGAGAATCTGGTGCGTGATTAGAATCTCATCGGAAGATTCATCAAAAAACACACCACCAATGTGATGTCCCTGAAACCGATTGAAAAACAAGATTGGAGACGAAGTGTTGAGAGTATCCGTTTTCTCCGTTGCGGTTTCTGAATTCAGATTGACCACCGCGAATTCGCCTCCAAAGCCATCAAACACAACAGCAAAGTCGTTATCCAAAGGCAGAACTTCGCGGGGAGCAAATGGCAGGTTGATCCGTTGAACAGAATCTTTTTGTTTTCCAGGTGTTGAATAAGCGTATTCTGAAAGGCAAATAATGTCGATGGACTTCGCCCACATCGACGAAACGACGGCGAAGCGACCGGACTGAGTGACTGCAATGCGTGTTGGGACTGAGCCAAGAGGGTATCTGGCTGTGACGACAGCGGAATCTCCTTTGACGTCGACTCGGAGCACTGCACTCGGATTGGCCGTGGCCACGAGGACCTGCTGGTTCCCTGGGACAGCAGCAACATCCAGCAAACTCTCGGCAAGCTTCGAAGACTGAGTAGCTGCAGCTAAGTTCACGTCAGCAAGCGGCACAAACGTGATTGTGCCTGATGACTCGTTCGAAATGATAGCTCGTCGCGGGTGATCGAGGATAGCAATACCACCTGGACGATGAAAACACAGGTCAGCAGGATCCTGTGCCTGGGCGCCGCTGTTCTGCAGGCAGAGCAGGGTGAGGCAGGTCATCAGAAGTCTCGTCAGGACCTCAATGAGCATGAATTCTATTCTCCCAGGACCTTGCGAAGTGTGTCTTGGTCAAAGCGGTTCTCCGGCGACTGCATATAGACTTCATTCCTGCGATCGTCGGGTCGGGCAAGAACATGGTCACGGTCAACTTTCCGCCCTGCCAGATTTCGAGGTGAGATGACTCTGGATTTTGTATCCAGTAGTTGTCCGGTGGCAAGCTGAAGTACTCCATGCTCCCCGGGGAGCACGACAGATTCAATTGCCGGCAACATTGGAAGAACAAAAGCAACATTTGGAGAAATAGGGGGGCGAACCGGAATTGATGGTGGGTTGAGACCTCCAATATTCAGAGAATCGAGGCAGACTTCTATTCCAGTGGCGTCCATCGCCTGAGTGATCCAGATCAGGTAGGGTGCTGTTGCACCGGAGACCACCACAATGACTCTCTTGTTTCGCAGGATTCGACCTGGCTCTGTTGTAACCAGCCGTTTTGCGTTCGGAGTCTCGATGTATCCGAGAGAAACCTGATCGAGAAGAGCATCTGCGAAGAGGTGTGCGTTGTGAAGGTCTGAATCCTGAGTCATTCGAAGATCCACGATCACTGTTTTGACATCGCTCGACAGCCTGGCTTCGGCCATCCTCAATTCATGCACGCAGCTGGCAGTCATGCTGTCTATGCTGAGAACTGCAACGTCGGGACGATCTTCAACCGTATTGAGGTGGACGGTTCGAATCGGAATAACACGGCGGGGAATTTTGTACTTGCGAACTTCCGTTGAGCCGAGCGCATAAACTTCAATTTCAACGACCGATTCCTGCGGTCCTCGCAGCAATTCGACAATTTCCCCGAGTGGCTTCTTCTTTGTATCGACACCATTAATCGACGAAGCGATATCGTTTGCCTGAATTCCGGCTTGTTCTGCGGTGCCGCCTTCCATGACGCTGAGGAACACCAATCGCTCTTCTTCGTCATTCATTCCAACTCGAACACCGATACCAACATACTGATTCGCGGCGAGCTGCTGATTGACGGCAGCGGATTTTGCATCCTGCCACTGAAGACCGCCAGGAAGGGTATTTCCAAGCATCGCAATCGTTGCTTCGACTGCTCCCTGAGAGATTTTTCCGTCGGGAAACAGCGTCTTGATCTCCTTCCGCAGGACGATCAGCATTTGACTGGGATCTTCTTCGGTCAGAATCCTCTCCGTGATTGCATTCGCCTGCTTTCCCGGTTGGCTCAACGCCAGGCTCGCAAGCACATTTGCAGCCATTTGCTGCTTAGAGGGGGGCGATATGTGATGGCTGCTGACCGTTTCGATCACTGTGCAAAGAAGCTCACACGCCTCGTCAACCGCCACGCTGTCGCCCGTCTGGTCCGTCCCCCGGGATTCCTGAGTTTGCTGCAGATCCTGAGACTGTGGTGGATCCTGAAACAGAGCGACCGGATTTGCAGCAACAGGTACGCTGGCGAGAACCAATATGAGGATCAGGCCAGAAACGACAGCTGGATTTCGCATATCTGTCATCCGCTCACGAATGCATGTGTTGGAAGTCCGACCGCAAAGATTGGTTAACGACGATACATGACAAATGCGATCAGGTCCCGGACCTGATCCGGTGTCAGGCTGTCGAGCATACCATCTGGCATGAGCGACTTGCCGGTGTTCTTTGATTCTTCGATATCATCCGGGTTGATCATCAGCAGTTCTTTATCCGTCTGAATGGAAACGGTTTGGTCTGTCTTTCCGACGATCACGCCGGTGATGATGCGACCGCTCTTCAGAACGACGACGCTTGTCGTAAACTGTTTTGGCACGACAGAGCTTGGATCAATAATATTCATCAGAACGTATTCAAGATTGCTTCGATTTGAACCGGTGAGGTCCGGGGCGATGGTCTGTCCCTCGCCATAAAGTTTGTGGCATGTCGCGCACGATTTCCTGAAGAGGAGGCTTCCGTTCTGAAGATCTGCGGTCCCCATTCGTTCTGCTGTCAGTTCTTTCTGCCAGCGAGCGATGGCTTCCGTGCGAGCTGCGGGAGTGTCCTGAACGATGCCCCATTTCTCATCGAGAGTGGCTTTGATATCTGAATTGCCAAGGCTCAGCAATTGTCTGACCTGACCAGCGGTGAGTTCAGCAGCATCGATACGCCCGGCCTGAATTGCATCGATCAGGCGGAGTGCGAATGATTCGCGGCTGGCTAGAGTGTCAAAAGCAGCGCTGCGATTTCCGTCCTTGAAACCGCCCAATCGGCTGAGGATTTCGGATGCGATCTGAGGATCCTCAAAACCTGCAAGTGCCGGAATGACCGTGTCATACACGGCGCGATCACCGAGCAGATTGTAGAACATTGGCAGAGAGTCATTGTCGCGAGCCTGTGCAAGCGCAAGGATGGCTTGTTCACGGGCTACCGGATCGGCATCTCCGTTTCCAGCGATTGACCTCAGGTCTGCAATGGCAGCTCCATCACCAAAGAGCAGGCTGAGTGCGTCAAGTTCCAGTCGAACACTGTCATTGTCGATTTTACGCAACTGTTCTTCTGCCGACTTCCATGACGCTGGCGCGTCGACACGGACTCGCCCTGCAACACCACCTCGAAATGCACTCAGGAGTCCCGCAATGTCTTCCGCAGATGTCTTCGCCGGTTCGGCGCTCAAGGCAGCGATGAATTCGAGGGCCTTCGAGGACGATGCGCTGTTCGCGACGATTTCGCCGGAAGCACGTCGGACAGCGAACTGACGCAGCTTTGGGATCGAATTCAGAAGTGGAAGGAGTTCATGCTGTGTGACCAGAGGTTCGATACCGTACCAGGTCATCAGGGTCAGGTTGACATCATCTCGGATTGTTGTGGCGTTTTCCGTCTTTGACAGAATGGCTGTGGCCAGTTCGGCTCGAGGCTCTGCTGGCAGTTTCTGGAGGACTGAGACAAGTCCCATGAGGACATTGGCAGGCTGCGGTTTTGATGCTGTTTCTTTGAGAATGGGCAACAGAGCTTTTTGTCGCTCAGGTGTATCGCAGGCGAGGTAAACGGCGCGTTCAAGTGCTTCGGGCTTTGATGTCTTGAGGGCATGTTCGAGGTAAGCAACGGTATTCGTACCGATCGCTTCACCGAACTGCAGTGCTGCCGGATGAGTGTCTCCCTGCGGCAGAGCGCCCCGCATGCTCAGCTTGCCCTCCCCCACCTGCTCCTGGATCAGTCTTCGTGAATGCCGAGCGAGCCATCCATTCTTTGACGCAACCAATGGAAACAATTCTGGTGCGCTTCGATCAGCCAGAGACTTTCCGAGGTCGACTTTTTTGGGCGTACCATAGGCAATGCGATAGATTCGCCCGCTGGTGCGGTGGATACCATCGTGATCGTGACATTCGCCGTTATCAGACCAGTCTGCGACAAACAGAGTTCCATCGGGCGCCTGCTTCAGGTCGACACCTCGAAACCAGGGGTTGTTCACGATCATAAAGTCCGGCTCATGCCTGCCAACATATCCACTGCCTTCGCGGTCCAGTCGATCAACATTGATGCGTCGTCCGTGGGTGTTACACATGAAGATTTTGCCACGATAGGATTCCGGGAAGTTTTCTCCCTGATAAATCACGGCTCCGACATGAGAGTGCCCGCCTCCCATGTCATTTGCTTTACCATCGCGACTGTCGGTCCATTTACCGTTTGTATCCCAATGATAATGGTCGGCAGTCATGTCCATCAGTTCGTATGCATGAGGATTGAAGTCCTGTCCGTACATTCTCCGATAGTGGGCTCCAGGAATCACATGCCAGAGATGCCCCTGGACGTTGTTGGTCATGAAGAAATGACCATTTTCGTTGTAGTCCAGCCCCCAGGGGTTGGTTGTGCCGTTGCAGACGACTTCCACTTGTTCAGTCGTTGGATGAAACCTCCAGACACCACAATTCATAAACGGGCGTTCTTCCCGAGGCGTTCCCGGTTTTCCTGGATACGACGTGTCGACGATTCCATGGCGTCCATACAGCCAGCCGTCCGGTCCCCAGACAAGACCACTCACGAAGTTGTGTCCGCAGTCTTTGCTCCAGCCATCAAGCTTCACAACCGGAGGACCATCGGGAACACCGTTGCGATCTTTGTCAGGAATCCAGGATAAAGTCCCATCGTGCAGGATCCAGCAGCCATCAAAGCCCCAGATAAGGCTCGTCAGCATGAAACCCTGATCCCAGAATACTTTGCGTGAGTCGTGTTTTCCGTCGCCATCTTTGTCTTCAAAGATGACAATTCTATCTCTCAGTTTGGTTTCATACGGACCACCGCTATAGGTGTAGTTTTCCGCGACCCACAGGCGTCCCTGGTCATCGAAGTCCATACAAATTGGCTGCTGCACATCCGGATCACCTGCGAACAATGAGATATTGAAGCCTTCCGGCAGCTTGATCATCCCAATCATCTCATCGGCCGAAGGAGGATTTTGTCCGTCTGCTTCGGTATTGAAGACTTTTGGGAATTCATCTGCGCATGCAGTTGAGGCGACGGCAGCCGCCAGGAAAATCTGCCGGAAACCGGAGAACAGAGTACGAACAGAGCTCAATATCCTGGAATCGGTCATGGTTTCTCTCGTTGGAACCGGAAGGATCAAACAGGCACCGTCAACGGCCATTGTTCATGTCGTGAGGTGTCCAGTTTGACACTGTTACGACTTTCTGGCAATCCAATTGATTTGTCAGTTCGATTCCACCTGCTGATCCTGCTGAATTTGCGGTTTGCATGGCGGTCGTGTTTAATTCCCTCTCAAGTCAACATCGATGCGACCTCTCACTCCGGATATCACATGACAGACTCTCACTCAGCAAAACAGCGGTGGCCGCTGCATTACCAGATTCTCGCGGCGATGATTGTTGGGGTCGCCATCGGAGTGGCCATTAATCCGGGCAGCATTTCGGTATCTGATTCAGTGATGCTGAATGTGTCGCGTGATGGTGAAGGAGTAGTCATGGTTGAATCGATGGCTGTCGAGGGTGCGACAGATCGATCAGAGCTGACACGACAGGCTTTTAACTCTGCGGCTGACTTCCGGCGAAGCTTTCCGAGACTGTTTGAACGGTTGGGTGATCAGGCATCGTTTGAACTTCCGGTCACGAAAGGAAATGTTCGAATCAACTATGGCTTGTCGGATGTTTCTGTGATCTGGCAGCGCGAACACGAAGGGAGCCCGGCTGTCACACAGATCAATGCAGCATCCGCCGAGAAGTTGCCGACCTTCTGGAAGGAGCTTGCTGCTCAACATCCGGCGGGAATTGGAAGTCAGATTACCAGCGGCGTGAAGTTCATTGGGGACTTGTTTCTGCGAATGCTCAAAATGATCACAGTGCCCTTGATTCTGACATCACTGGTGACCGGTGTTGCAGGACTTGGGCAGCATGGTGGTTTTGGTCGAATGTTCAGCCGAACGATGCTCTACTATCTCGTCACAAGCATGCTGGCAATTGTGACCGGAATTGTGCTCGTCAATCTGTTGCAGCCGGGAGCCGGTGCAATTCTTCCTGGAGGTGGCCGGGTTGTAGAGGCGCCTAAGGGGACGCTGCTGGAGATATTGATGAATCAGATCATGCTCCTGATTCCAGCCAATCCGTTTCAGGCCCTCGCGAATGGCGACTTTCTGTCAGTCATCTCCTTTGCGATCCTGCTTGGTTTGTTTATCTCGCGTGTTGGAGGCGAGTACGGGAAGTTGCTGATTCAGATGTTCGAGGCCGCGTTTCAGGTCATGATGCGTATGACATCGTGGATTATCAGCCTCGCGCCCATCGGCGTTGGAGCATTTACCATTTACGCGACAGCCACTCAGGGGATTGAGGTTTTCGGAACGCTTGCTGGGTACATGCTGACGGTGTTTGTTGCACTGATCATTCACGCCTGCGTGACTCTGCCTCTGTTTGTTTTCATTGCTGGCCGCCGCAACCCATTCAGGTTTGCCCAGCAGATGGCGCCATCTCTCCTAACAGCTTTTTCAACAGCGTCGTCCAATGCTGCATTGCCGCTCACGATTACCTGCGTCGAGAAGCGAGCCGGGATTTCAAATCGAATCAGCTCATTTGTGCTGCCGCTGGGTGCCACGATTAATATGGACGGGACGGCCTTGTATGAAGCTGTGGCTGTCCTCTTTATTGCACAGGCAACCCCAGGCTTCGAGCTGACACTCGCTCAGCAGATCATGGTTGCTCTGACAGCACTGCTGGCCAGCGTAGGTGCTGCGGGAATTCCGCACGCAGGACTTGTCATGATGGCCATTGTACTTCAGGCTGTTGGACTGCCTCTGGAATCGCAGGGGATCATCATTGCCGTTGATCGAATCCTCGATATGTGCCGCACAACCGTCAACGTCTGGAGTGACATGTGCGGTTGTGCGGTTGTGCATCGATCGATGGGTGAACCCTCCAGCGTTCCTGTGCCGGAGGCGGCCGACTGATCATTAACTCCTGCGGAATTCAAGGCTTGCAGCGTTGCCTGTGGCAAGCTTGAAGCTGAATGCATTTTGACCAGAGCTGTTGAAAGCTCCACTCAGTTGCTGACTGTCTCCGGTGCGGATCAAAGCCAGTTGCCCGCCTGAGATCGAGTACGATCCCTGGAAGCTGGTAGAACTGCCGGATGCGCTCGTTGCGTTCCAGACGAACGAGCCGTCCTGCTGGAGCGTGAGTCTGACTTTGGCACCGTTGCCGAGTTCGGCGGTCCAGTTTCCTTCGAAGCCAGTGCCAGGAGCCGTTGACTGATTGGCAGTCGAAGCAGGTTGCTCAGGAACCGATGCCTGAGGTGGTGCGAATGCGCCCAGTGCCTGGAGCGCTGAGAGTTCTGCGGCGTTACTGGTTGCTGCATCTGTTGCACCACTACCTGAGGGAACCGAAACGCCGCCCGTGGCGGTTGACTGCTGATCGGAGGCTCCCGGCGTCGATACTGGTGCCTGCCCCGGTGCAGGTGCCTGGCCTGAGACTGGTACCTGACCTGAGACCGGTACCTGGCTGGGTGTTTGAGCGCCTGTCAGGATTGAATCTGCGGATGGTGCAGAGGCAGATGGGTTTCCGAACGGGTTCAGAAACTGAGGCGACGCTGGCTGAGTTGGGATGCCGGCAGGTGTTCCGGGAGCCGCTCCCGGATACGGCTGTGCGATGATTGGCTGAGTCTGGATCACTTGTGGTGACTGAACATAGACGGGCTGAGAATAGACGACTCGAGGTGCCGCGTAGCTCACACGAGCGTGGCCGTAACCTCCATAGCTTCGGCCACTTCGGCCGTGGCATCCGGCTTCCGAGCTGATAGAAGATCCCGCGACTGCGAGTACAGCGAGAACGATACAGATTTTCTTTGAAATGCGTTTCATGGTCAGAGTTCCTTTTTGAGTTAGAGCGAGTTGTTACTGAGAAAGTTGAATTGAAGAACTGTTAGTGCAGGAAGATGGACGGATTACTTGGCGAGCCACGCATCCAGAGTCTGAGACGCTGTCTGGCTATCCTGTTTAGGTTGTAGTGTTTTCTTTGATACGCTTGTGAGCTGGGCCACGTATTCCATGGTGCTTTTGACTGCATCGGGAGAAGCGGTGGCATCCAGCTTGACGCAGTAGATGATCAGGTATTCTGACTGGTCGGTCTTTTCCACCGTCCATGCACCCATCTTTGTACGGGCATTCTGCTGAAGCAGGTCCATCATGACTTCTGTGGTGGGAGCTTGTTTCGCAGTCGACGCCAGTGCCCAGACTCGTCGGACATCAGCACGTTCGAAGTATTCTGTCTCACGACTGACGAAGACGGTTTGAGTACTCTTGTCTTTTTGTTCAAAGCTGACTTCAAGATGGCCCGTTGTGTGTTCTTTCCATGTGAGGTCGGCCTTTGTCAGTACATCGGTGATTGGCAACGGGGCCGGCTTCCATGGGCCTTCCAGGAGCCCTCGAATCTCAGCGATATCGACGCAGTAGGTGACCAGGCGTGCTTTGGGAGAGATCGCCTGAGCGATCGCAATCAATTCGCCCTGAGCATTGACGACCGGACCTCCACTGTCTCCGGAATTGATCGGAGCCTGTGTTTCAACAACTTTGAAGTCATGTTCACCGGCGCCTGTGCTAAACGCCTTCTTGTAAACTGACCGTACTGTGCCTGATGAATAAACCCAAAGTGCTTCTGTTGTACCCGGGTTACCAATGGACTCAACACTTTCGCCTGGCTTCACACTTTCCGCCGCCAGAGCAATGGGCACCGAACCTTCGGGAATACGATCCAGCTCGATCAATGCGAGGTCTCGCTTTCGATCGACGCAGACGACTCTTCCGCGAACACCAAGTTTCTTTACATTGTCGAGATAGTGGCTGCGTTCAACAATTGGGACGCCGTCTTTGACTTCCGGGAAGAAGAGTACGGCGGCTCGAGCAGTACCGACGACGTGAGCGTTCGTGATGACCAGCTTCTTTTCAGCATCGACAAGAACACCGGCACCACTGCTGGTCTGGCCCTCGGATTTGGCGAGAACCCAGGTCGTTGACAGCAGAGTCTTCTGATAGATCTCAGTGTCTGCACTGGCTGACTGAAATGCGGCTGTGAGGATCATGGCGGTGGCTGTGATCGCCCAGAGCTTTATTGTTGAAATTGGATTTCTGGTCTTCATGGGATCACCCTGACAGGCCGAAGTGGCACTTGGAAAACGTTTTGGAATGAACAAGCTTCAAAACACGTACGGGACAAGTTGTTGTCTGTTACAGTCGAGTCGCGATTTACATGCTGATTCACGGGACATTGCCACGCGTTGATCTAAGGTCTTTCAGGACTGTGCTTTACGAAACGTGAGCGGCTGAGCGGCTGTGTTCTTTTCCGAGCCTGGTGAAAAGAGAAATTCCGTGGCCGATTTCTGTTGAAATGAGCCGGACAGAGGACTTCCGTCGGCGCCGGTCAAGGTGAGGTTTTTCGAATCCAGCGTGTAGGAGCCGTCCGAACGTGTCTGTTTGCCGGCTTTGAGGAAGACGAGTGAAAACTTTCCATCCGCTTTGAATTCAACGGCGAATGCTTCGGTGCTGGAACGGGATGCAGACCATCGACCGATTAGAGCCTTGTTCGAGGAATCCGCAATCGAAGTGGTTTTTGGCAGCGGAGCAGTTGAATTCCCCTGCTGAACGGTTGTGCCTGGAGTCACCGTTCCCTGTGACGAACCGGAGTCGGCCGCCTTCCAGACGAGTTCGTGTTCCTTTGCAAGAATTGCCAAACGATTGATTTCGTCTCGGAGGCTTGTCCCGTTGAGTCCTCGGTTTTCAAGTCTGCCGAGGATCTCAGTGCGCCTTCGTTCGCGATTCCATGTGAAGTCTGCTGACGAGATCTGTTCGTTCAGTTCAAGAAGATCGAGCAGTTTATCGGCTGTCATGTCTTTCGCTGTTGAAACTGTTGCCAGGCCGAGACTGATCAGAACAGTTTGCTCGTCTTCGGACAGCTTCAACTGAACCGGGAAGTTCCATGGGGGAAGAGATTTCGTTGTTGATACGGCTTTCTGATCAGTCGACGTTGCTTCGAACCCGCCTTCACGAACGAGTTCAGCGAGTCGATCAATACTGAGGATGCGGGATTCAACCGGATTAACGGTGTCTCCGTTTGTCCCCGTCGATTCCGAGGAATTACTAAAGACAGACTTCCCGCGGATCTCAGAGAAGAGGCTGTCGTCTTCAGCACACGCCGAAAGGCACGATCCGGCCAGTAGTCCGGCAGAGAAGAGACTGCGAAGAGAGATGCGAGTTTTCATAAGAGAAGTTCCTGACAGCTGAAGACAGAAAGATTCAGAAGATGCACACGTACGCATGTACGCGAGCGGGCACAGCGTGTTACAGACAGCCATTCCGAACGGCTCTGAAGAAAATTCTGTAACAACATCGGACAACGAACGCATGTGATGTCATGAACGAACGGAATCGCTGGTGACCGGCCACCAGCGAGACCAATACAACTCACTGCCGGCTTGAGGAGAAGTCCGATGTTGAAGCGAATTCTTTTTGCTGTGCTGCCATTGACCATGATCGCCACCTGCGTGCAGGCCGATGACAGCGAACTGTCCATTGATGTTGCATCGATCAGCGATGCAGGCGTCGAAACGGTTGAACCAGTGCTGGATGCTGATGTTGATCAGCTGACAGCCAATGCGGGGAGTGAAGCGTCAGGAGATGCCGTGGAAGCCTGCTTCCGCAGTTTCGGTTATCGATGCGGTGGCTGGGGATATGGTGGTGGATACAGCTCATGCTACAGCAGTCACTACTGGAGTTGTTACCGACCATGTTACAGCTACCCGACCTACTATTGTGTTCGGCCTGTTTATCAGTACTCATACACATGTGCACCGGTCTACAACTGCTACTGGGGCTGCTACTGATCCGATTCGAGGACCAGATGTCTCTTGTGGATCACTCATTTCAGGGCCCGATGTCTGCCGAGTGCGGAGATCGGGCCTTTTCTTTTAAGGAGTATTTTTCATGCGTACGAAGACACTTATAAAGACGTGTGTGTTTCTGATTGCAGGAGCCACGCTGTTTTCAGGTCAGAAGAGCTGCAGTGCTCAGATGCCAGTTGTGCAGAATCAGGGACTCGCTCCCGCTGTTGAGCTTCAGGATTCGGGTCAGGTGCTGGGGATTCCATCAACAGACTGCATGCACGTCATTGAACAGCTGCATATGAATCGATTTCTGCAGAACGCAGGCCTGCGAGGCGCCGAAGGAGGTCCGGGAATAATGGTTCCTGGTTTTTCACTGCCGATTCAGCCTGGTGATGTTGAACTACAGGGAGTTCAGCTGGTTTCTGAAGGTGACGGAGTGACGGGGCCAGCCTATATGCTGACTCTGCAGAATCACAGCGAGATTCCAGTAGGAGATTTCCGGATTACTCTTGTGGCTGTGCAGGGGAGAATTCATCCATCTTCTCCGTCGGTCACTGCTCTGGTGAAGCGGATCGAAGTTGGAGCGGTTGCACAGTTTCAGCTGCAGCTTCCTGCGAGTGCGATGCAGATGAGCAACGGAACGGGGCAACTTGCTCCGTTTGATACACTCGTTGTGTCTGTTGACAGTTTTGATCAGTTGATGGAACGCGATGAACTCAACAACGTGCGAATTCTTGTTCGCACGGCCGTGCCAGCAGTTGTTGTCGTTCCGGCAGTTCAGTCTGAGGAGGCTGTTCAGGGTGGCGCGACTCAACAGCCTGTGCAGGCGAATCCAGCAGAGGCGACACCCACTACGCCTGAAAGCAGTCCGACCGAGAAGAGTCCCTCTCCTCTTGATCAGATTGACGTCGACAAGCTGTGATGCAGGTGGACGATCGACGGCCAGGTCCAGGTGCGTTGCGGCCACAAGACCATTTTCGCGTGAACAGAGAGCTCGACTGAATCGAAATCGACAGTCGAGCTCGTCCTGTTTTGAGGGATCGCTTGAAGTCGGCCGGCGCTGATCCCATCATTCCGGAATGAAAACCATATTTTACCGAATCCTCGTCGTTCTTGTTCTTATCCCTGGTCTTTCCGGATTGGCAGACGAAGCCGAACGGAGCCGGCTGCTCCTTGCACCAGATTTTGCAATCCGCGAGACCACAGGAATGCCCGGAGCATCTCGCTCGGTCGGACTGAGTGTTCAATCACATGAGTACCCGAGGTATCATGCTGTTGAGTGGCAGGTTGCAATCGAGGCTCCTGCAGGTGCTGGCAGTCTGCTGTTTGACTCGATTCAGTCTGCTGACTGCGAGATTCTGTTTCCGGCCGATACAGAAATGACACTGCACTGGAGTCAGGGCAGTCACGCAGAAGTAAAAGACTTTCAGCCCCGACAGGAAGTACTGTTAGACGGGCAGACGATCACGAAAGAATCCTTTGGTGGTCGTTCATCGGACGGGGTAATGCCGTACTTCAATATCGCCGGAGAGGGTGGTGGCGTCATTCTTGCTGTCGGCTGGCCTGGAGACTGGCAGGTTTCTCTGACTCGGCTGAATCCACGAACCGTTTCAATTCGAGCTGGTCTGAAGCGAAGTCACTTTCGACTTGCGGCCGGTGAACGGCTTCGACTTCCTTCAATTATGATGATGGCATGGAAGGGGAATGTCGTTGACGGCCAGAATCAGTTTCGGCGACTGATGCTGGAACATTTCACGCCGAAAGATCATTCTCCTTCGGAGCTGATGCCGGTGGCGGCCAGTGTTCATGGGATGATTGGCTTCAATGATACGAATGAACAGAATCTGAAACGGCTTGCTGCCAAAGTCAAAGAACTGGAAGTTCCGGTTGATACCTTCTGGCTGGATGCAGGCTGGAATATCGGCGGGTTCCCGGCCGGGCAGGGGAATACACAGGCTGCTCCCGATCGCTTTCCTGATCAATTGAAGTCTGTCGGAAAAGCAGTCGACGACACGGACCGCAGATTTCTGGTTTGGTTTGAGCCTGAACGCGCGATGCGCGGGACAGAGATGGATCAGAAACATCCTGAATGGCTTTTGAAGCCCACATCTACACCAGATGCACTTCGTTACCAGGAGAACGACGGTTTTCTGCTGTTCGATTTTGGAAACTCTGAAGCTCGCAAATGGGCGGTTGAACTGGTGTCGAAACAGATCGCAGACTTTGGGGTTGAAATCTATCGGCAGGATTTCAATCTCTACCCTTCCTTTTTCTGGCACACGAATGAAGCACCGGAGTCCATTGGATTGACAGAAGTACGGTTTGTGAATGGGCTCCTTGAATTCTGGGATGAACTTCGAGCTCGGCATCCGGGGCTGATTATTGACAACTGTGCCAGTGGAGGTCGACGGCTGGACTTTGAATCCATGCGACGCAGTGTTGTATTGTGGAGAAGTGACAGCTGCTGGGGCGACGCCGAGTATCCTCGCAACGTGCAGGCAATGACTCACGGACTGTCCAACTGGTTGCCATTGCATGGTCTGGGAGCTGCATCAGCGGATACAGCAGCACTTCGCAGCGGTATGGGAGTTTGCGGATCATTCGCCATCAATTACGACGATCCGTCCGCCGTTGAACAACTTCGAAGGCATTTGGCCCGATATTTGCCGATCCGAATGTTCTACTCGGCTGACTACTATCCGCTTGTCTCATGGAATACCGACCCGAAAGAGTGGCTTGCGTTTCAGTTTCATCGTGAAGGGGAGGGGGGTGTGGTTCAGGCGTTTTGCGGGAAGGAACCGAACCATTCGGAACTGAGGCTCACGCTGAAGGGACTCGGCGCAGATCATCGCTATCGAATTGAAGACTGGGATCGCCCGGACGAAGCGACTGAGTTAACCGGGGCTCAGCTGATGAAAGACGGAATTGTTGTCCATGCGACTGCCGGACAGGAAACAGCGATCGTTATTGAATATCGACGGGTGGAACGGCCGCGGTAATGATCATCTCAACCAGACACGCTTTTCCCAGGGTCGTGCCGACGCAGGCTCGGATGGGCGCTTGACCTTTGAGTACCCATTGATCCCATTGGGCGTTGAGTTCATTGATGTGCTGCAGGTCTGAGAGGAACACGACGACCTTCAGCAGTTGAGCCTTTGTTGATTTGAGCTGCAGGAGAGTTTCGTCGATCTGACGGAGCACCTGCTGCACCTGACCAGCAGCATCTGCTGTCATATCTGTTGCAACTTCGACCCATTCAGCCACATTCTGATGGATGACCACGTCGGACCATCGCTGAGAATCACCAATACGTCGGATCTGGTTCATGCACGGTTCCATGGCATTTTTGCGAGTATCATTCCCATGCCACACGTGTCTGTGATCCCTGCGAAGATCAACCCTGCGCCGACGAAAGCAGACAGTCCTGCAAAGCCAGGGTGAAGAAAGCTGAGACCGATTCCTGTCAGAACCAGGGTTCCGGCCGCGATCCGGACCTGTCGTTCCAATGACATCACCTTAGCACCACGTACGACCGGCAGTCCAGCCTGATCCCAGGCCAGGGTTCCGCCGTCGAGGTTGATCACGTTGGCACATCCTGCCGCAACAAGTTTCTCACAGGCTTGACGCCCTCGGCTTCCGGATCGGCAGATCACATAGAGCGGAAGGTCTTTTGATTTTCGTTCGCCAGCAATCTTCGAACAATCCAGCTGATCGAGAGGAACGTTCTTTGCGAACGTGACATGCACTTCCTGAAACTCTTTGGGAGTTCGGACATCGATGAGTTCGATCGCTTGTCCGCTTTGTGCGAGTTCATGGAGTTGTCTGGGTGAGATTGTTGAGGTCATTGTGCGGTTTCTGATGCTGCGGACTTGAGGCCCACATAACGCAATGGTTGAGAACTTTCAGACGGCAGAACAACCAAATCGTTGTTCGATACATTTCAGAATGTTGCCGAGATGCGGCTCCACGACTTTGTAGTACACACGCCGACCATCTTTCTCGCTTGTCAGGAATCCACATCGCTGCATGAGACGCAGATGTTCTGATGCCATCGCGCTGGGAAGTTCGCAGGCTTCCGCCAAATCGCCCACGGTGTAGTCACCCTGCAACAGCATTTGAACCATTCGCAACCGGTGAGGGTGGGCCAGCGTTTTGAGGCATTCAGCTGCCTGTGATAACGCATCAAGGTCTGTCAGCCGTAGTCGAGATGTGGTCATGATTGCGAGTTTCTCCCTTTAAGTTAAATGTATCGGAATGTCTCGATCTGTTTAATAGACTAGTTTCCGGAATTTTTCAGGATGGCAATTCAAGGGGAGATTGGTTGTTTTCGAGGGGCCCGATTTTTGTCAGAATGGCGATGTTGATGGCTAAATGTG
Source organism: Planctomyces sp. (assembly GCA_016795105.1). Lineage (GTDB taxonomy): Bacteria > Planctomycetota > Planctomycetia > Planctomycetales > Planctomycetaceae > F1-80-MAGs062. The sequence continues at coordinate 135,969 of JAEUIH010000006.1, forward strand.
CAGCACGTGTCGCAAATCCAGTAGAGGGTGATTGCGTGACTTATCCGCCGCAAGAGATCGCGAAGTTGCTTTTTGCAACAGTCCGTTTAACCGTTTTGTTTGCTGGATTTTTTGGAGTCCCTGCTTTGGGGACGCCGACCCTGACGCCCGTTCTGATGGCTGACTCAGAGGAATTTGAAAACGGGCCTGCTCGCTTACTGATTCGCCGCTGTTTGGAATGTCATCAGGGAAGTCAGCCATCCGGAGGGCTATCCCTGTCCAGTCGGGAGGGATTGCTGAAAGGCGGGGATAGTGGGGCAGTGCTTGGGGGCGACAGTGGGGGCGGCCTGTTGGTGGAGAGAGTGAAATCCGGAGAGATGCCGCCACCATTGCGAGGTGTTTCGCAGAAGCTGTCTCCTGAAGAGGCGCAAGTGCTTCAGAGCTGGATTGAAGCAGGAGCTCCGTGGCCCAAAGGTCGAGTGCTGGACCTTTATGAAGCGACAACAGATGTGCGTGGCGGTCGAGATTGGTGGTCGTTTCAGCCGATTGCGCGTCCCGAGGTGCCGTCCGTCAGGCATCCCTCCGGAAGTCAGAATCCGATCGATGCGTTCATCTACAGCCAACTGAAGACTGAGGGCATGGAACCTGCTCCTGAAGCGGACAGCAGAACACTTTTGAGAAGACTTCACGCAGACGTCACCGGGCTCCCGCCAACAGCAGCGGCGCTGGACGAGTTTGCTGCCAATGCTTCTATGGTTCGATATGAACAGCTTGTGGACGAGCTGCTTGCTCAGCCACAGTTCGGAGAGCGATGGGCGCGGCACTGGCTGGACGTTGTTCGTTATGCTGAAACCAGTGGATACGAACGCGACCAGCCGAAACCGCATGCCTGGAAGTATCGCGACTGGGTCGTGAATGCCATGAACTCGGACCTGCCATACAACGAATTTGTCCGGCAGCAGCTTGCCGGAGACGAGTTGCCTGATCGCACTGAGCAAACAGTGATTGCAACGGGGTTTCTGCGACTGGGAACCTGGAATGATGAGCCCAACGATCCGGAAGACTATCAATATGAGCGGCTGGAAGATCTTGTGCATGTCACGTCTTCAGCATTCCTCGGACTCACCGTGAAGTGTGCTCGATGTCATGACCACAAGTTCGATCCGATCCCTCAGACGGACTACTATCATATGGCGGCTTCGTTCTGGGCAGGGCCAATTGGAACTCGGGGGCGCGATCTGCTGGGAGGTCCATCAGCTGAAGAATTGGGATACTCAGAGGTGCTGGGCTGGACGGACATTTCCCGAGAGCCGCCACCGTTATTCCTGTTGAAGAACGGTGATCGCCATCGTCCGCTGGATGAAGTGCAACCCGCCACTCTTTCGCTCGTTCCTGGCCAGTATTCAAAGTTCACGTCCATTCCGACTGATACTCCGGGAACGACGGGCCGGCGCAGGCAGTTGGCGGACTGGATTGCGTCCGATCAGAATCCTCTGACGGCACGAGTGATCGTAAATCGACTGTGGCTGCATCATTTTGGCCAGGCTTTGGTGAGGTCTCCCGATAACTTTGGCTATACGGGCGAGAAGCCAACACATCCGGAACTTCTGGACTACCTTGCGAGCGAGTTGATTCGTGGTGGCTGGAAACTGAAACCGCTCCATCGACTGATTCTGACGTCCGCAACCTGGCGACAGTCATCTTTGCATCCTCTCGCCGAAGAATACAATCGAAAGGATGCGGCGAATCGATGGTGGTGGCGAGCGAACCGAAGACGGCTGGATGCGGAATCTTTGCGGGATGCGTTTCTTGCTTCTTCAGGTGAAATCGACCTGCGAGTTGGAGGTCCGAGTTTCTATCCCACAATCAGCGCGGATGCCCTTGAAGGTCTATCGAGAAAGTCGGGTGCTTGGACTGCTTCTCCTGAGAAGGAGCAACGCCGACGCAGCCTGTACATCTTTACTCAGAGAAGCCTGCTGTCGCCGATGATGACCACGTTTGATATGAGTGATACCACGTTGCCCTGTGGTCAGAGAGACGTGACGATTGTTGCTCCTCAGGCTCTGACCCTGCTGAATAATGAATTTGTGCATCAGCGGTCGGAGAATCTTGCTGAAGCGATTGTGCAGAGAACGTCCGATCCGCGTGATCGAATCATTCAGATTTGGCGGTCGATATTGCTTCGCGATCCTGTTGATGAAGAGCTTCAGATTGCGGAACAACATGTCAATCGACAATTGAAGAGGTTCAAAGATCTACGGGAGTCATCAAACCAGTCAGGAGATCTTTCACCTGCCGTTAAGGTCTCGATCCCGTCTGACATGGTACTGCATCTGAATGCTTCAGAAGGTGTGTCGACATCAGACGATGGCCGGGTGACTCGGTGGGTTGACGGAAGCGGGCAGGGACATGATGCGGTGTCTGTTGAGATTCAGCAGAGTCCGCAGTTTGTTAGTGATGCGATTCACGGTCGGCCGGCTATCCGATTTGGCGGACGTCCTCAGTTTATGAGAATCACAGGACCTGTTCTGTCTTCCGATGAAATGTCCGTCTTCGCGGTCGTTACCGATCGCAGCTCAGCCGGGCATCGCGAGATTGTGTCGAACTGGAGCGGAAACGACGGAAATTCCGGGAGTTCTGTTTTCGTTGGCATGACCGGAGAATCGGCCGTGCGATTCAGTGATGCTGTGTCAGGTGTTGGCGAAATCCGCGATCGAACATCTCCGTTTCTCCTCACTGCCGTTAACGGTCCGCACGGGGTAAGTTTGTTTCAGCAAAACACCTCTGTTTATTCCTCGACGCAGCGACTTCCGGAACGTCGTCTCGATACGCCGTGGGTTCTGGGGCAGCAGGGGAATATTGACGGCGAGTACTGGGTTGGAGAAATCGCAGAACTGATTGTCTACAACCGTGAACTCAGCGATGACGAACGGAAAGCTGTTACAGCCTCTCTGATGGAACGTTATCAGCTGCCTGAGCTGAGTGGGCCGGCAGCCATTGTTCGCACACCCGAAATTCAGGCATGGGCGTCGCTCTGCCTGGTCCTGCTCAATTCCAACGAATTCGCATACATCGACTGAGGAATCCGGATATGTCAAAGTTCCCCTGCGGAAATACTCGACGCGAAATGGTATGGCAGATGGGCGGTGGATTTGCGGGGCTGGCCCTGACTTCATTGCTCTACGAGGATGGTTTCCGTGGACTGCAGGCGGCAGGTCCGGCAGATGCCGGAGTGCACTCGGTCGTCGCAGATCAGAGCCGTGCACGGTTGCCGGGCGGGGCGAAGAGCTGCATCTTCCTGATGATGAATGGTGCCCCCAGCCAGGTTGATACGTTTGACTACAAGCCGGCGCTGGAAAAGTATGCCGGGCAGCCTCTTCCCGAAGGAAAGAAGTACATCAATTCCGGAGGTCGAAAAGTTGGCTATCTTACCCCGGCATTCAGGAAGTTTCATCCAGGAGGTGAGAGCGGACTTCTGATCTCCGATTATTTCCCCAAAGTCCGCGAGCATGCCGATAAGCTGGCTGTGATCCGATCGTGTCACACGGACAGTCATGCGCATGGTTCTGCACTCGTTCAGATGAACACTGGGAAGACTTTTATCGGAAGACCTTCGCTTGGTTCGTGGTGTGTTTACGGACTGGGAAGTGAGAACCAGAGTCTGCCTGGTTATGTGGTCATTCTGGATCAGCGTGGAGGTCCAATTTCGGGCCAGCCAAACTGGTCGAGCGGCTTCATGTCAGCTGCCTATCAAGGTACGCTGTTCAGGCCCGCAGGGGATCCAATTCTGGATTTACGAGGTCCGAAGCATGTCACGGCAGCGGCTCAGAGAGATCAGCTCGACTTACTCGCAGAACTGAACGCAAAGCACCTGGCGGCGCGACCAGGCGGTGCCGAACTGGCTGCAAGAATTGGTTCTTATGAGCTGGCATATCGCATGCAGGCAGAAGCGCCCGAGGCTGTTGATCTCAGCCGCGAGTCTGAACAAACGCTGGCCATGTATGGAGTCGGGCAGCAGCCCACGGATGAATTCGGCCGCAACTGTCTTGTGGCCCGAAGACTTGTTGAACGTGGAGTGCGGTTTATTCAGCTGTATTCGGGGGGAGGTCATCTGGAAGAAACCTGGGATGCTCATGAGAGCATTGAGAAGAACCACGGACGTCATGGTGCAGAAGTCGACCAGCCAATCGCAGCCCTGCTGACAGACCTTGAGCAGCGAGGACTTCTGAAAGATACGCTGATTGTCTGGGGAGGGGAGTTTGGGCGGATGCCATTCAGCGAGGGACAAAATGCGCCCGGACGCAATCATAATCCGTACGGATTTTCTATGTGGCTGGCAGGGGCCGGCGTCAAAGGTGGGGTTGCCTACGGGGAAACAGACGAATTTGGCTTTGAAGCCGTTGTGGATCCGGTTCATCTGCACGACCTGCACGCCACAATCCTGCATCTGATGGGGCTGGACCACGAACTGTTGACGTACTTCCATCAGGGCCGTGATGAAAGCCTGACCGATGTGTTTGGTCACGTTGTGACTGGAGTGCTGACGTAGATCGGTCGGATCGGTCGGATCGGTCGGATCGGTCGGATCAGTCGGATCAGTCGGATCAGTCGGATCAGTCGGATCAGTCGGATCAGTCGGATCAGTCGGATCAGTCGGATCAGTCGGATCAGTCGGATCAGTCGGATCAGTCCGATCAGTCCGATCAGTCCGATCAGTCCGATCAGTCCGATCAGTCCGATCAGTCCGATCAGTCCGATCAGTCCGATCAGTCCGATCAGTCCGATCAGTCCGATCAGTTGTTCACCCTCAGTGTGTTTAATACAATGCCCCGTGGGGTATTGTATTAAACACACGATACAGGGATTCTGCAATGGGACGGATTCGAAAGAGCGGTGGGTATCGGCAGCTGGCTTCATTCCAGACGGCGACCATGATTTACGACGCCACCTACTGGTTTTGTGAACGCTTCCTGGACAGTCGTTCCCGAACAGTTGATCAAATGATCCAGGCGGCTCGATCTGGTCGGCAGAACATTGCAGAAGGTAGTCGTGCAGCTGCAGTCTCTTCGCAGTCAGAACTTCGCCTGATGAACGTGGCTCGGGCCAGTATGGAAGAACTGTTGCTCGATTTCGAAGACTACCTGCGACACCGAAAACTGCCTCTCTGGTCGTCTGACTCGCCGGAAGCGGCTGCTGTGCGACAAGTCGCACGCCGCAGTCATCGGTCGGATCAGTCGGATCAGTCGGATCAGTCGGATCTGACCGATCTGACCGATCTGACTGATCGGCAGCGGTGGAGCTGCTACCGGGACTGGCTGGAGAGTGACGATCCTGGAATACGAGCAAACGCGGTCATCTGTCTGATCCATCAGGTGAACTATTTGTTGGACCGCCAGCTCTCTGCACTCGAGTCCCGGTTTATCAACGAGGGCGGATACACTGAGCAACTTGCGAACGCTCGGCTCAATGTGCGACGACACGACCAAATTAGCCAGGGCGAACAGCTAAAGCCAAAAATGGCCGGTCCATGTTGTTCGCGATGTGGCCGGGTTATGGTGCTTCGCATGGCAAAGCATGGCCGAAACTCGGGCCAGATGTTCTGGGGATGTTCAGGATATCCGGACTGCGTGGAAACTCAGCCTGCATGATCATTCAGGACGATGATGAGGAATCTGAGCTCGGAAGTCGCCGAGGCTTTGCCAGTAGAGTGGTTTCGACAAATCGGCTTCGTGGATTGCGATGGTGCCGAACTCTTTGGCCTGAGCAATCGGGATACCCGCATGATCGTAGATCGCTGAAATCATCCAGTTGGCGGACACGTCAGTGTAAGTGCTGCTGATCAGCCAGACGTGATTTTCACAGGCTCTTGCCTGTGCGAGCATAGGATTGCAGCCCCACACTGGCCATGCGATGATTTCTGCTCCGTTGTTGCTGAGTTCACGAGCGACTTCAGGGAAGAATCCATCATAGCAGATCATCATTCCGACCCTGCCGAATCGAGTTTGGAAGACCGGGTAATCGTGTCCCGGAGTAATGCCGGCTTCGATTTCACCTCTCGGTAAAGTGACTTTGCGATATTTTCCGGCGATCGAACCATCGGGGCCCAGGAGTACTGCCACGTTATAGATCAGGTGTTGATCGCGTTCGACGAGTCCGGCGACGATGTACATATTGTGTTGTTTGGCAAGCTTTCCGAAATAGTCAGTGGAAGGCCCTGGGACAGGTTCTGCAACTTCCGGGAAGTCTTTGCCAGTTGCGAAATATGTCAGTGTTTCGGGCAGCACGATCAGGTCGACTTTTTGTTCAGCCGCCTTCTTAATCAAAGGTGCAAACTGCTGACACTTTTCAGCGGGAGTCGTTCCTGCGGATGGGCAAAAATGAACTGTGGCCATCCGCACGATTCTGGGTTGGATCGGGTCAGATTCAATGAGAGTCGGAATGGTCCATTCGATCCGTCCTGAAGGCTCCCAGCGGTAATGAAGCTCCACCAGAACCTGCGTCGCAGCTTTTGGGGCGGCGTAAGTGCCTGCAACGAGAGTCCAGTCGCCTCGCTCATCTGGTTGGTCGTGTACATATTCTGGTTCTGCCTGTGGGATATCTCCGGGGCGATAGGTTGGAAACGATGGTTCATCGCGGCGAACGGAAGCACCATTCTTATCCTGCCACCTGAGACGAACGACGGCTGTTCGGCGAGTTGTTTCAATTCCGCTGGACCTGCGCCATGTCTCAAAGCGATATGTCTTTCCACCTTGAACGGGAAGGACTTTTGTCCAGGTTCCCATCAGGCCTTCTCGTTCGTCTGCTTCGACTACGAGCGTTGGCTGCTGATCCGGGCCACCGGAATTTGTTGTTGAGAACACTGGACGGATCTCATCACGGGGCGTAGTCGAGATCCATCCGTGAGCGTCGGCGTCCGGGCCTTTTGGCAAAGGCGGTTCCGAGGCCAGGAGCAGCAGCGACGTGAGTACGCGAAACAGAATTGCGAATGGAAACGTCAGTCCGGCGAATGTCATCGAAGGAACCTCTCAGCCTGCAGGAACAGAATACCGAGTGCGCAGCAGATCAGCAGCGTCCAGCCGATCCCGCGTTTGTACCAAAAGACTATTACAGAAGCGATGGTGGTCATCGCCAGAGCCGGAAGACTGAGCGATTCGAGTATTGGCACTGGAAATCGGAACCAGCCATTTTCAGGGACTTGAACCTGGGAGAAAAGTGTGTTCATTGCGAACCAGAGTGTAATGTTCAGAATGACGCCAGCTACGGCGGCACTAATTGATGTCAGCATTCCCCTGACAGTTCGACTACGTCGCATTCGTTCGACGAAGGGCGCGCCGAGAAAAATCCAGTAGAAGCACGGTACAAATGTAACCCATGTGGTCAGGCAGGCTCCCAGGATTCCGGCTAACAGGGGATCGAGGTTTCCCGGGTTTCGATAAGCACCCAGAAATCCAACAAACTGAACCACCATGATCAGAGGGCCTGGCGTTGTTTCGGCCATGCCCAGTCCATCAAGCATTTCTCCTGGTTTGAGCCATCGATAATTGTCGACTGCCTGTTGAGCGATATATGCAAGCACTGCGTAAGCTCCGCCAAATGTCACGACGGCTGTTTTGCTGAAGAAGAGTCCTTCTTTCAGAAACACGGAGTCATCCGGGGCGAAGTATGCGAGCAACAGGATGGGGAGCCACCACAAGGTCAGAAAGACCGCAGAGACCCTTAGAGCACGCGACCACGTCGGCGCTGGTGCATACAACTCCAATCGCGGATTGGACTCAGGCACAGCCTGCGAAGAATGGGCAGCCTGTTTTGAGGACTCAGCCTGTGAAGCCTGAGCGGACGCAAACCAGTCCGGAAAGAATCGTTCGCTGATCAGCCCGATGAGTGCTGCGGCTGCCACAACAAATGGAAAGGGAATCGCGAACAGGAAAACGGCAAGGAACGAGCATCCTGCAATCAGCCACGAATACCGACTGCGCAGGACTCGGCGAGCAATTCGAATCAGCGATTCAGCGATGATTGCGACAACAGCCGGCTTCATTCCAAAGAACAAAGCGGTGATGAAAAAAGTCTCCTGCCAGAGAGCGTAAATGATACTCAGCACCATCATGGTGACGAAGCCTGGCAGTACAAACAGAATGCCGGCCATCAGGCCGCCGCGAGTGCGGTGCATGAGCCAGCCGATGTAAGTCGCCAGCTGTTGAGCTTCGGGGCCGGGCAGGAGCATGCAATAGCTGAGAGCATGAAGGAAGCCGGTTTCGTCAATCCATTTTTTCTCGTCGACAAGGATGCGGTGCATGACGGCAATCTGTCCTGCCGGTCCGCCGAAACTTTGCCCTGCGACTCGACACCAGACCGCAAACGCATCCTTGAAGGAGACTGGATTTGTCATTGCAGATTTGAGTTCGGGCGCTGGATTGAGGCTTCGGGCAGCAGGTGTCCCATCTTATCTTTCTTGGTCGCCATATAGACGGCTCGATGTTCGTCGGGTGGTGCGATGATCGGAACCTGTTCTACGACTTCCAGATCAACGCCCGTATAGACAAATGCGTCTGTCTTCTTGGGATTATTCGTAAGCAGTCGGACCTTTGTGAGCCCAAGATCCTTCAGGATTTGCAGGCCGACCATGTAGTCTCGCATATCGGCCTTAAATCCGAGTCGATGGTTGGCTTCAACCGTGTCAAGGCCTTCATCCTGCAGCTTGTAGGCCTTGAGTTTTGCCATGAGGCCGATACCCCGTCCTTCCTGAGGAAGATAGACAACGGCCCCGGTACCTTCATTGCAGATCATCTGCATGGCCATCTTCAACTGATCCCCGCAGTCGCAGCGGAGTGAATCGAGTACATCGCCGGTGAAGCAGGACGAGTGCATTCTTACAAGAGGGGCTGGTACGCTGGAAAGGTCGCCCCATACGAGGGCCAGCGGTTCCTGAGCCTCATGAGCCACTTGATACGCAATGACTGTTGGATTACCGAATCCCGCAGTCGGGATCTCTACGGACACCGCTCGTGTCACAAGACGTTCGCGGAGACGTCGATAACGAATCAAATCTGCGATTGAAATCATCGGGATCGAATACTGTTTGCTGATGTCCTGCAGTTCACGAAAGTCGGCCATCCCATGGCCATGAGGACTGCAGATTTCGATCAGTGCGCCAACCGGACGGCGACCGGCCAGCCGGACCAGATCCACAGTAGCTTCGGTGTGACCCGCTCGACGCAGCACGCCTCCGTCCATAGCCAGCAAAGGATTTACATGTCCGGGAAGCAGAAAATCTTCCGGAACTGCATTGATGTCTGCGAGAGCACGGATCGTCTTTGCACGGTTTTCAGCGCTGACCCCGGTTCCTGCGGTGACATGATCGACAGCTCGGAGAAAGGCAGTGCGGTTGGGCGCTGTATTTGCGCTTTCTTCAACGACGGGGCGGAGTTTGAGGCGAGCGACATCATCCGTGGACATCGGGACGCACAGCGTGCCGCGACCGACACGCAGCATGATATCCACCTGTTCCGGCGTGATCGAATCCGCAGCGCAAACGAAGTCACCTTCGTTTTCTCGATCTTCGTCATCAACAACGATGATCAACTCTCCCCGACGGAGAGCATCAATAGCCTGATCAATAGAGTGCAGTGGCACGACTTCTTTTCCTCAATCGCAGATCGATTCGGAATACTCTGCGACTCATAATGACATTACGCATTCCATAAACTGTCAGAATTGTACGCTCATCGCGTTGTGGAACCAATCTGGGTTCGATTGGTTCACTCGGAACACAATCAAAATCCGGTCGGAATTCTCGTTTTAGTGAATTCCCGAAGATAGAATAGCGGTTTTCCTGGAAGGGTTCAGCAGTGATTTTGGGAGCGGAGATGACAGAGGTATCAAGGGTTTCAGGCCTGATTCAGAGAAATCGCCGGATCACGGGTATGTCTGCGGTCCTGCTGCCCTTTTTCAGCGATCATTCCGTGGACTGGGTTTCATTTGAAAACCACATTCAGAGGACGCTGGACTCGGGGCTGACGCCCGCCGTCAATATGGACACAGGCTACATCAACCTTCTGGACGAACGTACTCGACTGGAGGTCTTGCGCAGGACCCAGGCAATTGCGTCGGGACGGATGTTTGTGGCCGGTGCATTTGTGAGCGATCGTCCGGGTGCTGAATTTCAGGCAGGGGCCTACGCTGCCGTGATGGAAGAGATCCTGCGATGTGGTGGTACGCCGGTCATCTTTCAGTCGTTCGGACTGACTCAGCAGTCAGACGAAGCCATCCTTCAGTCCTATCGAACACTGGCGGGATATTCCGATCGCTTTATCGGTTTTGAGCTTGGTCAGATGTTTGCTCCATTCGGAAAGATCTACTCGATTGATGTGTTCAGGGGTCTGTTGGAAATCCCACAGTGCATTGGTGCAAAGCACTCGTCTCTGCAACGTGATCTGGAATGGGAACGTTTGTTCCGGAGAAACGAAATTCGCCCCGACTTTATGGTTCTGACGGGGAATGACCTGGCTATAGACATGGTGATGTATGGAAGCGACTATCTGCTGGGGTTGAGTAGTTTTGCGCCGGATTTATTTGGGCTGCGAGACAGAATGTGGTCCGCAGGTGATTCAGATTTTTATTCGCTCAACGATGTGCTTCAGTACCTGGGCTTCTTTGCATTTCGAAACCCCGTACCGGCTTACAAGCATTCCGCGGCGATGTTCCTTAAGCTGCGGGGATGGATCTCTGAAGACGAAACGCATCCACGAAGTATTCGACGTCCTGACAGTGATCGGCACGTATTGAGGGAAATCATTGAGATGCTTCGTCCGTGGGAAGAAAGACTGGTTGTGACATGAGTCTGCCGTCAGAAGGCGTATTGATCGGGATCGACTATGGCACAAAGCGTGTCGGTGTTGCAGTCAGTGACATGTATCAGAGGTACTCAAGTCCGTATCAGAATTACCAGCGACAGGGACTTCAGCCGGATGAACGCTTTTTTCGGAAGGTTGTCAATGAATTTCGGGCAGTAGGGCTGGTCGTTGGGCTTCCGATTCACCTGAGTGGTGACGAAAGTCAAAAGTCCGGAGAAGCTCGAAAGTACGCTGATTGGCTGTCTGCGATCACTGGTTTGCCTGTCGATTTTCAGGACGAGAGATTCAGTTCAGCGGCTGCTGAGTATCTGTTGCTTCAGGCTGAGATGACATCAAAGCAGCGAAAAGCCAGAATGGACAAACTGGCTGCTCAGATTCTGCTTCAGACTTACCTGGATGCACGGCTTCCACCGGCACCCGCTGCGACTGTTGAGCCACAGTTTGACGAGATCGACGAATCAACTGAAGATGAATCAACTGAAGATACTGAACGTGGAGACGATCAATGATGTGCACAAGATCAATGTCGGGGCTTGCAATGCTGTGTCTGTGCCAGATGTCGGAGGCCACTGTTTCGGCCAACGTCACTGTTTCGGCCAACGTCGCTGTTTCGGCCAACGTCACTGTTTCGGCCAACGTCACTGAGGAGGTGCCGTATTGTGAGGGAGTCGCTCCAGCTGCGGGCCGTACGATTGAGCCACCATCCGAAATATCTTCGGAGGCCGTCTCGGTGAAGGAACTTTCAACACCGGAACTTGATGCCTGGACTCATCAGTCGAATCTCTATTTTGTCGTGGGTCAGCTTCCTGCGGACAAAGTGATACGGATTCCTCGCCTGGCGAATTCCGTGAAATCGATTTACTGGAAGATCGCAGCCGACAACAAGATGAATCTTCGTCCGGAACCTGCAGAATGGCTGATTGACCTCGCACCGCTGCCAGCAGATGCATCTGCGATTCTTGTTATGGAACTGGATGGGCCACTGACATTGTTCAGCGAAACACTGTCAGATTCACCTGACAAGGAAGGGGTCATTCGCCTGCCTGCCAGCCATGCGACAACGAGTGGAGCGAATCTGCGATACGAACCTCAGCCCCACAAGAATACGGTCGGATACTGGAGTATTGAGAAGGACACGGCATCATGGAAGTTTCAGGGAACTGAGGCTGGAGACTATGAGATCGATATTCTTCAGGGCTGCGGCAAGGGGCATGGCGGCAGCTCTGTCAAACTTGTTGTGACAGACAATACGGCTGATACTCAGCAGGAACTCAGTTTTGAGGTTCAGGAGACGGGCCACTTTCAGAATTTTGTCTGGCGGAAGCTGGGTACGGTTCGGATTTCTTCAAGCGGCAAACAGACGGTGCAGTTAATTCCTGTCCGCAAAGTTGCCGGCGCAGTCATGGATGTCCGAGAAGTCCGAATTGTTCCAAAGGGAACCGATCGGACCTTCGAACCTCAGCTGCAGGATCCAGGGGCATTCAGGTAGACGCGTCTGGTATTGTGGTGGTTGCTGAATTGCAGAGAGTCGCGAAACTATCGATGGCGAATATGAAGGAGCACTGGAGTCGTCGTAATGCCATCGACATTTGAAGACAGATGGAACATTCGGCTGGTTTCCGGGACCCACTTTGCGACGGTAATGAAGAATTCCCGTTGATCCTGTCCTTCGAGGATCATCAACCCATTGAGACCGATGTTATCGACGAATACTCCGTGTGGCATGTTACGCCCGGAGTATTCATGGCCAAATTCGATATGACCAGCGAAGTCATTTCGCTGAGCCTTGATGAATGCGCGTGTTGTTTCCCCGGCGTAGACGGTGAGTTCCGGGGTATGCTGCCAGTCACCGGCTGCAGCCTGTTCAGACGTATGGATTGTGAGAGTGACCTTTGGCTTTTCCAGCAGCTTGAGTTCGCTGAGACCGCCGAGGTCATGAACAATTTCCTGTCCATCAATTGTTGCTTTGCCGATGAAACGGATCTTTCGAATGTCTTCTTCCGATGGCTGAACGGCAGAACTTTCCGCCAGCAAGGTGGCAAATGCTCGCAGCTGTTCCGTTTCAATTGTCGTGGGGAGTGATGATGAAAATCCTGGAGGAAGTCCTTCAACAGAAATCTCTATAGGCCCGTTATAGCCATCGATTCTGTGAGTCCTGAAAGAGATCTCCTGGCCGGTTCCTTTGGGAACGCTCACTTTGTCCCCTCCGAGTGAGACTTTAAAGTCTTCGCGGGGCGGTCGAATGGTGAGTTCATAGCGAAAGTCCGGGCCAGAGAAGCCGCGAGCATCAGATATTCTTACCAGGTATTTTCCATCGGCCGGAGCCTGAAAGAAGAGCCTCGAATCGGACTTCCATTCGCGGTACGGGTCATCATCGTTTTCAAAATATACAGGGAAGACCGGCAGGCCATTTTCGACAAGTGGTTCATGAGGTTCTTTGGGTACGACAATGAATGCCGGAGCCTGAAGTGCGTGCGAAGACGGTGTGGTTCCGAAATATGTGAATCGCTGGTCGAAGCCTGGATAAACTTTGAAGCCGGAATCCGGACCTCTTGGATACAGCCAGAGACGCACGACTTCACCGTCAGCATACAGGTATTCGTTGAGTTCCATTTCCTGCCAGTTAAACATACGAAAGTCGTCACTGGTGTCCGAGTCTTTGCCTCGGAATGTGAAGTAAGAATCCCGCACGGCCTGAAGACGTTTCTGAAGAACAGGTTGACCCTGTTCGTTAAGAACTTCAATACGGGAGTCCAGCGGAGATTTGTCACGCTGGGCATTCACCTCGATCAGAAATCGCTCCCCGGCGGACGCGTTGAACGAAAACGAATCCTGATCTTCCCGGGAAACTAAATTCGCTGCAGACGTGGCTGCGGGTTCGCCGGAATAAATCAGGCCACTGATTTTCGCAGGTGTCGTAATACTCTGAGGAGAGTCAACTGCATTCGGTTCAGCTTCCTGAATCACTGCGACTTCAACCGGGCTGATCGGGGAATGAACGGATGGAGTTGGGCTGCTGGCGGGATTTGTTGAGCTGACCTCGGTGGTTGTCGCAGAGAGGGTCAGTTCGCCCGAGGGTGTGCCAAGGATCAGGCGGTTTCCATCCAGAAATGCCAGCGAAGTCACTGGTGTCTTATCCCCGGATTTGACAACCGTCTGCAGCATTGAGGATGTGTCCCAGACTTTCCATGAGAGATCTTCAGCAGCGGAGGCCAGTTGACTTCCATCCGGAGAGACGGCGAGTGAAGTGATGGCGGCTTCATGTGCAAAGCGGGATTCCACCAGAGGATTGATCGCAGCGGCCGTTGCCGAGACGAGTTTCCACTTGCGAATTCTGTTATCTGCACCAGCCGCGTAAATGAATTGTCCGTCGGGACTGAAGAGTACAGCATATTGTTCGGCGAGAGGCTGGCTGAGAGTATCGAATCGTTCTCCTGTTGCCACATGCCAGATCTTGATGGTTGCATCAGCACTGGCGCTGGCGAGCAACGTATTGTCGGGGCTGAAGGTCAAATCAAAAACAGCACCGTTATGACCGGTGAGTTCCTTAAGAATCTGACCACTCTCCAGGTCGTGAATCAGAATTTTTCGGTCATAACCGGCTGTTGCAACAAGTTGGCCATCAGATGAAATACAGGCGGCATACAACAGGTCGTCGTGTCCTCCGAATTCGCGGACCAGTGTTTGCTTTGCAATGTTGTACAGTGTGGCAGTTCCAGACAGGCCCGGAACACCTCCGGCAAAAATCAGATCGTCCGTTCCATGGAATCTGATATCAGTAATCTTTGCAGTCGATATGGGAATAGTCTTCGGGTTAACAAGGTCATTCTGGTCGTGAAGCTGAACGAGGCCACGGCCTGATGATGCTGCAACTCTGGCTCCTCCAGGAGCGACGGCCACGGTGATGATGGATTTTCGGATAGGGCCGGACACGGGTATTTCAGGAACGATCAGTTTCGCCGGGTTCGTTCCGTCGAACGGTGCTCCAGCCAGAATCCAGGCTTTCAGGAGACTCAACTCATCCTGAGAGAGTTGCGGCTCGTCTGCAGGAGGCATGTGATCATCTTCCGATGATGTGATGACCTGCAGGAGGCGGCTTGAGTCCGGAGTTTCACGGGAGATGACCGGTCCATCGCTTCCGCCTTTGGTAATTGCTTTCGCCGAAAGCAGCGAAAGCCCACCTTCTGCGGTCACGGAATTGTGACACCCCACGCAGTACTTCTGAAGAATCGGGGATGCCTGATTCCGATACGACGGTGCATCCTGTGCATATATTTGAACACAAGGAAACCCAGACATCAGTGCCAGCACCAATGCAATGTGCAATTGTCTCATGTGACTCACCTAAGACTCGTGATCCTGCGGAATTCCCCACTCAGAAATTGTAGTTTCATGAGCGACGGATTGGAATTCCGTCGAGATATATCATGCATTGAGAGAGAGCTAAGGAAGTGAAGCGAGGCACTTAGGGTATTTGTGGTGGCTGTCTTAGCGGTATAGGAGAGCCCTTCAGAGTGGGCGATTTCAGGCGAAATTCCGGACTCAATATGGATCGATTTTGTATCAATATCTGAACGACTATTGCCCATACTTGAATTGCGATATGATTCCTGCAACATTCAAACAAGGTATTTGCACTAAGAACCTCCGATTCTTTCGACAGTGAGTTGAGAGTTTCCGAGTAGTCATCGAGTGCGTCACTTAAGAGTCGAACGATCTTTTGGATAGATCGCATTTAGTTTTGCTGCAGGGATTGCAATGCAACGGATGCTCAGGTTTGAAACCCGGTCATCGTATCTCTCAGGGATTTAATTCAATGGCAAAGCGTGAAGGTTCAGAGTTCAACATGGCGGAGGAGATTCGCACTCTGCTGAAGGAAGACAAGAAGCTGACGGGGCGTGAAGTATTTAATGCGTTGAAAGAGAAGTTTCCAAAGCAGCCCATCAATCTGAACAGCTGCACAGTGGCGTTTTCCAATGCCCGCAAGTCAATGGGGCTTCGCTCTGTTCGTCGTCCTCGACCTGCGAAGTCCAGTGGTCCGATTGGTGCAGTGCGACCCTGGGCGGGAAAGAAGGCTGCTGCCAGTTCTTCAACGAGTTCAGCAGTTCCGACTGCTCTGGCCGGGATGGATCTGTTGCTGGCAGCGAAGCAGCTGCTCCAGCATTGTGGTGGTGATAAAGATGCAGCAATGGCAGCCATTCGTCAGGTTGCTTCTCTCCAGATGTCCTGAATGGTCAGAATCTGTGAACATCAGACCATCGTCAGCCGGGCTGACGATGGCTTCTGAATGCACTGAATCGATGGCTATATCCGAGCCACGTGATCCGAACCAGCAGGCCGACGCTAATCAGGTCGGCCAGCCAGCCGGGCAGGAGAGAGCCGTGTTCATGAGTATGCAAGTGGCCTGCCGACCGAAGGTCCGGAAGTATTGAGTCAACGGCAAGTCCGATAAGAAATGACATGCCCACAACGCCAAACAGATATCCAGCGAGTGCCGACTTCCCAAGTTCCCGGCGTACGACGGCCGCGCTGGAGAAATTTGACGCCGGACCTGCCAGCAAAAACACGAGTACAGTTCCGGGGCTCATTCCGGCAGCCAGCAATGAAGCCGCGATTGGTGTCGATGCTGTTGCACAAATATAGGTTGGCACGCTGA
Organism: Planctomyces sp.; assembly: GCA_016795105.1. Lineage (GTDB taxonomy): Bacteria > Planctomycetota > Planctomycetia > Planctomycetales > Planctomycetaceae > F1-80-MAGs062. Next base: position 152,457 of record JAEUIH010000006.1, read on the forward strand.
CTGCCAGAACGGCAAGCATGACGATTGGTCCGCGTCCCCAGGACGCAAGAGAATCCGCCGGAAAGAACTGTTGAATCACCGCGGCCGTCACTACGCCGACAAGTACCCAGCCAGCGATATCGGCCAGCATTCTGGAGAACGCATAATTCAGACATTGATACCATCGAAGCTGATTGCTGCGCTCCGGCGATTCAGCCGGGTTTGATGCGCAGCAGGGACGAGGCTGACAACATGGAGCCATCGGTGACTCACTCGCCGGATGACCTGCAGGATTCTGACTCACCGGCAGAATTGGTATCGGCTGCATTCCCAGTTCAATGACCGGCAGCAGCAGGGATGGCTGTTTGTTCTGCAGGCTGGATTTTATTGTCGCGCGATTTGTGGACTGTTGTTCAAGCAGACCGGCAAGAACGCCAGCCACCGAAGCGCTGATCAGGGCGGCTGAAACTCTGAGGACTGTCATCCATGGACCGAGCAGAGCCCAGCTCATGGCGATGGAGTCGGCACCGTTTTCCGGAGTGGCGACGAGAAACGCGACAGTCGCGCTTGAGGATGCCCCGGACCTGTGCAGCTGAATTGCCGCTGGAAGTACACTACACGAACAAAGGGGAAGCGGGGTCCCTATGACTGCCGCCCTGAGTGCCGACATCAGGCCAGATTTTCCCAGCCATCGATGGACAAGCTGAGTGGGGAACCAGGCTTTCAACAGACCGGCTGCTATCAGCCCCAGGACAAGCCAGGGAGCCATTTCCCTCCAGATCATCCAGGCATTCTGAGAGACTGCCCGCACTGATTCCCCGAACTCACTCACGTTCGCCTACCGATCTGCGTGTACTCTGAGATTCATGCTTATGCCTGCTTTGCGGCAGCGAGTACTGCATCGTAGTTTGGATGCTCTGCGATCTCGCTGACATATTCGACGTGGGAGATTTTTCCATTGGCATTAACTACGAAGATTGCTCGTGCAAGGCAGCGATCGAGTGGGCCACCCTTAATCAAAACACCGTAGTCTTCTCCGAACTGAGTGCAGCGGTGAGCGCTCAGGGTCTTGACTTTGTCAACATTCTCTGCACCGCACCATCGTTTCTGGCCGAACGGCAAGTCCATGCTGACCACGAGGATTTCCACGCCTGGAAGTGTTGCAGCAGCATCGTTGAACTTCTTCGTTTCGGTATGGCAAACGGAGGTATCCAGTGATGGAATTGTGACAATGATTCGAGTCTTCCCACTGCTGGATGCGAGGGAAACATCTTCAAGCCCGGTATTCTGCAGGCTGAAATCAGGTGCAGTCGCGCCTGGTGTCAGCGCTGTTCCTGCAAGATCAACTGGATTACCCTTGAGTGTAACGGCGCCTTTACGAATGTTACTCATGCTCTGATTTCTCTCTTGTTTAGTGTTGTGGCGGAAGTCGTTGCGGGGACGTACATTGTCCATGAAGTGTGGCAGTATGAACTTCGTGAGCCGGTATGCAACCGGATCAGAACCGCAAATCGTGGAACAGTCTTCATTGATTCGAATAAGATGCTGCGAACGTGTAGAAGATCTTAAATCTGATTCGAACATCCGTTTTACGAATGTTGAGCCCAAATGCTTACCGTTTCTCAGGCAATAAATCTGATTCTTTCTGAGACTCATGCCGGATTGAATGAGTCTGTTTCAGTGGGGGCGGCCCTGAATCGGGTACTCTCATCCCCCGTTTTGACTCCTCATGACTCGCCGCTGTTTGACAAATCGCTGATGGACGGTTTTGCCGTCAACTCCGCTTCGCTGTTGACGGCGCAGGTTTCGGATGGAACGATTTCCGGTGAGAGAACTCTCGGTGATTCAGTTTCGTTAAACGTCTGCGAAACTCTGACAGCTGGCACGCACTCCGAGAAGTGGCTGTCCGAAGGGCAGGCCGTGCGCGTGATGACGGGGACCGCGATTCCACCCGGTGCGGACTGTGTTGTTCCGTTTGAACAGGTTACGGTGTTTCCGATCGAGCGCGAAGTCGATCAGATCGATCGCGAAGTTGTTTCGATTCCGCGGCGGGCGATTTCTAAGGGAAACTGTGTCCTGAGAAGGGGACAGTCTGCCAGGAGCGGAGACGTGCTGCTGACTGCAGGAGTTCGCCTGTACGCTCAGCATCTGGCAGCGCTGGCGGAGTTTGGGATTCCTGAAATTCAGGCCCGTCGACTGCCTCGATGTGCGGTCCTTGCGACCGGCGATGAGCTCGTGGAGTATACTCAGAATCCCGGACCTGGGCGAATCCGAAATTCAAATGAGCCGATGCTGCTGGGGCAACTGCGTCAGAACTACGCAGAACCTTTGGGTCTGGGAATTGCCAGGGACGACCATGATGTTCTGCGTTCAGGAATTCAGCAGGGGCTGAAGTGTGACTTTCTGATCCTGACAGGCGGAGTCTCTGTCGGTATCCGCGACCTTGTTCCCGCTGAACTGAATGCTGCCGGAGTTCGAAAAGTTTTTCATGGCGTACACATGAAGCCTGGCAAGCCGTTGTGGTTTGGCGTCTATGAAAAGGGTGATCATCGATGTTGTGTGTTTGGACTGCCAGGAAATCCCGTAAGTGCGCTGGCGTGTTTTGAATTGTTCGTGCGACCTGCTTTGCGGAAGTTCAGCGGAATCTGCAATCCGGATCCACTCCCGATGAAAGCCATACTTATGGAACCCTATCAGGTTCGCGGAGATCGCCCCGTCTATCACCCGGTTAAAATCGAGGCTGGTGATCAGGGTTTGACGGTACGGCCATTGCGCTGGATAGGTTCGGCGGACCTGCGAGCAACTGTGGATGCAAACGGGATGGCACTGTTCGAGCCCTGCGGAAGTCCGATTGCGACGGGAACATGCGTGTCTGTCTGGCTGTGGGCAGGATTGAACGAATGATGGGTGGACTTTAGCTGTGGTGATCGGTGGCCGTTGTTTGTGTCTGCGCGATTGATGCTCCGGATGCCGGGTTCTTCCAGAGATTCGGAAGAGTATCGATTGCAGCAGCGAGATAGCTGCCAAACAGACGCTGCTGCAGTTGTTTGTCCCGACTGACATGTTTTGTCATCAGGCCCGCAAGGTCTTCATGAGAAGCTTTTGGGTATCGATGGTGAGGACCGTGGGTTGCGATATCAAAGTTGAAGTATCTGCATATACGAGAAAACAGGTTCCCTCCTGCGATGGTGCGTGTACCCATGAGAGGATCATCACTGTTGAGCCCGAGATGCTCAATGAATTTTCTTGCGGTATTGAGAATTGGCGCCAGAATGAGGGGAAGCAACCACGTGAGTTGTCGCAACTGAAACGGAATTCCGTGGGTCAACATCCATGTGAACACGACAGCCGGCAATGCTGTCCAGAACAGGACGACGAGGATGTACTCAAATGTGATTGCGTTGCGTGTCTCCGGGCGGAGTCGAGGATCGCGAAGAAAATAGATTCTCCCGTAGATCAAAGGAGCCGTGATGATCCCGAAGAACAAATCGAGCCATACGAAGATTCGACGAAAGGAAAGAGAGCAGCGAGGGTCGGAGTAGGGCCAGAGTTCATAGTCATCAACTGTATTCAGGTAGGCGTGATGGCGCCGATGAGTCTCCCGATAGGTTGTAAGCGGGATGGCGATCAGGGTTCCAATACATCTCCCAATGAATCGGTTCGCGAAACGGCTTCGAAAAAGTGTATCGTGCGCTGTTTCATGAAACATCCCCCCGACACAGAACCAACAGTAGGTCAGGCCCGCCGTCCAAAGTGTAAGTTCGGTCAGTGAAGCGGTTGATGTTGCCGCAATGAAGAACGGATAGAGCAACACAGCCAACGCCGGAAACAGCAGAAATCGGGCCCAGAATCGAAGTGAGCGGCGGTAAGCGACAGTCCTGGCCGGTTGTACCAGGTGCGAATGCGATGGTGCACTATCGCTTGCGGAGAAGTCTGGTTCGTGGCTGGTCTGCTGCTGATTCAGATCTGCTGTGCGACAACACTGACGAAGTGAGTGAATAAACGAGTCCGCGAATTCGTCGCGTTCTGTCTCCGAAAATTCACTGGTTGCGAAGTTCATGTTGATGTAAAGTCGTCCTGCGTACTTGCCGATTGAGGTGGCAATATGAGTTCCTCTGCGAACCGGGGCTGCGCCAAGGAGATATTCAAGTCGAATGTTCCCGGCAATGCAGCGACCCTCCTGCACGGGGAAAATGGCACCCAGCTGTCGGCGCACGTCTCCGACGTTTGCAAGGATCGTCGAACAGATATTCCAGGGGACTCGCGTGGCAAGTTTCATGAAACCGGGGATCAGGCAGCCAAGTTCCATCGTCAGCAGTACAAGTCCTGTATCACTGCTTCGAGCGACTTCGAGCGTTTCGGAGGTTACGTATTTGAGGAGGGACTCTTCATTGAGCAAATCCGCGCCTCGTCGAGTCAGCAGTATATAGGAGAGAATGTTTGCAGCCGGACTGTGATCATGTTCCGGAGTCCGCGTAGAAGCCGGTAATCCAATACGAATAATCGTGTCGTCGGAGTCAACACCGAGACGACTTTGCCATTCCCGAAGAGTGACGAACAAGCAGCAGGCAACGAGGTCGTTGAGAGAACATCCTCGTGCTGTGGCTTCTCCTCTAAGGCGAGCTGCGTCATGGTTGTCGAGTATGCGAGTGATGAATGGCAGTGATGCCGACTCTGAGAGTGGTCGGGAATCGCTTGTCCTTCGGCCATACACAGCGGAGGGATGAATGCTCATGATGTCCCAAACACGCCACAGGAATCGGCGAAAGAGCTGAGGCGGTCGATGTCCCTCAAACCACTTCCTGCCTCGGAATGCGAGCACACTTCTGTCGAATTCACGGGGGGTAGGGCGACGGTCGTCGGATTCTGCCGTGAACTGACCATAATGCGCGAGAACGTCTCCGATGAATTCCATCGCCCCGATTCCGTCGGTTGCCGCATGATGGAACTGAAAAATTAATCGACTCTCTCCCGCAGAGCAACCGACCCAAACGTTCAGACCTGGGGAAGTCCTTAGGTCAATGTGCCGTTGATCCGGGCTCGGCAGAGGAGGCATCCCTTCATGAAACAGAATTTTCGGGGCGGCTGAGAGTGGAGTCCAGTACCACCGAAGCCATCGCCGCGCGACGATCGCGTTCAGCAATGGATGTCGATCGACAGACTTCTGAATCGCTGAAGTCAGTGCTTCCTGATTGAGATTTCCGCTGACTCCGATTTCAATGAAAAAGCACATCGGGAATTCGGGCCGATCGTCGGCCAGCATGACTTCTTCAAACGCGGACAGCCTCAGTGGAAACAGTTCCTCTGGATCGGACCTGTCTGAGGTGCTCATCTTTATGCATCCTTTGAGGGACGCTGTGCGTCTTTTTGAACGTGCCCAGGATCACGACCGGAAATCATCAGCAGTGTCAGTTTGTAGTCCGCCAGCAATGACTGCCATGGATATCGAATTGAAAGCGGCCGGTTTCGCTCCACCAGTACATGTCCGAGCCATGCAAGACCATACCCTGCGAGCGGCATCAGAAGAAGCAACCACCATAACCTGATCCAGACGGCGACGATCAGAATGATCCACGAAGCAAGAGTTCCAGTCACATGCATCCAGCGATTGAGTTTCCTGTCATGTTCCTGAAGATAGAGAGTCCAGAAACGCTGAGTGGAGTCCGTTTGAGGGGGCTGCGTGACTGTCACAGTGAACCCTCCGTTTCGCTTGCCGTCCTTTCCAGTCGCTTCACGAAAGCCGTCATAAACCGGTGAGTCTGTTCGATGGAGAAATGGTGTGGATTCATACGCACATTGAGAATCAGTTGACCATTCATCAGCATAGTTGCCAGCACGACATGAGTGTGAGGGCGAATTGGCGGAATACACCGAATTGATTCGAGTTCGACATTTCCGACGAGCACTTTTCCATCGCGAGATGGCAGTCTTGATGTGATGCTGTTCAATGCATTTCCAAGGTGAGAGAGTACCGCGGTACTCATGCACCTCTTCTTTGACTGCCTTAGGTACAGCCTAAGGATTGGCCCATATTGCTGCAGTGCCCTGATGGCCTGCAGAAAGAACCAGCCAGCCTGATATTTATGAACAAGCTGCATCTCGTCTCTCAGGCTGCACAGCAGATCACCAGAGTGTTTCATGCGTGAGATGTTGCGAGTCAGAAAGACATAGCCAACGACATTTGCAGCAGGCATTGCGTCGTCTGATGGTCCTCGGAGACTGTTTGGAGTCAGCACGCATATGGAATCTCGTGATCGAGGTGGCCCGACATCAGCATTCCATTCTGCGGCAACGAGCATCAAGTCCCGGACAAGCACATCGTTCAGAGTGGCTGAATGATGTTTGGCAACATTTCGGAGCGATCGAGTTGTTGTCCGGGAGAGCACCTGAGAGACAAGCCCGGTATCAAGATCCGAAGCATCCGATCCGGATTCTGAGCAGTGGGCAGCAAGTGGTACGATTCGCTGTTGAAGGTATTTGAGAGTGTACTTTGTAATGACCCCAAATCGCCGGAACACGGATCCAGACAGATTTGCAATTCTGCGGCCGGCTTCTGAATTTCGTTCACGCAGCAGTTGAGAATTCAGGGCTCGGAGTTGTGGGGCCGATTGTTCAGGATATTCATGTGCAAAGTGGCGGCTGTAGATTGCAGCGATATCTTCAAGGAACTGGCTGGCTCCGATTCCGTCACAGCAGGCATGATGGAACTGAAGTGTGATTTCTGTGACATCGTCCTGAAGTTCAGCCCAGCCTTCGATCCCGATGTTCGTCCTCAGGTCTCGTGGCTGCGACCATGGGCGTTTTTGTTTCCACTGATCGCTGTTCCATTCAATGGGCTGACGAAGTTCAGGCGCCCAGATCCAGTGAGGTATTGTTCCGATCAGTTCAATGCGGCAGCACAGCAAAGGGTGTCTGTTAAGTGCTTCATCAACCGCGTCTTCGATGAATTCGCGAATCAGTGTTCCTCGCAGACGAATCTGAAGAAAGAACGTCATCGGGTAGTCTTCGGATTCGTCTGACAGGATGTATTTTTCAAAAGCTGTCAGTGGAAGTGGGAAGAGACCGTCGGGCTTCTTCAGCGTCATGAGTGTTCCTGCGTCGCGACTGGCGACGGGCACAGCCTGAAGTCAGCCCACTGCCCAAAGTTTTCTTCGACGCTGACACGCAGTTGATGAATGCTGCGACGCTGTTGATCGGTGATGCGTTCAAGAAAGCGAAGAGCAATCCATTGAGCGATGAGTTCCGCGGTCGTATTTGCGATTGGCAGAATTCTGCAATCCTCTGAAGGGAAGACCCAGCGGCGATCTGAGAACACCGCCGTCACTTCTCGCCCATCGGACGACGTGGAGACTCGAATCTGCGGATGAAATTCGGGCAGCAGAACGCTGTGGTCAAGTTGAGCCACAATCAGCTGCAGGCCGTCGCGGAGGGCGATAAAGTCAAACACGTACTGGTTTTCGTCGAGAGGCCCGGAGACTTCTGCTTCGACTCGCCAGTTGTGGCCGTGCAGGCGTTCACAGATGTTTCCATTGAACGTGATGAAGTGAGCAGCACTGAAGACGAGAGAGTCTTTGAGAACTCGAACAGAATATTGCCCAACCGATGTTGTCATTCATAATCCCCTGAAACCCACCAGTCGCCATCCGGACTGATCCAGCCTTCACGCAGGCCGGAGAACAGTATAGCAGCGATCAGGTCTGCGGTTGTACCGGGATTTCGTCGATGTCCATCGGCTCTCAAAAACGAGTCGAACTCGGCATATCGAGCATGTGCGGCTGTTTCCATGGGCCATCCGCAGAGCAGTACTTCACCGGCAAGGCGCTTCACGTGACTGCTCATGTCTTCTCCGCATTTTCTGCGGATCAGGCTGTCTCCGTAACGAGACAGGAGTTTCAGGGCAACCCACGTGATCCGCTGTGGCTGGTTATCGATCAGTCGTCGAGCTTCACGGAGCAGGTCAGGTCCATCGCACAGTACCTGTTCAAACCCATTGACATACTGTCGTGCAATCAGGTCAATGTCTGCGGAGAGTCTCATGCATTCGCGGAGGTTCATCGTGGGAGGTTGCCGGATATCCTGTGAGTCAGTCGTGCCAAGTCCGCCCGGGCATGCAATACGGATTGCCTCATAGACATCATGACTGTCGTCAATCGTCAGTTTGTCGAGAACTGAATGGATGCCTTCGGCAAGTGAATCCTGGGGGGGGACCGCCGCCAGAGGTGTGATCAGAAGTATGATTCCGAGGTTCGTGTTATGAGACACCTGCGATCGAGTTGCAGATACGGCGTTGCGAATTGATCGTCCCAGAGGTTGTTCGCATGCCGACGCCATGGGAGCCGAAGCGAGTGCCGCTGAGCGGAGGAAATCGCTGACCCCTGCGTCTGCGAAATCGTGGCCCGGACAGACATTACCGGGTTTGGCGCACATGACCTCCATCCGGCAGGCAAGATCAATCCATTTTGTCAGCTGCATCTGCCAGAACGACACGTACGGTACTCCCCGAGTGAACTGCTGTTCGTTCGGAGAATAACCAGAAATCGTCAGACGCTCAAACTTCAGGTCCGCGAGAAATCGGGCTCAGGGGCAACTATTTCTTCGTACCCTTCAGATCGATACTCCCAACCATGGTCTGCGACCCACCGCGGAGAATCTGATACGAGAGCACTGTCAGCGACTTCAGCTGGCGCTCATCAAGAATGAAGCGAAGATTGTCCGGCCCGAGTGTCTCATAGCCATCGAGTCCGACGAGAACGTCGCCGCTTCGAATCCCATAGCGGGACGCCAGGCTGTCATTGCGAACCTGAGCCACTTTCATACCACCCTTGTAACGTCCTCGCAGCAATGACTGTTCCTGCGTGTTGAGCGTGTCGAGTCGAATTCCCAGCAGTTCCCATGCTTTACCCAGTATCGGGTCTGCTGCTTCAGGCAGTTGAACTGAAGGAGATACATCGGCTACAGCTGACTCCCCGATGACCGGCAGTTCTCCATCGGCAACAACCGGCGGGGCACTGGAGCTTGAAACAGTTCGGGTGTCTGGCGAGGAGTTTCGTGGAGCCGCCACAATGCCATTCTGGCTGGCAGGACGCCCCACTCCGACCGTGTATTGGAGTGTTTGTTCCCGGCCATCGCGTTGAAGCACAACGTCGACGACTTTTCCAATCGGGAGGTCCAGGAGTGATCGTTCAAGGTCCGTTCCATCCTGGATCTGAACGCCACGGACACTGCGAATGACGTCGCCCGGCTGAAGGCCGCACTTTTCTGCTGCACTTCCCGGACTGACTGCATCCACAAGCAGTTTCTTTTCGGTTGGAGTCTTCACGTCTGTGGTATTCAGACCATGAGGAATTCCGTTCAGACGTTCAACGCTCATCAGGCGAGCGATTGAGCGTCGAGCATCATCAATCGGGATCGCAAACCCGATCCGTTGAGCTCCTGCACGAATTGCAACGTTGATTCCGATGACTTCCCCATCCAGATTCAGGAGCGGGCCACCGCTGTTTCCTGGATTGATGCTCGCATCTGTCTGAATCAGGTTTTCATAGGACTGAGTTTCGTCGACTTCGACATCACGGTGCAGAGCACTGACAATTCCGGAGGTAATCGTGTGTTCATAACCGAACGCATTCCCCACAGCGAAAACCGTCTCTGCCAGCATCAGGTCTGAAGATGTACCCATGGGCATCACGGGAAGTGGTTCGGAGGCTTCAATTCGAATGATTGCGAGGTCCTGTTTTCGATCAAACGAGACCGGCCGGGCATCAAAGGTGGCTCCACTGTCAAGTGTCGCGATAATACGGTCAACATCCTGAATCACATGGTAGTTGGTAACAATGTAACCACGTTCATCAACGACAATTCCGGTTCCCATCCCGGTGATCTTGCGGGACTTCGATGAGAAGAACCGGGCTTCTTTATCGTCGGCTGCCGTCTTTTCGGTGTGAATATTCACAACCGACTTACGGCACTGCTGAACAGCCTTGACGAGGGGCGTTTCTCGATTTTCAGCGGCCACAACTGAACTGATCCCGATCGCGAGAGCGACGAGAGACAGAGTGGCACGTTTCAAGGCTCCTGACATTCAGAACCTGCCCAATTCTTCACGGATGGTTGAGATCACCATTGCGCACAAAGCAATGGTTATGCTGACCCATCACCGTGAATCGACTCCCCGAGTTTTTACGCTTGAAAGGCTGAATTGCTGAGAGTCAAACTCTGCCCGGTTTATCTCGCTGTGAAACTGGGGTGTCTTTGAAGGTGCGTATGTATGAAGGTTCGCAGTTTTTCTGAAGTTTGAGTTTTGGTTCAACTTTTGAACGGAGACACCCAGGGGACGGCAAACACTGTGAAAGTCGCGGTTTTTTCGGTGTGGGCTTGAGAAAGTGGGGGTGAGTCGAGTGTTTTGCAGAGGTTTTTTGCCAGTTTTTTTGGTACTTTAGGGAGACTTTCGGGGTTAATCCGAGGAAACCAGGTTCCCTCAGGAGTTGCAACATGAGTGAGAGCAAGTCAGACGTTGACGTTCTTCGGCAGGTTCGATTGCTGCTGCGAAAAAAGCAATTTGATGAAGCGACAGTGCTTCTGCAGAAACTGCTGAACGAGTCCCCGAAAAACTGCGAATTTCGAGAGTTGCTGGGAACTGCCTGCTTCCTCAGAAAGGACTTCAAAGCCGCGAGGGACGAGTTTGAGCAAGTGACAAAACTCGAACCGCTGAGGGCATCCGGGTGGATTAACCTGGGGGCGATCGAGAACAAGCTGGGTGAGTATCGCAAAGCGGCGGATGCAATTCGTCGAGGGCTTACGAAGGATCGAAAGAACGCAGAGGCTTACTACAACCTTGGGATTGCCCAAAAGGGACTGAAACTCAACACCATGGCCATCTCTGCCTACAAAGAGGCCGTGAAACTCAAGCCGGACATGGTGGATGCATGGGTCAACCTTGGACATCTCTATTTTGAAATGAAGAACTACAGTCTGGCTCAGCAGTGCTGTCAGGCGATTCTGAAACTGGATCCGGAGTCTCGAAAGGCCAGAGCGTTGATGGCCCAGATTTCGGATTCGCATTCAAACGCTCGTCGAAGTGCTTCTCCGTTTGGTCGGCTTGTTGACGAACAGGCACTTGCCACAAAGCAAAAAGATGTGTCGCGTCGGATACTCGATCCAGCCGCACGAAATTCCGAACGCGATTTGATCAGAGAGATTACCAAACCCTGCCGAAAGGCTGGACGGGCGATGACGGAACTTCTTACCACACGTTTTCAGTCAGAAGTGCACCATCTGCAGGTTGTGGCACTACATGGAGATCCACGGATGGCGAATCCGGAGCTCTATGAACAGTTTGTGTCCAGCGTTGCGGCTTTGAGAGACTATCGCCGTCAGATTTTGCTGGGAATCGAGCAAATTCGAAATCATCTTGCAGATCCCGATGCCGCGATTCAGCGGACTCGAGAGGCGATTGATATTGATGGTGATTCGGAGGACTGATTCGGAGGACGAAGTCAGGCAGGTGCAAGCTGGTGTCATCGGAGCTGTGAGAGTGGCGAGAAGGCAGCCGCTCGCGTATCATTGATCTGCGAGGTTTCGTTTCGCTGAACTCAAAGAGAAAATCGATCGTACGATATGAACAGCACCCATCAGGTGGAGGGAGTGACGCTTCGTCTGGCGTCTCCGGATATCAGTAAAGGCGAGTGGATTGGTCAGGGGGAAGTTCTGAAGCAACTGATGGCCTGCTGGCTTGTCGTTGATGCTCGCGATTTGCCGTTGACGCCGCGATTGTTGGGAACTCCCGGAATTGGCAAGACAACACTGGCAATCTCCGGTGCTCGGCGGCGAGGCCAGGAGCTTTATATCTATCAGTGTACCGCGGATACTCGACCGGAAGACCTGCTTGTCACCCCGGTGCTCGCAGAGAGCGGCCGGATCGCGTATCACGCTTCGCCCCTCGTGACTGCAATGATTCGAGGTGGCATTTGTATCCTGGACGAAGGCAACCGCATGAACGAGAAGTCGTGGGCGAGTCTTGCCCCGCTTCTCGACCAACGTCGTTATGTGGAATCGATTGTGGCCGGGATTACAATTCACGCGAGCCCTGACTTTCGATGTGCGGTCACGATGAACGACGATGAATCTACGTTCGAAATTCCGGACTATATTCTCAGTCGACTTCAGCCAACGCTGACCCTTGGACATCCATCTCGGGAAGATGAACTCTCGATCCTGAAGTACCATCTTCCATTTGCTGACGATCAGATGCTGAACCTGACTGTATCTTTTCTTCAGGAAGCTCATTCGCTCAATCTGGATTTCTCAACCCGCGATGGCATTAATGTTCTGCGTTACGCGTTAAAGCGAATTGCGCAGGATCCGGATCATCCGATTTCCCGGGATGATGTATGGAGGGAAGCCATTGAACGCTGTCTGGGGGAAGATGCAGCCGACTTGAAGACGCTTGCTGATAAACGAAGTCAGTCGCTTGGCGGAAACCAGGTTCCCATGGGACTTGGTGACTTTTTCTTTTCACCCGGCGACCCCCTGCACCCGGACGCTGATGACGATGACCTCGACGAATTTGAGGAGGAAGACTTCGATGACGATGACGACGCTGATGAAGATGATGACCGGAGTCCATTTTGAGCTTTGATTTGCGAGAGTGAACGGCAGAAACTGCGGGTTGAGATTTTCCTGTGGAGTGGCTGGGGGGCACTGAGCGGCGAATTTGTTGACAAAGCCCTGTCTGACGGACTGTCAGATCATCTATGATTTGAGCTCTGTGGGAGTTGTTTTGGAGACAGATCAATGTGCGGGCGAAACTGCATCTGCAAAAAACTGAGTTCCCCCTGCGTAATCGCAGTTTTGGGTTTTGTACTTCTGACGGACATCAGCATGTCTGGTCTGCGAGCACAGGAGCCCATGAACCTGAAGCCACCGCGTGCCTACAATCAGGAAGGCCTGACTCCTGATGAAGCGGCCGCCGTTTATGTCTATGAATCCAATAATCGCAGTGTGGCGAACATCGCGACTCGCATTGGAAACCCGCGGGTTATGTTTCTGGAGAACCCGACTGAAGATGCGGGCTCAGGATTTGTCCTGGACAGCGAAGGCCACATCCTGACCAACTTCCATGTCATCGAGAATGCTCAGCGAATTCAGGTGACACTCTTCAGTGGTGAGTCATATGAAGCTGACCCTGTGGGAGTTGATCCGATCAATGATATGGCCGTGATTCGCATCAAGGCGCCTCCCGAACTTCTCTTTCCTGTACGACTCGGTGATTCCGCCGGTTTGCGAGTGGGGATGAAGGTCTTTGCAATTGGCAATCCGTTTGGGCTGGAGCGAACGATGACGACCGGAATTATTTCCAGTCTGAATCGAAGTCTTCCGGTGACAAAGGCTCGCTCGATTAAATCTGTTATTCAGATTGACGCGGCCATCAATCCCGGGAACTCAGGAGGGCCACTGCTGAATTCTCACGGTGAACTCATCGGGATGAATACTGCAATCGCAAGTCGTACCGGACAGAACTCAGGAATCGGTTTTGCAATTCCAGTGAATCTAATTCGGCGAGTGGTTCCGGAGTTGATCGAACATGGTCGCGTGATTCGTCCGGACAGCGGCATTCTGGAAGTATTGCGAACGGAAGAGGGGCTGAGAATTCTGCGACTGGACCCGGATGGTGCTGCCACGAAAGCAGGGTTGAGAGGCCCGGAGCTCAGGAGAACGAAACGCGGACTGCTGACATTTGAAGTTGAAGACCGAAATTCAGCGGACCTGATTGTGGGGGTTAATGGAAAGAAGACACTGCAGGTTGACGAGTTTCTTTCGGAAGTTGAGAGCCATCGTCCCGGAGAACAGATCACAGTTGAAGTGATTCGCGGCGGGAAGCCGGTGTCTGTTCCCATGAAACTGCAGTGAGTCGGACTGGAAATGAAGTCAGGCCGATCACCTGAGTGATTGGCCTGACTCCCTGTAGAGACAGATTTGCACCTGCAAAAGCCGATTAGTCACCGAACGCTGCGTCGAAGGCTCGAGCAGATGGGGCAAAGTCAACGTTCTTGCAGAACTGTGCAGCTTCGGCTGCACCATGTTCGCGATCCATTCCGCTGTCTTCCCATTCGACCGACAATGGCCCGGTATACTTTACGGCATTCAGGGCTCGGATGATCTCTTCAAATCGAACCCCACCACGACCAACACTGCGGAAGTCCCAGCCGCGGCGCTGATCACCGAATGAGAGATGGCTGCTGAGGATACCGGTTCGGCCGTTGAGATTGACAGAGGCATCCTTCATGTGAACATGATAAATGCGATCCGGGAAATAGCGGATGAATTCAACAGGATCCACGCCCTGCCAGATCAGGTGAGACGGGTCGAAGTTGAAGCCGAATTCTTCGCGGTGATTGAGCGCCTGAAGTGCTCGTTCAGCTGAATAAATATCGAACGCAATTTCTGTCGGATGGACTTCGAGGGCAAACTTGACGCCACATTCCTGAAACACATCGAGGATTGGGTTCCAGCGTTCCGCCAGAAGCTCGTATCCTTTGTCATACATGGACTTTGGCGTTGGCGGGAAATCGTAGATCAGATGCCAGATGCTGGAGCCGGTGAAGCCATTGACAATGCTGACGCCCAGTTTGCGGGCAGCTCGAGCCGTGTTCTTCATTTCTTCGATTGCGCGGGCGTTTACTCCGGCTGCATCTCCGTCACCCCAGACATAGGGAGGCAGGATGGCTTTGTGACGAGCATCAATATTGTCGAGTACGGCCTGACCGACGAGGTGATTCGAAATTGCGAACAGCTTGAGTTCGTGTTTTTCAAGGAGTTCACGTTTTCGTGTGCAGTAGGAGTCGTCTGACAGAGCTTTATCCACTTCAAAGTGGTCACCCCAGCAGGCAAGTTCCAGCCCGTCGTAACCGAACTGACGAGCTTTTTTGCAGAGTTCTTCCAGTGGCAGATCAGCCCACTGGCCGGTGAACAGTGTAACCGGGCGTCCCATTCAATCTCTCCTGTCAATTTCTGATACAGATTTCAATCATTCCTGCCGGATTGCGGACTCTGAAGCTACGCCTCAACCGTTCAGATGTCAATTGTACGGCCGTTTTCCTTTGCTGAACTTGGTATTCTCTGAACTACCGGCCGTTCTATACATTACGCTGGTCTTCCTCTGCACTTCGAATCGGGCAGGGGGCTGCCAGGAGAACGAGTGGGATGCGAGCAATTGCGAGTCAATTGAGGAAAACAGTGTGCCTGCCGAAGTCGGGAGACGGTCTATTGTGTCAGTGGATCGTTTCGGTCTCTCGGCAGTTGACCACGTATTTCCTTGTTTATGGCTTCAGCATCGTTTGTGGGCTTTGCATCGGTCCGGGGTTCTGTCTTGCCAACACACCACTGGCGGCTGCAGATGAATCGGCAACTCGAGAACGGCGTTATCACGAATTCTCAGAACAGCGGTTGCAGCTGCAGGAAGCACTAAACGCGGATCTCGACGCCGTTGAACGCTGGTGTCTGGAGCGACAGCTGAATGATGCACAGCGTCAGGTCAGTGAGCTGCGCGCGACGCTGAAGTTTGACTCAAAGTCTCCCCGTCCTCCACGACTTGCTCAAAGTCCTGTAGCCGAAAGCCTGCCTGTGGAAGAACAACAATGGCAGCTTCAGGTGTTGCATCATCGAACTGAACGCGCAAAAGAAATGTATGCGAAGGCTCGATCAGCACTGAGAGCTGGGTTTCCTTCACTGGCGTATGCAATGATCGGTGATGTCCTGCAGATGGACCCGGACCACAAGCTGGCTCGATCGATTCTGGGACAGCAGTTGTTCCGAGACCCATTGCGAAAAGATGACGCGGCATATGCAGGGGAATGGGTTTCCAGTTTTGAAGCAGAGAAACGCAGTGGCGGAAAGCCTCATATTTATGATTCTCGATTTGGCTGGATTCCGGCGAGCACGCTCGCGAGATATGAGCAGGGGCTTCGACCGTGGAAAGGAGACTGGGTCAGTGTCTCCAAGGAAGCTGAACTGAGGCGGGACTTTCGAAATGCATGGGTCGTTGAAAGTGAACACTTCCTCGTTCGCACAAATGTTGGTCTGGAAGAGGGCGTTCGACTGACAGAACAACTCGAGTTGTTTTACGACTGGCTTCAGCAGAACTTTGCGGCTTTCTTCGAAACGCCGGAGACGATGAAAGAGCGTTTTGAAGAAGCAACCACAAAACGCATCAAACGTCGACAATCAGCACCACTGGAAGTTCATTACTTTGCGTCTCGTGACGAATACAATCGGCGGCTGCAGGGCAAGATTCCGGCAAATCGTGAGACAAACGGGCTGTATTGGCAGCCGGATCGTACCTGTTATTTCTTCCGGAGTGAGCACGGCGCCGATTTAACGACACTCTATCATGAAGCGACTCACCTGATCCTTGACGTTCATACAGATGACGATCGCCGTAAAGCAGCGAGAGCGAGAGCATTGAAGCTGAAGCAAAAGTCACCCGAGGACTGGGGCCTTTGCGAACGATCTAACTTCTGGATTGTCGAGGGGCTGGCGTGTTATTTTG
Source organism: Planctomyces sp. (assembly GCA_016795105.1). Taxonomy (GTDB): domain Bacteria; phylum Planctomycetota; class Planctomycetia; order Planctomycetales; family Planctomycetaceae; genus F1-80-MAGs062. The sequence continues at coordinate 168,979 of JAEUIH010000006.1, forward strand.
AATCCTTCGAATCGACCGAGGACGGAATATCAGTTGGCGATCCTTCTTATGTGCGATTCGATACGGCCAGACAACGACTGCTTGAACCGGATGTCTTCTTCTATATGCCCTCACGCCAGTTCTTTGCTCTCGGAAAAGACGGCTTTCAGAAACACCCCAATATCAGTCAATTGTACACTCAGGCCTCGGGGATGGTGCACTTCCTGATGCACTACAAGGACGGTGTTTACAGGGACGACTTCGTCGAATTGCTGTCTCAGGTTTACCGCCCCAATCTGAAGGACATTCTGAAAGAGCCTTCGCTGATTGATATTACGGGCGTCACGGGCGACGAGCTGGATCGTCAGTACCGAGAACACATGAAGGATCTCGAAGAACAAGTACTGCGGAACGCATCACGTTCCGGTACAGAGTCCTCGGGCACAGAGTTCTCCGGTACTGAAACACGTGGCATCGTTGAACCGATCCGCAGCGGGACAGGGGATGCGCCCTGAAAACCTGAATCACAATTCGCCATCAAGCGCCATTTGATGGAAGCAGTGAGTGATTTTATCCTGGTTCTCGAGCAGCCAGTCGATGGAAGGTTCGTTCCTCATCGCTTTGCCAATGGCTTTGCTGATTGCAGCACGATGAGTCCTGAAGAGGATTTCGTGATCGATGGTCTCTGTGATAACGGCGGGATCGAGCCAGACAGAGACGATGATTCCGAGATCATTGGCCTTTTCTTTGGGGATGTCACCTGCGCGTACAGCATCGAGTACACCATTAGCGATTGCCGCCTGTACGGTTCCCATCAGGATATTGGTGTAGCGTTCGCTGGAAACCGTGACTTTGCTGACCATGACTGTCACTGGTCGAACCTGGACGTCGCAGTTGAGAATCGCGAAGACCTTGGAATGGCCTTTCGACTGATCACCCATGAGATTGGCGATCGCATTGCCAACGGGTCCATCAAGTTCACCAATCACAACCTCCGGTTCGGCTGCTGACCATGAGGCTTCATCTTCAACAAGGGCTTCGCCTGTACGCATGACAATTCGCTGGCTCATAAGAAACGGTCTTTTCCCTGGAACAGAGTTGGATAAGAAAGTGGAGATGCCGGGATTCAAAACGCAGGAGTGGAATGTTATTCAGTTGTGAGGCGGATTGCTTCTGAGAGGTAAGGAATTCCTGGATCAGCGTGGTTCAAATTCGATGAGAGCCTACAATCCATCGGAAATTCAAACGGTCTTCTGATTCAGTCACACAGCCCGCAGACAGCAGGATTCATTCCATGGCCAAACGTGCTCCATCCGGAAAGACAAAGCTCAGCAGTCGGACACCGGAGAAAAAGGCCGCTGCCGTGCGGCGTTCGAATGGTAAATCTTCACCTCGGCACACGATTGGCAGTTATCTGATCCAGAGACTTCAGGACTATGGCGTCAGAGATATCTTTGGCATACCGGGAGATTTTGTTCTTCAGTTCTACGGAATGCTGGAAGAGAGTCCCATTCGCGTGATTGGTACAACGAATGAAGCGTGTGCCGGATATGCGGCCGACGGTTATGCGCGTGTCAATGGAATCGGGGCGGTCTGTGTGACGTACTGTGTGGGAGGATTGAGTCTCTGCAATTCTGTAGCAGGCGCATATGCAGAAAAGAGCCCTGTGATTGTGATTAGTGGTGCCCCCGGGATGGGGGAGCGGCGATCAGACCCATTGCTGCATCATCGTGTCAAAGACTTTAATACTCAGAGAGATGTCTTCGAAAAGATCACGGTTGCGTCGGCTGCTCTTGATGACGAGCTGACAGCGTTCCGGGAAATTGACCGGTGTCTTGAAGCGAGTGTTCGATTTAAGCGGCCTGTGTTTCTGGAGCTTCCCCGGGACAAGGTGCTTGCGTGTCCGGGGAATCCGCATGTTCCCCATGTTGAAAAACCACAGAGCGACCCAAGTGTTCTGAAGGAAGCACTTCAGGAGGCACGAGACAGTATTCGCGACGCAAAGCAGCCGGTCATCATCGCCGGAATTGAAATTCATCGATTTGGACTGCAGGCAGAGATACTGCGACTGGCAGAGCGAAACAACATCCCGGTCTGTGCCACTCTGCTTGGAAAGTCGGTCGTCAGCGAACGGCATCCTTTGTACATGGGGATTTATGAAGGAGCAATGGGGAGAGAAGAGGTCCGGAAGTATGTCGAAGACAGCGATTGCGTCATCCTGCTGGGCACATTTATGAGTGACATCAACCTCGGCATCTTTACGGCTCGACTGGATCCCGGCCGATGTCTCTATGCGACCAGCGAGAAACTAAGGATTCGGCATCATCACTTTCATGATGTCGTGTTTTCGGACTTTGTCAAAGCCCTTGCAGAGCACAAGATTGGTCCAAAACGACCGCAGCCTGAAAATACTCAGGCACCCATTCCTCCCTGGAAGCCCTCGGCCGGCACAAAGATGACGATCAAACGCCTGTTTCAAAAGATCAACACGGTTCTGGATGAAGCCGTCGTGGTGGTTGCAGATACCGGCGATTCACTGTTTGCTGCTGCGGATCTGACAATCAGTCGCCACACGGAGTTTTTGAGCACTGCGTATTATACGTCGATGGGATTCGCTATACCCGCTGCTGTTGGTGTTCAGGTTGCAAACAGAGCTCTGCGACCGCTTGTGCTCGTGGGTGATGGTGCGTTTCAGATGACATGCATGGAACTGTCAACGGCAGTTCGACACGGATTCAATCCGATTGTGATTGTTCTGAACAATAAGGGATATTCGACGGAGAGATTTATCCAGGAAGGTCCATTCAATGATATTCACAACTGGAACTATCATCGGATGCCTGAGCTGCTCGGCGCTGGCTGGGGTTTTGAAGTGCACACAGAAGACGACCTTGAGAAGGCCATGAAGGCAGCATTTGCAAACCAGGACAGTTTCAGTCTGCTCAATGTTCACCTCGACAAACTGGATGTCAGTCCCGCTCTGAAACGACTGGCAGAGCGGCTTGCTCGCAGTCTGTGAATGAACAGGGCCCGGACGGAATGTGAATCCGACGGGCCCTGGACGCTTCTTAGTGGTTGTGTGCCGAATTAGTTGGCTGATGGTTCGGCCGGAGTCTCTGGTTGTGGTTCGGTGGCTGGTTCAGCTGGCTTTGGTTCTTCTCCACCGCCGGCAGGGTCACCTTCCTTCTTTTCTTCTTCTTCAACTTCAGGCTTCTTTGATTCAGCGGCTTCCTGCTTGAGTCTGGCAAGTTCGTCCTGAGCAGTTTTCATTTCGGCCTGCATTGAAGCGACCTGCGCCTGGAGTTCAGTATTCGCTGCCTTGAGGCTGTCGCGTTCTTCTGAAACGGACTTCACCTGACTTTCGGCCGCAGCCAGTTGGTCCTGAGTTTTCTTTTGAGCGTCGCGAAGAGTTGCTACCTGTTCGATGCAGTCCTTGTGAGCTGCTTCTGCCTTTTCAGCTCGTTCCTTTTGGGCAGTGGTTGAATTTTGTTCAGCGGCAAGCTGGTTTCGGAGTTCCGCAATTTGCGATTCCAAAGCCGTCTTTTGTTCTTCGGCCAGTTTGCGAGCAGCTTCTGTTTCGGCTTTGGCAGCGGTGAGTTCTTCACGAACGGCGCGGAGCTGAATTTCCATGTCGTCTGCATCTTCAGCACGACTTAAAGCAGCTGCATATGGAAGCTTTTCACGGAATGTGCCATCTTTGGCTTTGTACCAGCCATGAGATGGACTGCACTGACCGGCCGGCGCCGTGAAGTTGGACGGAACGCAGCATTTTTGGTTTTTTCCAGCCTGAGCTGAGCTGCACAATGCGGCTAATGCCAGGAGAGTTAAGACAGGCTTCATCGGAGTACTCTTTAAACGTAGTGAGTAGTTGGGAGGGGGGAACAAATCGACGATTCAGGACGTCATGAATCGCTGTTAAGGTCGCTCAGAAATCAGGGAAACACAACAAAAATCCCTGAACCGATGGTCGACTATTGGGAGGGTTGCGTTGTCTGTGGAATCTGCAACAGCTGTAGGGGTTGTGCAAAGATTATGCAGAGCGGGAGCGGGTTTGAATATGAGGTACTGGTGGTTTTCGGCAATGAGAATTCCGGGTAAAATTGAGGGAATTCGAGCAATAGTTTCGATGATTTTTCGAGTTGTAGACGTCCTCCACGGGAGGGGAATCCGGAGAAAGAGGGGTGACCCCGTAGGTGCATCAGCGTAAACTGTGTTTTGACAGGGAATGCGACGCGATGAGTATGGTATCGCGGGATGTCAGGATTCGCGATTTTCGTGAGTTCCAGAAGAGTTGGGGCCGTGATTGATCCGGCAAACAAACGAATTGAGATCCAGTGACTACCAGGAACTTAAAGCGATCGCCGGGGGCTCGAGACTCGCGGGTGGTCGAGCGTTTAGATGTCTTTGAGAAGCTCCAGCGGCAGCCAACGATGGAGTGGCGAGCGGAGCGTTCGTTCCTGAAGCAGTTGGGAACCGGAGGCCAGGGCAGTGTGCATTTGGCTGAACGGCGTGGAGCAGCAAGTTTTCGGATACCTGTTGCGCTGAAGTTCTTTTCGCCCGGACCATTTGAGTCACTGGATCGCTATGAGCGCGAGATGGATCGACTCGCTGAGGTGACCGCCATTGTGGCCAGGATTCAGGACGACCATCTGGTTTCGGTGCATACGTTTGATGCTGAGAGTGGAATCTACTTTCTGGAGATGGAGTGGATTGACGGATTTGACCTGTTGAGAATTTTGCGGCGGGATACTTTGGAGATCGTGCAGGATGCAGTTTCGGAACGCCGTTGGGCCAGCATTACAGAGCGAGTGATCACAACGGGTGAGGTGGATTGCCGTTTGAAGCCCGGGATGGCGGTTGCCATTCTACGTGAGTGTCTGGAGGGCGTCTCAGCCCTGCATCGTGGTGGAATTGTTCATTGTGATCTGAAGCCTTCGAACGTGATGGTGAAAAGAACGGGTCAGGTGAAGATCATTGACATTGGGTCGGCTTATTGGGTTGAGCGTCCACCGGAGGGTCAGCCGTGCACACTCGAATATGCGGCGCCTGAGGTACTTGCGGGTCAGAGAGCGACACCGCAGTCGGACCTGGCAAGTCTGGGTTATATGTTGATTGAAATGTTGTCTGGTTCCCGTCCGTTTTCCGGGCTGAAATTTGACCAGTTGATACAGGCAAAGATGGAGATACTGGATCGCCTTCCATCATTACTACCGCTGGAGGAATTCCAGTTCAGCGAATCTTTGATTGTGCTTCTCCGTGGGCTTTTGCATCCGGATCCACATCAGCGATTCCCGACGGCGGAAGTCGCGGAACTTTCCGATGAGGGAGCAGCCGGCTTTCTGAGAGAGCTCGTCAAGAGTGACCTGAGCGACGAGTATGCCAACGAGCTTCGCAAGTGGATTACAGAGCTGGATTCAAATATTGGTGAGAGCATCGAATCGGTGGGTCAAAAGGTTCCAAACGGAACGACTCGACTGATCGGCATCAATGAGCTTTCCTGAATCGTCGTTGAACGCTGCGGAAGGCGATCAGGAGAACAGGAAGCGAGATCGCAGCCATGAACGCTGCAACGGTCCTGAAGGACAGCCACGAATTTGCTGCAGGTCTGAGGATTGCCGAGGACTCCGGGGACGGGTTTGGAGTTGATGCTTCGGCAATCGTCTCGGGAGTCTCTGTCTCGGGAGTTGTCAGCTGAAAGTCGTTAACAAATGTTTTTGTGCGGAGAGTGCGTGCAGGAACGATGAGGAGTTCTTCGGGGATTTTTTCATCGAGGACGACTGAATCTACGGTCCAGAAATCTTCGTGAGTCTGGATTCCGCTTCCGTCCGGGTTGTTTCGTTCGTATCGGATAGTTCCGGATCGAGGAAACCAGAATCCGTCACGAATTTCTTCGATTTTTGCGGCTTCCCAGATATCACGTTCCGGCAGCGATTCTTCAGAGGGGGCTTCGGCCTGATTTGACCATTCTTTTCGAACCGGGATGCAACCTGCTTCGAGATCGAACCACCACTTTGATGTCCGATTCGCTGTGGCTTCAATGGCTGATCCGGGAGTGATTTTGAGTACGATGCACGTTCGTCCATTCACGAGCTCCCTGCCAAGGGACTCTATGTGTTCCGTTCGATGAATCCACTCACTGACCCAGCAGCACTCTGCGTTGTGCCACAAGCCGTCAAGGATTCTCGATACCGTTTGATGTTGAAGGGGATGAACAGACGAAAATTTGATTTTTGGCGATGCAACTGGCTGCAGGGGCATGAGTGTTATGGATTCAAACTGTTCAGGATCGTCAGGACTGGAGAGAGCGATCCAGTAACGAAATCCGTCAACAGCGTTCCGGCGACGATAGGTCAGTTTCGATGCAATACGGGACTCCGTCAGTGAATGAAAACGGAATCGATTTTCGTACCACAAAGTTGTGGTGTCTTCCTGAACAACAGGTTCTGTGAGCGGCAGATTGACCGTGCCAGGTCGGAGAGGTCTTCGGCGAGAGTTGGTTGTTCGTGTTTGATGGGTTGTTAGTCGGATCGACTGAAATGAATCTCGCCAGACTCTCAGCTGATCAATGACAAATGAGATTTGTCGATCTGCTGACTCGTGCTCAGCTGGAGGAGTTTGAGCCAGCAATGATTGGGAGCTGATCAGAATGCAGACGAATCCGGCAGCGATGTAGTGAGTAAGAAGTCTGACGACAGGGGAGCGTGTGACGGCAGGCATAGACACAACGCTCCTTCCTGAACGCTGTTGGTCAGCCTGTTCGCTGAGCCGCCAGCGCTGTTAGTCGTTGAAAGATCATGCAGTAAATACTGATCGCCATGAGAATAACAAAAAACGTCGTAATCCAAACACTGGCGGCCCCAAAACGGGACAGGATTTCTCCTCCGACGGGCGGTCCGACGGCCATCGCAACGGAATGTGACATTGTGAAGACTCCCTGATATCGGGCGCGCAGTTCTCTGGGAGCCATATCAGCGACGATTGCCTGCTTAAACGGTGCCTGAATGATCTCGCCAAGCGTCCAGATCACGATGGTGCCAAGAAAGTGCCATGTGGTGGTTGCGAACGCAGTCAATCCGAAGCCGATTCCCAGAAGGAGTTCGCCGGCAAGGATCAGGCTGACGCGGTTGAACCGACTGAGAAAGTGTGTCATTGGAACCTGCAAAAGAACGATCAGGATCCCGTTGATGCAGATCATTCTGCCGTAGTCGCCTTTAGAATAGCCAAGTTCTCTCATGTAGAGTGGCAGGGTTGAGAACGCCTGCATGAACACGAGGCTGGTCAGCAGGTTGCCGAGGCACCATGCCATGAAAGTGCGATCCTTCAGGATGATTCGGACGGCGGCTCTGAGTGGAATGTCGGCATGTGTTGTATGATCGGGTGAATGGGAGCTGGAGTTCGTCTGTGCAAATCCGGGATGAGTTTCACGAATAAACAGCAGGATCACAAATCCGTAGAACGCGGTCGTTACGGCATCACCCCAGAACAGCAACTGGAATGAATGATCCGCAAGCAGACCACCGACTGGCGGTGCAACTGCAAACCCCAGGTTAATGGCGATATACATCAATCCGAACGCAAATGCTCGCTGGCTGGGCGGGACGAGGTCGCCGATCATTGCAGCGGAGGCCGGGCGGTACATTTCGGCAATGACAGCGAAGACAAAGACACAAAGCATGAACGTCAGGCCATCGTTAACGACGCTGATCAGTGCCAGCATGACCGCACCTCCCCAGAGTGCGAAGATCATTGTTGACCGGCGTCCAAATCGGTCGGCGAGTTGACCTCCGATCAGTGCAGACAGGATTGAGCCAACTCCGAATGCGCCGATGCAGCGAGTCGCGAATGTTGCATCAAGTTTGAGATGTTCGGTGACGTAGAGTGTCATGAAGACGATGACGAACGAACCGGCTTTGTTCAGGAATGTACCGGCGCAAAGAATGTGGAGTGCGGCTGGCAGCTGGAGATAGTTCCTGAAGATGCTGCTCGACGCGGTCGAAGCGGGGGCGGAGCACATAGCAAAATCCGTTTTCCTGACCGCCGAACGACGGGGTTATGGGATCCGAAAATCTGAGTGGTACGTGGCCACAGGACACGCAATCCGGGGGCAGGGTGCACAAGAAACTGGTGTGAATTCGTTCACAATGTAACGGGAAGTCAACACCTTTGGGTTGCGGGAAGTAAACATAACCGGACTTTTCGGGGCCGTGGATTCGCAATCTTCAGGATTTCAGGCCCCCTCCCGGAATTGGCTCGCATGTCAGGCGAAAACGCGGTAATCTATGCGATTCAGTCGGGTGAGTGAAGAAGTCTGTGAAACCCTTCCGACCCGGTTTTCTGCTTGATGCCAATGCCCGCGAGACACCGGAGCGACTGCTCCTGCCGCTCAAATTCAGGGTTTTCTCAACGTTTCGGGCAGTTGTCACTTACGCTTTCAGGGTGTTCAAGTTCATGAGTTCTCTCGCCGAAGGGCCCGCTTTTTCTGCACTTGGATTGTTGCCCGGAGTTCAGGCCGCCGTTGATGACAAAGGCTACTCCGTACCAACACCAATCCAGGCTCAGACCATTCCATTTCTGCTTGAAGGACGCGATGTTCTTGGGCAGGCCAGTACCGGAACCGGAAAGACGGCAGCATTTGCTCTGCCACTGCTTTCAAAACTCGATGTCAGCATTCCAAAACCTCAGGTTCTGGTCCTCGCCCCCACGCGAGAACTGGCAATCCAGGTTGCTGCATCCTTTTCGGGTTATGGTGTACAGCTGCCAGGTCTGAATGTTCAGGCAATCTATGGTGGTGCTTCCTACTACCATCAGCTGAAAGAACTGCGACGTGGTGTTCACGTTGTCGTTGGAACTCCGGGTCGAGTGATGGATCACATGCGACGCGGAACCCTGCAGCTGGACGGTTTGAAATGCCTGGTGCTCGACGAAGCCGATGAAATGCTTCGTATGGGATTTGTTGATGACGTCCGATGGATTCTGGAACAGACTCCACCGGAACGACAGATCGCTCTGTTCTCCGCCACGATGCCGGATCCGATTCGCAGAATTGCTCAGGAATACCTGAAGAATCCGGCCACCATTACAATCGAAGCCTCTGCATCTGCCACTCCAACAATTCGACCACGGTTTCTTGTTGTCTCTCCGCGTGACAAGACAGATGCTCTGATTCGAATCCTCGAGACCGAGGATGCTGATGGCGTGATCGTGTTTGTAAAGACTCGGGAAACCACTGTTCGCGTTGCGGACGTGTTGAACGAGCACGGGTTCTCTGCAATTGCCATCAATGGCGATATTGAACAGAAGCAGAGAGAGCACACGATTGAGCAGCTTCGGAACGGCCGGTTTGATATTCTGGTTGCCACCGATGTTGCCGCCCGAGGGCTGGATGTTCAGCGAATCAGTCATGTGATCAATTATGACCTTCCTCATGACTCGGAAGCATGGATTCATCGCATTGGTCGAACCGGCCGCGCTGGTCGATCCGGAGAGGCGTTGCTGTTCCTGAGTCACCATGAACGCCGACATCTGCGAGGGCTTGAACGAGCGACTCGACAGGTGATTACAGAAATGCAACTCCCTTCATCAGCCGCCGTGAACCTTCGGCGTAAGGCAGAATTCAAGAAGCAGGTCATCGAAGCGATTGACAAGACAAATCATGCGGCGTTTCGCGCTTTGCTGCTGGAACTTCAGCAGGAAAGTGGCAAGTCGATGGAAGATCTGGCCGCCGCAGTCGCTGTCATTATGCAGGGTGATCAGCCCTTTATGCTGGAAGAGCCCAAACGGCCTGAACGTCCATCTCGTCGGCCTGGTCCGGGCGAGCATGGTGGGTTTGACGATCGCCGCGGGCGAAATGATCATCGCCATGCTGAAGGTACTCGCGGACAAAATGGTCAACGTGGCCAGAATACTCCTCGTGGACGCAGCCGTGACGAGAAAAAGCCTCATGCGTTCGTGCCGGGGGCAGTGCCTGTTGAAGCCAGTTTTGTTGAGCATAGACATCGAGCCGAGCAGGGCGGCCATCGAGGTCCCTCTCACATTGCTCGCGACGCAGGGTCTGGTCGTTCAGCCGGTGGCGACGGGCGAAGTATGAATGACAGCCGAGGGATGAATGACGGCCGAGGTGTAAGGGAAGGGCGAAGTGACGGACGATCAGCCGGCGGACGGCCTCGACGTGGCGGTGAATCCGGGATGGAAACGTTCCGGCTGGAAATCGGGCTTGATCACGGTGTGAAACCGTCGAATATCGTCGGGGCAATCGCCAACGAAGCCGGGCTCGATTCGAAGAACATCGGACGCATCGAAATTCGCGATAACCACAGCTTCGTTGATCTTCCGGAAGGAATGCCGAATGACGTTTTCCGGGGATTGAAAGAGGTTGTTGTACTCGGTCGACACCTTCGAATTTCGCGAACACGTGCGGAACGCGGTGGCGGTCAGTTTCATACTCCAGGTCGAGGACCTCGACGTGACCGTGAAGAATCTGCGAGCGGCCATAAGAATCGACGTCCGGCCGTACGACGTAAACGACCGCAGGAGTAGTCGAGAGTGGATGCCGAAGACTCCATTGAGTTGTCTCACAACGAGCAGGGGGGCGAATATCGTCCTTACGCCCCGCCTGTTTCTGTGGATGAAGAATTCAATGCGAGTCTGAAGCGAAAACTGGCAGCGATCCTCGTTGGGTGTGTTGTCTTCTTCTCATCGTTTTTCGTATTGGCCGCTTTTGCCTTCGGACTTGTCATCCTGATGCAGGGTGAGAGTGGAGCACTGCCCGTAAATCTGCGGGATCTGCAGTGGGATGCCGCGTGGAAGGAACTGGTGTTCTATGCACTTCCGGGTGTGGTAGTCCTGTTTTCTCTGCTGTTGGCGGTTTTCAGTGCGAGGAAAATTGTCTGGGTCTCTGAAAAGGAACGCCTGCACCGACAGCGCGTTCAGCAACTATCGCGTGCCGTCGATGAATGTCGTCTTCAGGCAACCAATGGTGAATAACGGTTACCTCGACCTCTGCAGATGTATGGTAATTGGAAAGTGATCACTGAAACCTGAACCGGAGTCCATGCGGAATTCCCTGGGGCGGTTCTTTCGTCCGATCATTGCTTCTGGTCGAGCAATGCGAACATCCGGAATGCCGAAACTGGTTTCGCCGGTGGAGATCCCGGCAAGACCAAGACAGATGCCTCTCGACAGGACAAATTGGTCGGTCAGAACAAGGGGCAGGCTGGGATCGGTGGTTCTTGTTCCCTGGTCTGGCTGAGTAAGCAGTGACCACATCGGGTTGAACAAAGGCACAGCACGCCCGTAGTAGGACTTCCATGAAGGAAGATTTCCCCGACTCATGCGAATCGATTCGTCCATATGTTCCCGACTGTACGCTGCATTCAGGCTTCGACGAATGCTGATATCCCACGGTTCATCATTGAAATCTCCCATGACGAGCACATTTCGATTCCATCGCTGGTTGAGTCTGAAGAGGGACACATCATTGTCATTCATTTCCAGGTATTCACGGCGACTGACTCGAACAGCATCTCCAATGATTCTTGAACAGTGGCTTGCAGCGGCGATGCGGAGCGGTTCTGTGGCTGACGCCGAGGGCTTTCGTGAGGGCCAGTGATTCACAAGGACCATCAGATCGGCTTCATCATCAATCGTTGTCAGGTGAACTTCCAGGATGTCACATGTTGGAAATCGATGGTCAATCAGATGTCCTCGATTTGGTTCTGAACTCTGCCTGAATACTCGGTCCGAATAGATCAGGGCTGTGTCCCAGGATGAAAATCCCGGATTGGAAACGACCGCCAGTTGGTAGTCGCTGCGGCCAATTTCCTTCAGGAGGCGTCGAGCAATGCGTTCATTTTCGATTTCACAGAGCCCAATCAGGTCCGGCCCCTCACCATCAAACAGGTTTGAAATAATGCCGGCGAGATTCTGGATCTTCAGTTCCAGCGATTTTCTGTCCCATCCAAACACGGCCGTGTATTCCAGTTCGGCTGCGACGGATGACCCATCAAGGTCGAACAGGTTCTGAACGTTCCAGAACGCAACCCGGATTCGTTCCGGATGAGATGCTGTTTCCGTACTCACAGAAAGAATCCTTCAAAACCGAGCCTGCCGCTGAAACAGATATTCGAGAAGTGCTTTGTCGAACGGCATGCTGGTATCCAGAGCCACATAGTCGGCACCAATGTGCATGCAGGTTTCTTTGTAACGAGTTCTCATTTCATTGAGCGCATCCAGATACTCAGACCGTATCGCTGCAGCATCGACAATCTCATGGTCCTGACTCTCCGGCTCAAGCAGGTCGACACTCCCGCTGAACGGAAATGAAACTTCGGCTTCATCAAGTATGTGAAACACGATCACATCGTGGCCTGCATGACGGAGCATCCGAATCGCACTGATCGTCTCATCCGGGTCGGCAAGCAGATCGGAGAAAAGCATCATCAAACTGCGATGCCGAATCATGGCTCCAATTCGGCGGAGGTTTTGAGCGAGTCCTGTAGATCCGGTTGGTGCTGACTTCTGAAGAAGTGCAAGCATATCCCCCAGATGGGATCGCCGACTTCGAGCAGGCAAACTGGCTCGCAACTGATCGTCAAAAGTCATTAAGCCAACAGGGTCCTGCTGGTGGATCATCAGATAGCTGAGCGCCGCAGCGAGGCAGATTGCATAGTCGAACTTCGTGAGCGTCTGTCGATACGTGTACGCCATGCTGCGGGACAGATCCATCAGCAGATAACCGGTAATGTTGGTCTCGGCCTGATATCGCTTGATGTAGAGCCTGTCTGTGCGTGCAAATACCTGCCAGTCAATGTCCTTCGGATCGTCTCCGGAGCTGTAACGTCGATGTTCACTGAATTCGACGCTGAACCCATGGAAGGGACTTGAATGCAGACCCGTCAGAAAGCCCTCGACGATGAACTTCGCTCGCAGATCAAGACGAGCGATATTCTGGATGACTTCGGGTTTCAGGTATTGCTCGGCAGATGTCATATTGCTCGGCAGACGTCAGTCAGTGTTGAGTTCCGATTCCGGACGGATTTCCGGGGAAGCCTGATGGAGATATACCCGATATGGGAGAAGTTTTGTAATTAGTGACTCAAAACTGTGGTCCGGCGGGCAATGTACTGAGATCGGTGAACCGGTGAAAGGGTGAGTAAATTCGAGTCTCGTAGCGGCAAGCATCAGTCGGTCGAGTTGAAACTGTTGGCGGAAGAAGCGGTTTTGAGTGTTATCGCCGTGACTCGTGTCGCCAAGAATCGGGTGATGAATATGGTTCAAATGGCGACGAATCTGGTGCCATCTGCCGGTTTGAGGCTCTGCGGTCAACAAGGTACATCGAGTTGTTGGATATCGGTCGGAACAAATTGGAAGTTCAAAAAACTGATCCGACTGATAGTTCGTCACCGACGGCTGAGCATTCTTAGGGGCTCTTCCGGGTTTTGGGCGAGGCCGAAGCGGCTTGTCAATCACGCCATTTGCCGGTGTAAAACCCCTGACGAGCGCCAGATACGTTTTGTTGACCTTTCTGTCCAGAAAAAGCTTTCCGAGCTCTGAGGCTGCCTGTTGAGTTCTTGCGAACATCAAAAGTCCGGATGTCGCCCGATCCAGTCGATGCACGGGAAAGACCGGAAAGCCCAGTAAGTCTCGGATTTTCTGTAGAAATGGAGTTTCGCCGGTCCCCCAATCTTCCGGACGATGGACAAACACTTTTTCGGGCTTGTGGGTGACAATCAAGTGATCGTCTGTAAACACAATGTACGTAAAATCAGTCATTTTTCTGTTTTACCACCAATTCAGTTTTTTTGTGTCCGGTTTCGGGAAGGCAGTGCGATACCAAATATGGCCGTCTTTGCATCATGCTCATCCCGTTCGATCAGACCGTCCACAGCAAATTCACTCGCTGTTTTTGGTGTTTCTCAGGCATGTCTCAAGTCTTTTCAGTTCATTCCGACGACCCCGCAATCCTGCGGACATTATGCCAGTCAGACCCAACACCGTGGTGTTTTATTCCTTTTGGGGAGAAACGGCTCACAAGGTGTTCAGATGCGTTCGTTCGGCTTTGGGATATTTCTGAACTTTGTTGTGAAAGTGTGTGTGGGTCGATTTCTCTGGATGATCCACGATTTCAAAGGGCGTTTTCTCGTCTGGGACTGTCCAGTGAGTTTCTGAATGATATCGCAGACGGAATTCACAGTACTTTTGAATCGGCATCATTGCTGGTGAGGAATGACGGGATTCGCTTGCGGATCGCGTTGTCGTCTGTGCTTGACGACAACGGTCGGCCAGCTGGTCGGCTCGTTCGCTTTTCCCCCATTATACCCAGTCAGCTGACGGAGCAGATGGTTGCCAGCGTTGCGGAAGCACGTCGTCGTCTGACGATCCTGACAGAGCGGGAGAGCGAGGTAGTCGATTTGTTGTTTGAAGGGCGGACGAATAAGGCGATCGCCATTATGACTCGGCTGAGCGAAAAGACGATTGAGAAGCATCGCTCCCGGATCATGCAGAAGCTTCAGCTATCAAGTACTGCGGAGCTAGTGAAGCTGATCGCAAGGGCTCGACTGTTCGAAGAATCTCCCAACTACGGGTTCTGACCTGGTCGCGGGCTTTGGCCGGCTTGTGGCGGGCGTGGACCTGGAGGACCAGCAGCTCCGGGAAGAGGGCGGCTGCTCCGAGAATCTCTCTGGGGATTCGGTGAATCAGAACGAGGTTCTGGTGCCACTACTTCAGGTTCTGGTTCAGGGGTTGGCGTTTCGGTGGGGATTGCGTCAGCTGGCAGCAGTTTCCATCCGCCAACACCGAAGACCAGAGGTTTGACTGGTGGAGGTTCGGGAGCACCCAGAATTGGAAGTGCCCAGCGAGCGGCTCCCGGAATCACTGAAGATGGCGAATCCACCTTATATGCATCTTCGACGACCGGAATCATGGATCTGGAATTCATGAAGCCCAGTGCTGTGACCGACATTCTGCGGACGATTTCGGCTTCTGGTGGAATGGTGTTGCGGTCTTCGATGCGTCCTTTAAATTTCTGGCTCAGGTCCGCATCATCCTGAAACTCATGAGTGAGGCCGAGTGCCCACATGGAGGCGCCGCGTTTTGGCAGGCCCCCGGGAGCTGCTTTACTGAAGTCCTTTTCAAAGAGGGGTCTTAGCGATTGTTGTCGCAGGAGTGCTGCAACATGAATCAGGTGTGCCATCTGCAGTCCAACCGCTTCGTAGTCAATTCCGCCTGGTGGATTTGCGAAGACACCATCAAGTTCCTGAATCCTGGCAACGACTGGTTCTGTGACTGCCGCATCCGGATACAATTCCATCAGCCATGCAGAGGTGACCAGAACTTCTGAGCGAGGATGCTTCAGGAGCGTCAGGCAGGCGGTTGAATGAGTGTATGAGCGGACCTGAGCCAACACGACCAGCGACTGTTCAATACCCTGCCAGTCTTCCGGATTTCCGGCAATCACGGCCGCGCATTCACCGATGATCTGTTCACGGAGTGCGGGGTCAGCTTCAGCAACCATCACCAGCATTTGACGTGCGACGTTTCGAACTTCCAAATGAAAGTCGCTGAGCATCTCACGAAGCCAGGTTGTGTGCTGGGCGGAAGGAAATTTCTGCATGACTCGTGCAGCCGTCATTCGAACGACTGCATCAGTATGTGCCTTTCCGTGCGGGATGATACTGACGAGCGATTCACGATTCTGTTCGAAGAGGGTGGTCCAGGCGGAAGCGGCGACTGCCTGCGAGGGATCGAGGCAAAGAGATGCGAGAGTCTGGATAGACTCCGGCTGCGTGTTATTCATGAATGTAATTGTCAGGAGTTTGTCTTCGATCGAACCTGCAGCAAGTTTCTTCGCAGGATCAACGGTATCTTCCGGGCTCATTGCACAGACGGCCTGAGCGGCTGCTGACCTGCGAGCATAGGAGTTCTCTGGATTCGCTGCTTCCTGGAGCAACGCCGGCACAGCCTCTTTTGCATTGAGAGCGGCAAGGCCTGCGCAGGCAAGTCGGACGCTGTTCACCGACTCGAGGGGCTGGTTCAGTCGGCTCATCCACAATTCAACAGCCGGCATGTATTTCCACCGTGCGAGGGATGGTTCAACTGCCAGTCGAAGACTGTCATTGGATGCTGTGACCTGTTTGAAGAGCTGATCCGCGCTTGATGAATCGTCGGCCCAGATAAGTGCCAACGCGCATGCGTGGCGAATTCTGGGGTCGTTTGTTTCAGCGAGTATCGTACGAAGTCGATCGAGCGAGCTGCTGATGTCTCCGAGTTTTTCGCGTGCAATTCTGCCGAGGGACAGGGCTGCAATTTCGACAATCTCAGGGTCCGATGATTCTCTCAGAGTCTTATCAAAAAGGGGCTGATGTCTGGGGTCAATGTGGAATTCATCCGGTGGCCCCACGAGCAATGGTTCAAGTTCCATTCGCATAGGAAGCCGCGTGTAGCGAACGATATGAGGCAGATCCAGAGGACCAGTGTATGGTCCGGCGGGAAACTGCACCTTCTTTTCGTCGGCTGCTTCGCCAATTGCCGCTCCATGGCCGCAAACGGTCAGGCTTATCAGAACTGCAATTGTCAGGAACCGAGTATTTATGAAAGAGATCATCATTCAACTTCTTTAGACAGCTTTGTGATAACGATCACTCAGGGGGATAACAGCAATTCGGCTGGCAGTGGTTCAGCAGGAAGCAGTTTCCAGCCACCAACACCCACTGTGTCGCCTTTAGGTTCGGGGAGTTCCTCCAGCCCCAGTCGCAGCATGACCCAGCGTGCAGACTGAGGAATCAATGCGACGGGTGGGTCCATTTTCCATGAATCCTTCAAAGTCTCTTCTGAGGAGCTGGAATTCATCCATCCAAGAGCCATCACCGACATGCGACGAACAACTTCACGTTCCGGGTTTGGACCGGTCCGGTCACGAACTCGGCTTTCAAGCTGCCCCACAATTTCCGGGAGTGGCTCATTTTCATGGCTGAGGCCAATCGCCCACATCGCAGCAGCTCGCTTCACTTCGCCGCCTCGGCAGGTTTTGCTGTAGTTTTCAGACAGAAGCTGCAGCTGCGAACGTTCTCGAAGAAGTCCGCATAGTTGAAACAGGTGGGCGAGCTGGAAGCCAGCATTGAGTACCATATCCGGATCATCGTCGACGGTCTTCAGAAGAGCTTCCCGATCCTCAATTTGCTTTAGAACAGCGAGCCGGCATTCAGCGTTTGGATCCGGATAGAGGTGCATCAGCCATGCTGCGGTTACTTCAACTTCTGCCCGTCCGTTCGTGAGCAGCGGCAGGCACGCGAGAGAATGCCGGGCAGATCGAACCTGTCCGAGTACGAGCAAAGCCTGTTCGATTCCCTGCCAGTCAGCTGGATTTCCCGAGATCTTCGTGGCGGCCTGATCGATAATCTGTAGACGCAGAGTTTCGTCTGCGGCTGCATTCAGAACCAGCATCTGACGTGCCACATTTCTGACTTCGATATGAGCATCGCTGAGAAGTTCATTGAGCCATGTACAGTATTCCGGCGTTGGGAATCGGTTCATGACTCGAGCTGATGTCATCCGAACAACAGCATCCGAATGTTTTCGACCCGTCTCAAGAAGAGGCTTAAGCGCATCAGCGTTCTGATCAAACAGAGTCAGCCACGCCGCTGACGCAACCGCCTGGCTTTCGTCGATACAGAGCCTTGAAAGTAGTTGAGTTGATTCTGCCTGTTGATTTGCTGAAGCAGCAACTGCCAGCAGGCGATCAGATACCGGGCCGGTGGAGAGTGCTGAAGCCGACGTCAACGCCCGTTGTGGACCGAGTCTTGCAAGTGCCGCAGCCGATGCCATCCTGCGAGGGAATGGATTCGAACGATCATCAAGTTCCCTCTGAAGAACCTCGGCCGCTTCCACCGATTCAAGAGTGATCAGTCCCTCACAGGCGAGTCTGATTCCGCTGGATGACTCGAGTCGGTTACTGAGTCGCCCCATCCAGACCTCAGCAGCAGGTTTAAACTTCCAGCGTGCGAGAGAGGGTTCAATCACAAGACGGATTGAGTCATCCGCTTTTGCGGTGAAGTCCAGTAGTTGCGGGGCACTACTGATACTCTCAGACTGGATCAGTGCGAGAGCACAAGCCTGACGGATCCTTAAATCCTGACTGGAGGTCATTGTCTGTGTCAGGACATCAACCGAGGAAGCAATGTCGCCATGTTTTTCCCGAGCGATTCTGGCAAGTGACAAAGCGGCTATTTCAAGGAACTCGGGGTCTCCGGATTCTCGAAGGGTTCGATCGAACAGCGGCTGCAGACGGGGGTCGATTCGTCGGATTTCGGGCGGCGCGACAAATGCCGGTTGCAGGTCCATTCGGCCTGGCAGCTTTCTGAACCTGGCAATGTGGGGGATCGGTAGATCTCCCTCGTAGTTTCCCGAAGGAGCCGGAATGGCGGCTTCCTGTGCAGGTACGGACCCACCGAACAGCAGAAGGCAGATACCTGCTGCGAGCAGTGGGGCGAACCTGTTTCTGTTGGAGCAAAGGATCATGATCGTAGGACCTTTACTCTGGTCGAGTCAGTTGTCGAATTCGCAGATAGAGAACAATGACGAGAACAGAGCACAGACCTCCGGCAAAGTACCAGGCGGCCGGGATGAGATTGTAGGATTCAAACCCGGTGGCCTGTATCGCATTCAGTGCGGCGGCCATTGGATTCAGTACAAGACTCTTCTCCACGAACGTATGACCAAACGGGGCATCTCGATTCATCCAGATCAGCATCGGGCCTGCAAAGAGCAGAATCAGGAGTGCATACGAAACCGTTGTGGCGCCCGCCGTTGAACGGAAGAAACTGCTGACAGTTGCACTGACAAACATGGAGACCAGTGCTGCCATCACCAGGCTGATCAGCACCTGCCAGACCTGTTCCTGGAGCGATGGCTTAATGAGCATAATAATGGCATAGCCCGGAAGCGTGGCACAGAGCAGCAGTGCAAGGGTAATGCAGACACTGATGAGCTTTCCTCGCAGAATTTTGCCTGCGGAGATAGGAGTCACTCTCAGCAGATTCCATCCGCCTCCCTCAATCTCACCGGCAATCATTCCTCCGGCGAGTCCCGGGGTCATCAGCACAATCAGAGCAACCTGAAGCACAATGATGAGCCCCCCGATGGGTTCTACTTCCCAATCGATGGTACCGAGTGTGGTAGCGAGTGTAAGCATCAGCGAAAGCACTGCACAGCCAGCGACAAGGCGGATGAGCCAATGAAGTCGACCGAACTGACGGCTTCGGAATTCCTTCACCATCACGGGGTTCAGGTACCATGGAATTCCCGTGGATCGTTTTTGCGGGTCAATCAGGAAGAAGACTCGGCGTGCTGCCCGCACTCCGGCCGTCTGTTCATCGGTAATAATCCCCTGAGATCGAGATCGATCGAGAAGTGAATGACTGAGTCTCTTGATGACAACAATACTGCCAATGACGATTTGAACCGCAGCGAGGATCAAATACCAGCGGAGAGGATCCCGGTCTTCAATCAGTCCTGCGCCACCGATTGACTGCTGGCTGACGATTTTCATCAAAGCCGGGATGGGCGAGAGAAGTCTCAGCCATCGAGCACCTGCAGCGATCAGGCTGTCGCTTCCCTGAAGGAAGAAGTTTGGAAACACGGTCACGACAGTGACAGCAAATGTGACTCCGTAGCTCCATCTCAAAGCGGCCTCTGTTGTTCGCGCATAGGTACCAACGAGAAGTCCGATGACCACCAGATGCAGCGCAACGGCAAACAGAAATCCGTACAGTTTCGCGACATCGTTTGAGAGTGACAGCCCACCCATCATATAGCAGCAGCTCATGGCGGGAATCGTTGCGAACAACAGCAGCATTACGAAGCCCATCATTGCACCCGCTTTGCCGAAATAGATCGAAGCGCGGGAGAGAGGGGAGTTCAACAACAGCTCCAGTGTTCGGCCTCGAACTTCCCGAACCAGCGAAATGGCCGGGAAGACGGGAATGATGAGGAGCGATGCTGTCAGCATGGCATAGGTGAGCCACTGAAACACCTGTCGCGCCTGAGCGCCCGACAGATCGACAACACCGCTGGTCGGCCACTTCAGTATGACAACGACTGCAGATGAAATCGCAACCGTCATCAGGATGGCAAGAGTTCTCTGACTTCGCAGCAGAGCCAGCAATTCACGTTCAATAATGACAAGAGCACCGCTCATCGTGCCACCTCCTGTGACTTTTTCGCGGCCGCACGTTCCGCATCAGCAACTCGGGCTGCAGAGACGAAGGCTTCTTCAAGGTCTCCGGCGACTTCACGGAACTGAGCCACACGATGCCCTTCAGAAATCAGTTTTTGCAACAATTGTGCAAGCTTTTCTTCGTTCGCCGCGGTTCGACAGCGAACAATGCTTTCCGCGGCGGAAACTGTGATTTCGGATTCCGGTCCGAGAAACTGAGTTGCTTTATCAGCGATTGCCTGCATGTTCTCTGAGGTCAAAAGCTGAATCTCGATGGTTTGCTTTTGCGACAGTTCTCGAGTGACCTCCGGCAGAGTTCCGAATGCTCGAAGCTTTCCACCGGCAACGATGCCCACCTTATTACAGATACGGGACAATTCGGGAAGAATATGGCTTGTAACAATCAATGTTCTCCCTTCCGAAGCCAGACGCAGCAGGATTTCCCGCATTTCAATTCGTGCTTCCGGGTCGAGACCATTGGCGGGTTCGTCGAGGATCAGAACCTCCGGATTGTGGAGCAGGGTACGAGCAATTCCGACTCGCTGCTGCATACCGTGGCTGAGACTTTCAACGAAGCGATCCTGCATCCATGTTGCGTTCGTCAGTTCAAGAACCTCTTCGATGCGCTTGCGGCGGACGGAACGAGGAATGCTGAAAGCCGCACCAAAGAAGTCGAGATACTCGCGGACCCGCATGTTGTCATACGACCCAAATTTATCCGGCATATACCCGACGAGTTTACGAACCTTGTGGAGATCTTTGACACAGTCTGCTCCGGCAATTGTGGCTGTTCCGGAAGTTGGTCGAGCAAGTCCGACAAGAATTCGAATTGTGGTTGTTTTACCGGCGCCGTTGGGGCCAATGAACCCCAGGATACTGCCTCGCTCGAGTGTCAGTGAAAGGCGATCCAGCGCTACGAACTCACCGTAGTGCTTGGATAAATCGCGGATCACAACAACCGGTTCTTGACTAGCCATAGTTCTTTTCCAGCGGACGGAAGGTATAAAACAGTATTAAATCAAAGGGCAGAAGGAATCGATGCCGAGCACAGGACGCTAGTTTTGACGCTGTCCCCTGAATGTCAGCAGGATGTTGTCAATTTTCCATGCATCATCCTGCTCACCCTGCATCGAATCTGACGAACTTCCCTGCGCAAATGCTCCGACTTCAAGCTGAACATACATCCTGCCGGTTTTGCAGGAGTCCGCCACCAGAGCCACCGGGATATCGAAGTCCATAACTCCAACCGGACTGTTCAGTTCTGTCACAAGTGCGAGTTGGTCTTTCGGGCCGGCGAGTATTCGAATTCTGCGTGATCCAGCTCGGATACGAATGCTTCCTTTTATGGATGTGGGTTCGAACGGACTACATTCAGCGGGCAGTGTGTACTCCAGCAGGATATTTCCGCCTTCTTCACGGGGAGACCATTCGCGTTTTGTATTGTTGAATGCGGCACTCACACTTCCATTGGCATCTGCAATAACCTTATATGGCACGAGTGCAGAGGGAATCGTAATTGGCTTGCCAGCTTCAGGTGCATGCAACTGCAGTGGCTGAACCACAAGAAGCGATTCCTGTCGTCGAGTATCCTCGTCGCCAATCGTCACAGAGGATGATTTCGCTTCAGCCCAGTACATAATCGATGGAGAATCCGGAAACGCTTCGACCTGACCGGCTCTGGTGAACAACGATTGCAGCACTGCGGCACGCTGAGATTGTTCTTCATTCAGAAGTGTTTCACGGAAGTACTCGTTTTCAGACAGAATATCTTCAGGAACACTGGAGAACTGCATGTTGTCTCCGAGTTTGACAACCATTCGATCCGGAGTAAGTCCGGCAAAAATCAAGTCTGTGGGGTTGGTGAGATCGGAGGTTGTCAGCGTCCCTGTCAGTCCGTTCTCATCAAATGTCGCATGAGCTGCCAGTGGAGCGGAAAGTCGCCGATTTGAGCGAATCGACATTGAGCTGATCCCACTCGGAAGGTTGAGATTCACCCAGTGATTTTCACTCTTTCCTGTCCACAGTTGCCGCCGAATGTCGGCGTTGGTTTCATCCACCGGTGGTTCCATCGTGGTTCCTTCGATGGCGCTGGCAATCAGCGGACCAGGTGACGGAGTATAGACAGTAGCAAAGCCATCGCTGACCAGTTGTGTCTGTCCGGGGATCGCTTTCAGAATTTGGTGCTGGATTGCAGTGGGCGGCGCAATACTTCTCATCTCAATCCCCGACCATGCAGCCGGAACAGCTGCGATTGTGGCAAGGCAGGGGAGGACCCAGATCAGGCGTTCGCCCTGCTGTTTGCGAAGCAGAAGGCCGCCGGCAACCAGCAGCAGTACTGGAAAGCCAATTGTGAGTGCAGCCGCATAGCCACGTGTTGGAATTGAATACCCAATTTGAGTCGCCGCCTGCTGAGTGACTGTTTCACTCACCAGCAATTTGTCTCGATTCGTTGTGAACAAGCTATCCTGAATTCGCCGCATAGAAGAGATTAACTCTTCGGGCGCGTCGCCGTTGGTGTTTTCGGCTCGCGGCTTGTAAAACACTTCCGGAGAAATTGTGGAAATGATCACTGTGCCTCTGCCATAGCCAACACGCATAGCAACCGGCCAGCCATCCACCAGCCAGATTGGTTCTGCGCCTGTGGCCTGTGTTCTCAGGTACCGAATGGGTTCGTCAAACTCACGAATCACCTGTCGAACCGGAAACTGGTCCTGTCGATATTCGGGATTCAAATCCAGCGTCACTTTGTTGGTCGATGTTTCGCCAACGACCGAAAGCGGCAGAGCATCGCCAAGCAACAGATCTGTTGCACTTGTTCCTGATCGATCGAGAAAAATCAGAAGCCGACCACCACGCTGCAGCCAGAGTCGAATTGCTTCGCACACCTCCGGATAGTTTTGAAGGTCGTTTCCGGAGACGGCCAGCTGATCAAGACTGTCGAGCCCTTCGGAGTGATTCGACAGCTCTCGTGGAATCAAGGTGACAACGCGCTGTTCCCTGAACGCGTTAAAACGCAGGGCTCGCAGAAATGTCAGTACCGGACCTCGATGGGCTTCATCGACGTTTTCGGGCGACAGCCAACCCGTATAGCCAACCTGTTCACCTTCCACGATCGCATTGAAGGAAGTGACTTTGTTTTCGAATCGCTTGGTTCGAATGACTCCATCATCTTCACCGCCCGGGAAGACCAGATACCGAAAATTGATGTTGCCACCTTCCATCTTCGGGACAAACATCGGCCAAACGGTCTCGAGAGAACATCCTGCCGGAACCGACAGCTTTCGGGCATACTGAATTCCGTTGCCTTCCGGCGGAGTCACCACCAGCTGAATGGCTTGCTCTACATCGGAGCTGTTTGAGACAAAGCCCTTCACCAGGCACCATCTCCCAGCCATGTAGCGAGCAGTCCCACCTGCGTGAACTCTGCCGTAGACCGGAGTTGGTTCTTCGTCTGCCACAGCAGACGGCACCAGGACAGCGATCAAACCCGTCAACAACGCCACCCCGCACAGCCGCAGTACTGTCAGCCCAGCACAGGTGGTTTGGTACTTCAACGTCATATGAACTGTCCCGTGAGGTGTCATCGTGGACAAAAATTCCCGAATGCGGAAAGATTCCAGCGAAATTCCGGTGTTCCATCAACTCACGGAAGTGTCAATCTCCAAAAAGCATTAAATGAACCTCATTTAGTACCCGTTACAGCCAACTCACACCGCGATGCGCGTCCAAATCCGCGGGTTGGGGCTTTTAGAACTCAGCGATCCTGTCTCGACAAAGATGTGTGTCGACAATATCGCCTCGGCAGAATGGCAGCGCCATGCATTCTTTTGCCGTCATTCTCTTGCCAAGTGAAAACACCCAGGGACAGAGTCTGTGGCTTTGAATTCAAGTCGCAGGGGGGCCCGATTGTGTGCTCTCGTGTGGTTCGTGTATTTCGTGGTGACCAATCACGCTGGCTACGCGCTGCATGAAGTCGGAATCCATGCACTGCAATCCTCGATGCACAAAACGCCAGCAACAAACAACATCTGTTCGTAGTACAAATTGCTCATTCTGGAAGTCTGGTCGTCCTTCGGAACCGAGAAGTAGTGTCTCGGTGTTGAAGGCATCACGCGGTTGGGCGGTAGCCGAAATCGATGTGATTCAGGAAGCAGCGATCAGCATGATGTGCCGAGCTTCGTGTGGCAGGAGCCTTTTTGTAATTGACTGCTTGTTCCAGATTCCCTGTTTTCACATCGCGAGGGTTGTTGAGTCACCCAGATCCGTATTGTTGGAAGTCAGTGAAGCTGCGATGATTCGGGGGATTCTTGGGACCGACAGGATTGTTCGGTGAGACACGTTACCGTGCGAAATCGTTCCGTTACATCGAAACTTTGTTTCTTCGGCAAGTCGTGGCGAATTGCGGCCATTGGCAGCGCTGGGATTCTGTTCGGATGTGTGACATCGCCCCCGGTAAGTCTCAACGGTCCAAATGCTGTTCAGATTTCTGCTGAACATCGCGATATCATCTGGGAACGGGCAGTTCGAGTGCTCAATCGCAACCACTTTCAGGTGATCCGCGAGAGCAAACTCGAGGGTGTGATTGAAACTGAATACCGTGCCGGTGCCAACCTTCTCGAGCCTTGGCATCCTGATTCAATTGGCCTCGGAAACCGACTCGAAAGTACATTGCAGTCAATTCGGCGGAGAGTACTGGTATCGGTGCAATCGACGTCTTCGGGGCTGATGACGGTCAGTGTTCGAGTGGACAAGGAAATCGAAGACCTGCCTGGACTCGCAGCAAACTACGAAGGCGGAGCAACATTCTCCGATTCGCAGCCGTTTCAGCGCGATCTGACTCAGGTGATTGGTCAGTCTGCACCTTCACGGTGGCTGCCACTCGGACGCGACTCATGGCTGGAAAGACAACTGTTGTCTGAAATTCAGCAAGTTTCAGGCAGATAGCAGTACTGCTACTTTGCGGTGTTGACCGTCTTTAGCTCAGCAGCAATTTCTTTGAGTGCCTTAGCAATATCCTGCTCGCGAATCTCAATCGAGGTTACCAGTTCGGCTCCTTCAGCATCGCCGGCTGTTTGAAGGGATACTGCCGCTGATTTCAGACCAGTCGAGATCAGTCCCATACTGTTCTGAATTCGACTTAGCATTGTTTCGAGAGACAGAAACTGCAGGTCCGTGTACTCGGTTGGAAACGAACCAAAATCAATTGGGTGTTCGCGATTGACGAGTACATGGACAATTTCCGCGACGTGTTGTCGCTGACGGCTGGCAAGGACCTGAATCTGGTGTTCAACGGACGATGCTTCAAGTCGCACCCATGGAGAACTTTCCGCAACATACTGCAGAAAGCTTCGGGACAGACTGATCAAAACGTTATTGAGAAGGATCTCGTTATCCTGGCAAACCATAGCAAAGGTCCGTTACTTCTGTACGATCGACTGTGCAGCAGTGCGTGCGGTATTGGAAAGCCCGGTGGTGATACTTGGCAGAATACCGAGCATCAGCACAAAGAGTGACAACGCAAGAACGTAAGAGCCTTCCAGAGAGAAGAGCGGCAGCGATACCTTGCGAGCTCCTTCAGGGCGAGGATCGAGAAACATGGTCTTCAGAATTCTGATGTAGTAGAAAAGGCTGAGGACAGTATTGAGGCCACCAAATGCAACGACTACATACATAAACCAGTGAGCCTGCCCGGCCTTTAATGCTGCGGCAAAGATCATGAACTTAGCGAAGAAGCCGCCAAAAGGAGGCAGTCCGACGAGACTGAAGACGCAGATCATCATGGCGATGCACAGGACTGGTGCCTGGCCAATCAGCCCCTTAAAGCTGTCGAGTTCTTCACTGAAGGTGTAGTTTCGAGCGAGTGCAACGACGGCAAATGCCCCAAGGTTCATAAACAAATAAACCGCGAGATAGTACAGGAGGCCTTCAATGCTCATATCAATTTCAGGAGCAAAGTCGGCTGCTCGACCACTGTTCTGCATTACCAGCATGGCGGAGACCGCCATGAGCATGTAGCCAGCGTGAGCAATCGTTGAGTATGCGAGAAGTCTCTTCAGATTGGACTGGTTATAAGCGGCGAGGTTGCCAAAGGTCGCAGTCACGCAGGCGACGACCCCCAGCGCAATACCGAACGCCAACATCAGACCTTCGGTTCCGACTCCACCGGACAGAGCAAGACACAGGCGAACAAGCAGAGCAAATGCTCCGGCTTTGGAGGCCACAGACAGGAAACCGGCTACCTCTGCGGAAGCACCTTCGAACGCGTCAGGGCACCAGAAGTGAAAGGGGACCAGTGACAGTTTAAAGGCCAGACCAACCATAATCAGCATGACAGCAAGAGCGGCCGTCCGAACTTCCGGATCAGCAAGTCCGCCCGAACCACCGGCGGCTGCGAGGGAGAGACGTTCAGACAGGAGAGACATATCTCCAGTACCAAGAACGCCGGCCAGAAGGCTGATTCCATAGATCATTACACCGGCCGCACCGGCTCCATAAACCACATATTTCAATGCCGCTTCGCTGCTGGCTTTTCGACCCTTCAGAAATCCAACCATAGCGTAGCTCGGAACACTCGCCATTTCGACGCCAATGAACAGCATCAGAAGGTTGTTGGCACTTGCCATGATCATCATGCCGATGGTTGCCCCGAACAGCAAAGAATAGAAGTCGGGACCATCTTCATGGTCAGGGATTCCGGTCAGGGCTGTCAACGCAATAGTCAGCAGAAGGAACAAGGCGAGGAACGCTCGAAAGTAGACTGAGAACTGATCCTGAACAAGCAATCCTGTGAATGTGACGAGTGGTTCAGTTGATGCCGGGGGTGCCTGAGAAAGTTCAGCGAACTGCTGCCAACTGCAGAAGAGTGCAGCGAAAGCGCCGAGCACCCCAATGAGGTACGCAGGAACCCACCGGTCGACAGAAAGAAGGCGCAGGAGAAGCATCAGGACGATCGTTCCGCTCAGGCACAGCTCGGCGCTGAACCACGGTAACGAGAGCGATGTCGTTTCAAGAATCAGATCGTCTATGAGCTTCGAGAACACCATTGGGATTCTTGCCAAACAGGGTAGATATAGACTTTGTCAGACTTCGGTAGAGAAACTCGATAAAGCAGAACGCGTGTTAGCGTTGTGCCTGTGACTGATTCACGGTTGTAGCCGCCTTCTGATAACCGGTCTTCAATGACTCGACAAGCTCGGTGGTTGACGTGCTCATCACATCAAACATCACCCGCGGGTAAACTCCAAGGACAATTGCCAGTGCGAGCAGAGTACCCGCGATCGCGACTTCTCGACCATTGATCGGGGTGATGTCTTCGGCGTGAGGTCCCTTGTATTCGGCTCCGAGGTAGACTCGCTGCATTGCCCAGAGAATATAGCCCGCGGTGAGAATTACGCCAGATGCGGCGATGATTGCCAGCAGAGGACTGTAGTTCCAGGTGCTGATGACAACAAAAACTTCGCCGATGAAGCCGCACAGGCCCGGGAGTCCGAGTCCGGCAAAAAACAGGCCGGCTGAGAGTCCACCGTAAAGTGGCATCTTTGCCATCAGGCCACCGAATCGATTGAGATCGCGATGATGCACACGGTCATAGATGACGCCCACCATAAAGAACATGCCAGCTGAGGAGATGCCGTGAGCAATCATCTGGAACATTGCTCCGTTCATACCCATCAACCAGAAATCACCACCGATGGTAGCTCCTGTTCCTTCATTAATCTTCCAGACGGCGAGACCGAGCAGCACATATCCCATATGGCTCACAGAGCTATATGCCACGAGCCGTTTGAAGTCGGTTTGAGCGAGAGCTGCAAACGCACCATAGATGATGCTGATTACACCGATGGCGACCAGTGCATATGCAGCGTATTGAGCACCGTACGGGCAAAGTGGGAACGCAATTCGAATAATGCCATAACCACCCATCTTCAGGAGAACACCAGCAAGGATCATACTGATTGGTGTCGGAGCTTCAACGTGTGCATCCGGAAGCCAGGTGTGCACCGGGAATGCAGGCAGCTTGATCGCAAATCCGATGAACAACAGAATAAATGCGGTGATCTGCAGGGAAGGTGTCAGAGTTGTTGCGAGTTTGGCATCTGCTGCACCTGCGGCGACTTTCGCCAACTCGACCAGGTTGAAACTCTCGACGGTTGCTCCGGTGTCGAAGTAGAACATCAGCATGGCGATCAACATCAGCACGCTGCCTGCCAGGGTATACAGGAAGAACTTGATGGCAGCGTATTCTTTTCGGGGACCACCCCAGACACCGATCAGGAAGTACATCGGAAGGAGCATGACTTCCCAGAACACATAGAACAGAAAGAAGTCGATCGACAGAAATACGCCCATCATTCCGCTTTCAAGCAGCAGGAAGAGGACCATATATCCTTTGACGTGCTTTGTGATGCTCCATGATGCCGCCATCGACAGCATACTGATCAGACCGGTGAGGAGAACAAGTGGCAGGCTGATGCCATCGACACCAAGTCGATACCAGACATTCCACGTTGGAATCCATTCTGCTGCCACGTTCATCTGAAGTCCGGGCACTGCTGGATCAAACTGCATCCACAGCGCGAGGGTCAGGCCGAATGTGATGATGGTCGCACCCAGTGACCAGAATCTGATGACCTCGACATTTCGACTGTCGAAGAAGGCCAGCAAAAATGCGGCGACTGCGGGAACGAAGATAATAGCGCTGAGCAGGAATTCAGGATTCATCGCTGACTCAAACAAACCAAATGGACAAGGTTGGAAATTTCATCTCCTGCGGGCTGTAACTTTTGATCGAGATCAAAGCCCGACAGGCACATTCAGGTACATAATGACTGTTAGCGAGGGAAGGTCGCGAACAGCACTGCAAACAGGGTCACAACACCCACCACGATAAACATGACGTACTGGCGAAGTTTACCCGTCTGCACAACTTTCAGGGAATCACCTACTGACCAGGTCGCCCGAGACAGCAGATTCACAAATCCGTCAACAAGCTTCTCGTCGAAAAGTCGATCCCATTTCGCAACGATCACGCAGGTGCGGGCTGCACCATGCAGGATCTCGTCAAACAGGGATTTGTCGACCCACGCACAGAACTTGCCAACGATGTGTGCTGGTTTCATAAATAGTGCATCGTAGAGTTCGTCAAAGTGCCACTTATTCCACAGGAAGCTGTGGAGACCTGAAAGGTGACGTTTGACTTCAGCAAGGTTGACGAGCGTTGTACCGTAGAGGACGTAAGCAATCACCGTACCTGACACCGCAGCAAACAGGGCGAGCGCACCAGCTTTGCTGTGAACGTCATGGATTGCGGAGTGCCCAGGCAGAGTGAGGCCGCTGACCGACTGAGTCGATGCAATGCCTGCTGCGACGTGCGTCGGTTCGTCACCAGTGATCAATTGGTACAACGGACCGTCTTCGCCACCAACGGCACAGAACGCCGCGAAAACCGACAATACCAGCAGGGGTACAGTCATGATCCACGGTGATTCGTGGCAGTGGTCATAGACATGCATGTCGCGTGGTTTTCCGAGGAATGTAAAGAACCACAGTCGAAACATGTAGAACGCCGTGATGCCTGCTGTGATTAATGGCATGATGAACAGCAGGAAGTGCCCCGGATTTGCATCACTGAAAGCCAGTGCGCTGGCAACGACGGCGTCTTTTGAATGAAACCCTGAGAAGGCGATAACACCTGGGATCGCAAGGCCTGCGATAGCGATCACGCCTACCAACATCGTGAATGCAGTGATGGGCATCTTCTTCCAAAGGCCGCCCATCTTTGTCATTTCCTGCTCATGGTGGCATCCGTAGATGACGCTGCCAGAGCAGAGGAACATCAGAGACTTGAAGAAAGCATGAGTGATCAGGTGAAACAGTCCTGCGCCCCACCCGAAAACGCCGAGACCCAGCATCATGTATCCGAGCTGACTGATTGTAGAGTAGGCCAGAACCTTCTTGATATCGGTTGCGACAATTGCGATCGTTGCTGCAACGAACAGTGTAATGCAGCCCACATATGCAATCGTGAGGAGTACTTCCTGCACAAACATCGGATAAAATCGGCCAACAAGATACACACCGGCGGCAACCATGGTGGCTGAATGCACCAACGCGGACACCGGAGTCGGACCTTCCATCGCGTCCGGAAGCCATGTCTGCAGAGGAAACTGAGCGCTTTTCCCAATACATCCCGCAAACACACCAAGTCCCGCGACAACAAGCAGCGAGTATGGGATCGTCCGGGATTGACCGGCCCCATCAACAGCAGGGGTCCCGTCGACCGTTGTGATTGCGACATCGCCGGTAACCGGATCCGTCAGCAGAGTCCCCGCGGCATCTCGGTGGATCATTCCAAACAGTCCTGGGTCTGTGATTACACCATCTGCGTTGGATGTCGGTCCGAACTGAAATGTACCGAAGTAAGTCCAGATCACCATGAGTCCGATCAGGAAGCCAAAGTCTCCGACTCGGTTCATGATAAACGCTTTGTTTGCAGCATTACTGGCTGACTTGCGTTCGGTGTAGAAGCCAATGAGCAGGAAGCTGCAAATCCCGACCAGTTCCCAGAAGATGAAGACCTGGAAGATATTGCCGGCCAGAACCAGTCCAAGCATTGAAAAGCAGAACAGCGACAAAAATGCAAAGAAGCGATAGAAACGTCCAGGCCGATGGACGTGGTGCCCGTTTGACAGATGAGCGTGGTGATCAACGTATTCTTCGGTCAGTTCTTCGCTCATATAACCGATCGCGAACAAGTGAATGCAGGTCGCGATCAAAGTGACCATCGTGAACATCGTCAGAGTCAGACTGTCGATGTAGTAATCCAGGGACACATTGAGACTGCCAAATTTGCCGAGGCTGTAGAGGGTGCCGGAGTAAACGGTCTGTTTCGAATGAGCTGTGTCAGCGCTGTCAGCTGCTTCCGAGTGACCAGGCTCAGGATGAGCTGCTTCAGTATGAGCCGCATCCGCATGGCCGTGGCCGTCGGATTCGAGGACGGTCCAGCCATTGGAATTGCCCCAAAGGACAAGTGCGGAAGCACTGCAGAGGAAGCCGGTTCCAATGCAGGCAACAGCGATCCAGGCAGCGGTCTTGCTGGTTCTTTTACCCCAGAAGCCACCGAAGATTTCGATTGCAAAGCCGGCCAAAGGCAGCAGCCATGCAACCATCAACAGGTTTCTCAGCGTTTCGCCGACCATGGTTCATCCAGAAGGAAAACGAAGATTCCAGAAATTGAAGTGGAGATTCAACCCTTGAGTTTGTTGGCTCGGTCCACGTCAATCGTGAGATGGTTATTGTAAAAGTTCAGAGCAATCGCCAGAGCAACAGCGGCTTCCGCAGCTGCAAGAACGATGATAAACAGCGAAAAAATCTGGCCATCGAGACCAAGTTTGGTGTAACGGGAGAAAGCGACAAAGTTGACGTTGGCGCCGTTCAATACCAGTTCAACGCCCATCAGTACCCCGATTCCGTTTCGCTTGGTTGCCATGCAGATGACACCGCAGACAAACAGAACGGCTCCAACCATTAGATAGGAATGAAGTTCGGCTGCCATAGCTGAAATAACCAACGAGCTTTCAGGGGTGATTCGAAACGAACAAAAACCGGAAGAGACGAGTCTTCAGCTGGCTGATGCCTGCTGAGTTCTCTTCGCCCTCGCGAGGTAGGCCGCACCAATCAGTACGACCAGCAAATGCACGGAAACAATTTCAAAGGGCAGGAGGTATCCGGTGCTGGGTTGATCACCGTCTCCTCCACCCGAGAGATCTTTATCAGGTCTCAATCCGAGAAGGCTGAGACCCACGGGGCGGAGAGTCTGTCCGTCCGCTCCGCTTCGATTATCGAGAGGACTGTCCGTTGCCACTGCATCTCCGGGTGTTGACTTCCAGTCGACTCCCGAAATGGATGCATAGACGATAAACAGAAACAGAAGGCCAATCATGCCAGCGATAATCGTTTCGCCGGGGGATGTTTCGATCTTGAGGTAGGGGCCGCTGGCTGTCAGCATCACACCGAACACCAGAAGTACAAGAGTACCTCCGACATAGATCAGCAGCTGAGCTGCCCCGACGAAGTCAGCATCTGCCAGAAAGAACAGTGCAGCCGTACTGCCAAGGCTGATAATCAGCCAGAAGGCCATCCGGACAACCGTTTGACTGATAACGACAGCAACTGCGGACAAGCAGGTTGCCAGAGCAAAGAATGTGAAGAGAAGTGAATGACCGCTCATTGCTGAACCTCTTTCTTCGTTGCCCCGGCGAGTACTTCGCTGCTGGCTGCATTCACGGACCCGGAGGAATCACGTCCCGATTCTGGTTCAACCGCTGCGGACTCAGGTGCATGAGATGGCACCGCTTCAGCAGGAGCTTCAGGTGTTTCTGGTTTAAGATCCTCAGGTTCTGCGGCTTGAGGGGAAGGAACAGCAGCGACATCTGATTTGTCTCGTTCTGCTCGCAGTTCGACAACAGACGACGACAGACGATCGCCAACAGGAGCAGTCCATGTTGTGCGTCCGGTCCTGAGTTGAAGGGCCAATGGCCAAACGGTTGCTCCCAGGAAGAGGAAGCAGCTGATTGGAACCAGGTACTTCAGACAGGTTGTCATCACCTGGTCGATTCGGAGTCGAGGCAGAGTCCAGCGGAGCCAGACCTGTACAAAGACACCAAAGCTGGCTTTTGAAGCGAAAATCACAGCGCCGAGCACATTTGCCAGATAACCGGCAGCCCATGACCCTTCACCGGAAAGACTTGAAGCTCGCCATGAGTAGAGCAGATCGTCCAATGGGCCAATTCCGGAATTCCAGCCACCCAGAAACAGTACAGCGGCAACTCCGCAGACTGCGAACATGCTGGCGTATTCACCCATAAAGAAGAACGACCAACGCATTCCGCTATATTCTGTGTGGAAACCGCCGACAAGCTCACTTTCGGCCTCCGCAAGGTCAAACGGAGCTCGCTTACAACTGGCGGTTGCTACCACGAAGTACACGAAGAAGGCAATGAACGTGAATGGATCGTGAAACATGAACCAGTTCGACAGCCATCCTCGCTGCATCCCCCCGATTTCACCAAGATTGAGGCTTCCGGCAGAGATCACAGGGATTAGAGCACATAGTGCCAGGGGAATTTCATAGCTCACCATCTGAGCGGCTTCTCGCATGCCTCCAAAAAGTGACCATTTGGATCCGCTGGAATAGCCAGCCATGATGATGCCAAAGACTTCAAGGGACAGGATGGCGAGGAGAATAAACAGACCACAATCTGCAGCCACAGCAACCCATGTGTGACTAAAGGGCAGGACCATGAAGGCAGCAAACGATGAAACGCACACGATATACGGAGCAGACCGGAACAGCATCGAATCCGCCGCAGGTGGGCAGAGGTCTTCTTTTTGAATCAGCTTGATGCCGTCAGCAAGGGATTGCAGCCATCCGAACAGACCACCGACACGAGTCGGGCCAAGTCGGTCCTGAATACGACCGGATACTTTTCGTTCAAGCCAGATAAAGGCAAACGGTGAGATCGCGAAGATATGAATCAGCAACAATGCATGGATCACTGCTGCGACAACGATTCCGTAACCGTTCAGCCATGTGAGCGGCCAGGCGTCTGTTGAATCAATAAATTCAGCGATAGACTGCGCTGCGAGCAACATACGGGTGGTGCACCGATAAGCAGGCGATGGTATTGACTTGAGGGCAAAAGTGGCTGGGGAATATGACAAACTGCACTTGTGTTGGCAACCAACCGCGACATGGTTTCACCGGTCGGCCCACCGATCAACGCGTTCGTGCTCGGAATGGAGACGCGTTTCTCAGCCCTGGGAATGTGGGTTGGTGTTTTCTGACGAGATGGGCGATCTGAGTCAGGCTTGACGAGTGAGTGATTTGGTAAGATGCGATTGGGGTCGGGCGCATGTTGGTTCGAAATGCTGTCACTGGTGCCCGTGAATCTGCACATCCTCGGAATTAGGTGGCTAGAGATGGGTGATCGCGTAGTACTGGCAATGAGTGGTGGTGTCGACAGCTCCGCCGCTGCCGTGTTGCTTCATGAGCAGGGATACGAGGTGATCGGACTGTTCATGCGGTCGGGGGAGTCAGAAGCCATCTGTGCGACGGAGCCTTCGATGCTCTTGCCCGTGATTTCAGCCGCTTCCCACCGTCAGGGTTGCTGCAGTTCAGAAGATGCCGCAGATGCTCGACGAGTCGCTGATCGACTGGGCATACCGTTTCACTCGCTGAATTTTCAGGATTCCTTCAAACGCATTAAAGAGTACTTCGCAGACGAGTACTACGCCGGAAGAACGCCCAATCCTTGTGTTCAGTGCAACAACTGGCTGAAGTTCGGAAAGCTCTGGGATTTCGCGGAGCAGGTTGGAGCGTCATTCATTGCCAGTGGCCACTATGCAAAGGTTCAGGCAGTTCATTCTAACGCTGGTGAATACGGGTTGTTTCCGGGCGATGATCCGGAAAAAGATCAGTCGTATGTTCTGTTTGGGATTCGGAAGTCACTCCTGCCACGGGTCTTGTTTCCAGTGGGTGGATATCAAAAGTCAGAAATCCGCAGGCTTGCGGCAACAGCCGGACTGAGAGTGGCCACCAAGAAAGACAGTTACGAAATCTGTTTTGTTCCGGGAAACGACTATGCGGCTTTCCTGAAAACGTATCGGCTGGCGGGGGATACTTCCGGAGAATTTGTCGATACCGCTGGAAACGTTCTTGGAAGGCACAGTGGTTATGAACAATTCACAGTGGGTCAAAGAAAAGGGCTGGGAATCGCATTTGGGGAGCCTAGATTTGTCATCAAGATCGATGCGACTCGACATCAGGTTGTGCTGGGCACTCTGAAGGAGCTGGAAGTTGACAGGATCAAGGTTCAGCAAATGAACTGGTTGGTTGATCCTGTCGGAATGGAATATCGGTGTCAGGTCAAGGTGCGATACCGACAGCCGGCTGTTGATTGTGTTGTTCGTTCAGTCGGTGAAGATTGTGCAGAAGTCGTTTTTGATTCCCCATTGACCGGAGTCGCACCGGGGCAGGCGGCTGTCTTCTATGGGGATGAGCGCCGAGTTCTGGGCGGAGGCTGGATCGCCTGAGATGGCACAGCCGGCCGCCGACCTTCTGAGTTCTGGCAAGTCAAGCTCCAGCGTTCTGGCAAATAGCGCCGTGTTCCCAAAAAATTGACGGGATTCCGACAATGCCAGAATCTGCCACGAGTCTATGAAGACTTGGACGGTTTCGTGGGAGTATTGTGTGAATTCCATCGAACATTCTGCCTCCTCTGATGCGTGAAGAAGAGGCCTGAGTGCCAATGGGGTGGAGGCAGTTGGGGTGTCTGTAACTTGTGCAGTTCGCATCAAATTGCAGCAACTTTGATCGAGCCGAAGCACAAGTCGAGAAGATTTGATCGGGATTCATGGGGATGAGAAGCCGATGAATCCCAAAAACTTCTGCAAAAACTCACTTTTTCGATGAGTTCGCAGCATTTAGAAGTGATTCGTTCTGGTTTGGTATGCGAGTTGCGATATTCGAAAGACGTGCTGAAATATTGTCCGATTTTTACCCTTGTGCAGATGTGTACTTGCATCAATGTACAGGTAAAGTTAAAAAAGTGTTCAAACGCGCATGGAAGCCCGCAATTCTCGATAATTGCGTTGCAGCAGATCGGAATTTCTAAATTTAGTCGATAGCGGGGTCTTCTCCGCAATGTCGTAGTTGCCTGAAGTCTGTTGTTCTGTGTCAGTTTTTCTTGTTCTGGAGGAATTTTAATGAAAAGGTTTTCTGCTCCTTTACCGCAGAGCAGTCGCCGTCGGGGATTTACCCTGATTGAACTGCTTGTGGTGATTGCGATTATCGCAATCCTGATTGCCTTGCTGCTGCCAGCCGTGCAGCAGGCTCGCGAGGCTGCTCGTCGTACGCAGTGTAAGAACCATCTGAAGCAGATTGCACTTGCGACTCACAACTTCCACGACACCTACAACCGGTTCCCAGCCGCCTACTTTGGCGCTGAGCACAATGTGCTGGCTGGCGGAACAGGATTCTGGGATCATCAGTGGACTGGTCTGTTTCCACAGATCCTGCCACAGCTCGAGCAGGGCAACCTGTACGAGCAGATCCAGGTTTGGAAGGGCGTTGATCGCCGTCCAGATCCGGCAAGCCCACCGAATTTCATCGTAGAAACCAACTACTGGGCCGACACCCCGAGCTGGAATGCAGCTCAGGCAAAGGTTTCTTTCTTCCGTTGCCCATCTGACCCAGAACAGGCAAATGTTGGCGTGGCTGCATGCATCCACACCTACGAGACCAGCCCAACTGGTGCAACGATGACCATGTACTACTTCCCACCACCGGACAACATTCTTGCACCAACCAGCTATCTGGGTTGTGCAGGCGGTGTAGGAAATCTGGCAAATGCGTGGGCACCTCGTAAGGGTGTGTTCGGTTCACGAACCAAGTTCAACATGCGAGACATCACCGACGGCACAAGCAACACTTTGCTGTTCGGCGAAGTGACCGGCGGACCAGACTTCAATCACACGTGGATGGGTTCTGGTTTCATGCCACAGGCATGGGGCTTCTCTACAAACGCAACTCAGAACTGGTACCAGTTCGAGAGCTTCCACACTGGCACTGTTCAGTTCGCACTGGCTGACGGTTCTGCTCGTGGGATTTCCAAGAACATCGCAGCTGTTACCTACCGAAATCTTGCAGCAATGCAGGACGGTCAGGTTCTCGGCGAATTCTAATCGTCTAAAGTGTTCTACGTGACATTTCACCCTGTCAGGATTTCCTGACAGGGTGTTTTTGCTGCGTTCTATTACGAAAAGGGGGAGACACTGTGAAATCCTTGTTGAACGTCTGCCTGTTCGGTGGACTGCTGATTTGTTCAGCATCAATTGTTGGCTGTGGAAATGAGCCAACCGTTCAGATGCCTGAAAAGAAGACTGATGCTCCTGGTGGTCTGCCATCAGCTGCCGGAGATCCGGCTGCGGGTGGAACTGGCACTGCTGCTGCACCTCCGCCGATCGAGCCATAATCGATCTGGTCAGGGGTTTGAGATATAGAAGAGAGCCTTCGCAACCGCGAAGGCTCTTTTTTTGGGTTTTGGATATGTCGACTATTGCAGAGGGATGGGCCAGTTCCAGCCGGACGAGCAACCTCCATCCACGTAGAGAGTTTGGCCTGTCATGAAGGCGGAGGCCTTTGAGGCGAGAAACACCGCGGTGCCGACCATGTCGTCGGGCGTACCCAGTCTTCCCATCGGGCAATTTGCAGAATTCCATTCCTGCATCACTGGGTCGGACCAGAGTTTTTCCGTCAGGTCTGTGAGGATGAAGCCTGGAGCGAGGCTGTTGACTCGAATGCCGTGCCTGGCCCACTCCATCGCAAGACCTCGAGTCATGCCCTGCATTCCGAACTTGCTGATTGCATATGGCAGAACGCCTTTCAGTGGCATCCATGTATTCAGGGATTCGACGTTGATGATCGTACCAGACTTGTGTTCGATCATATGCCGTCCGATGGTTTGACACATCAGGAAGGCACCTTTGAGATTTGTGTCAAGAATGAAGTCATAGTCATCTTCGGAAACCTGTTCGGCCCGTTTTCTGCGGTTCACACCGGCGACATTGATTAGAGAGTGAATTTGTCCGAAGTGTTCAATGGCATGCTGAGCACATGACTGAATTTCTGTCGGCTTCTGAACGTCGCAGGTGAAACCATGAATCGTCAATCCTGCAGAAGCAAATTGCTCAACGGTGGCTTTGACGGATTCCGGATTAACGCTGCAAATCGCTACGTTGGCCCCGCGTTCTGCGAAGCCCTGTGCAATGGCTCGCCCGATTCCGCGACTGCCGCCGGTGATCAGGACGTTTTGTTGAGCGATGGAAAAGAGTTGATCTGACATTTGTGGGAGGGCTCCAATTCAGTCGTCAATGGTTGATCGTGGAGAAGTTTGTTCGGAAATCCGATGGAAAGTTGATGAAATCCGATTCGGCAGAAATTGCTGATCTTTCGTAAGTGCTGAACTTGCAAGGAGTTTTGGAAGAGTCCCTTTGCATCCCGGCGTTTCTGTTGCCGACTAATCCATATTGACCCGTTTTGGAAATCCAAATACTGTTCAGTCACACACAACGGACCTGCGGAAGCAGGTGACAAGGAAGTCAGAAAGATAACCTCGTCCAATCGCCCCCGGAAGCAGCTAGAGTCCTCCGCCCCCCCTGGGATTCGCTGCTTCCGGGAATTTTTTTCTCAAACGTCCGTTTTCAGTCCCGGAATTCTCGTTTCCGCGCAGATCATCCCCAGCGATTTGAAGTTGAACGCCCGGTTCTGTTAGTTTGCGGCGATACTGGTCCTGATCAACTGCTGTTACGATGAGAATCGGAGACTGAGAACGCGCCATGGCGAGGGATTTCCTGAAGAACGCCGAAGATCACTATGACGTTATAGTCATTGGAAGTGGTCTCGCTGGTCTGACGTCTGCGAACATTCTTGCAAGGCAGGGCCACCGCGTGCTCCTGCTGGAGCATCACTATCAGTTGGGTGGCATGGCGACCTGGTTCAAGCGGTCCGGCGGTCATATCTTTGATATTTCCCTCCACGGTTTTCCGGTTGGGATGATCAAGAGCTGTCGCAAGTACTGGACACCAGAGATCGCGGAGTCAATCGTACCGTTAAAGGGGATTCGTTTTGAGAACCCCCAGTTCTCGCTGAGGACTACATTCACCCGCGAAGACTTTACTCGGATCATGACCGAGCACTTCGGCATCCCATTTCAGACGGTTCAGCGGTTCTTTGATACTGCAAGAGGGATGAACTTTTACGATGATCAGGCAAAGACAACGCGAGAGTTGTTTGAGGAGTTTTTTCCTGGTCGATCCGACGTGGTTCGGATGTTGATGGAGCCGATCACCTATGCAAATGGTTCGACCCTTGAAGATCCTGCAATTACTTACGGGATTGTGTTTTCCAACTTTATGCACAAGGGTGTCTACACGTTTGAAGGCGGCACGGATGCGCTTGTCAGCAAGATGCGGGATGAACTGCTAAAGAATGGTGTCGATCTGAGGATTCGGACGCTGGTTGAGAAAATCGAAGTGAATTCTCAGCGACAGGTCACCGGGGTGGTCGTGAACGGCCGTCGTATTGGCTGTAATGCCATTGTGTCGAACGCCAACATCAAGAGTACGATACTGAATCTGGTTGGAGAACAGCATTTCGATAAGGACTTTGTGGATCAGGCTCGTTCGGTCAGACTGAACAACAGCTCGTGTCAGGTTTACATCGCACTCAAACCGGGTGAAGGATTTGATGAAAGTGCGGGCGACTTATTGTTTCATTCGGAACACAGTGGTTTCGATATTGAAGCAATGTTGAGCCGAGAGGTGAGTAGTCGGACGTTCAGCTTCTATTACCCGAAGACTCGTCCGGGCAGCGATCGCTGGCTGATTGTTTCGTCGACGAATGCAAACTACAGGGACTGGGCCGAGTTATCAGAATTTGAATACGAACAAGCCAAGCAGGATCTGATCCGCACAACTTTGGATTGTTTGGAAACCTACATCCCGGATGTCCGCCAGAAGCTTGATCATGTCGAAGCATCTACGCCTCGAACCTTTGAACACTACACGAGGCATCTTGCCGGTGCTTCTTTTGGGACGAAGTTTGAGGGTCTGCAGGTAAGTCGAGATCTGCCTCAGCATCTTGGAGGGCTGTTTCATGCCGGCAGCGTCGGAATTATTATGTCCGGCTGGCTGGGAGCGGTGAACTATGGTGTGATCGTCAGCAATGACGTCGACAAGTATCTGGCGGCTAGGCCACGGTGAGTTCGACGGACGCACTTTCAATGATCGTTGGCATGGCAACAGCATCTGAGATCTCGCGAATCTGCCGGAGAAGGGCTGGAATCTCCTGAGTTCGTTCCTGTTCTGCGGCTTCCTGCAGACGCATTGCTGGTTCAGTGAACTGTGGGAAGCCCACAGTACCTCCAGTACCCTTGAGTCTATGTGCCAGCTCTCGAATAGTGTGTAGGTCTCGTTCATCCCATGCGGAATCAATTGTTCTGACAAACTCAGGGACTCCATCAACAAACTGTTGGACGATTTCCCGGAACTCCGGAACCTCCATAGGAAGTGATGAGTAGATTGCTGTCGGATTCTTTGATGCTGAGTCTACCGGGAGCGTGGCCAGCAGCTCCTCAGCAACGGGATTGATCAGATCGCGGTCGGCATCGGTCTTAACGGTCGTGGGAATCGACGGTTGCGACTGCGTCGGGAGCCATTCTGCAAGTGTTGTCAGCAATGCGTCAATGTTGATCGGTTTTGTCAGGAAGCCGGAGCACCCTGCGGCAAGGCATCGTTGGCGATCCTGTTCCATGACATTTGCAGTGAATGCAATGATGGGAGACTGAAGACCTGAGGATCTCAGGCGACTGGTGGCAGTGAAGCCATCCATCACCGGCATCTGCATATCCATCAGAAGCAGTTCGTATTGTCCATTTGTTGCCATCTCAACCGCAACCGCGCCGTTTTCTGCTTCATCAACTGTCAGCCCGGCTTTGCGAAGCACGAGTCCAACGAGTTGTCTGTTCGCTGGCGTATCATCTGTTACCAGAATTCGTGCCGGCCTGAACCAGATGCGCGAGTGTTCCTTAGGAGTTTGTGTGGCTTGTTTCCTGAGCTCGTGGAAATCATCCATGCTGAGCATTTTGACGTTGGTGAGGTCTCCGGTTTCGACCGTAAAGTGAAAACAGCTTCCGACCCCAGGCTGGCTGTTAACGCCGATGGCGCCTCCCATAGCTTCTGTCAGTCGCTTTGAAATCGCCAGACCGAGCCCGGTTCCACCGAACCTTCGAGTGACTGAACTA
Source organism: Planctomyces sp. (assembly GCA_016795105.1). Lineage (GTDB taxonomy): Bacteria > Planctomycetota > Planctomycetia > Planctomycetales > Planctomycetaceae > F1-80-MAGs062. Next base: position 210,028 of record JAEUIH010000006.1, read on the forward strand.
TCGGCCTGAACGAATTGCCGAAACATTTTTCCGCATTGTTCCGGAGTCATGCCGATTCCAGTATCAGTGACATCGAACCGGATCAGGGACCTTTCGTCGCATTCCTGGCACGATACAGTGATCTGAACGCTGCCCTCGGCGGTGAATTTGATCGCATTTCCGATGAGATTCATCAGGATCTGTCTCAATCGAGTCGGATCCGCCTGAATGGTTTCGGGAATCTGCCCTATGACGCGGCCTGCAAGAGTCAGTGATTGCTGTTCAGCCTTCATTTTCATTACGTTGATGACTTCGCTCAGAATCTGCCACGGATTGCAGCTGCGAATTTCCAGTTCCAGTTTCCCGGCCTCGATCTTGGAGAGGTCAAGTATGTCGTTAATCAGTTCGACAAGATGGGTGCCACTTGAGTGGATTGTGTTTAGATATTCAATGCGAGTTGCATCTGAGTCTTCCAGGCCTCGGCGAAGAATATCAGTAAAGCCCACAATAGCATTCATGGGGTTGCGAATCTCATGACTCATGTTTGCGAGGAAGTCACTCTTGGCCCGATTTGCGGCTTCAGCTTCTTCCTTGGCATCGCGAAGTTCAACCTTGTTCTGTTCGAGCACGGTTACGTCGTCAAACGAGACCATGACACCTCGAAGCGATCCACCGTTTCCAATGAGCGGTGAACAACTCACTTTAAAGATTCTTTGTTCTCCACGAAGATTCACAAAGTCCATGATGACGCCGGACACGGCTGTTTGAGTCTCCAGCGTATCCCGCCACGGGGCCTTTGAGTCCGTACCACGTCGTGAGAATCCAAGGCTGGCCGCTTTTCGCCCAATGATTGATTCAACTCGATTTCCGGTTGTGAGTGCGAGCGCGTTATTTGCAAGCAGAATTTGATCGTTCATGCCAACGATCATGAGGCCTTCAGCAAGAATATCGAGCGCTTCGCGGACTCGACGAGGGACCGCTCGCGAAGGGTCGAGGTTCCTTAAGACCATCTTCAACAGAATTCGAAAGCTGATAAAGCCGACAACTGAAGCAAAGATTACCAGTTGCAGGACTTTGTTCTGCAGAAACGAGAGGTACTGCCAGTTGTGGATTGGGCGAAAGCAGAATTCAATTCTGCCCCAGTGAATTTCACCGGGGCGTGACAATTCGACCCACATATGTTCGCTGTCAGACTTCAGCTCAGCGTTCGTCGGCCACAATTCCGAGTGGTTGGTGCTGAAGTGGATCATGACATTGTCGTGACGCCGAATTCCCGCAGACAGCAGATCCTCATTCCGGTCAACAAGACCCTGCAGGACTGCTTCGAGTCCTTCGGGATCGTCTCCCGACAGAAATGCTGATGCATTCAACGCGACGCATTCTGCTAAGCGGATCCGTCCACGGACAATCTCCTGATCGGAATCCGGCATGATTCCGAGAAAGTTGGCAGTCAGCAGGATACCGATCACCGAACACACTAGTCCGATTGTGATTCGAGTGGCAGCGGTCAGATTTTTCATGAATGTGTCCGAGTACAGGTTTGCGTTGAGCCGCTTCGGTGTTGTGAAAGAGAACTGATCATGTCGTGGTCTGGTTGCCTGATTGTGGTTCCGGTTGCGGCCGAGTCTCATGCGGCTCCTGCCCATCAACGATGTTCTGAAGCGACTCCGTGTCTTCTTCACGCTGCTGGTCATCAATAACATTCAGCGGGTCCAGCATTGTCCACGCTGGCATTTGAGCCAGCACACCTGACAGCAGCATGCCGCCTCGGACAATCCAGATGACATAGCCTAAGGACAGACCAGTTGTGACAACGCCGACCGAGTTTTGGACAGTTGTTTCGATTCGTTGCTGGCCGGCAAGATCTTCCTCAAGTGAATCCAGCTGTTGCCATGCCAGACTCTCCTGATGAAATTGCCTGTGCAGATACTCTCGTCGTTGCTCTACAGTCAGCAACGTCAGTTCATCGCGATTCGATGGGCTGATCGTGGAATCAGCCGATGAAATGACTCGATGTGCGTTTGAACCGGAACTGCGTTCCATGCTGGTCCCGGTACGGATATTCCCAATGCGTTCGAAACTAACACCTGGGATATCGGTCCGAGCGATCAATTTCAGATCTTCTAAAACAGATTGAGACTGACTGGCCGGGAGAGTTAACGAAGGTCCCTGTGTGGATTTTTTGTTCGAGTCTCCCGAAGCCGTTGCTCGGTCAGGCACGCCTGCCGTTGAACCCGGCATTGTTCCAGCGTTGTTCGATGTTGAATTTCCGGCGTTAGATGTTGTCTGTTCCGAGTCGCTGGAACTTTGTGAAGACTTAACTCCGGATGTAGATGATGTTGAGTCAGCAATCGAGGGATTGACGGCTCCGGGCAGGAGAACAATATCAACATTTGATGTGTTACTTGTCGAAATCCCGTCAGTGACCATGTAAGTGAACCGGACTGTTCCGGATGTCTCCGACGAGGGCAGGTAGGTGAAACCGCCGTTACCGTTCAGAGTCAGAGTGCCGGTCGCCGGCGGGGCGGAAATTATGGCCGTCAACGCATCGCCATCGATATCGACAGCTCCTGTGAGCAGCCCTGAAGGCTGCACGGTGATTGCAGTTCCGTACATCACTGTCCAGCGGTGGGACGCTGCAACCGGCGAGTCGTTGACGCTCAGAACATTCAGGGTGAGTTGCGAAGAAGCAGAGAGACCGCCGCTATCCGTCGCGGTGATCTGAAGGATGGCGCTGCCCCATTGATTTGCGGCTGGCGTCATGGAAATTCGTCCCGTGGCCGAATTGATGCTCAATGATCGCAACAGTAGCGGGCTTCCACCTGTTTGCTGAATTCGGTATGTCAGGTGATCACCGGCATCCGGATCACTGAAGAAGCCGGCTGCGTTGAACTGAGACGTTCCGGAATCCTCATTCACTGTGACTACGCCAGCGGGTGTGGCAACCGGCGAACGATTGACGTTCTGAATCACGACGATGACTCTCGACGAAGAATCCGGTATTCCCTGAATCCCCAAGTCATCGACGACGACGTTGACATCAAACTGAGGCGTGACGGAAAAGTCCGGGACTGTCCCGACATTCAGGAAGAGTTCGTTTTCGTTCAGTATTGAGAAACGAGCTGCATCCGTGCCGGAAAGTGAGAGTGCATTTGTTCCGATTCCGTCATCAATAACTGAAATTGTCGCTACACGAAGCGGAGCAGTGAGAACCGTGTTTTCACTGATCGAGCTGATAATTTGGTTGATACTTAACGTTGCGGGTTGATTGACGGTCAGATGAACTGTCGCAGTGGAAGAAGCGCCGAGCCCGTCAGTGATTCGATAGACGAAGCTGTCGCTGCCCGAGAATCCACTTCTGGCTCGATAGCTGAACGACCCACTTCCTGTGATGCTGAAATTTTGAGCATTCACAGGTCCGGTGACCAGCGTTACTGTCAGCGAGTCACCATCAGCGTCTGAATCGTTCAGCAGAATCTGGTTGTTGAACGAGTTCATGCGAGTACCATCGACTGTAAAGCCGTCGGCGGAAGCTACAGGACTCGAATTCACGGCAACTGTAAAGTCAGAAGAGCCTTGCGTTCCGGCGGAGTCGGTGACCGTGATTGTGATCGGAATGACAGGTTCGAAAACAGGATTCAGGCTGACGCCCGTCTTCAGCCGGAGGCTCAATCCAACGACCTCGAAGCGGTTGTCGGAAGCGGTTATGGTGTGGGAATCACCGGTATCCTGATCTGTAAATGAAATCGTTCCGACTACGGCACCGTCAATATGCGGTGCAACTCGATGATTTGAAAGCTGAACAGCGGTCGGTGGCCGGTTGCCGATGAGAACGCTGAATGGAGAACCAATGTTCGACCAGGCACCATCTTCATCACTGGCGTTGACAGAAACGGTATAGGTCTGTCCTGGATGACCTGTGTAGGTATGGGTTGCAGATGTTGCGTTTCCGGCGATATCTGAAACCTGACCATCGCCCCAGATCACTCGAATCGATGAAATCGAATCGAAGCCAGGATCCGTCGCAGCCAGTGACAGGGTGAACGTACTACCGCTCAGAACGCTTGAGGCACCCGATAGTGTGATTTGTGGAGCAGTATTCTGGATCGTCAAAGATGCAGTGTCGTATGACGTCATTCCGCCGGAATCGGTCACTGCTACACTCAACGTGTATGTTCCATTGTCATTCAGAGCGGGTGACATTGACTGGAGGTCAGTCCACGACAGGGTCGGAGTGGCTCCGACGGCATCGTCATAGTCCCCGTCGCCGTCCAAATCCCATGCCCAGCTCAAAGGGGCTCCTTCCGGATCCGTTGAACCGCTGGCATCCAGAGTCAGAGAGGCACCTTCATGAATTGAATAGGTCCCGCCGGCATCCGCGACCGGGAACGCATTTTGAACCGTCACATAGACTGTTCCCAGTGCCTGCTGGGAGCTTGTGACAGGCGAATTTCCCGCATCGAGCTGCGCGACTTCTGTGCTGGTCAATGCTCGGTTGAGAATGCGAACCGAATCCAGACCGCCGCCGAAGAAGCGTTCATCATCAAGGTCCTGTCGACTTCCCAGAAACAGGCTTCCCGCCGGATTGAATGAATTGCCCCCGCGCCCAGCGCTGAAGGCTCTTTGAACACCGTCGATATAAACGGTCGAACCGGTTCCCGCTTTTACGACCAGCGTGTACGTGTGCCAGAGCCCGTCGCCGATCAGTGAAGCTGCATTGAAGTTCAGTGCATTGATGTTGTAGGAGTCATTGGAGTCTGCAAATGTCGTTTTCAGGATGTTGGCGTAACCAGGCTGCGAGTTCTCCCCGATAAAGATGTTCAGACTATTGATGACGTTCGCATCGCCGTGGCTATAGAGATACTGATAATCGTTGCCTGAGTTTTCATCGAGCCGGAAATCGAACGATACCGTGAATTCATTGCTATAGTCAAAATCAGGGATCTGCACACGGTCGTTTGATTCATCGAACCAGGCCGCAACACTGTTGTTTCGAAGAACGGTACTCGTGCCCGTGAAGACTCCATGTGCGTCACCGACAGAATCAACACCGTTTGCATTCAGTGACCAGAAGTGTTGTGTGCCGTCAAGTCCGTCGGAAAGTATGTACTGGAACGAGTCCGAGCCGGAGAATCCTCCGTTCGGCGTGTATTGGACTCTGCCATCTGCCGTGATTAAGGCGGTCCCGTTGGCGGGTCTGGTGACATCAAGGACGACGAGGTCTGCAGATGGTGGATGAGTATCATTTGTTCGTACGTCGGAGATGACGGCCGTTCCGGAATTCGTAACCAGGTGATCCGGGTTTGCTGTCAGCAGCGTGACGGGAGCATTCCCAAACTGACGCGCGTAGACTCCTGAGGTGTCGGATGGACCTTCCCCGGACCAGACAACGATAAGATTGTCCGGATCGAGGATGACGCCGGATGCCATCACCTGATCACCTGTTGTGGAACCAGTTACTTCAAACACAGCGCCATCGGCGGAACCGTCTGCCTGAAAACGCCGAGCAAAGATGCCCTGACTCCCGCTGCCGTCCTCGTGTTGCCACATCAGCAGAAAGCGACCATCAGCCGTCATATCAAGTGATGGGCTTGAACTATCACCAGTTGCTGCCCAAACCCAGTTGAATCGCTCAGTGCCGTTTGAATTGAATCCTCGCATCCAGACCCCGGTCAGCGTGAGGTTTTCGCGGTAGGCGATCACGAAATTGCCTGACTGATCCATGGCAACCGCTGGCTGTCGGCTTACAGACGCAAAGCTGTCAACCTGAACGGCGTTGCTGGTTGCGACGCCATTTGAGTTGAATTGACGAAAGTACACGAAGTTGCTGCTTCGCCAAACGACAACGAAATCTCCATCGTCTGCCATTGCTACAGACGATTCTTCCTGAATGCCGGCTGTTGATGAATTGACCAGCCGTTCCGTCGCATCCAGAGCAAGTCCGTTCGCGCTGAATCGACGAAAGTAGACTCCATCTGCGTCTTCGACACCAGTGCCATCCCAAACAATGACGAAGTCACCCGCAGTGTTCATCGCAATTGACGGGTTCTTCTGATTGCCTGAGCTTGCCGTGTTGACAGAAAACTCACCGGACAGCGGTACTCCAGTCGAACTAAAACGACGCGCATAAATGCTTTGCCCGGGCCCATCCTGATTTGTACTTGTCCATGCTACAACAAAGTTACCGGCTGCGTCTGAAGCAACCTGTGCCCATTGCTGATTGTTACTTGTATGTTCGGTAATGCGAAATTCACCGCCCAGAGCAGCTCCGTTCACATCAAAACGACGTCCGTAAACTCCCCAGCCGGAGCCATCCTGACCGAGACTGGACCAGACGATGACATAGTTGCCGGCGTGGTCGCGGGCAATTGCTCGAGCACTTCCTCGTGTTGCAGACGAAGTCAGCTGGTCACCGGAAGTCGTTGTGTTGACACTGAACTGTCCCGTGGACACTATTGCGCGTCGATATTCCCAGGCTCCGATATCTACGGCTCCGTCACGCGATTTTCCAGTCTGATCCTGACCAGGAGCCTGGACTGATGTCCCTGCATCGATTGCAGCGCTGGAGGACCGGAGAGCATGCGTGGCGGTAAACCCCTCATGCTGCGCCAGGGGCAGCAATCCTGCATCGATCCCCGTGAGATCGTCTGAGGCGTCCAGATTCCCGGTCAGATCACTGCTCAGGTTATTGCCGTGCGAAACGACCGTTCCTGAGATATTCGCTGACGTGTTATTTGTCAGTCGGTTTTCAGAGAAAAGAACGTTTCGCAGATGGACGGCTGGCGCACCAGAAACCAGACCGGCACCGCTGACTCCGGCAGAGTTGTTTGCGATGGTCACATTCTGAAACGACGCACTGGCTGAGCTCGATACTCCGCCACCACTCTGAACCGCGCGATTGCTGCTGACCGTGACATTTGTAAGGTCTAGTGAATTGGCAGAGCCGGACTGAAAGATTGCTCCTCCCTGAATTGCTGAGTTCTCTGAGAATGTACTGCCTGTAATCGTTGCTCGACCCATGCTGTACAGTCCGCCTCCGTTGCCAGTGTCGGCGGAATTCCTCTGGATACTGATATTGGTCAGGTTTAGTGTTCCATCTGACCAGATTGCTCCACCATGATTGTCAGACTGATTTCCAGAGAAGATCACTCGATCCGCTGTCATTGTTCCGGATGTGTTGACTCGAACTGCTCCACCAGCATTGCTATGTCCGGCTGTGAGTGTAATCCGGCGAAGGGTGAGAGATCCGTTTCCCTGCACGTCAAAGAGTCGATCGACACCATTTCCTCGCAGAATTGTCTGATTCTCATTCAGCCCCTCGATGATCACTTCCTGAGTCACATCAAGATCACCGGCTGCGTTTGAGTCTTCGTTTCCGACAATGGTGATCTGGTAAATCCCCGCCTGGAGCAGGATGGTATCTGTATCAGGATTTGCATTGGCAGCGCGAATCGCTTCACGAAGTGAGATCAGCCCGTCAGCACCTGGATCCGCAACAAGCGCCGCGATCGACGTTAGATTCGGCGCGTCAACAGAGTCCTGTGTGGTCGTTACGGTGATGGTCTCCCCGACGGGAAGAAGTCCCTGCCACGAGGCGCTGGTCGCAAGTGGTTGAAACCCGGCAGAGTCGATATTGCCAGTCCTGAACTCGAGATCCCAGTTTCCGCGTCCATCACGGGAGCCAGTCAGATCAGTGCTGGCAGCAATATCGGCCCCAGTCAGAGTTTGGAGAGAATTCAGGAGTTCCTGACCATGCGGAGTTTTTGCAACTTCACAACCATAGATCAAAATGTCGGCACCGCTGGCAAGTGATCGTTGCCATGCACGAAACTCGTCTGTGTAATCGGGCAGAGATTGCTTGTTGAGGCGAGTTGTTCCCAGCTGAATCTCACCCTGACCACCGTGAGAAATCAAGTGAATTGATGTCACCTGTTCGAGCGACTGGAGATGATCTGTGATTTGCTGAACACCGTCTGACTGTGTGTCCAGGGTAAGAATTGAAACTGGTACGGAACTGCCTGCTCGAATGTCGCCGATCAAAGAGTCGAGTTGGTCGATACTTCCGTCGACGACTACGAGAATGGCAGGCTCAGACACGACCGCAGTGTTGGGTTCCGCCTCGCGAATGAGGGCCGCGATTGCATCGGACTGAATGCTCTGCTCGGGAATGACCTCAGCGATCATCGCCGGAGGCGTCGCACTCATCAGCAGGCGTTCTTCGAGTGTCATCAGGGAGTCTGAATTTCTGAAACGTACTTCGCATGGCAGTTGTTCTGATTGAATCCGGTGACGGAATTCATCTGCCAGCAGTTTGAGTTGCCTTTTGATTGTTCGAAGTCGACTCATCATGACCCAGCAATGCCGATCTGCAGCGAGATGTCCAAAACCCTCGTTGCGCGTTGCGGAAATGTCAGGACGCAGGAGGGGCTGTAGGGATGACCAACAGCCATGGAAAACCTAGCCCGCAGAATCCGGGAGCGTGGAATTCCCTGCGTTGATTCTTTCACTCAACATTCCCTGAAAACCGCCGAAATCGGCAAATCCGAACGCTCAGGCAGCGTCGGCGAAAACTGCCGGTTGAGAAATCTGTGATGAGATCTCTGGTAAGCGAGGTAAAGAACGACGGTCGTTCCGATTCTGATTGCTGGATCGACCATGTCCCGATTGTTTTGGTTTTACTGTCTTTGAGGGTTCTGACGAATTTGACTCTGAGTCAGATCATCAGGGTTATGTCGGCAGGCGAGACATGCATCAACAACATGACCAGCAATCAACGGCACCAACTCTGCTGACGGCGGCTTGTCAGTGGATTCGCCGAGGCTCACGTCAGCACAGGGGGCGGGTCGGTCGGTGGTTTGGCAGCGTTGCATTCATTGCTGCCGGGGCGTGGTATGTGGCAGGAGGACTTCCGGTTCGTCTGGAGGCTCAGCAGGCAAAGTCTGTTTCTGCCGGTCGCGCGACACTGCGCAAGCCCGAATTTGGTCAGCCCCCGAGAGGCTCTACCGTTTATCCCATTCGGCTCAGTTCATCACAGCTTGCCGATGAGGATCAGTCCGAATCTGATGTAACGGTAGCAATGCCTGAGATTCGCCCTGTTTCTCGAGCGCCTCTGATTTCTGATGAACAAAAACCCAACGCGGACGGACCGTCAACCCCACCACCGCCAATTCCGCGTCCTTACTCAATCCCATCGCCCCTCAATCAACCTCCAGGTTCTGCAGGGAGTTCTCCGTCCGATGGAGGTCTCCCGGCGGCTTCGAATGATTATCAAGTGAGTCCTGCTCCACTTACGGTGCCGGCGTTTCGGAATGAGTCAGCAACAATGCCGGGGGGCCACTCCGGCTATGGTCCAGCACTCCAGGGAACCGGGCCAGCGCTGCAGGGAACTGGCCGTGCACCGCAGGGATATGGGCCAGCGCAGCAGGAATATGGGCCAGCGCCCGGGACATCCGGATTTCGGGCGACGGTTGAAGCGGATGCTCCAGCGTGGCTCGGTGAGTATATGAGCAGATCGGAGCACGCTCAGGAGACAGGGACGACGGCACTCATACCAGGAGCCACCGGTCAACTTCCGCCGGAACTCAGCGTGTGGTGGGATGATCTGGTTTTACAGCACCTTGGAATTGCGCCGAATTCAGCATCGGTCGATGTAGGGACGCTGGTTCAGAATGCGATGCTGTATTCTCCGCAAGTCCTTGCACTGCAGGCAGAGCCGGAAGTACAGCAGCGAATCGTTCTGCAGGAGGAGGCGGCCTTTGACTGGCGGTCGTTTCTTGAGACCACTTACGATGACCTGAATGATCCGGTTGGAAATACATTGACGACCGGCAACAACGATGATCGATTCAGTGATCGCAATTTGCGGGCGGCGGGTGGATTTCGCAGGAAGACCGAGACTGGCGGCGAATTCGAGATCTCTCAGAGGGTTGGGCATCAGTCCAACAATTCACTTTTTCTGCTGCCGAATCCACAGTCAACATCGCGACTGGAGCTGAGTTTTCGACAGCCTCTCCTGAGTCAGCGAGGCGTCTCGTATAATCAAAATCAGATTGTTCTCGCAAGAATTGCAACCAGCAGTTCCAGTGATGAGGTTCTCGAGGAACTTCAGTCGCATCTGTTCCGGGTCACCGAAGCATACTGGCAACTCTATCGAGCGAGGGCTGAGTATTTCCAGAGGCAGAAGCTGTTGACGTCTGCTCAGCAGGTCCTTAATACTCTCGAGGCCAGAAATCAGGTTGACACGATTCCTCGGCAGATACTTCGGGCGAGAGCGGCCGTCGCCCGTGCTGAAGCTCGGATGCAGAGGGCGGTAACATCGATTCGCAATTCAGAGTCTCAGCTCCGGCTGCTGGTGAATGATCCTGCGATGCTGAATTCCGGTCCAGTGGAGCTAACCCCGGCGGAATCCCCATCCACCTTTCTGGTGCCCGTTCATTTGAGAGAATCTCTCCAGACGGCCTTGATCAATCGTCCGGACGTATCGCGAGCCATCCGGCAGATGCGGGCTTCGAGCGTTCGGCTTGGTGTGAGCAAAAGTGAGTTGCTTCCAAAGCTGGACTTCATTGTGAGCTCCTACGTCGCGGGTCTCGAAGATCATTCAAAGGTTCCGGAGTCTATCGGGAATCAGTTTACGGATGGCAGACCTGGGTATACGGTTGGTCTTGAGTTTGAAGTTCCTCTGGGAAATCGGGCGGCTCGCGCTAAACAGGAACAGAGACAATGGGAGCTCAAGCGTTCAATGAATGTATTTCGAGCGACTGTGGAGTCGGCATTGACGGAAGTGGAAGTTGCGAACCGTGAAGTTGAGACGGCGTATCGTGAAATGGTGGGGCGATATCATGCAATGGTGGCTGCACAGAACGAAACCAGCTATCTCAAGGATCGGTTTGAAGTGCTGCCAATGGCCGAAGAATCAGCCATGTTGCTGCTGGAAGATTTGCTCGACGGATATGAGAGGCTTGCAGACGAAGAGTCTACCTTTGTGGAATCTCAGATCGCCTATGCTCTTTCCATCATCGAACTTCGTCGCAGTACCGGGGTGTTGCTGAGAACTCGACACGAAGCTCCGGAAATACGAGCGGATGAGTCTGGCTGGATGACTGATCGAATGGAAGACGCGATCTCAAAGAGCCCGGCGAAGCGGGAATTGACTTCTCCCGAGCCGCGTGGACCAGCCAAAGCTGAGCGAGTGATTCCAGTCTCGCAACTGAAGCCGGCGGCGTCAGTGCAGTCTGGGGAGTCTGTGTCGTCCGGCCGATATGGTCATTCCGGAGCAGGACGCTGACATGCTGTCGATCTTCAAAACGCGAACGAATGCCGGGCAGGGCAGTCGCTTTGTGTCTTATGAAGAGTCGACTCGCCTGATTCCTCACATTCGGGCACTATCACTTGCTTTGACAACGGCTGGTGATTCAGAGCTGGCTGAAGAGGCTATGCAGCTGCGAGCGGCAATTCAGCGTGGACGATCTGTGACGGACCCCGATCTGCTGACAGCCGGATTTGCCATCGTGATTGAATCGCTTCGCCGCGCACGTCAGGTACAACTTTATGATGTTCAGCTGGCCGCCGGTCTCGCGTTGTGCCACGGATGCATTGCGGAAATGCAGACGGGTGAAGGCAAGACATATGCTGCCATAGCGGCGGCCGCAGTTCTGGCACTTGCTGGACGTGGTGTCCATGTTGTGACTCCCAATCTCTATCTTGCTGCTCGCGACGAAGAAGTTGCTCGAAGCGTGGTGAAGACGATTGGAATGACGTCTGCACTGTTGCCGGAGCACAGTTCTGCACCGTTACCGGCGCACTGCAGCGCCTCATTAAAGAGACTGGCCTATGATGCTGACGTGACGTATGGGACAGGGCATGAATTCGGATTTGACTACCTGCGAGATCAGCTGACTCTGAGACAACTGGAAACAGTTCGGTCCGGTGCGCAATTACTGGATCGTCTGCGGCAGTCATCAACTCCACCGCGAGCTACGATGCAGAGGTCGCTGGCGGTGGCGATTGTGGACGAAGCAGACAGTGTGCTGATCGATGATGCCGGGTCGCCACTGATACTGAGTTCATCGGGAATTCGAGAGGCTTCGGATGTACCCGTTCATCAGCTTGCTCGGCAGGTTGCCGAATCACTCATTGCTGAACAGCATTTCAGCATCGACACCTCCATTGGAATGATTGAATTGACGGAAGATGGATTGCTGCAGATTCATCGTCCGGAGATTCCGATTCCCGTTGCCTTGCTGCTTCGTCCCTGGGCCGACTATGTACAGCAGGCACTTCGAGCTCTTCTCTTGTTTCGGAAGGATGTGCACTACATAGTGAATCAGGGGGAAGTCCGGATCGTGGACGAATCGACAGGCAGAATCTTCGAAGATCGTTCCTGGCAGGATGGACTGCATCAGGCGATCGAAACGCGGGAAGGTGTCTTAGTGACCGCGGAGCGAGAAGCCGTCGCACGGATGACTCGACAAAGATTCTACCGACTGTACTCCCTGCTTTGCGGAATGACAGGAACAGTTTCGGGTTGCGATCGTGAACTGAAAGAAGTTTATGGCCTGCCAATTGTCGGGATACCCCTCAGGCGACCTTGCGCACGGATTGTGTTTCCAACCCGTTTTTTTGTATCCGGGATCAGTCGCCGACAGGCGATGGTCAGCGAAATTCTGCGGCACCATCAATCCGGCCGACCTGTGCTGGCAGGTACGCAGTCCATTGTCGAAAGTGAGCGGCTTGGGGACGAGCTTCGGAAACAGAATGTTGCCTTCCAAATCCTGAATGGTATTCAGAATGCGACGGAGGCAGAGATTATTGAACGAGCCGGCTGGCCAGGCATGGTGACGATTGCCACAAACCTGGCCGGGAGAGGAACTGACATTTGCCTGACGAACGAATCTCTTGCGGCGGGTGGCCTGCATGTCATCGTTGGTGAGTGTCAGTATTCCGGTCGCATGGATCGCCAGTTGATAGGCCGCAGTGCTCGTCAGGGAGACCCTGGTTCAGCACAGATGTTTGTTGCCGCGGATGACGGACTCATTCGGCACTATGGCCCATGGCTGGCTGCGGCCATTGAGAGAGAAGCAGATGAAGCCGGCGAAGCACACGTGGACTTTACTGCTCAACTGTTGCGGATTCAGCGAACGGCCGAACATCGACTGTCAGCAGCAAGAATCCAGCTTCTGAAACGAGACACCGCCCGAGATCGCGTCGTATTGACATCACTCGGGCGGCAGGAGAGTTCAGAGTCAGTTCGGTGACCGTTATCGTATCTTTGGAACCTTCATCAGTTTCGGTTCCGGATCAAAGATCCACTGTTTGTCGGGCGTGACACCGTTCTTGAAGGCATCTTTCGGAATCGTCAGCAGTTCGGCGGTTGGCATCGGCTCACCGGTCCGGGGATGACGTCCCATCTTTGCTCGAAATCGAGTGGCGAGAGTCTGGATACGTGGGTCATTCGGGTCGTCAAACGAACCAATGGTCACGAGCGACTTGGTTCGATCATGATAGACCCAGGCTTCAAAGTCCTGATCGTAGCCGATTTTCTTCGCGGTTCGCAGAGCCTCCGTCAGAGCCCAGGCGTCATTCGCGGTCTTGTCCAGATGGCCTCCGAGAACCTGGTCGAACTTGGCTTTGGCAGATTCATCGGTTCGGTTTCCAATCTGCAGAATGCTGTTTCCGGAGAAGGTGGCGACGACCAGAGTGTACTTGCCCTTATTGCGGAACAGGGAGTGTTCCATATCTGAGTTCAGCGAGATAACCAGTTTGTCGAGAGTCTTTTCGCGGACTTCTTCGGGTGACAGCAGAGGATTAACGGTAATGAATGGCTTCAGTGGTCCAGGTCGTCCGGGGGTCTTCGAATAGAGGCCACCGTTCTTCTTATCCATCAGGAAGTCGGGACGAAACTTGTCCCGAATCCAGTCGCGAACTTTCTTGAGATCGTCATCGGTGTTGCTTCGAAAGTTGCCGGCAAGAACTGAGATCGATCCGTGTTGTGCGACATAGTGGCGACTGTCGAGTGCGGCGCCAGTATTCTCGTCGAGCTGTTCGATTTTTTCTTCGTGTTCGTACGTATAAGCCGGAATCTTCTTCAGACGCAGTTCGTAAACGATCTGGTCCGCAGCTTCTCTGGCAGACATTCCTCCTTCAATTCGGCGATCCGTTTCGTCGACGTCGCGAATTGTTGCAACAAGCACCATCCATGGGCCATGCTGCTTTGTCAGGGAATAGCGTTTACCCTTGACGGCTTCGATACTCCCGTCGGCGGACGGGATGAACAATGCGATCGACAGCACGACAGCTGTCAGGCCGTATTGAAAGTTTGTCATCGAATGGATCCTTCCTTCGAACTGGGAAATGAACGTTGGAAGTATGATCAAATGACAGGTCCGGAATTAAGCCAATCCGGGAGAAAATCGCCACTGGTCGTGAATTCGGGATGGCTGAATCATCAGGCATCGGCAGGAACTGCAGAATGGTACGACAATCAGCAAATCCGGCTTTCGTATTTCATTCAAATTCAGGAACGGGAGGCTCCGCAATCGACAGAGCCTTCAGGAGTTCATCCAGAACGGCCGCTCCGTCGTTTTCGTCGGCATCCAGTGGCCAGTATGCGTCATGAGCATCAACAACCTTCAGATCGCCATCATGCAGGTGGGCCAGCATGCGAATCAGTTTGCCGTTCCGATATCGAAGAATCGCATATCCATCCTGCAGATGAATGTTCTCAATGCGCCATGAAATTGCCCTGAGATTGAGTTCTCGAAGCTGAATCATGCGGCGGGTCGGTGTTGGAATCGCACCGAATCTGTCGCGAAGTTCGTCTTCGAGTTCGACGAGGTCGGGAAGGCGATTAACCTGAGAAATCCGGCGATAGATTTCGATCTTGAGTTTGGGGTCAGAAACATAACGATCCGGAACACAGGACATAACCGGCAGTTCAATCTTGGCGTGTTTCTGGTATCTCAGAGGCTGCTTTCGGAGAGAGCGGACCGCATTTTCGAGGAGCTGGCAATAGAGTTCATATCCGACGGCGGCAATGTTGCCGCTCTGTTCGGTGCCAAGGATGTTACCGGCACCCCGGATCTCAAGGTCACGCATCGCGATGCGAAACCCAGCGCCAAGATCGCTGTATTCTTCGATCGCTCGCAGACGGCGTGTCGCCTTTGAAGTAACAGTCCTGCCGTCTTCAAGCAGCAGATAACAATAGGCTCGATGGCGATCCCGTCCCACACGTCCTCTCAGCTGATGGAGATCCGCCAGACCGTAGATATCCGCCTGATGAATGAACATTGTGTTCGCGTTCGGGATATCCAGACCGCTTTCTATGATCGTTGTTGCCAGCAGAATATTGGCTCGCCCTGTGACGAAGTCCATCATGGCCAATTCCAGCTCGTCCTCATGCATCTGCCCGTGGGCAATCGTCAGAGTCGCCTCCGGGACAATCCGTCTGATTCGATCTGCAATTTGTTCGATGTCATAGACTCGATTGTGTACGAAATAGACCTGCCCGCCACGATTCAGTTCCCGGATGATTGCACTGCGGATGAGTGATTCGTCAAAACGGCTGACACGAGTTTCGATGGGTACTCGATCGCGAGGCGGAGTCGTCAGACTGCTGATATCCCGGATGCCCAGCAACGACATATGCAGAGTTCTTGGAATCGGCGTTGCGGTCAGCGTCAGTACGTCGACTTCAAGACGCAGGTGTTTGAGTTTATCCTTGACTTTGACTCCGAATTTCTGTTCTTCGTCAATCACGAGAAGTCCCAGGTCACGGAACCTGACGTCTTTTGAAACGAGACGATGTGTGCCGATCAGGATGTCGATTTCACCGGTCCTGACCTTCTCGATGATCTGCTTTTGTTCAGCCGGTGACCTGAATCGTGACAACATCTCAACAGCAACCGGGAACTCGGCCATCCGCTGAGTGAATGTGCGAAAATGTTGTTCTGCCAGAACAGTGGTAGGCACCAGAATCGCGGCCTGACGTCCATTGTCAACTGCCTTGAAGACCGCTCGCATCGCAACTTCAGTTTTTCCAAATCCAACGTCGCCGCAGATCAGACGATCCATTGGACGAGGACTTTCCATATCTGTCTTGAAGTCGGCAATCGCCGAAAGCTGATCGACCGTTTCAGTATATGGAAACGCGTGTTCGAATTCCTGCTGGAGGTGGCTGTCGGCCTGGCACTGAAGCCCCGGCTTCGAGGCACGTTCTGCCTGAAACCTCAGCATATCTGCTGCCATGTCTGTGACAGCATCGGCAACCTGTTCCTTCTTTCTGTTCCATGCAGTACCGCCGAGCTTCGTGAGTTCAGGTGTTGTCTTGGTCGGGCCAATATACTTCTGGACGAGGTGGATCAGCGAAACTGGTACGTAGACAGTCACCTGATCACGGAATTCAAGAAGCAGGTGTTCCTCTTTCTGCGTTTCACTGTCTACCATGACAAGGCCCCGGTATCGGGCAATGCCATGAGCGACGTGTACGACCAGATCCCCTTCCCGGAGATCCAGAAACGTATCGATCGCTCTGGAATCTGCGGATGATCGCTTTTTTCGAACGGTTGTACGAGTTTGAGTTCTCGAGAACAGCTCATTGTCGCTGATGACAATCAGCCTCTGTTCCAGCATTCGAAATCCGCGGCGGATTCGACCTGTGCAAAGCTGCGTTCGATGAGAAAGGGATGCCATACCGCCGGCTTCGGCTTCTGCAATCAGTTCGGAAAGACGAGTTTGCTCTGCTTCATTGTGACAGCAAAGCAGCAGACGTTCGTCTTCGAGCAGCAGTTCGGAGAGTTCGGTGATGGCGTCCTGTCGACTTCCGGAGAGCCGTTCGAGTTGTTCCACTTTCAGATGGCAGGAAGTTTCAAAACTATCTGCTCCGAGCGCGTCGATGGTCACCGACGGGAAATCCATCAATCGAGCCATGGTTGCATCGACGCCATACATGCCGACCGGATTTGCCAGTCGCTGCATAAACATTCGACCTTCACTGATGGTCTGAGGCATATCACTCAGAACGATAATCGTGTTCGGTGGCAGCGAGTCGAGAATGCTCTCACAGTTCTCGCTCGCCGGGGCCGCTCCGGGCGGGGATTCCAAATCCGTCGGAGCGATAATTGAGAACTCCGAAAGGTCTGACAGACGCCTCTGAGTTTCGACGTCAAACCTGCGAATGGACTCGACTTCGTCACCAAAAAACTCCAGGCGAGCAGGGTCCTGGTCTGTTGGCGCGAAGATGTCGAGAATCCCGCCGTGAATGCTGAATTCCCCAGGCATTTCTACTGCGGTGACGCGTTCAAACCCTCGCTTCAGCAGCCAGTCGGACAACTCATCCAGGTTGAGTTCATCTCCTCGTCCGATTCGACGGGTTGAAGCTGCGATTGTCGATCGAGTCGGGACCGGCTGGAGCAGGGCTGGAAGGCAGGTGACGATTCGTTCGGCAGAATCCGGAATCTGGAGAAGACGACAAATTGACAGCCGGGATGCAAATACAGGATCACTCAGGTCGCGTTCAGCGGACAGGGATTCCCAGGCCGGGAAATGGCGAGTTTTCTGCGGGACGAGATCCGTGAGTTCGTCCGCGAAGTCTTCAGCGTCGCGAACTGTTGGCAGCAGGATCAGCAGCGTATGCCCGGGGAACGATCGGGACAGTGCAGCGACGCTAAGAGCGCAGGATGATCCCCAGGCTCCGTCAATTGCGGCACTGTTTCCGGCAGCCAGTGCATCAAGCACCTGAGGAAAACCGGGAAGAGTACCAAAAAGACGAGCCAGATCGTCGAGTGATCGGAGAGCTGACATGCGATCCTGGGACATGACGCAGGGATTCTACGTCATGCCCCGATCTTTTCCAGGCAATGGCTCGTCGTTCTGAAATCCGTTGTGCTTATGGGACTCGAACACCGTTGACGATGATCGTTCCGTTCGCAGTACCGCCGGGCATTGTAAAGATCGTTTCGATGAAGGCGTTCGGAGTATTTGGATTCAGCAGGGCGACAATATTGTTCTGATTTCCAAACAGATTGACTGTGCCTGCAACGGAATTAAACAGAATCCCTTCTTCAATTCCAGTGCCTGCATCAAACAGCCCGATTGTGTTCCCTGCAATTGTAAAGCTGGATGGCTGGCTGACTGTGGTGAAGATCATGCCGGCACCACCATCAGTGTTATCAATGATAGAGTTGTCGGTGATCACCGCAACTGCCTCAGCAGCCAGTGAGAACTCCATCCCTCGACCTTCGCCACCTGTAAAGGTAAATGCGTTGTTGTCGATATCGCTGAACGATGGTCCAAACGTTCGGAGTGTCAAACCGATTTGCTGACCAGCGACCGTTCCCGTGACGGTGGAGTTCACCTGGTTACTCAACAGGTCCAGTTCATACACGTCCGTTGTGGAGAGTGACTGAAGGTCGAACGCTGTTTGTGCTTCAGCTCCCGACAGCAGAATCGTGTTTGTTGAGAAGTTGGTAAATGCCGGGCCATTCCATCGGAGTACCACCGCGTCGTCGCGAGTTCCGTTTCCGGTTGGGTCAGTCGTGTCAGTGACTGTGAAGTTGTTTCGGTCGAAGTCAACTCCGAGATGAGCACCGTTCGCGGCCGCGAGACTCTGAATCAAAACTGCGTCAGTGCTGTTGTCGATAATCGTCGATCGCAGCATTGTGACCAGGTACGGATTGTCGAATTCGGAGAATTCCGTTGTGTCATCGTCGTTCAGCAGCTCGTCGTACTGAGCAAGGATCGTCTCACGTCCCAACGCAGCATCGTCACCGTTGTCGTCGAACTGCGAATCCTGAATGTCGAGATGAATCAGATTCAGACTGTCGATGCCGCGTACATTGGAACGACTGATACGGCTGTTGTAGAACTGCAGGTACTGGTCATCTTCGTCGTCCAGCCCGCTGTTCTGCACAACGACGCCGAACTGATTGTCATCCAGAATCATTCTCTGGAGTCGGACCTGTCCTGCATTCTGCATCAGCACGCCGGCCGCGGCGGCGGTCTGAATGGTACCACCACTGCCAAGTCCTGCGACGCTGGTGTCACCCGTTACACTGAACTGGTTAAAGATACCCTTGTTCGTTTCAACAAGCCGAATCCCGAAGTCCGGCGATCCAATACTGTCGACGCGTTCCAGTGCCACCTGAATTCCGGTTTCTTCCAGATTCACGGCTGCCGCACCTGTCGAGTTGATTGTACCGTCGTTCACTCGAATGTTGGTGTTGTTCAGGCCGAACAGACCTTCGCCTCCGGTGGATGTAATGGTCAGATCGGCAAACGTGATGAGAGCAGACCCATTTGCTCCGGCAATGTTATTCACGAGATTCACAGCCGGATTGCCGGTTGCGTTGGTGACTCCCAGCGATGCAAAGAAGACCGAGGCTTCAGAGCTCTGGATGTCAACACCCGATGAGTTCGAAGCATTGGCATTCGTTACAAGCGTTGTGCCGCGGAAAGCGATTGAGCCATCAGAATTCTGGATCGATATCCCTTCCAGAGTTCGAAGGTTAATCGTAGCTCCACCATTGAAAGCGGTTGTCCCGTTGTCTCCAATGATCGCGATTGACTCGCCAGCCGTTGATGAAATCCCCACGGCTCCCGTTGTTGTAAATGTGCTTCCGGTTGCATTACCCGTTAACTCGATCCCTCGGCCACCGCTTCCGGTGATTCCAAGGCTGCGAGCAAACGTCACTGAGCCGGTAGCTGCCGAACCATTGACTGAAACCGCCGGAGCAGTTCCTCCTGCCGGAGTTCCAATCGTGACTGGCTGACCAAAGGATACAGCACCAGCCGAGTTAGTGACTTCAATCCCTGCACTCTGTCGATTGGTGATATTCACGTTCTCGAACGTTACTCGTCCGGTTGCGGCAAGACTGTCCACGAGGATCGAATCCTGAGCCGCATTGTCTATGATCGTTCCACCGCGGATCGTGTCTCGGAACGTATATGTTCCGTCACTGTTCACAATCGCAATGCCGCTCGATGTGCTGTTCGTGACGTTGGCATTGTCAATTGTAACGTTGCTGGTGTTGTTTTGGATCAGGATACCTTCTCCACCAGTATCATTGATCGTGCTGCCGGTCATGTTCACAAATCCACCGGACATATTTTCGATCAACACGGCTTCCTGTGAAGTGTTGAAGATAGCACCCCATGAAGGATCTTCAGTTGTGCTTCCTGATCGAAATCCGATTTCACCTGTTCCACCACTGACATGCAGGCCTGGACCAACCGCATTTCGGATGATTGTGTTGAAGATCGTTGTTGTGCCGGTGGTGTTCGTCAGCTCAATGCCACTGCCACCCGCATTACGAATCTCGGTGTCGTTGATTTTCGTGTTGCTTGAACCGTTGGAGAAGACCCCATGTCCGGTTGGAGTGTCGATGATGAAGCCGCTGAGCTGACTGTTGCTTCCCATCGTCACCGCGTTGCCGACGGAATTCAGCAGTGTTGGTCGAGCAAGAGTCTGACCGCTGGCGAGGAATGTTGGAGATGATGGAAGAGTCAGATTTCCAACCCCGCCAAGAGTGATCTGGTTCTGTACAATCCGGTCACCCGTCGTTGCGGAAATCAAACCTTCACCCAGCAGCTGTCGTCCTGCTGCCAGATTGACAATGTTGTCGGGTACTGCGTTGAACGTGCTTCCTGCATGCACAAACACAATGTCTGAACCACTTGCCAGTCCGGTGGACAGAGACTGATAAGGGTCTTCAACGGTACCGTTGAATGGCCCAATCCCGTCATTGCTGTTCACGTGAGCGACCGTAAATGCCAGCCCGTTCAGCGGATTCGTCGCGATCTGCCCCGGAGTTACCACATCAGTTTCCGCCGTGACGACATTCATATTACGTCGTACTGGCTCGCGGAACCGCTGAATGGCCGATCGTTTCGTGTGTTCCTGACTCTTGAAGCCACCGAAGTGGACAGCCGCGCTGAAAGACACTGTGGTATTGAAGACTTCGTCGTCGGTCAGTTTGAGTCCCAGTTCCAGCCAGCTGCCGATATCTGTCTGCAGCCGAGTTGACCAGCCGCCAAAGCCGTCAATGTTGTCACCTTCGTAGAAGTAACCTCCGCCAAACGCACGGATGTCGAATCGCTCAGAAATCTCGCCTGGCAGAAGGAAACCGATTTCGGAATCGAAACCCTCGAGTCCTTCGGCGAACGAATCGATTCGAGAGTATTGAATGTTCTGGCCAACAAATGCCACACTTCCCTGATCAACGCGACTCCCGACCTGAGCAGAAACATCTCCAATACTGTTGTAGATGTTCCCGCGAGCCTCCCAGCGCTGAGCCAGAAGTTCAGCACCAATACTCCACTGCTGAAGGTCCGCGCCTGTGAGGTCGTCGTTGTCAAAGTAACTGTTGACGCCCGCAACGACATCCAGATCCGCGATGAAATGGCGATAACCACCACCAAAGCTCCAGACCAGTCCGCCGTCGTTGCCTCGCATCAGTCGCGAGTCTCCGAACAGCAGGCCGTCTTCAATGTTGATGTAAGGGGTGAGCCCAATGTGAGTCACAGAATCCGAACGACCAACCGTGTCGCCCGCGATGTGACCTCCTCGGAACGACATCCCAAATCCGCGACGGTTCGAATCCACGACTTCCGACGCAGAGCCGGATGGCGTACTGAACAGCGGCGTCCTGCTGAACATGCCGGGCCCGTCCTGGGCGCCAGCCGGCAGTGCCGCCGCCAGCATGGCGGTTGTGACGGAGAATTTTGCCAGCCGGGATAGCCACCTGCGTGGGTTTCGAACGATCTTCATGACGTTCCTCAAACCTGAATCCTGTTTCCGAACTCGGCACAATGGTCACCGGACTATCGTTGCAATACTCCAGTAAACAGACCATCCGCGCCGGGATAGACGCGGCCGTTGTAGCTGTGCCACAAAATGCCATCAACATGGCTTCAGTAGTTTGAAGGGCCAAAAATCCACGACTTGTCAGACCCCTGCACACACTTCTGCTGATTCCAGAACTTCATACCCGGTCGGCGGCAGAATCAGCCTGTCAAGACCCGCGTTCCTTCGACCCACTCCATTTTTGGATGTGTACACATGGACACTTTTCTTTGACTGAAATTCGCAGGTTGAGGGATGAATCGCGAAAATGAGGTCGAATGGAGGAGTGTGAAGGCATTGCGAAACGGAAAAGATGATCATCTTCCGGAAACACGGCTGTTCGCAACGACTCTTTTTGAGTGAATCAGCGTTTGAAAAGCTGAGAAACAGTTGAAAGCTGTTGTCGAGTCGTTGAGAAACGCGAGCGAACAGCGAATAGGCGACAGGCATCTTGAATTTGTTGTGTGAGCTGACCCGAGTGAGGGAATTATCTATGAATTTGAATGTGAAAACGATGTTTCGGGCGAGTGTTTTGGGCATTGGATGTTGCTGGATGGCGGTTGCCGCAGTGTTGGGCGCTGGAAGTTCAGTGATGGCTCAGTCAACGGATGAAGCCAGTGAGAAGAAATCCGGAGACGAAGAATTCAGTCTGATTCAGGAAGGGACTCGACCTTTAGCCACCGTGACGTTTGCCAGTGCAAACCGGTTTGTGGACGAGGCAAAGTACATTTTTGAAGCATCCGGCAATCCGGATTCGTTCAAACTTGTGGAAGAGCTGCTGGATTCACGACTCAATGGACTGAAGGGCTTCAATCGAGACAAGCCGTTTGGAATCATGGTTTATTTGCCGGTTGCGATTCCGCCGCTTCCGGAGTTCATTGCGTTTGTGCCGGTTGATTCTGTCGAGGATGCTCAGAAGCTGATTGAGCAGGCACCGGTTGTCATTCGGAAGGATACAACTGAAGAGGGCCGATATGAGATCATTGGCCCGAACCGCACGATTCCGATGATGATGCGAGGCGGGTATGCGTTTATCCCGCTTGGCGACAATCCGTCGCCCACGATTCTGGACCGGGAGCTGCCGGAGCCGGATCAGTTGGTGGCCAGTCAGGCTCGGCAGTTTGATGTCTCAATGACTCTGGATATTGCATCGATCCCCGCCGGGACTCGAGTACTTCTGACAAATCTGATCACTGCCGGCGTATCTTCGCAGCTGCAGCAGCGAGATGATGAGCCGGAAGGTGCTTACAAGATGAGAAGAGCAGAAGGTGATCGCAGCGTCGCAGCCTTGAAGCAGTTGCTCGAAGAATGTGACCGTATCACCATGGGCGTTGATGTTGTGCAGGACGAACAGGCCGTCAACTTTGACATGGTTGTGGACGCTGTTGCAGGCACCAAACTGTTCGACGAGATCTTTGATTCCACGACAAAGCCGAGTTACTTCATTCCGCTGTTGAATGACGATGCACCGGTCTCATTTTCGATGTCGTCGACCGTGAATGAGCGGGACAAGAACGCGTTTATTGAGATTCTGGACGGGATGAAGATGGAGATTGTCCGCCAGATTGAAATCAACGATCTGGGGCCGGTTCCTGACAAAGAGGGCGCGATTGGACAGGCACTGACATCACTCCAGAAGACACTCGACGAAGGTCACATGGACGTGTTTGCTCAGTTTTACAGTGATAAGTCGGATAAGCTTGCCATCGTGGGTGCCATGAGACTTCAGGAAGGTGAAGGAATGGCGGCCGGACTTCAGGACTTATTTGGCCGTTTGCAGC
Source organism: Planctomyces sp. (assembly GCA_016795105.1). Taxonomy (GTDB): domain Bacteria; phylum Planctomycetota; class Planctomycetia; order Planctomycetales; family Planctomycetaceae; genus F1-80-MAGs062. The sequence continues at coordinate 233,623 of JAEUIH010000006.1, forward strand.
ACGCGGCGGACATTGAAAAGGCCGGAGAACTGACGGTCGGCTACGGGGAACACCTGGGGATTACGTTTCATCGATTCACCTTGAAGGTGCAGCCGCCGCCGGCAACAGAAGTGTTTGGAAGCGATATTGGAATTACGGTCGGAAGCAGTCCGACTGCGATGTGGTGGACGATTGGTGGAGCCGATTCGTTCGATCAGCTCAAAGCTGTGATGACACAGCTGGACGAAGCTCTGAAGAATCCTCAGGAACGCCAGACACCAGCAAACTTTCGCATCATTGTGAACATGAACAAGCTGATTGACATGCAGCAGCGTGTGAGCAAATCAATCGAAAGCAGTGCAGGGTTGCGGGCGGAGGGGGGTGAAGCTGCAGCCACTGATCAGTCAGCAGACTCTACGGAACCGAAGCCAGCTCCGGCCGAGGTTGCACAGAGTGAAGGTGGAGGTCGAGGCCGTGGAGGTCGCAACGGCGAAGCTGCTCGTCGGCGTGCACGCGCAGGTCAGATCTTCAGAGACACGATGGCAGAAGGTGACGACCGAATTGAAGTGGATTTTCGGCCAACGGAGACCGGGGGCCGCACACGAATCCGGCTTGAAGAAGGATTTGTCAAGATTCTGGGACGGCTGATTGCTGCACAGTTTAGTACTCCGGAATAGCTGAAGTGACAACTGAGCGGAGATTGAATTAGCAATTTCCATCAGCAGTAAGACAAGGGATCGTTTCTGAAAACAACTAGAGCTGCATCGCTTTCGGCGATGCAGCTCTTTTTTTGTGTCAGACTCGACCGATGTTCAATGCTCATGGATTCATGAAGCAGGAAAAACTGATATTTTTCCCCAGCAGAATTGCCGGGAAGGAGTATTCAGAGGGAGTGGAACGTTGGGGCTGAGTGCGAAGCAGCAGCAGATCCGTGAGCGAGAGCAGCAGATTATTCGAGTTGCAAGAGCTCAGGTGCTGTCGGAGGGGTACCACGGGTTTGGACTTGAAGCAATCGCCGTCGAGATTGGTGTTTCGCGGGGGACGTTGTACAACCACTTTTCCTGCAAGGAAGACCTGATTCTGGCAGTTCTGATGGAATCACTCGAGCTTCGGCTCGGGTGGGTCCAGCGAGCTGCGTCGTTTCGGGGGACTTCCAGGCAACGAATGACGGCAATTCTGGTTGCCATAGAGCTGTTTGCCCGGATCCGGACGGACCATTACCGGATTGAGGAAATTGTCAGATCGGGTACAGTTTGGGAGAAGGCGAATTCTGAAAAGCGAATCGCTGCGAGCCATATGAATGGTCAGGCAACAGGAATTGTTGCAGGAGTTGTCCGGGACGCGATTGTTCAGGGGGATTTGGAGTTTCCGGCGGATGTGAAGCCGGAAGAATTTGTTTTCGGCGTATGGTCGCTGATTGAAGGTGGTTTTTCGATACATTCGAATTCGGGCAGACTTTGGCAACCGATGACAAAGCAATCCGGCAGGATTCTGCGATTGAGTGCCTGGCGACTTCTGGACGGATTTGGCTGGAAACCACTTTCCACGGGTGAAGAATTCTCAGATCAGACGGAATCTATCCTGAAAGAGCTGTTTTCTGCGGAATTCAGACTCTTGAAGCAGGACTGGTAAGTTGAAACAGGACTGGGTAAAGGGTCAGACGGTGATTGAAAGAAATCCGACGCGCAGGGTGCAAATTGGTTCAACAGCAATTGGCGGAGGTGAGCCGATTGCTGTCCAGTGCATGACAGCTACACGGACTCAGGACATCGACGCGACGGTGCGCCAGATTCAGGATCTGGTGAATGCCGGAGCGGATGTTGTCCGGGTGGCGATTGACAGCATGAAGGATGCTGAGGCTCTGATGGAAATTCGGAGGCAGGTCAGTGGCAATCTGTCCGTGGATTTGCAGGAAAATTATCGGTTAGCCGAAGTGATTGCGCCGTATGTCGACAAGATTCGATACAACCCTGGTCATCTCTATCACCATGAGACGTCAAAGCCATGGCAGCAGAAGGTTGAATACCTTGTTCAGGTCGCCCGAGACCATGATTGTGCCATGAGGATTGGGGTCAACTGTGGGTCGGTTGATCCGGCGGTGAAATCCAGATTTGCGGAGACGGATTCGATTTCACCGATGCTCGAGAGTGCGTGGGAGCACTGTGAGTTGCTGGATGGACTGGGCTTTGATCGCTACTGCGTTTCGCTCAAGGACTCGGATCCTCAAAAGGTGATAGACGTCAACCGTCGGTTCGCTGAAAAGCGGCCGGATGTACCAATCCATTTGGGCGTGACAGAAGCCGGAATGCCGCCGGACGGCATCATTAAGACTCGCATTGCGTTTGAGCAATTGATCAGCCGAGGTGTAGGAGACACAATTCGGGTGTCATTGACCGTTCCGAACAACCGTAAGCACGAGGAAATTGTCGCCGGGCGAAAAATTCTGGACGACATTGCGAATGGGCGAGTGCGAAGTGTTGTCGACTATGGCCTGAAGACGCTCAATATTATCAGCTGTCCAAGTTGTTCACGCGTCGAGAACGAAGCGTTTGTGGAGCTGGCCGAACAGGTTCGCGAGATGACTCGATATGCCGAAGATCACCGCATCACGATTGCCGTCATGGGTTGTCGGGTGAATGGACCAGGCGAAACAGATGAGGCGGACCTTGGGTTGTGGTGCGGACCGACCCATGTGAATCTGAAAAAGGGGCCGGAGACACTGGGCGCCTTTCCATACGATCAGATTCTGGATCGGTTGAGACTTGAACTTGATGCTTTGATCGCTCGGAACTCGGCAAATCCTGCCGGAACCCGCATGTAGCAATCGGAAATCGTGCGACCTTTCTGAAGTGAGACTCTCTGACTGCAACGATCGTCACGAATTTGACGATCATACCTCAGGGCGATTTTCTGGCGGCAGACGTCGGATTGCGCACTGGGGGAGGGCAGGCAGATGACCGAAGCCGAAATGATGAATATCGTCAGGGAGAGTCTCAATGAACTGCTCCGCTGGGTAGGGTTTGGCACGTTGACCGGGTTAGCCGCAAAGGCGATTATGCCGGGGCGTGACCCCGGAGGAGCCGTAGCGACGATGCTGATGGGAATTGGTGGCAGCGTCATTGGATGCGGAACCGTTCTCTTCTTCTGGCGAGATGCTTCGATCGACCCCATCAGTGGGAAGGGATTTTTCGCGGCCGTTCTTGGCGCATTTACGCTGTTGTTCTTCTACAGACTGCTGGCAGGATCGTTTTTTGTTGAAACCAGCTCCGATGAAGACCGCGATATGCATAAGACTCGAAAGAGGGCTCGCCGACGCAAGCTGGCCGAAGAAATGGTGCGGGACGCGGCCTAGAGTTCGGGGTTCGCGGCACGGGGTCCGCGGCAGGAGGTTCAGAATGCAGTCCACATTTCGCAAGTATTCTGAGCATCGGCGGTGGAGTCGAGCAGAGGAGCATTTTCGGGCAGCCGGCTTTGCGGCACATATGCTCACGCGACGCACGGTTCGGGACTTTTCTTCGGAACCCGTGGACTCCGAAACGGTTGATGAATGTCTGCGAGTCGCTTTGTCGGCGCCAAGCGGCGCAAACCAACAGCCATGGAAGTATGTGGTCGTGTCGAATCCGGGGACTCGCAAAGAGCTTCGAGAAGCAGCGGAAGCTGAGGAACGCGAGTTTTATCAGAACAGAGCTCCCGATGAGTGGCTGAAAGCACTTTCTCCGTTTGGCACAAATTCAGAGAAGCCGTTTCTTGAGACTGCACCCATCGTGATTTGTGTATTTGCTGAGACCTGGGGGCAGATGCCGGATGGCAGACGCAGAAAGCACTATTATGTGAGCGAGTCCGTAGGGATTTCTGTTGGGTTTCTGCTGGCATCGCTGCACTATGCGGGGCTTGCGACGCTCACACACACTCCCAGCCCCATGCAGTTTCTGAATCGACTGCTGAAGAGACCAGAGAATGAACGCCCATTTCTGATCGTGGTGGCTGGCTATCCTGCGGAAGGCTGTCTGGTCCCGGATATCTCGAAACGCAGGATGGACGAAAGCGTGATTCGCATTTGACCTGGTGCTCTGTGGACTACGAACAGTTGAATTCTTTTCGTGCCGCAAGGTTTTTATGCGGCGAGTTGCACTGCGAGGATGGCGGTGAATTGGTTCCGACTGCATCCAGCGCGTAGCCATGGTGATTGGTAACCACGGAATACAGAATCGCATGCAGCGTGATTGGTAACCACGAAAAACACGAATCACACGAAAGAACACAATCGAGTACTAGCGGGATTTTGTCGTGTGTTTCGAGGTTCAAATGTCAACCCCGCCTGCGATTGGAATTCACAACAACGAACTCTGTCTCTGGGTGTATTCAGTTGGCAAGAGAATTGGGGCAGAAGAATGCCGGACTCTGCTATTCTCCTGCCCCCATTCTTCTGCCATCTCCCGAACTGCTGAACCCCTGCGATTCTTTCGTGTGGTTCGTGTCTTTAGTGGTTAAATCACCAACCCTGCCTGCGATTCGAAGCCGCGTTGTGTTTTCTCTGCGTCTTTGCGCCTCCGCGTCTCTGCGTTCCCTTTTCCCGAAACGTTGCGGATCATTGTCTTGAGTTCAGATTCAGGCATATCGCCGTGACTCAAAAATTGAACGCAGAGACGCAGAGGCGCAGAGACGCAAAGAATCACACAGGTTGGTTGGTAACCACGAAAGACACGAACCACACGAAAAAGCACAATCGGGCACTTCCGTGATTCTTCCATCTTCTGCGCGTCTTCCGTGGTCAAGAGGCTTGTGTTCTCAGATGGCAAGAGAATTGGGGCAGAAGAATGCTGGACTCTGCCATTCTCCTGCCCCCATTCTTCTGCCAACGAACGAACCGCTGCGTTGAGCCCGATTCCCTCTGTGTCTTTGTGCCTCCGTGCGCCAAATCCGAATCCTCAGGCGTTCTGGCCAGGCATGTAATTTGGCGCACAAAGGCACGGAGTCACGGAGGGGAATCGCAGGGATGGGAATTCGATTGCGAGTGATGACCTCTGTGCTGAACATGAGCATGATGGCAAGAGAATTGGGGCAGGAGAATGCGGAACTCAACCATTCTTCTGCCACCATTCTTCTGCCACCATTCTCCTGCCATATCCCGAACTCTTAACCCCCTGCGATTCTTTCGTGTGGTTCGTGTCTTTAGTGGTTAAATCACCAACCCTGCCTGCGATTCGAAGCCGCGTTGTGTTTTCTCTGCGTCTTTGCGCCTCCGCGTCTCTGCGTTCCCTTTTCCCGAAACGTTGCGGATCATTGTCTTGAGTTCAGAT
>JAEUIH010000070.1 GCA_016795105.1 Planctomyces sp.
TGCCAGCGGAATTACCAATATTGTGATTCAGGGCAGCGATGACAACGATGTCTTTGCCAACGATGGCGACGATGTCAGCGGCATTGTGTTCTATGCCCTGAACGGGAGCAACACTCTGATCAACACCGGTTCGAATGTCAGTGGTGTTGAATACTATGGCGGCGATGCCGACGATCGATTCATCAACAGCGGATATGCCCTGAGCAGTTCGACGTTCTATGCCGAAGCGGGTGACGATCGACTCATCAACTCTGGGACAAAGACCCAGGTCGTTCGGATGGTGGGTGGTGCAGGATCCGACTGGTGGATCAATCAGGCGTCCGCCACGGACGGTATTCAACTGACCCTGGAAGCCGGTTCGTTTGATGACGGAGCGGACGCGTTTATTAACTGGGCTGCGAATGTCCGTTCGGTCTTTGTCGAAGGCGGTGATGGCGATGATCTGCTTCAGAATGGCGGGATGAATGCCGCGGAGTTTGAGTTCTTCGGGGGTGCGGGAAACGATCTGCTCCTCAATCTGGGATATGGGATCGATCAGTTTGTATTTGATGCCGGGGACGGTAATGACGTCTTCGAGAACCGAGGTCGCAGCGGAGGCACACTGCGAATGCGGGGTGGTTCCGGCGACGACGCGTTCTATCAGAATGCGGGCTCTGCGTTCGATGTGGAACTGGATGGCGGTGATGGCAACGACACCGTGCTGAACTTTAGCAGCAATATGACGCGTGTGGCGCTCATCGGCGGACAAGGGACCGACATTCTGCAGAACAGCGGCAATGACGTTGGTTCACTGGAGCTCTTCGGAGGTGACGGTAAAAACACTCTGCAGAACTTCGGACATCGGTTGGATGTGATCCGCATGTTTGGAACGAACTTGCTTTCGAGCGCCTTTGACACGCTGCTGAACAGTGGTAGTACAGTTGGGCTGATCGATGTTAACAGCAAGGCCTTGTCGACTGTCATCAGCTCCGGCGACAACATCGGCAGCATCTCTGTGATTGGCAGCCCGTTCAACGATGTTGTGCGAGTCACCGGACGCAACATTCAATCGACCGCGATGTATGGCAACGACGGCGACGACAGCCTCCTGATTGACACGCTGTCCCATGTGGGATCTGCTGTCGACTTCTTTGGCGGTTCGGGGGAAGACCTGCTGATCCTTCGAGGCACGACCGACCATGTGCTGTTCCAGGGCGACGAGGACGACGATCAGGCCGTATTCTCCGGAACAGTGAATTCTGCCATTTTGCGAGGCGGTGATGGAGATGATCTGTATCGATTTGTAGGAACGCCCACGGGCAACATCACCATCGATGAAGCGTTCATTGGCACTCCATCTGTGATGGATCTCAGCCGCGACACACTGGATTTCTCGTCCTATCTCGCAGGGCCGGTGATACTGGACCTGGCGATCACCACACCGCAGTCCCAGGCCGGTGAACAGACTGTGCTCGTGCTTCAGCTGACCAACGGCATGGGCGTGGAAAATGTGATCGGGACCTCCGGAGCGGATACGATCTTCGGAAACGCCCGCAGTAATGTGCTGAGTGGAGCTCGGTTCCTCTCCAGCGGATCGTTCACATCCGGAACACCGGTCGCTCAGACAAAGACGCAGTGGGTGTACCTGGATTTCCACAGCAACAACGATGCGGGCGAATATGTGTATTCCACAATGGATACACTGGACGTCAAGGGGCGGATCGAGCAGGCCTATGTGGGGTTTGATGTGCGATTCGTCCTGGATCGGGACGGCATGCCGCTCGAAATTCGCAATGACGAATCGCAGTACGTCACGATCTACTTCAACCGTACTCCATCGTCCGGTCGACCGGGCGGTGAAGCGTCGGAGATCGATTTCGGGAACATCAATCCGGGCGGTACCGGCACAGTTCAGATCAACGGGATGCTGGGTGGTCGAGAAGTTCTGGAAGCCGGCCTGAAAGCGGTGGCGGCCCCATCTGAGGTTGCTGACGGAGACCAGATTCAGGCGCCCGATCTGCCGAAGCCAGCGTCCACGGTGGAGAACTTCATCGCCCTGTCGGCGAAGCTTGGAGCTCATGAGCTGGCGCATCTGCTGGGGTTGCGACACTATGACGCGTTCGGGCCCGTGGGATTTGGAGTCCATTCGCCTCCGGGTCTGGATCGCTTCAAGCCTACGTACTCCGGAATCGCGGCCGCGTTTGAAACCATGGATCATATCATTGGATCACCGGCGTCGATTGGTTCAACGCGTTTCAACGATCTGCGGCAACTGTACTTTGGGGAACGTGAAGCCATCAAACTGGCACTGGCGTTCAGCGATCAGAGTCTGGTCCGCACAGACGAACCCGCTACACCGCACAACACACTGTTGACGGCACAGCCATTGACTCTGGTGACGCTGGATGTGCCCAATCTGGCGACGGGGGGAGTGAGCAAAGATCAGTTCTTCCATGTTCAGGCCGCCAGCGTAGTTGGGACCATTGGACTTGAAGGGGCGACCAGTGAGAGTGACTGGTACTCGTTCGACGGTAATGCTGGTGACATCGTGACGATCGAAGTCATGTCCCGAGCCCTGAAACGATACTACACCAGCAATGCTACCAGCATCGACTCGGTACTGCGACTATACAACGCGGCCGGAGAACTGGTGCAGACCTTTGGTACAGATGCCGTCAACGACGATGAATTTGAAAGCAGCGATTCGCTGCTGATGGATGTCATTCTGCCGGAGGACGGTCAGTACTTCATCGAGGTCGATACCTTTCGCCGACTGCCGGGAGAGATCAGTACCGAGGACGCAGCCGCTCTTCGAGCGGAGCTCGAGGCTCGGCATACAGATACCGATCCGGACAACAACCTGTCTGCCGACGAACTGCTGCTGCTGGGGCGACTGGCGGATTCTCTGGACGACACCGATACCGGCAACTATGAGCTGCTGATGTATCGCTCAACCAGCGTCAGTGCGACGGATGGAATTGATAACCTCAAAGGTCGTGAAGGCATTGATGAGATCTACGGTGGTCCGGGGGATGACTACGGGCTGCATCTGCAGGTGTCCGGAGATTCGTCAGCGCTCGAAGCCAGTCCATGGTCCGGCAGTTATCAGATTGTGGACCGCGGAGGAGATTCGTGGACTGCAGTTATTGACTTCGGTGACGGAACCGCACCGATCACGACGTCGCCGGGATCTGCAACGATCGGTTCAGCGATCCCGCTGTCTCACGTTTATGCAGACAATGGCAACTATGTTGTGACGATCACGGTCACGAATGATGATGGCCATACGGAGACTCAAACTCGTGCGGTGACGATCACGAATGTCGATCCCACAGCCTCGCTGACCGGACCGGCAACGGGCATTACCGGAACACCGGCGCTGTTCAACGTCGCTGCATCCGATGTGGCCGGAGCGGCCGATCCACTGTCGTACTCCTGGACGATCACTCGGGACGGAGCCGCGTATGCGATTCAGACGGGAGGCACATCGCACTCTCTGAATGCCACCTTGCCGGGAAGCTATCTGGTGACGGTCGAAGTGAGTGACGGCGACGGTGGTGTCGTGGTTCGTAGCAGGACCATCACGATTTCTTCGGCCGTCACCGCCGCGAAGGTCGCGTCGATCGTGATCGATGACGGTTCTGCCCAGCGATCGATGCTCCGCAGTCTGACCATCACGTTTGATCAAGCGGTTTCCATCCAGCCGGGAGCGTTTACGGTGCAAAAGCGAGGGCCGGGCGGAGAGACCGTTTCCCTGAATACTCCCGCAATCACCACAGATGCATCCGGTCGAACGGTCGTGCGACTGACGTTTGCTTCACTGGTCGGGAATTCTCTGAGGGATGGCAACTATCAGTTGCGGATTGATTCCTCCAAAGTGTCCAGCAGCGGACTGGCACTGGATGGCGATGGCAACGGATCGGCGGGCGGAGATCGGATCTTCGGAAATGATCCTGGTCACAAATTCTTCCGACTGTTTGGCGATGGTAACGGTGACCGGGTCGTCAATGTGACCGACACCACCATGTTCGGCACCACGTATCAAAAACGGGTGGGTCAACCGCTGTTCAATTCGATCTTCGATTCGGACAGCGATGGAGATGTAGACGCAACGGACTATGCATTTATGCGCAATCAAATTAACAAAACGATGAGTTTTCTATGAGAATCCCTTTCTTGAATCGTCTGAATATGAACAACCTGAGAACTATCCTCTGCGCTTTGCTGGTCGTGATGAGCGACACGTGCCATGGCGGATTCGTGGCCTCTTTTACAGCGGATGGCAACGCGCCTGTGCCGTCGGTGATCAGTGTCGGAGACACGATCGATGTGTCGCTGTATCTGAGATATGACGGCAACGGAGACAACCTGTTGAATGCTCCGGGTCTGCTGACGGGAGGTCTCGGGATCACGATGTCTCAAACAGGAATTGCAGACGCATCCTTACTCAGCCTTGGAGCAGGCTGGGATCCGTTATTCTCCTTTGCGACGATCGACAATGGCAACGGAGTGGCCATTCTTCAGACCGCCGCCGACTTCTTCAGTCCGGCAGTCACCGACGGCGGAACGAACTCCATTCTGCTCGGCACATTTCGCTTTACGGGCACGTCTGCAGGGTCTGTTCAGCTGACACTGGGAGATGCTTTCGCTGGAATCGGTAATGATGATACGGTGCTGGATGATGGTCTCGGCACGGTACTGGATGGCGACATTCTGTTCGGTGACACGTTCGGATTTACCGTGCATGGCGGAGCAGTCGCTGTGCCGGAGCCTTCTTCCGGGCTGCTGCTGTTCCTCGGTTCTGCGGTGATGGTGTGGAGAGCACGACGTCGCAAACTGAGCTCGGCTGAGTGACCGGCGGCCGAATGACCGTAACCGGATCGTTGCAGTATCTGAAGTCGAGGGATTGATCAATATGTCGAAATCACCAGGCAGCGATTCGTCGGGCTTAAACAGGTCCCCTGATCAACCAACCGTGATCCCGTCGCAGAGAGATTCTTCGATCAATGAATCCATCAAAGACACACTGATTGGGGGACCGGTGGTGTCCAGTCCCGATGGAGCCACTCAGCTTGGTGTTTCCACAGACTCGGATTCGTTTGAAGACTACGAAGTTTCGGTTCCGGTGTCAGCCGCCCTGCGACTGGAGCAGCTGGGCGACTACAAGATCACGGGAGTTCTCGGCAAGGGTGGTATGGGAATCGTCTATCGAGCCCACCATCTGACTTTGAAGCGTGACGTTGCCATCAAGATGATGCTGTCCGGGGCGAACGCGACTGCAGAGCAGGCTCAGCGGTTCCTGACCGAAGCCCGCGCGGTGGCTCACCTGCAGCATCCGAATATTGTTCAGATCTTTGAAGTGGGCCAGCATCAGGGGATGCCCTATTTCACGCTGGAGCTGGTCAATGGCCAGTCACTCAGTCATCAACTGAACAACAGGACTCTGTCGGAACGCGAAGCAGCAACCCTGATGCACACGTTGTGCACAACGCTCCGGTATGCTCACGATCAGGGGATCCTGCACCGCGACCTCAAGCCGGCCAATGTCTTGATGACCGCCGACGGTCAGCCCAAGGTGACAGACTTTGGGCTTGCACGACGAGTGGAAGACGACGGCGAGGAATCATCAAAGACTCAGGTCGGCACCATCATGGGCACGCCGAGTTACATGTCGCCCGAACAGGCGCGAGGCGATGTGCATCTTCTGACACCCGCGACGGATCAGTATTCGCTCGGTGCGATGCTTTATGAAATGCTGACGGGCCGTCCACCGTTTATTGGGGCCCGACCGGTGGACACCGTGCTGCAGGTGATCCATCAGGAACCGACAGCTCCCCGGGAACTGCAGCCAAAGCTGTCGGTGGATCTTGAGACGATCTGCATGAAAGCTCTGCAGAAGGACGTTGCAAAGCGGTATGCGTCCTGTGAGGCAATGGCCGACGATCTGGGCCGCTTTCTTCGAGGTGAACCGATTCTGGCTCGGCCGGTCAGTCGGCTCGAACGCCTTCGTCGCTGGTGTCGACGGAATCCCGTGGTCGCATCGTTGTCGGCGCTGGCAGTCACTGCACTGGTCGCCGTTGCCGTGATTTCGACCTGGTCAGCGATGAGTCTGAGTTCGAAGAATGCGGAACTGACTCAGCGAACCGAACGGCTGCAGGACTTTGTTCAGACAATGTATGGGGAGTTGCGGGAATTCAACGTCGATGAAGCTCCACGCGTGAAGCCGGCACGTGACCGGATGCTGAACAGTTTCAATGACATCATGCTTCAGGTGGTGGACGAACTTCCCAGAGAAGGCCAGGCAGAGGCTGTCTACGCGGCCGTCAAGATGGGCCTTGTCGATTCGCTGATCGATCAGCAAAAGACGGAAGAAGCCGAGGCGATTCTTTCGGAACTGCAGACCATCTATGAGCGACGGCTGATCCTGAAGCAGGGCAGTGATGCGGCTCGCAACAATCTGGTGCTGCTGTTTGGAAAGATCGGAAACCTCAAACGGGATCTCCGTCGTGACCTGCCCGCCAGTCTCAAGGCTCATCAGCGGGCCTTCGAAATTGCCAACGACATCCTGCAGTATCCCAAAGCTGCAGATGATGGCAAAGGGAGGTTACGCAGGTACGAAGCGAGTGTTCTGGCGGCTGATGCCCATACAAACCTCGGAGCCACCTGGTATCGACTGGGTGATCCGCACAAGGCACTGTCTCATCTGGAAAAATCACTAACACTGCGAGAGGACGCCATACGGGAGTTTGATGAGGATTCTGATGTCGCGGAATGGCCGCCGGAAGAGAAGGCGATGGAACGTGGTTATCTGGAAGAAGATCTGCACTTCAAGCGATTGGCGACCGCGGCCGCTCTGTTTCGTTCCGGGCGAACTGAGGACGCGGAACCGCTGCTGAAGCAGACACTTGAGGCGTCACGGGCAGCGATGGAAGCCGATCCAGGCAACCCTCGACTGCGCCACGACGTTCTGGGACAGGCGGGGCTGCTCGCCGAATTTCTTGGCTTCACCGGGCGCGGGGCCGAGGCATTGACGGTTCTTGAAGACACCACCCAATATGTGGAGCCACTCCTTTCCGATGATCCGGCGGGAGTAGCCTTCAGACGCACGGTTTCTGTCTCGCTGTATCGTTTGTCTCAGTGGCGAGCCGAGATGAAACAGGGGGACGCAGCAGTTCCGCTCGAGCAATGTCTGACGCTTCGCAGAAAACTGGCCGAGGCGGAACCCAGCAACGACCGCCGCCAGCTCGACCTGATGCTGGTCCTTGCCCGCAGTGGATTGGCCTCAGAGGCACAACCGCTGATCGACAAGTACCGTACGTTTTCCAATCCCGACACGGAACTGCTGGTTGAAATCGCCCGAGCACTCTCGCAATTGTCCATCTATGCCACGACCGACAGCGAACGAGATCGGTTGATCACAGAAGCCACCACCACGCTGGACCAGGCGAAGACCCTCGGCTTTCAGGACACCGTCTATCTCAGCGGTGAACCCGACTTTGCACCGCTCCGAAGTCAGACTGGGTTTCAGACGCTGTTGAAACAACATCCGCCGTTGTAAGAAGCCCATACCGGTGGTAGATCACTAATGATCTGACACACGTATTGAAGATGTATTGAATCTCGAAGAATCCACAGTCTATGACAAGGCAGTTCGACAGTGTTTCGAGGATTCTTCCCCAAATCCCTACCACACGTTAAAAAAGGATGCGGGACGTAGTATGAGGAACGTCTGGTCGAATAGTTTGATTTTTGATTCAGACGATGACGAATTCAGAAGAGATTCAGAATGCCTTCACAGTCTCGACGACTCACTTTTCTGCCCTGTTTAGATTCGCCCGAGTTGTCGCGGAGGAGGAGGCAGGAACTGGATATTCCGTGGCAAAACGCTGCTGCACTTGGAAGGTCAGCGGTCGAAGCTGCAGACAAGGGCTACTACTTAGACCGCTCTGGAAAGCGAGTGAACTGGGGTGACTCCATAGCAGAAGCGTGCTCTGCGAAGAGGAGTATTCGCCCTGAAGACAGTCTATTCGTAAGCGACTGTGAGAGGTTCAATGAAACACGCATTCAGGTGACAAATGAAACAACACTTTTCGCAGGCCAGAGATTGACGGAAGCCGGACTTCGGCCAATTGCGTTGAATTTTGCAAACGGAATTAGTGCCGGAGGAGGCTTTCTTGCTGGTGCCCGGGCACAGGAAGAGGCCATTTGTCGATCCAGCGCATTGTTTCACACGTTGGCTGGAGATCCGATGTACGATGAGCATCGAGCGCGAAATCAAGCCGACTCCACGGACTGGATCATTTATTCTCCCAATGTGCCGGTATTCCGCAGCGACGATGGCTGCGAACTTGACCGTCCGTGGCGACTGAGCTTTCTGACCTGCGCTGCACCCTATGCACCCGACGTTGGCCAGCCAGAAGCGGGCAACCTCCTGAAGAAACGGATCTACCGAGTCCTGAACGTTGCTCGGGCCTATAAATATTCTGCCCTTGTGCTTGGTGCGTGGGGCTGCGGTGCGTTTGGGAACGACCCTCACCGAACAGCTATCGACTTTCGCGACGCGATTGAGAGCCAGGTTGGGGAAGCATTCTCCGATATTGTGTTTGCTATAGCTGACTGGTCCCCGGAACGGAGATATTTTGGTCCATTTCGCGATGTGTTCGCTGCTGGGAACAACTGACAGGGTTGGTCCAAATGTGTGCTGACCAAGTTAACTCAACGTACGATTCTTTCTGAAGGAGCGGTTCCCGCCATAAGTCTGGAATGACGAAACGCGGCAGTTCCACAGTGTCAATTTGTTCCAGCAGATTCAGGGAGGCCAGCAGATTGGATCGCGCCAGCAGTGTCCGCAGAATGCAGCGCACTCGCAGTGTGTCAGCCCTCCGGACTTTGGATGCGATTCTATTTCGAAACTTGTGTCTCACGCCATGGACTGACAATGTATCCGCACGCAGTGTCTGAATCGCTGTTCCTTCAGCCATTCCTGAGGAGTTGCGATGACGGAGAAAGACTCGCTGGCAGTTCGGCGCCGTTCAGTTGCAGTGGATGGCCGAAACTCATTCCCGAGACGGGCAGCCAGGAAATTCTCCGGAAGAATCCGAAATCTTTTGTCACAGAGTCGACGCGTGTTTGTACGGGGGGCACTGGACGACTGAATCGGGCCGTCAGGAGTATCCGAAGTCAGTTCGGTGACGCCACAAACACCGCTTTTGAAGGAGATCGACGATGTTTCAGGAATTTTTTCCGGCACTTTCGGCTGTTGTTCAGTCCCTGAGCTCGGGGTCATTCTGCGGCATGGATCTGAACGCAATGAACTCGGCATTCAACACTGGACTCAATGCACAGATGCAGAACCAGTACAACAATATCATCCAGACCAACATGAACAACCCTGAGATTCAGCGGCAGTATCAGGTTTACCTTCAGCAGGGAGGCACGCTGAATTTTCGAGGTTACTGTGAGAGATACGCCGAGACCGGCGGTTTTACTCAACAAGGCTACCAGAATGCGATGGCAACCCAGGCTCACATCCATGCACAGGATTCCGCCAACATGACTGCTTACCTGCAGCACTCTCAGCAGCTCCAGCAATCGACGTGGGAACACCGAAATGCAGTTCAGGATCGATGGGCTAAGGAGCGAGGTGAGAATCTCGCCGCGCAGGCTCCGTATATCAATCCGCAGGATGGTTCAACCTGGCAGCTACCTACAAACGCAACACCCGGACAGGTCTTTTATGACAATGCCAGTGGAAATCACTTCGTCATGGATATCCACGGACAATACTGGGTGAACAATGGCCAGGGCTGGTGGCAGTCAATGAACTATCAGCGATAAATCCGGCGATCCACATACACCGAATTGGCTATCGTGCCTATAAGACCTGAAACACAAACGAAAGCAGACCTGGACTTACTACCAGGTCTGCCCGTTTTCCTCCCACAGACTTTTCGGCAGTACTATTTCTTAGTCGTGTCTGAAGTATTGGAAGGAGTTCCCGGCTGGTGATGGTGATTTAACCAGTCGGCGACAGGAAGAAGTTCTTTCGGTGTCAGAAAGCCGTCCTGATCTGTGTCGAGTTTTTCGAAGTGCGGCGATACCAGGCCGACCACTTCGGACTTCTTCAGCTTGCCGTCCTTGTCTTTATCGCCCACCATGAGTTGCCGAGTGAACTCTTCGGGCTTCCAATATCCAGCGCCTTCGCCTTTCGCTCCACCGCCATCCTGATCACGTTCAAGGTGGAGCGTGTATTCCTGTCGGACGGTGTGACAAGTCTCTTCTCCGACGCACGCGTAGTACGTCACGATCAGTTTCACACGCTCGTTTTCCGGCCACGACTCCACGTTCAACAGAAATTCACGGGGATCGGCATCACTTGCAACGCTGACCTTTTCAGCTGAGATCATCCGTTTCTCGAGCTGAACTGATTCCGCAGCTTCGATCGTAACCGTCAGCGGCTCTGTCAGATTATTCCAGTGAGCATTGTGAAATGGATCCAGATGAAATCCAAGATACAGCATCCCGGACTTGTCTCGGAGCAGCGAAGGATCGGCTTCGGCACGGAGCTTGGCGTAAAATGGTTGCCCCTGGGGATCAATTCTGGGATCAATGTGGATGGCGAACATCTGGGGTCGCTTCACGCGGGGCACCACCCCTCGAACGGCGCCTCCCGGCAGCGGCGGCTGAATCTTCAGATTCAACTCGTCTTCCTGAGTAATCTTCTCCGTTGGACCAACCAGTTCAATTAAATCCTTTCGCACCAGCTGGGGATTACTCCACGCCCTCTTGCGAACCACGATTCCGTCAGGACCGATGAGAAACTGCGAGTTGGGTCTGTCTCCAAGAGCATGTTTCAGGCGGTTGTCGATGTGGTCGACAATCCATGGAATCCTGGTCCCAAACTGGGACTGAGCCTGATTGGCATGCATCAGCCTCTCTTCGGTTGTAAAGGGCTGTACGTACCCTCCGGCAAGTTCGGGATGAGCCAGCGACTTGTAAATGAAAAAGAACTTCACACCCAGCGGAGCATAGTCTCGATGAACAGCCTCCAGTCCGGCAATGTTCCACATGGACGGTGGACATGTCATGCAGCCGAATGTCAGAACAGTGTAATGACCTTTCAGGTCTCCCGTCCGAAACGAACTACCATCGGAATTGAACACCGTAACCTCAGGAAGTGCATCTCCGATCAACGGCTTCTGAGAAAGAAATTCTTCTTCCCGTTCCTGCATTCTTTGCTGTGCTGACGACTGAGAACAGAAAGATACAACGATCAGTGCAATCAATGTCATTTGTTTAAGACACATGAGTACATCCTCAAAAGTAAACGACAACCTCTCGAAGTTCCTGCGCTGACCAGTGGGGTTGCCAGCGAACATGATAGACGGATTGATCCGTCACAACTCCCTACAGAATCGCGCGAAATACTGTCAGGACGGGATCTGTGCCGATGACGTAGGTCATGGTCTTCTTCACGGGTTCACCACCATCTTCTGCTTCCAGTGTCAGTTCGACTTCACAGAACCAGTTTGCATCCTCCACACGTCCTTCTCCCTTAACCTCGTAGGTCAGAAGTCGTCGACCAGCGCTCCACAGTGCCTCCTGCGCGACAATTTCCGGTTCGCGTTCTCGCAAGTCCTCGATGGAGCCACCACCTTTCCAGTGCTCCATGACATCTGTGAGGGATGCTTTCGCAATCGCAACATCCACTGGAGCCGCTCGTTGTTCTCCACAGCCAGCAATTATGCTCATTGCTGACAACAAAGTCAGAGAACAAACGATGTAGTGACGACTTACGATGTGACGACAACAATTGATGTAACAGAGAGCACGCATGAATCAGAATTTCCTTCAGATTAAGACAATCGTGGATCGTTTTTCTTTGCGGACTGCCGATTCTTCAAACAAAAAACAGCCAGTATCAGGCAGCTCTGGAGTCCGCTCGGCAGTCTCCGACCATCAGAACTCTCCGATCGTCTCACCGCCGGCTCGTGTTCCAATGGCACGCCATGTGCCAAGGTCAATGTACTCACTTGTGAACCGAACAGAACCATCGCAAAGCAAAACGTGAACACCTCCAGTGTGGCGGCTGTTGGCTGCCATCGCTGCTTTTCCAGCAGCCTGAAATCCGCAGGATCGGGAGTTTGGACCGGCGACATGCTGATAACCGTGTTTTCCATCAATCCATGGAGCCCCCATGAACTGTGGAAACTGATTGGCGAGATTGGTGACGTCAACGGCAAGGCACATTTGGACAGCGTCTGCCTGAGTGGCGGGATTCGCGGTACTAAGGAACGTATCCGACCGAGGCGTCACAATACCGTTCGATCCGTCAGACACGATCCGCTCGCTGAATGCAGCCGTGTTACTTGTTCCGTCTGTAAGATCACGGAACCTGATGCAGCTCTGGTAAAACATGACACCGTCCGCGGCGGTGTCCTGCCATCGCAGGCTTGCACCCTTGTTCGGGAAGTAGTTGATCGCCCCCCCTGCGGCAGGCTGAGAATTTGCAAGGTCTGAAGGACAGCGAAATGCCGGCAACTCCATCAGCCTTGCATTGTTGTTGACTGCGTCAGTAATCGGCCGGTTGAAATCAATACTGGCATACACATTGCCCTGTTCAATCTGAGGAAGCATCTGGCTAATGGCGGAATACTTGTTCCCTGTACCTCCCATCCCAAACGGGAAACACAGTGCAGTGTCATGATAATTGTGTACTGCCAGCCCGATCTGCTTCAGGTTGTTTTTGCATTGTGTCCTCCGAGCAGCTTCACGAGCCTGCTGGACCGCTGGCAATAGCAGTGCAATCAAAATCGCGATGATTGCGATGACGACGAGAAGTTCGATGAGCGTGAAGCCTCGTGATTTACATGAAATACGAAACATGAGAAGTTCCTCAGTGCAATGATGAAATTCGAGATTGAGTTTTTCCGATCAATCTATGCGCCGCAGATCAGTGGCAGCGCAGTTGCGATCAGGAATGTGAAACAAAGAGTTCAGCCCGGAATAACCTGAACGGCAAAACTGCCGTTCAGCGAATGGATCGAAATCACTCGGCCTGTTTACTTCGTCGCAAAATTGAGTTCGCTCGGCACAGCGACATCACAGGATGTGAGCACATTGTTTTGGCAGAATTCATGTCTTAACGGATGAATCCCAACCACGAATCGAGCGTACAGCGCAAAACGAACCAATCGCGTCCGGCAAACAGCTACGCAAACGGGCAATTCATCTTCAGGACGCTGGAGGTCGAAAGATCGTCGAGGGCAAATAGCGAGCACCTCGTTCAGATTCCGGCAACTCAACACTTCGTCCTGAGTTGATCCGCAGAGAAAGCATCTCCAGCAACAGATCCGCGTCGTTGTCTCGAAGTTGATTGGTTGGCCCCGATGGTACTGGTAGCAGTGGAAGCGGATTTCCGGAACAATTTGGACCACTGCAACGGCGCACAGGGACGTCAACTGGTGTCACGGGCGATTCCAAAAGCTCAAAGCTTCCCCAGGAATTCTTCAACCAATGTCCTTCCGACGTCGAATGACCGGCTACCGGCTTGCCATTTCGAAACAGGTAGTCCCCGCATGAAGCTGCAGCGGAACCTGAACTGACGATTGCAGGAAATAGTGCCGCGGCGACCCACATCCCAGCACGCAACCAGCACTGCACGCGTTGAAGCGGCGAATGGCTCAATTTGCTGTGGAGGACGGCCTGCATGGAACTAACTCGCTTGTGCCCACACCGCGCGATTCTCAAAAATCAAATTCCGGAGGCTTCTGATTCCGAAATTCAGGAAGGCAGATATAGAAGTCTACGAATTTGAATCTTCAAGACGCCAGTGGAATTCGCTTGTAATTTGCAGAATGCTCATTATCTCGCAATTCAAGGGAACATTGAACATGGTGAATTCGAGCATCCTCTACGCGTCATCTCGTCTCAGGCACTTGCTCAAACCTTCGAACTGACCAATGTTGAGATCAGTTTTCGCTGAGAATCTCCAGCATGTCACCGATACTTCGATGAGACTCCAGCGGATGCCGCAGCTTACGGTCAACTAAGATCCGATACGAATTGCGGCGACCGGCCTTCGTCACTTCGAGATACGAAGCTTCCACGAGTTCAGCGACGATTTTCTGAACCATTCGCTCTGTGATTCCCACAAGTATTGCGACTTCGCGCAGAGTAATCTGCGGGTTTCGAAACAGGCACAGCAGTACATGAGTGTGGTTTGTCAGAAACGTCCAGCCTGTCGATCTAGAGACTTCTGCGATGTTTGAGATCGGTTCCGCAATCCGGGACAAAGTCTTTTTTTGTTTTTTCATGTCCCCTTCTCTTGTGTTTGACCATGTAAAGGCGATACTCAATACACGAAATGTGTTTCGTGTATGTAAACACGTGATATGATTTTCGCAAAACTTAAGGCAGATATCAATGCTGGATGTTCTCAGGATCAATCTCTGCTCGCCGCTGACACTTTCTTTTGCTCTTGGGGTGTTCGCAAGGCTGGTTCGGAGCGAGCTGTCGTTACCGCGTGATCTGTATACGGCTCTGTCGATTTATCTTCTGTTTGCATTGGGTCTGAAGGGCGGTGTGGAGCTTTCACACAGTACATTGGCCGCGATCTCGGGACCGGCCTTTGTGACCGTTCTACTGGGGTGTTTGACGCCGATTTCAGCGTATTGCGTTCTGCGACGAATCGGAAAATTCAGTATCGCCGACTCGGCGGGAATCGCTGCACATTATGGTTCCGTATCGGCCGTCACTTTTATTGCTGCCCAGCAGTTTACGACTTCAGTCGGGGCACCCGCTGAAGGATTTATGCCGACTCTGTTGACCCTCCTGGAGATTCCCGGCATCCAGGTGGCTCTGGCAATCGGAGCATTTCGGATGGCCGCCGCAGCGAAGACTGGCGAGGGAATTGTTGCTAAGCAGCAAGGACGTCCCGTTAAGGAGATCATGCACGAGCTGCTGACTTCACGTTCAATGCTGCTCCTTGTCGGTGGGTTGGTGATCGGAACCGCGGTGGGTGAAACTGGATGGAAACCGGTACAACCGGTTTTCGAGGGACTGTTTAAGGGGCTGCTGACAATTTTTCTGCTGGAAATGGGACTTGCGGCCGGTTCTCGATTAGGGGACCTCAGGCAGGCCGGTTTGTTTCTGCTGGCATTCGGTATGATCATGCCAATTGTTCATGGAACACTGGGTGCGTGGCTTGGATCACTCGCTGGATTATCCGTCGGTGGCTGCACTGTTTTGGCCACCATGTCTGCCAGCGCGTCGTACATCGCCGCTCCGCCCGCTGTGCGAATGACTTTGCCGGAAGCGAATCCAACGTTCTACCTGACTTCCGCCCTGGCGGTCACATTTCCATTCAATTTGCTGGTCGGTATTCCTGTCTACTACGAAATTTCGAAATGGCTGTGCAGCTAACGGTTCTGATTCAGCTCACAACTTCAAATAATGAGGAATACTCAACAGGGGAATCAAATCCGTGAAAACCGTACCACTTTGCTTATTGACGGTCATTGCAGAATCCATTCTGAAAGAGCGTCTAATCCAGGATGTGCGCAATGCCGGCGCTCGAGGCTACACAATCACTGATGCTGAAGGTGAGGGTGTGCGACAGCGACGAGTCGGTGAAATCCTCGGCGCAAATATTCGCCTCGAGACAATTGTGTCTCCGGAAGTCGCCGAACGTCTTTTGGGCGTGATCTCGACAGAATATTTTGATCGCTATGCGGTCGTTGCCTACCTCTCAACTGTCAGCGTGATTCGCGGAGAAAAGTATGTCTGAGGATGTGTGCCGTCCTTGCAGAAGCCCATACGACCACGAATTGCCCAGCGCGGCTTCGCTCAGCCGCAACCAAGTTCAGTCGAGGGAATTGAGCAGTTGTTTGTATTCGAATCGCAGGCAGGGTTGGCGTATTGACCACGGAAGACGCGGAAAAAACGGAAGACTCGCAGAAGCACCCGGTTGTGCCTTTCCGCGTCTTCCGTGTATTCCGTGGTTACCCATCACGCTGGCTACGCGCTGGATGTAGTCGC
The DNA here is from genome assembly GCA_016795105.1 of Planctomyces sp. Taxonomy (GTDB): domain Bacteria; phylum Planctomycetota; class Planctomycetia; order Planctomycetales; family Planctomycetaceae; genus F1-80-MAGs062. The sequence goes on from JAEUIH010000070.1 coordinate 16,018, forward strand.
AGACAGGGTTGGCGTATTGACCACGGAAGACGCGGAAGAAACGGAAGAATCGCAAAAGCGCCCGGTTGTGCTTTTCCGCGTCTTTCGTGTATTCCGTGGTCACCCATCACGCTGACTACGCGCTGGAGCCAGTCGGTATCAACTCACCCTATAAAATCACTGCGGATCGAAAAGAGGTCAACTGTCAGTAGTACAGAACATCTGCGATGTTTTGTGCATTCGGTGCCGCACGGGTATGATCCGACATCTCAAACAGATGTCCGTGATCCTCGTTCGACGCATTCGCAGGAGTCGACGAATCGTATGCCGCAAGTACTTAAACATGGCCTGATTTTTTGGCTGCTGATCATTGCCATCCCCATCTGTCTCGCATACCAGGATCAGGATGGTCGTAGCAACAGCGACATGCCCTCCGCAGAGCTTATCGAAGCTCGGAAGGCATTTCAGTCACAGGAAATGATCACGTCACAGTCGGGCAACTGGCTGTTTCGCGTTGGTGAGACTCCTCGAATCATTTGGCGCGATGTTGATCGGCTTCGTGAACTCGGTGCGGATGTACGATTTCAGGTGCGATGGTTCGACAGCGATTTGAAAGAGAGTCCTCATCCCGACCATGGTGGTCGGTGGATTGCCTGGATTGAAGGGACGGCACCCAACGGAACCGTGTTTCGGCGAGCACTTACGTTCTTTGCAATCCCGGAGAATCCGGAGATCGATTCTGCGCCTGATTTACGGATTGAATTCCCTGGCTATCCAGGTCCAAACAGTGCACCACGCTGGGAAGAACACAAAGCAGAATTTTTTCGGATGGGGAACGATCTGCTGGTTCGGGGTTTGCTGGAAAGTGAACGTGGTGCGATCTTTGTTTCGGGTGTCATGGAGTCGAAGACGCTTGGACGGCCAGCTCGGTTTACGGAAACGGCTGCAGTGCGGAATCATGACGCGCATCTCCGCCTGAAGCTAAGGCTGCTCAACAAAGAATCAACCTTTCAACCACTCGCTCCGCCTCGGATTCTCGATCGCCCGGTGCCCGGTGTGCGGCAGGGGACTGCCAAAGAAGCCGGTGTCCCCGCCGATGCGGCCGCGAAGATTGAAGAGTTCTGTGAAAAATGGGCGATGGAAACAGGAGAGCCATTTGTAACACTGGTGGCAAGAAATGGAGTGATCATTACTCACAAAGCCTACGGCAATGATGCGTCCGGCAAACCGATCGATCTCAACTATCGCTGCTGGGTTGCATCCATTACCAAAACGGTGACAGCTGTGATGTTTTCTCGATTTGTTGATCAGAAAAGAGTTCATTTCGACGAACCCATCAGCAGAGTATTTCCGGATTTCCCGGCCGAACTCAATTCAAGGGTGCCCACCTTTCGGCAGTGCATGAATCATACAAGCGGGCTGTCGGGCCATGGGGATTTTGGCGGAGTCGGGAATCCTCAGCTGGAGAACATCATTTTAAACGGAGTCGACATCAATCGTCCGAATTCAAAATATGAGTACTGCGGCCTGGGTTTTGAACTGACGGCAAAGGCAATGGAGTACATGTCCGGATTGAGTTATGCCCGGATCTATGAAAGCCATCTTTTCAAGCCGCTTGGATTCGGGGATGTTGTTCTCGGAAACGCGAGTTCCGATGGAGAATTCACGGCACTGGAACTTGGAAAGCTGGCCATGTGGTTTGCCAATGAAGGCAGTTTTGAAAACCTCGAACTGATTTCTCGCGAAACGTTTGCGGAGATGATGCCCAGACCCACAAAAGTGGCTGATGGAGGATATACAGAGGATGAGGGGCTTGGGATCCACTGGATCCGACATCGCCGATTGACACCACCTGCCAACAACCGCGAAGGAGGTACGCCAACAGAAGCAGCAGGGCGAGAATTTCTCTTTGGCCCGCGGACGTTTGGCCACGGTTCCTTCTCGAGTTGTGTGTTTGTAATTGATCCGGATCAAAAACTTGTGATTACTCAGGTTCGCCGCCAAAGCGGCCCCAAACATGCAGAGTATTCACCGCTGTTTTTTCAGACCGTCTCAGATGCCATTGCCATACCCTGACTCGAATTTTGGCAAAAGAATGAGGCCCTGCATCGAGAGTTGATCGTCAAATCAAAGGCCGAGCGGAGCCATCGACTATCGGGTACCGAATTCAGCTGCAATCTTCAGCAGCATCGGGGCAAAACGGGCAAACGCTTTTGCTCGGTGACTGATTCTGTGTTTGACGACAGAACTCAAATCACCAAACGTGCGATGATATTCCGGAATCAGGAAATAAGGGTCATAACCAAATCCGCCGCTGCCGCTGGCTTCGGTCAGGATTCGACCGCGACACGTTCCTTCGACTGCGATGCGGATCTCACCCTGAGGATTCGAAAGGGCCACACTGCAGACATACCCGGCACCCCGGCGATCCTGCGGAATCCCGGAAAGTTCTGTCTGGAGCTTCGCATTATTGGATTCATCTGTCGCATCGGGCCCGCTATATCGCGCTGAATAGATACCTGGGGCACCCTTGAGTGCATCGACCATTAGCCCGCTGTCTTCTCCGATGACCCACTGTCCCAGTTCCCTTGCAACCTGAGACGCCTTCCTGGCTGCATTTTCTGCGAAGGTCTGGCCATCTTCGTCCACTTCACTCACGTGAGGAAACTCGGTCACCGGAATGACTCGAAATCCATAAGGCTCGAGAATCTCGGAGACTTCCTGGGTTTTCTTTTTGTTGCGGCTTGCCAGCACAATCGTGTGAGTCGTCACCTCTGAGCTCCTGTCGGACTGTTACTTACCAATTTGCTTGACAGTGGCGGTCATCGCTTCCCGGAAGTCATGCGATGGATTGTATCGCAGCTGACGTCTTGCTTTTTCAATACTGTAATCGAGGTTCAATCCGAGGAATTTGATTCTGGCACTGTTCAGCAGCGGCGCTTCTTTCTTCCCCATCAGTTTCCAGAGCTTCTCCATGGCGGAAGCGAGAAAACGGGCGACGGGGAGAGGCACGACTTTTTTGGGTTGAGGAATCCCGGCCGCGTCGCAAACGGTGTTCATAAACTCTTTCTTGGTCACGCTGCGAGGATCGTGAATATTGAATACTTCCCCAACGACATCATCATGTTCAATGGCCAGCCATACAGCTTCGCACAGATTTCCGACATATGTGTTGTTCATCAGCTTATCGGTGCTGCCAAGATACGCGAACTTGCCGGATTTGAGTCTTTCCAGAAGTCGTGGCAGAATGGTTCGATCCCGAGGCCCGTAAATAAATCCAGGGCGAAGGACAACGGCAGGGAGCTTTTTGTTCCGGATATAGTCACAAACCAGCAGTTCGGATTCGACCTTAGTCAGAGTGTAACCATCGATCCCGGTTGTGCTGGGCGGAGTACTTTCATCAGTCCCGAAATGGTCACGGCCTTCATAAACGCCAAGTGAACTGATCTGAATCCAGCGTTTCAGAGAACCTGTCGCCAGAGCTGCGTCCAGCAATGCTCGTGTGCCATCCACATTGACCTTGCGATATTCGTCCGTTGGCCCCCAATCACCCACTTTGGCGGCGCAGTGAATCACGAGCGTTACGCCTTCTGTGGCTTTCCTGAGACTTTCCGGCTGGTCCAGGTCTCCGGAAACAAGTTCAACACCCCAACTCTTCAGCAGGTCACTTCGAGCCCCTGCTCGGACCAGGGCTCGAACACGCAGTCCTCGTGACCGCGCTTGTTCGGCAAGGTGGCTTCCAACAAGCCCGGTGGCTCCGGTAATTAATATCAGATCTTTGTCTGTCAGCTGCACGTTGTTCGACCTTCTTGAGCTCTTTGTCCAGGTTGCGGGATCGACTCTATGAGGATATCCTCGACCTGTTGATGTTTTGTCTTCAACTCGGCAATGACCCCGGCACCGAATTGTATCACAATCCTTTCAGTTGGTCACCATTCACCGATCACCAGAACGACTCACATGTCTGAACCCAGTCACACCAACACCACGACCGACGATTTGATTCTGCGAGAAGCAGAACGGAGAGTGTTTGAACGATTAGAGTTCTATAAGCACCTGGCGGCTTATCTGGGGGTCAATATCGGCCTGCTGTTGATCAACCACTTCCTGACTCCCGAGAAACTTTGGTTTTTCTGGGTGCTGGGAGGCTGGGGGTTAGGGGTGCTCCTGCATGCATTCAAAGTTTTCGGCCCTCGCCCCTCCGGCAACTGGAAGAAACGCCTCATCGAAGAAGAAGTCCACAAAATCCAAAATGAACCCCCCAAATCGTAGCTTGGGCATTCCTGCCCGAGCCGCACTGGTTGGCACTGGTTGGCACTGGTTGGCACTGGTTGGCACTGGTTGGCACTGGTTCGCACTGGTCGGCGTTTGATTCGAGGTGCATGGCTGGCTGGAATGTTTCCAGCGTTCGCAGGTGATGTCAGTGCACGACATCACGGCGTGGCGTGATGAGTACTTTTTTGGAGACGAGTACTTTTGGGAATGGTTGCTAGGCGTCGACGTTGACGACGATGCAACTGATGTTGTCCTTGGATCCGCCAGCTTGCGCGGTCTGGACGATTGTTTCAGCGGCGTTCTGGGGGTCTTCGACGGTCTTCAGAATTCGAATCAGGTCGTCTTCTGATGCCCCATCGGTAACGCCATCTGAGCAAAGAAGGAATCGATCTCCTTTTTGCGGAGTGATTTCGGCGGCGTTGCTGCCGGCGGAACCATCGCGAGTTCCGAGATACCGGTAAAGAACATTTTTGTACCGGTGAGTCTTGGCTTCTTCAGGGGAGATTGTTTCCGCGTCGATCAGGGCCTGCACAAGCGAATGGTCTTTGGTGATCTGACGGAGCTTTCCGTTTCGATATTCGTAAGCCCGGCTGTCACCGACACCGCCAACAAAGAACCGATCTCCCACTCGCACAAGAAACACGACCGTGGTTCCCATGTTCCGGAAGCCGGCGTTGACTTCGCTGAGAGCCATGATTTCCGTGTTGGCGTAGTCGATGGACTTGTCGATCGCTTCAACAACAGCGGCTGGCTGCTGGCCTTCGAAGTTGACGAGTTGAGTCAGTTTGCGGGGAATTAGTTCCACGGCAAGGGCGCTGGCTTTCTCCCCGGCACTTTGTCCGCCCATTCCATCGGCAACGATCATGAAGCGATTTTGATCATCGACGATCAAAGCGTCTTCGTTGTTCTCGCGGAAGTTGCCGGTAATACTGACCTTTCCGGTCCTGAGTTTGACCATCGTCTTTTCCACGGTGTCAACTTGTTGAGGCTGAGTGGTGGCCGGTGCCCCGGCAGAACCTGGAACCAGGAACGACAGCATGCGATTTAAAAGTCGTTTCACGTCCCGAATCATGTTCGCTGGCCAGACACAGTCTTAGCTGAAATTCCCTACAGTGGTATATTTCCACATAGTGTGTCAAACACACTGGAAATTCCTAGTGTCGTGGCAGAAATCAACAACTCTCCGGCGTCAAAACCGGCGGAAACACCCAGCATTCGCCCCTGGTTTTCCACAATTCGGAAGACTCGCTGCTTGTCCGGGGGGAACTGCGTTGCGTAAGCCCTGATCGATGCCAACTTTTTTTCCAGTGTTGAGGAAATATCGGAAACGAACGCTCCACCACCTTGGGGGTGACTCAAGTTCTGCAGCCCCAGAGGGTACCAGATTTGTCGATGAATCCGATGAACGGGTAGCCCATCAAATGTCTCGTCCCATTTTGAAAGTCGAGAATAGAAAATGGCTGCATCCGTGATTTGAGTCGCCTGCCAGTGGTCAGGGGAGGCCATTGGCGTCTTGTCGGCAATTCCGAGGACCAGCTGAGGTCGCCATGTGCGGAAAATTTTCGCCAGTGCGACGCGGGCTTCAAACGTGTCAAACAGACGACGATTCGGCAGCTCCATGGTGATTCGCATGTGTACGCCGAGTGCTTCAGCCGCCTTTTGGGCTTCTGCGAGTCGCACTTCAGGGCCTGGTGACAATGGGGTTGGCTCCCCGTCTGTCAGATCCACAATGCCGACACGATACCCCTGCTCAACCATGCGTGCGAGGGTGCCGCCACATCCGATTTCGACATCATCCGGATGAGCACCGACCGCAATCACATGCAGAGGCTCAGGCAAAGTACCAGAAGTGGGCTGTTGCGAAGACACCGGTGGAGACATTGATTCGACGATCTTATGATAGAATTGCCGGATCGGAACGATGGGTTTCAGCGAATGCTGGTCGCCGGATCCCATTGAGCCACGTTGGGCTCCTTCGGAACAACATACAGCTCGACGCGGCGATTGCGCTGTCGGGCAACGTCGTCAGACGATGACTCCAGTGGCTGGAACTCACCGTAACCCATCGCGCACATCTGAGACTCCGGAACACCCTGGTTCTTAAGTGCCAGAATGACTGCGGCAGCTCTGTCAGTCGACAGATGCCAGTTCGTGGGATGGTGTTGAATTGTTTCGGGGCGGGCAACTCGGACATCATCCGTATGGCCGACAATCAAAACTCTCATCCCCGCTGCGCTTCCGGACTTTACGCTGTCTGCAAATTCCGCGAGGATCGGTCCTGCTTCCGGGCGAAGAATGTCGCTGCCAAGGTCGAACAGAACATCGCTGCGAAACTTGTTCAACCCCGTAGCCGCATCGTACTCAAAGTTCTCAGCATTCAGCGGAAGACCCCCGGCATTTCCGGCAACCATAGTTGGGTCGCCTGTCAGAGCCTTCGAGTATTGCTGATTCAGTGCATCTCGTTCGGCCATCAGATTGCGAACTCGCTCATTGGCTGTCGCAAGTTCTGATTCGAGCCCATTCATATGGTCCCAGAGCAGTTGCTTCTCGTTCTCCAGTCCCATCAGAGACTGTTGCTGATTCATCTGGGCCTGAAGCAGGTTCTGGTTTTCAATATACAATGAACGCGCATAGTTCTTTGAGGACGCAAGTTCGTCGTTGTTGCGATGATGAGCACATCCGCTGGAGATTATGCTGGCGATGACAAATGTTGTCGCCACACCAATAAATCGAGATTGGACCATGTGACCTTCATCCCTGGAAAAAGTGTTCCCACGGAAATGACGCACCGAACAAACGGGGCCATCTGCAGGGAACCCAACCGACGGAAGCTTAACCGGCTCGGAATCGCATCGTGAAGGTCGTTCTTTGGCATAAACCGCCACAATTGAAATGAGATCACTCCGGTGACACCTCCACAGCCCGAAAGTCTGGCAGAATCTGCCATGCAGGTGGCAAAAACCTGCGAGTTTTGCCGCTCAGGGGCACTGAACATCGGCAAAAGCTGCCGGTTGAGCATTCCTGCCAATTCGAATGCAATTGAGATTCCGGGCTGACAAATGCCCGACAACGGTTGAAACCCTGGTTCACTTTGAACATTCTCCGTGTCCAGGCTCAATCCGCCCTGTATTTCCATCACCCCGGATTTCGGGAGAAATCGACGTTGCACGCTGATCCCTCTTCATCAACGCCTGACAATACCCCAGTGGAACCCGGATATCGCTGGTATCGGGAATTGAATCGATATCACTGGTTCGTGTTCGTCGTGGCAGCGCTCGGTTGGCTGTTCGACACAATGGACCAACAACTGTTCAATTTGGCGCGGCCACTCGCCATGAACGACCTTGTCCAAATGGAACCCGCAGATCCTCCTGCTGCCGAACCGGGTGAATCGCCGAGCGATCATGAAAAGAGGGTTGCAGAATGGGAAAAAACGCGAGCTGAAGAGCTTGGCGCAAAACGCAAAGAGTACGGTGGCTACGCAACCTCGATATTCCTGATCGGTTGGGCAACCGGTGGCCTGATCTTCGGGGTCCTCGGAGACCGCTGGGGACGTGTGAAGACGATGTTGCTCACAATCATCGTGTATTCCATTTTTACTGGTATCAGCGCGTTTTCACGAGGATTTGCCGACTTCTGCGTCTGGAGATTTCTAACTGGACTCGGTGTGGGTGGAGAGTTTGCGGTGGGGGTGTCGCTCGTTGCCGAGATCATGCCGAATCGAGCGCGTCCACACGCGCTTGGCTTGCTGCAGGCGCTGTCCGCCGTCGGGAATATAACGGCGGCTCTGATTGGAATGGCCGGTACCAGCTGGCAAACAATGTTCCTGATCGGAACCGCCCCCGCACTCTTGTCACTCGTGGTCCGCCGACGTTTGAAAGAGCCCGAGCGTTGGCAGTCTGCGTCGGCAGCAGACGGCGTCAAACAGCAGCTAGGTTCGTACAGCGAACTGTTCGGAAATCCGGAATTGCGATATCGGGCGCTCATTGGTCTGCTGTTGGCAAGTGCCGGGGTAATCGGTCTGTGGGGAATCGGCTTCTTTACTCCAGACCTGCAACGTGAGGTTTTTCGCCCGGTCTTCGAAGCAGAAGGTCTCGACAAACCAGCCGTCGAAGCGGCATTGAAAAAGTGGTCCGGAATCACTTCACTCGTTCTGAACCTCGGTGCCTTTTTCGGAATCTACATGTTCAGTCATCTTAGCCATCATCTGGGGCGTCGTCTGACGTTTGCCATCTGCTTTTTCGGAGCCATGTTGGCAACTGCAAATGTCTTCTGGAATCTGGGCAAATTCAACGGCGTCTACGATATTCTCTGGATGGTGCCCATCATGGGCTTCTTTCAGCTTTCGATCTTCGGAGGATATGCGGTCTACTTCCCGGAACTGTTCCCAACTCGCCTGAGAAGTACGGGAACATCCTTCTGTTACAATGTGGGGCGGTTTGTTGCTGCATTAGGGCCGTTTACTCTCGGTAAGTTGATCCGCTCCGTTTACACGGGGCCGGGCTATGTCGGTGCTGATTCATTTCGATATGCCGGTGTCACCATGTGCTGCATCTTCATGATCGGAATCATCGCCATCCCGTTCGCTCCAGAGACCAAAGGGAAACCACTGCCCGAGTAAGATGGTTGGTGTCTATGGAGCAGGAGTTCGTGTGCACCTTAGTTCGTTGATACTGCTTCTGATCTGGTTCGCGGGATCCGCGGGTTGTTCTGATACCCCGGATTCCCGGCCAGTTTCCGTTCCGAGTTCTGTTGGCCCTGTGGCTGCCGCAGAACCAGTTGCTGCTGCAGGATCTGTTGTTGCAGCTGGATCGGGGAATACCACTCCGGCGGCTCCAGGCAATCGACCTGCCGATGCGAACTCCACCGTTGCTGAATCACAACAGGGGGCCATCCAGTTCCGGTTATCGGATGACCGGCCGCCACTCGATGAATCGTCTCTTGCATCACACGGACTGAAAGTACTCCGATCAAAGCGACTGGTGCTGATTACTGATGCATCCGACAAAGATGTGGCGATTCTTCCGGAGCTGACTGATCAACTTTTCGATGACCTCGAAGCACGACTTGGCGTTCTGCCTCCAGCGAAGGATGGTTCAGAGTTTCAGGTGACCGGGTGTCTGATGAACGCCAAAGAACGGTTTGACGCTGCCGGTCTGCTTCCCCCGGAAGATCTCATCATTCGGCATGGCCGGCACCTGAACTATCGGTTCTGGATGTTGAATTCTGAGTCCGACTATTACCGTCGACATCTGCTGTTTCACGAATTCGTACATTGTTATATGACATGCGTGGGAGGAATGCAGGACATTCCGCCGCTGTGGTACACAGAAGGGATTGCCGAGTACATTGCCACTCACCGATTGCCGGAAGAAAGCGGGCAGGTCGATTTCGGTATTCTGCCGGATTCTCTTGACTCATGGCTGGGCTGGGCTCGAATCTCCGAGATCCGTCGTTCTTATAGCGAGACTCCTTCTGAAAAGGCTGCATCCTCCGGCATTACCCGACTGGATGATCTTTGGTTCCCTTCCGGCACCGCATTTACGGAGGATTCACAATACGCTCATGCGTGGGCGGTTTTGTGGATGATCAATCATCACCCGCACTGGCGCGAGTTCTCCGATCGGCTCAGACCATTACGGCGCCGCGATGAATTCAACGCGGCGGTGGCTCAGCTGACATCAAACGAACGACTAAGATTCTCCATTGACTGGCTTCTCTACATCGATTCCCTGATCGAGGGATTTGATCCGAAGAGATGCTTTGCAGACTGGGGTGTTCTCGACGAGACACAGGAACTGTCCAGTGTCCCCCGCTTGCCCGAGCAGCTTTCTTTGACGGTTTCTGCATCAGGAGCATGGCAGGTTGTGCCGTATCAGATTGAGGCCGATTCCACGATCGAGATTACTGCCAGCGGCGAGTTTACCCTCGGGAAGGAGCCTCGACCCTGGATTTCACACCCCGAGGGAATCACGTTCGACTACTTCCGCGGTCGACCGCTGGGAGAGTTGATCGCAGTTCTGGTGACAACAGATGGAACAGATATCACCCGCAGAATACCGATTGGCCGCAACTCAAGGATGACAATTGATGACGACTGCTGGCTGTGGCTGCAGCTGAACGAATCTTCTGCAGGTCGGTCCGATAACAGCGGCGATGCTCAGATACAGCTGCGACGAGTTCAGCCCGAGTAGCAGTTTGGGTTTTTACACTCCCGGAAGTTGTTCCGAGGAATTGCCGAACTCATCGAGATGAACTCCCATTCGATCCATGATCGCGAGGTACAGAGATGACATCCTGCGTTCTTTGGCGGATTCGAATTCGAGAGTTCTTCCGGTGGCAATGCTTCCCGAAAGACTGCCGGACATAATCATCGGGATTCTTGGGGAGCTATGAGCCGTCCATTGCTCATTGGCCAGCATAATGCAGGAATTGTCGAGCACAGTGCCATCACCTTCCTGCATTGAATCCAGATTCTTTACGAGATACGCATATTGTTCGACCCAGAAGCGGGTAATCGAGGCGTACTCTTTCTCCTGCCAGCTGTGGGAATAGTTGTGGTGATCGACATTGAGACCAAGGAAAGGGTAAACCTGTCCTGAGAGGTTGTTCGTTAACAACAGAGTCGCGATGCGGGTTCGATCGGTCTGAAAAGCAAGGGCAATGATATCGCACATCAGACGAGAATGTTCATCCAGCTGATTGGGGACGCCATTTGCCGGTCTTTGAAATGAAGAAGCGGTCCCCGCCGTTTCGTCCTGTTGACGCTGTTTCATTCGCGACAGACGCTGTTCTACTTCCCGGACCGAAGTTGTGTATTCATCAAGACGTGCGCGATCGTCCTGGGAAACTTTTCGGCTGACGTCCTGAAGCTGATCAAACACATGGTCAAGTACACTCACATGAGCCTTGTTGCCACGGCTCTCAAACAAGCTGTCGAATGCCAGTGCCGGATAGATTTCTGATGGAACCGGAGACACCGGGGAACTCCACGATACATGCGATGCATACATCATGGAGAAACTGGACTCATGAAAACCGCTGACCGGACGTTCGCAGGCCAGTACCAGACTGGGAAGCACCGTTTCGTCGCCCACCTTTTGAGCGAGCAGCTGATCCATACTGATCGAGGCGCGAATTTCTCGGCCCCCCTGAGGACGCACGCCCGTTAAGATTCCTGCTGCGCCCTTGGCATGACCACCGACGACATCTTCCGGATGATGAAGGCCGTGAAACAGATTGACCTTACTCTTAACCGATTCCAGCGACGCAAAGGCAGGCCCAAGTTCAAAGGATGTCCCAGCGCCCTTCGACCACCATTCCGGCGGATGGACACCGTCTCCAAAGAAGAGAAACGCGAATCGCTTCGGCGGGGAAACCGAATTCTCCTGCCCATTGACTCTGGCAGACTCCAGCCACGGAAGCGCTACACTTGCACTCAGGGCTCGCAGAATGACTCGTCGAGATACTGCGCTGGCGGTTCGTGACATCAGATACTCACTTGAAAATGCGGAATTCGAAATCGTGATATGTCGCTGCCAGAACTCGTCTTCAGTTTCCGGTCGCTGCGGTTTTCTGCCCTGTCCCTCGCTGAGTCCGGAACTGGGGGCTTAGCACAACAGTCTCAAACAGAATCGAGAATCGGTAGTTGTTTTCTTTGAGTCGTTTCGTCATTTCATCAACAAGGGGTTCGTCTGAGAGTTGTACCGAACGTCCCAACGCGTAGCCAAGAAACTTTCGACACAATGTCTGCAGGAATTCGTCGCGTCTCTCTCGAACAAGATAAGCGGTCAGTTCAGGAATGCCAACGGTCTTCTCCCCGCCTGACATGACCCCGGTATCGTCGATCGGGCGACCACCAAGGTCAACTGATCTTCGTCGACCAATCGCGTCAAAACCTTCCATCGCGATTCCCACACCGTCAAAATGCTTGTGGCACATGGCACACTGAGTATCTGCAACATGGGCTTCCAGCATCTGACGGATCGACTTGTCTCCGTGTTTCTCTGATTTCGGAAGTTCTTGGACATCTGCAGGTGGCGGTGGAAAGTGCTGACCAAGCAGATGATGGACTGTCCAGAATCCACGTTTGACCGGACTGGTACGCTCACCAGCAGAGTTCTTCGTCAGGATCACTGCCATTCCTGGCCAGCCACCACGACCTGCATTTGATAAACCCGACACTGGAAACCATGTCTCTATCTTCGGCCTGGTTCTCTCATCACCACGTTCACCATTATGTTCGTCGATGTGTGAGGACCGTTGAGCCAACTTCCGGATCTCGAACTGCTTTCGATATTGATCTTCGATTGTACCCCCATAGTGCCTCGCCAGTCGCTCATTGACAAATGTCAAATCGCTGGTCAGCAGTTCGGTGACATCTCGATCTTCCTGAATCAGATATTGTGCCAGCCTCGATGGTTCTTCGATCATCGCCTTGCGAAGTTCATCATCGTATTCGGGAAACGCATCAGGCAGGATCGGGTCTTTTTCAAGATAATCGCGGTATCTCAGCCATTGGCCGAAGAACTCATTTGAAAACGCAGCGATTTTCGGATCCTTAAGCATACGACGAGTCTGGTTCAGGAGTTGTTCATCGGTCTGCAGCTGCCCATTGTCAACGATCCACATCAACTGCTCGTCAGGAAGTGATGACCACAGGAAATAGCTGAGTCGATTCGCCAGGTCGCGGCTCTTCAACGGTGATCGCTCCACAGTTTCCGGAGTCTCTCGGAGCAGAAAGCTGAATTCGGGAGACATCAGGATCGACATGAATACTGCTCGAATTGCCGATTCCGGTTCAAGCTGATCGTCTCGAAGCTGTTTGTAAAGTGCTCGCAGCGATTGTCGATCTTCGTCGTGCAACGGGCGCTTCCATGCACGCTGTGCAAGCTGTTCAAGGTCGACCAGTGCTTTGGTTTCGGCGTCGAACAGTTGAGTTCTGTAACTGGCTAGCCCCTGTCTGATCTCCTGGAAGAATCGGTGGACCATCTGGTAAGTGGTGTCCCCCGGATCCCTGGCTTCGAGAGAATCTTCAACCCGATGGACTCCGAGCTTATCAAGGTACAGCTTCTCAAAACGATTCAGCATATCATCTTCGACAAGCGCAGGATCTTCAGCTCGAAGAAAATCAAATCGTTTGTCATGCAGAACTTCTCGTTCCGATCGTTCAAACCAGACAAACCCTCGAAGCAAAGTCTCGGAACTCTGAGTTACAAAGTGCAACTCGGTCCAGAGTTGATTGAGCTCAGCTCTCTCACTGTCAGACAGTACTTTATCCGCAAGTGGCTGATCATCTCGATAAAAGCCTTCGACCAGATGGAAGCCTGCCGATAAACCACGTCCGGGATCTGCATAATAGAATCTGTTTGGAAAGACGTCACAGAATTGTGAGGCCGATACTCGCAGCGTTTCTGCCGCCTGAGATTCGGGATTCGCAAGGAGTTCTTCAGAACCATCGAACTCCCCATCCGGCGCATCGTTTTCTGAGGCTTCAACAAACACGGCGGCTTCAGTCGGGGACTTCTGATCAAGGTGACACTTTGCAAGCAAAAAGTACCCGTCGAGCTGACGACGCAGCTCTGCGGAAAACGAGATTTCAAGCAGATCTGGAGCATTTAGTGCGATTGCATGCGGATCGAGCGAACTGCCGTCCGGATGCCTGCCAAACGGGAGGCCTGAGACTGCCGCCGGGTTCAGCGTTTCCAAAACGGTTCGCAGACTTTGCACACTCTGTTTTGATTCTTCTTCTGCGTTGCGTGGAAACTCATCGGAGCGACTCACAACAATTCGGTCAAAAATCACCGTTCCACCATTCGCTCCAAATGCCGGATCAACCCGCAGAAACATCCGCTGTGGAGTTTGTTCTTCGGTTGATTCAGGAGCCTCAATTCGGCCGATGTAAACCTCTGTATCGGTTTTCAATACAGATGGGTCGAACTGATCTCGAGCCGCTGTCGTCTTTGCTCGGAAGTCAAGATGGCTGATGGGCCAGTTGCCGGCGTTAGGCTTGATAAGTTCTCCTTCCGGCTCATTAAAGAAGTATTTGCCCTGTTCAACGATTGCGATCAGCCGTTCAAACTCAGCCGTTGATCGCAGGACCTCAGCCGTTGATCGCAAGAGAGTGCTGTCGACGACACTTGAGTGATCAGGAGGTTCGCTGGAGTCATCAGGAGACGAAGGAGGTGTCAGCAGTTGATCGGCAGCAGGGAGGGCAGTGAATGCCTCCTGAATCTCTGCAACAATGCCTGCAGGGTCAGGAGAAGTCAGAATGCGATTCCAGATCAGTCCAAGGTATTTCCGACTCAGTGACGATGCGGCGGGTGCGCTGAGTTCTTGTGCAGCCCACTGTTCAATTGGCAGATCAAGTCCATTTGTGCGATGTCTGTATCTCCATGCCGCTTCAAAGTAGTCATGAAGATCGACCGAATGTTGTTCATAGAAATCCAGAATCGCCTGCTCGGTAAGCTTGGTGCGTTCGTTGTACGAGGTCACTGGAAACGGAGCGAATGATACACCGTTTGTTCTGAGTACAAGGTGGTCAGCGACAAGCTGTGCAGCTCCAAGATACTTTCGAACCAGATTTGGAGATGTCCCAAGCGCCTCTCCGGTATTATCAAATCCCTCGCCACCTGCAGGGTCTGCCGGGAAGTCTCTGGTTGGGCAAATGTCAACTCCCGTCAAATCACGAATTGAGTAGTTGAACTCTGAGTTCGACAGGCGTCGTGGAGGGATGACCCCGGGGTCGCCTGCATTTCTGGCTGCATCCGCAATCAGGATCGAACGAATACTGTGTACAACCAGATTGCTTTCGGTGACAGACGGTCGCGGCGAGTCTTCTGGCGGCATCTGCCCACCCTGAATGAACTCAATGACGTGATTCCACCGTCGAAATGCAGCAATGACATCTGCCGATGAATTGAACTTACTAAAATCCAGATCACCCCTTGGATCACTCGAGTTGTGACACTCGAGGCAATACCGATTCATGTACGGCTGCACGTTGGTTAAATACTCATCGTCACCCATTGCCGGAATGACATCTGACAACAACACAACAGCAGCCAGTGCTTTCAAATACAATGGTCTACGTCTCATATGAACGTTCTGGAGTGGGATGTGGTGGGGTGAGTGAATCGTTTCGGTGGGATGATTAGTGTCGCAGGGAGCGGCTCGCGGTTCCAGTCTGAACTGTTCGAATCGTACCTGCCTGGTCAGCTTGAATGCAGAAAAACCGAAATGCGTGCGAAACTTCGGACAAGTCGGCGGGTTTAGTCCTGCACACGCACCCGATGCTTCAAAACAGGAGAGAGTAAAATGAAACGATGGACATATTCTGTTGCACTCACGGCTCTTTTGGCGGCCACGTCTGGATTGGCAAATGGTCAGGACCGCGATCAGCGTTCGGGAGATCACGAACAACATGCAGACAACCGCGAACAACATTCGGGCGACCGTGAACCATCTTCAGACAAAGGTGATGAAGCACATCCTTCTCGGATGCCGATGTTTCGTCCTCCAGGACCTGGGGGTTTCGGACGAGGCTCAATGGGGTCCCAGGGGATCACAGATAAACTCGATTCGAATCACGATGGCCGGATTTCTTCAGAAGAAATTGATCAGGCGATTGTTGTCTTGCGAGGAATGGACCTGAATCGTGATGGACAACTGACCGCGGACGAGTTCGGAGGCTTCACTGGCCGTGTCATCAGTCGTCGACAGTTACCAGGTATCTTTGGTGATTCCAACGGCTTCGGAAACATGCTCGGGTTTTCTTTGATGAGTGAACAGGGTCCGCAGGGGCCCGGGCCCGATCATCGCGGGCCGGATGCGAATCGTGAAGGGCAGCGTGGGCCAGATCACTTCGGACCGGATCAGCGAGGACCAGAAGCTCGCGGGCCGCAGGGGCATCCATTTGATGTGAGACGTGATGATCGTCATCGTTCACATGAAGTCCGACGAAATCGTCATCACAGAGAAGTCCGTTCCGGAGATCGCAGGCACGATCGGCATGATCAAGATCGCCATTTCAAAAGCGGTCGTAAGAGTGATAAACACGTTCGTGGAGCAAAACGCGGACACGGCAGGAATCGAGAACGAGTAGCTGGTCGTTCTTCAAGACATGACAGACGATAATCGTAAAACGTAGCTCGGGGATTCCTCCCCGAGCACGCCCCTGCCAAATGTAGCTTGGGCATTCCTGCCCGAGCACGCCCCCGCCAAATGTAGCTTGGGCATTCCTGCCCGAGCACGCCCCTGCCAAAGGTAGCTTGGGCATTCCTGCCCGAGCACGCCCCTGCAGACACACTGGTACTCGAGCCAGCGCGTAGACGGGCAGGAACGCCCATCCTACATTTTTTTCTCGAACTGAGATCCGGAGGACCTTTCTCTGCGTTGGATGCCATCATCATTCCCTATGCGGTGGAGACATGTCGATGGCAGAATCCGTTGTTCAAGCTCAGGGACTTTATTGTGCTCATGGCTGGAGATACGTCGTCAGGGATGTCTCGTTTCAGATTGAAACCGGGGAGATTGCAGTCATCGTTGGTGTTAACGGCGTGGGGAAGACGACTCTCCTGTCGACCATTGCGGGAGCACTCTCCGCGGCAAAGGGCAGTATTTCGGTATTCGGTCATCGACGTCGCCAGTCCGCAGCGGCGGAGCGGCTGGCTCGTGATTTGACCTTGTACCTGCCGGACAGGCACTGGCTGCCACCAACGATGCTTGTCCGAGAATACCTTGGCTCTGTTGGTGAACTCTTCGGTCTCAGTCGCTGTGAAATCATTGATCAAATCAACGACTTAACAGATCTCTTTGATCTCACCTCAGTTGGGAATCACCTGCTGGGAACATTGTCGACCGGTCAAAGGAAGAAGGTCGGCCTGTGTACTGCCCTGATGGCACCACGTCGGTTGTTACTATTGGACGAACCCTTCAGTGGAGGACTGGATCCTGGTGGAATCACAGCACTTCGGAGAACTCTGCGGCATCGTGCTCACAAGACCGGACAGACCATCGTGATGACAACGCCGGTGCCAGAGTTTGTCACAGAGCTTGCGGACAGACTGTTGGTACTTAAAGATGGCCTGTTAAGTCACAATCTGACCCGTGAAGACCTGCGAAAAGTGGCTCCTGACACAGAACACATGGTCGATACGCTCAATAGTCTGATTTTCCCTGACGTTGACAGTCGAATCGACAGATATCTGGCTGGACGTACGAAATGAAGGTCACTCACCTGATTGAACGCTGGCCTGAAGCGGTTCGGACATCACTGAGGTTCGCACCGTGCTGCATCCTGGTCTTACTGGGATATGCAATGAGTCAAACATTTCCCGACCCAGACAGTCTGGCATTTGGTGAAGCCGGGGACACGACTGTCAAATGGCATGCAGCAACAGAGACTCTTGTCGCCGTCTCCGGTGCTCTCACCGCCTTGCTCTTCGGATTTCTTCAGTTGTCGTCCCGAAGTCCGTTTGCAAACCGAAAGATCTATAACTGGCTGGCGATGATGGGCTGGAACGGAAAGTCGGGGACTTCTCTTTTACGCCCAGTTCTTCCTCTCAGCGAAGCCATACTTGTCCTGCTACTTACTGCATTTTGCTGGTCGGACACCACATTCGTGTGGGTTCTGGTGCCGCTGGCCTGGGTTTCTGCTCGAGTAATCGTGCTCGCGAGATTCTGTCTGAACACGACGAAACCTGAGTGGCTCATTCTGCTGTGCCTGAATGGCCTTGCAATTCTGATGAGCAATCATTTGCTGTCCGTCCCGCTCACTGTTGCACTGATAGCATATGCGATCTGGCTCGAGATATCCGCATTGCGGGTTCTTTCCGACCAAATGCTGATGGAAGACCTCAACTTCACCAGTGAAACGGATGACCGACAAAGTTCAATTCGATTCACGAATCGATTTTCAGGGCTCCATCCGTTCTATGACCTGCGTGCGGATTTGACTGATCGCCGTCGCAGCTGGAAGGCAACGTTGGTTCTTGCGAGCATCACAGCCTGGCTGACAATCTGCGTGTTGATTCCAATCGGACGACTTGGAGATTCAGGCATCTTTCAACTGCACGACAACCAGTCACGTCCACTGCCGAAGGACGTGCTGACGATCATTGCCATAACCATTTTTGCGACACTGGCTGGCCTGCTGCGAACAATCCAGCATCGTCCTTTTTCAGTCTGGATGCCACGACTCGGTCCGATTTCCAGAATCCTGAGTGTACGTCCCGTCGTATGGTCTTACGATCGCGTCTTCCTTCCACTCCTGATCTGTATCATGCTCGGCGGAATTCCCTGGCTTCTTCCTCCTGGCTTTGAACTATGGAAAATCGTTGGAGCGGAGATTCTCGTGATCATCACCTGTTGTCGATGCGGCCCAGCCACCGATGAATGGCAACTGACAGCAGATGCATCGATGATCCGTTCACCTCTGACATCCGTGCAACAGAATACATCGAGCATCGTTACACAAACGCGGTCGCGGTAAGAGCCGTCTCCGTTTGTACAAGACTGGCGATCCTCTCAACGGCGGATTGCTCCAGCGGAGTTACCCAGGATTCCGCTGGAGTTCTTGCGACAGTATAAATCTGAACCAGCGAGATTTTCCCTCCCCGGCTGATGATATGGTTCAGTCGTCCGGCGAATTCCATGATCTCGTGATCCGAAGGACCTTCCCCATGGACCTTCATAAACAGGCTCTGAATCACAATTGGTCGCTGTAATGCAGCAAGCAGCAGATTGTCCAGGATCTGCTGAAAGGGAATTGATGTTCGCTCGATCAGCTTAAAGTAGTCTTCGGTGCCAGCATCAAGCTTAGCCCAGATTTCCCCATGATTCTGGTCGAGGATCACAAGACCTCGCTGAACGTGCGGACGATGAAACATCGACGCATTGGTGATCAACACCATTTTGACATCGGGGTTCGCAAATTGAGCACGCACTTCGGCACAGGCTGCGATGATCTCATCAAAGTTTCGGTACGTCGTGGGTTCGCCATCACCTGAAAACGCGATGTCATTGAAACGACGCAGATGTGGAGGCGTTGCGGCAAATTTCGGATGTTCGAACAGCTCGCCCGACTGAGTGACTCGGCAAATCTCCCGCAGCTCGTCAAGCAAACGATCCATCTCGACAAATGTCTGTTCAGCCGGCGTTGTTCGATTTACCTGACAATAGATGCAGTCAAAATTGCAGATCTTATCCGGGTTCAGGTTCACGCCAACTGAAACACCTCGGCTGCGACGTGATACGACCGGGTAGACGAACCGATTCTGTTCAAATCGTCGTTCGTGAAGCTGAAAAAGGAGGCGAGAGGACTCGCCGCCTTCTATTGGGCTATCCGACAAAATGTGACTGCCTATTCCTGGACGATTGTCGCTGACTTGATTGAGTCGAGATTTGGAAACGAAGACTCAAGATAAGCGTTACCCTGACTTCGAATTCGTCCCTGGTTTGGGGCCTCTCCGTATCCCTTGAACACGTTGTCGACATTCTCCATTCCTTCGATGACTTCGCCAAACGCCGCGAAACCCTGAGGATCAAGGGATGCGGTGTTGTCTTCAAAGTTGATAAACACCTGTGTCGTTCGGGAGTTTGCGCCAGATGTTGCAAACGTGATTCGACCGCGTTTGTTGCCCTGAACAACAGGGTCATCGGGAATTGTTCGGTCCCAGCGATCATTGAGTGCGGGATCGGCAGCGAGACCGAACTGAACCATAAAGCCTTCAATCGCTCGAAACATCTTCGCATCGTTATAGAACCCGGATGTGACCAGCTGATGAAATCGCTCGGCACCCTTTGGAGCCCAATCACGATGAACAAGTACGGTAAACGGCCCGACGGATGTATCAAACTTGACTTTGTAAGTGCCAGTGGTCGGTACAGATTCCGACTGGCCCTCAGCAGGCGGAAGTCCTGACGCAAATGGGTCCTGTTCGGAACGCTGAGCTGCCTCCATAGACTCCAACGCTGTCATTACTGGAGGAGAGTCGTTTTTATAGGCGTTATTGCAGCCGGAAAAAGCAAGGCACGCAATCAGGGCAAGGGTCAGTTGAGCTGTTCCAACGCGGATCCGCATGATTTCTGAGTGCTCCATGTTTGATTCAATGATTCCCGATTCACCCACATATTGTAGGCTGGAATCAAATTCTCACAAGCAGACGGAGCATTCTGATTTCACACGAGTTCCGGCAACACCTTTCCGCCGTCTTCGACAAGATATTGCGGACGGCCGTTGTTGTCGGCAATCGTGGTGGTGTCCGTCCGAATGCCAAGATGGTGAAACAGGGTCGAATAGACTTCGCCCCATGTGACAGGCCGTGCAACTGCTTCTCCGGCAATTCGGTCTGTCGCGCCAATCACCTGGCCATGTTTCATGCGGCCTCCGGCGAGAAACGCAAAGTTCACCTGCGGCCAGTGATCCCGACCCACCTGACTACTAATGATCGGGGTTCGACCGAATTCACCCCAGACCACAACAGCACAGTCATCAGAGAGCCCACGTTCGTGAAGATCTTCAATCAGCGCACTAAGGCACTTGTCGAAGATCGGGAAGTCTTCCTTTTCCCGATTGAAGATTGTGTTGTACGAACCACCATGCCAGTCCCATTTGCTGTAGTTCAATGTGACGACACGAACACCAGCCTCAATCAGCCGTCTCGCCACCAGCATGCTTTGAGGAACTCTGGGCGCACCATTTTCGTCAATAAACACTTTGGGATCGCCTGTTCCGTAGCGTTCAATCGTTCGAGGATCTTCTTTGGAAATGTCGAGCGCCTCAGCAAGTCTCGAGGATGTCAGGAGCCCCATCGCCTGTTCTGTAAATGCATCCATCCCGGTCATCGTCATCGTGGCATCGACATCACGTCGCAACTGGTCCACACTCTTCAGAAGTGCACGTCGATCCTGAAGCCGTTCGAGAGAGACCCCGTTTAGAACCATGTCATCCCGCGTTGGCCCCATCGGCCGAAAAGGCGCGTGAGTTGTACCGAGAAATCCTGGACCTGGTTCGTTGTATGGTCCATGCGAGCATTGATAACAAAGACTGACGAATGGCGGGGCGAGCGGAGTTGCGGCGCCCTGGACTCGTGACACCATGGACCCAAATTGAGGCCAGCCGCCCGATGGTTTGATTTTCTTGGGGTCTCGGCCATTGAATACCTGAATGGCATCATGATCCGCCTGGTTGCCAACCAGTGATCGAATGATGGTGTACTTGTCGGCCATTCTGGCGAGATTCGGAAGCGCTTCGCAGATTTCAATCCCCGGCACGTTTGTTGAAATCGGACGCCACGGGCCGGCAATTTCCTTTGGTGCGTGCGGCTTCAGGTCAAACATGTCCTGGTGCGGTGGTCCGCCGACCAGGTAGATCATAATCACCGACTTCGGCGATCTGAGGCTGCCCGAGGATTCTGAGGCTTTGAGGATTGAGGGCAGAGACCAGCCACCGGCTGTGCCCAGTGCTGCGAGTGTCCCGATATTCAAAACGTTACGACGAGTCATCCCATCGCAGAAGCGTTCACGTCGATCGTATGAACCGGTCACCTTCAGCATCAGAAACCTCGGCTACATCTGGTGAGTGATTGTGCGAGCTTTGCTGCAACGAGACGCTCGCGGGGGGATTTTTGGAAGTGCTAACATGATTTTCATGGAAATTCAATCCCTGATTCGCGATCCGCCGAGAGTTGCATAATTTTTGTACAGCGGAAATTCACATTGCGGATGGCAGAACGCAGCAGGGCACTTGCGGACGGCACATGGAATGTGCCTGCTACCGTAGCAGGCATTCTCCGAATGCCGTCCGCCACCGCGCAGCTGACCTCTCGCAAACGACACAACGCAGCAGGGCACTTGCGGACGGCACATGGAATGTGCCTGCTACTTTTGAAGAGTCCGGCCTAGTCGCTGGAGTTCCGTGCGAAGTTCTGAGGCGTCGCCGTTTCCAAAGTTCTGTCGACAAATCAGAAGGATGTAGAAAGATTGCTGTTGAGGATCTATCCATCCCTGTGTTCCAAATGCGCCCCCATGACCGAATGAACCCGGGCTGAGAGAAATTGTCGGGCCATTGGGTTCGCGAACCACACAGAATCCGAGTCCCCAGCCGTTTCCTTCGGTGAATCCGGTTTTTAATTCTCTCGTTTGAACGGTCGTCATTTGCTCCACGGCGTCCTTCGACAAAATTCTTTTGCCGTTCATTTCACCTTCATTTAGGAACATCTGATACAGGATCGCGAGATCACCAGCAGTGCTGTAGAGTCCTCCCGAAGGATTTGGCGTGGTGTCTTTATTCACGTCCAGCAGCCAGTGATGGCCCGGTTGAAGGCCGTTTCCGCTCTTTGATGGCTCATAGAGCTTCGCAATCCTGGAGACCTGCTCAGGACCGGGACGAAATGAGGTTTGACTCAATAGTGTTCGGCACTACATTTGCATTGTGCTTCCAGTCATTCTCGGGTACGAAAACGATATCGCTTCGGCACGCA
>JAEUIH010000071.1 GCA_016795105.1 Planctomyces sp.
ACAAGAACCACAGGGTCTCACTGGTTGCCTTGATGACATATTGTATAGCGCGAGCGGACGAGCGACTCCGGGTCTTCTCTCGCAGCTTGCCAAATCGCGGCGAGAGATGTTGCCTTCCAGCGTGAACAAACCTTGGGCAGGATCCAACAGATACAAAATTTCGGAGCTCATGTCGTTCACCGCCGAGAGGCCACCCCCGGTCGGTTCACCCTCACTACCTTTCTGAGCACGCTTCAACGAACCACTTCGACTCCGTCGCCAGGATTACGGCTTCACGCTGTCTTATAGATTCGCTGCAACCCTCGATAATGGGCCTCTGGCTAAGAGCTACCCATGCGGGAGTCACACCCGCTTGTCATCAAACCATTTCCAGTCCGCACGTTCACGGCTTTGTTAGCGGGCTTGCGTGACGTCTATGGTCAGATCGACCAATGGCCACGTGTGCCGCGGGCATTGGTCGAGTCCGAGAAAACCGCCCATCTTCAGGGCCAATTCCAAGTAGTCCAAAAATGACAGTTCGTGGCGTTCGTCATTTATGAGCGGATCCTCTGCCGTTGCTGGGCAGTCGACATTGTACCACATGCCGCCACTGACATCTTCTTTGTGGTAGTCATCAGCCGAGACTGGAATGACATACGAAAAGTCGTAGCGTATTCGCTCTTCGCGATCATCGAGGAATTCTTGAAGCTCCGCTATGGCTTTCGACGCCGGATCAACAACGAGTGGATCAGGGTACTCGCATCCGTACCAGTCGGCATGGGATCCACAAAGATCGATGCTGCCAATCTTTTTCCAGAATTGGGCGAGGGCGTACGGTACGGTGCCAACCTCGCTTTCGATTCGGTGGATGCTCTCATTCACTGTCGGCTCTGGACCGGGCAACACAGCTTCTGGGCGAGCGAAGTGATAGCCGTGTCGCGTCAGCTTGTCGACGAGAATGGGCAGCGCCGAGGCGATGCGGTCAATTCGTAGGTCGATTGATGCGTTCATTGCCCGTTCACCGCATGGTTATGCCACGTCTCGCGTGTAGACAGTCAGTTCGCCTGATGTGGCGACCACAAATGATCGGCCGGTTGGCGAAAAACCAGCAGCACGATACGAGCATGGTTCATCATTGCAAAGTTTCGTGATGTGTCCAGTATCGTCGGTCAGTCCCTTGTATTCGGAGGTAAGGAAGACCACATGAATTGGCCACGGCAATTGGACGACGTGAATTCCCCATCCGTCACGTGTAAACAAGGAAAGTCCGCCACCTTGAAGACCCGCCAATCGAAAAATGGTGTTTGCGTGTTTGCCAATTCCGGGTGCGGTCATTCCCGATTCATCATCGTTCTCAAACATCTCTTCGTAGTCGCGAGCAATTCGCTCACCGGTGAGGCAATCGAAGAGTCCACGGCCTTGGCTGGATACGACAAGTAGGTCGTCGGTACCATCGGCAAATCCAACTTCGGTGAGCCCGCCAATTCCGGAACCACCGGCAATTCGCCATGGGGGTGGTGCGTCCGCGTATGGAAGACGTTCAAGCCGCTCGCGAAGTTGTTTCTGGAATTCGTCCGACATGATTCAGTGGCATAACGCTTCGGTTATCGTGGCGGCGGCCAGAAACCGTTGATTTCAAAATTGACGTGATCCGCCGCTCACGTTCAACCGTTTGTTTTGCCTTTATTCAGCGAGTCCGTAGCCCGTTTCACTCACGGCCTCGCGGAGCTGATTTGTGGTTGCATCTGGAATGAGTGTTGAAAGCTGCTGGTCTGTTAACGGGTTGTTCGAGAACACAGAGGAAACAATCCCTGAGTCGACTTCAACCTCGTAATTGTCCGCCAACCATTCTGCAAACTCTGCCGCAGTATAAATCAGGTGTGACAAAAGCTCGTGTGAACCATCGCCATACTCGTCGTTCGAGTATTCAATCGTTGCCGTTCGCCACTCATTGTCGGTCGCAAGCCGCCATATGACAAACGTTGTAGAAGCAATATCGAACGCCGGTTCGTCGAGCGAAGCTTTAAATTCTAATGGAACACCGGAAAGCAGCCCCGGCCAAAGTTCCGGTGGACTGGTGCGGTATGGCGACATTTTCGACTCATGAGCGAAGCCGATGATAATACAGCCTGAATGAGTAAAATGAGCGAACACTTCGTCACCCGAACCATTCTTGAATGCTCCCATTTGTTCGGAGTGATCCCAATTCGGATGGAATTCGTATTGCGAAACTCCGTATTCGTTTGCAAAGACAGACTCAAGCGCCGCCATCTGCTGAAGTCGTTGTCGGAGCGATTCGATATCTGGCAATGTTGTGAGGTCGCGTGTCGAAAGCATCTTTGTTTTGTCTGGCAGAACGACCCGCATCACGGGGTGGCGGGAGGTGACGTTGATTTCAGAATCCGCCGGCCACCGCCACTCCCGTGCATGCGATGGTTCGTCAGCTTTTCTGTGTGTCCGTTACGCATCGAGTTCGCATTCAACTTCATTGGGCCAGAACGTCCCCGCAGCAAGAGCAGACGGATCGACGAGTTCGAGCTTTTGGGTAAATGTGCTGGCGTCCTTTGTCTGCATGAAGTTGGCAAATAGACAAAGGCATTCTGCAAACTGAACCAGTGTCGAATTCATGAAAACGCGTCGCATGTGGTTGTCGTGATTGTAGTAGACGACAGCTCCACCCGCAGATTGATCGATGCAAATCATGTCACCGCAGCCATTGTGTCCGATGGCGACCGAATCAGGGAAGTCGTCAAGCGGTACGAGGACTCGGTCTGCTGACAGGCCGAATGACAGGAACGGCGCCGCATCAGCCGGTAATCCGCATTCCGCAAGCAGGCGTCGATCCGCTTCGTTCACTCTCAGAGCGGCGATGAGTTCAATTGGAAATATAACGAATTCATCCAGCGTCAAATCAATGTCGTCGGGTATTGTTGGCAGCGAAGCGATAAATCGCGATTTGAATTCAGCTGGAGTCACGACACAGGTCTCACGACATTTGCTGGCGAACGACCAAAATCACCCGGTTGCCGCCAAGAGACTTTGATTTCAGGAAACGCCCGATCGGCAACTCGGGTGGATTTTATTGTTATCGCGACTGTTCGTCTGTGTCACCTTCCGTTGGGGCCGGACTCGTACTCGTCGCGAGTTAAGTATAGTCGGTATTTTGATTGAACTGTCTCTGCCCACACACGCAGGGCAGCGAGCAGATCGAGGTACTCGGATTCGGGAATCTCAAGATCATATGGCCAAATCCCAACGTAACCATCTGGGGTATCTTCGCACGGGACTTGCAGATTGAGGTTGTGCTTTGATGCGGTTAGCGAGTGACAATACATGTGAACGTTGCGCCGGAAGCCAATGCTCCATCCGTTGTGAACGACTTGCTTCTTCTTGTGCGATGACGACATATGGTTGCGATACAATTAGCGCTGTGCGAATTCTCGGTGCCGGCCTGCTGACGCGATAACAGGTATTAGACAGAAACTAAGAATTAGGCAGAACGGCTGCGATCTGTCTAATTCGGACGGTATTCTGCCTAATAGGGGTGACCGCTGCGATGTCTCTTGGGCACGTCTCTTCCGCAAAGCTTGTGGCTGAAAGCAATTGCGGAAGTTGAGCCCTCAAAGTCTGAAATGCGGCCCGGGTATTATGCAGAATGAAACACAGAATCAAAAATGGCGAGTCAGCGAATCCTCGGCCAGCGCGCGCTTCGCTCCTCTGGGTGACTCACCCATGGGATTCGTGCCCCGAATTCTACGTAGGGCAATCTCCTTCAGCGACCGCCATCCAGCAGATTCCACGTGCATTTTTTATGACAACATAAATCGATGAGAGTTCAGTCGGATTTCTATTGACTGCAGGCAACGATGTCGTGGCGGTTGGTGACGTAGGCAAGTCGCTCTGAGACTCGCAAATTCGCCCTGCGGGATTGACGAGCGTGTGGGTGCGCGGCGCGTCTCGGAGAGACGCGGAGACGAAATCACCAGGGGCGTTTCGAGAACGAGTACCGTTTCACTGAGTACGAGTACGAGGAAGAGTGGGGATTCCATCGCCGCGTCAGTCCTGCGATTCATCCGCGTGATCCTCGTAGTCCTCGGCGAAAACCTGTCACGCCATTTCGACCAAAACCGCGATCAGGTGCGCGACAGCATTGCAGCGATAGAGGTTGGTCCGCCTTTGCGATTCTGCGATTGAACCCAACGGGGTCGCACAACAAAGCCTGGGGTCGCCGTGACAACGGCGCACCCCAGGTCAGGTGGCGCAAATGTCAGCGAACCCCAACGGGGTTCCACAGGACCGACGCCGTTGCGGAGTTGTCGTGCAGCTGATTCGAATCTGTGGAACCCCGTTGGGGTTCGGGGGGCCGCTGCTGATTTTCCTGGGGTGCGCCGCGGGGCGGCGACCCCAGGCTTTGTTGTGAAACCCCGTCGGGGTTGAATCGCATTGCAACTCCCCCAAACGCGTCTTTCGTACTCGTACGAGTACGAGGGAGAACGAGGTGGGACGGTTGGTTGGTGAGGTTAAGTTCGCGGAATTTTGGGGTGCCCCTTCAGGCCGGGCGGCGTGGTTTGGGGCGATTCCTGGGGCGGTGCCCCGGGCGGCCTTAGTTTGCCCCTTCAGGGCGGTTGCGTGGGGAGATCTCTTGATTTGATTTTCCTGGGGTGCGCCGCTGCGCGGCGACCCCAGGCTTTGTTGTGAAACCCCGTCGGGGTTGAATCGCATTGCAACTCCCCAAAACGCGTCTTTCGTACTGGTATTCAGCATCACGGTACTCGTACTCGTACTCGCTCTCTGACGGCGTTCGCTACGCACCTGCGTCTAAGCGTCTCTGCGGCAACTTCTCCGAAACGTAGAGGAGCACTTTTCTGAGTTCGGTATCAGGTACGTTGATGCGATGTGGAAGATATTTAACGCAGAGGCGGGCAGGCGCAGAGAATCCCCCCCACCGTTGTCCTGTTTTCTCTGCGCCTCAGCGTCTCTGCGTTAAATTTCCCTACGGCCCGTTCGATGAACAGCGAGATTTCAAGTACGAGGATGAACGGAGTGTGGCGAATGGTTGGTGAGGTACACGTCGCGGAATTTTGGGGTGCCCCTTCAGGGCGGGCGGCGTGGTTTGGGGCGATTCCTGGGGCGGTGCCCCAGGCTGCCTTAGTTTGCCCCTTCAGGGCGGTTGCGTGGGGAGATCTCTTGATTTGATTTTCCTGGGGTGCGCCGCTGCGCGGCGACCCCAGGCTTTGTTGTGGAACCCGGTTGGGGTTGAATCGCATTGCAACTCCCAAAAAAACAGCCTTCGTACTCGTACTCAGCAACGCGGTACTCGTACTCGATATCCTGCAGATGGGTGAGCGCGTGTGCTGCGGGGCTCTGACGCCTGCGGCTCGCCGTTAAACTGGTTTGGCCCGTTTGATGCACAGCTCGCCTTCGAGTACGAGAGAAGGAAACGGGGTAGGACGAATGGTTGACGAGGTTCAGGTCGCCGAATTTGGGGTGCCCCTTCAGGGCGGTTGCGTGGGGAGATCTCTTGATTTGATTTTCCTGGGGTGCGCCGCTGTGCGGCGACCCCATGCTTTGTTATGGAACCCCGTTGGGGTTGAATCGTATTGCAACTCCAGAAAACGCAGCCGTCGTACTCCTACTCAGCAACGCGGTACTCGTACTCGATATCCTGCAGATGGGTGAGTGCGTGTGCTGCGGGGCTCTGACGCCTGCGGCTTGCCGTTAAACTGGTTTGGCCCGTTCGATGAATAATGAGCGTGTCACTTTTTGGGGGGGATCAGGCGGACCGATTTGATGTCGATCAGGGCTGTGCCAGGTAGATCAGTGGCGGTGATGGTGAGTTGATTTCGGCCGGCGTGAATGTCCAGTTCACCTGCCGTCCACCGGTTGTATTGATCCCAGGTTCCGGTTCCCGGGATTCTCGCCGTCAACAAACGCTGTCCGGTTGAGAGTTTCAATTGCCCGCCAGCAGTACTGTTGTCGCAGGCGTATTCGAATTCTACTGTGTAATGCCCGGTCACTTTGGAATCAAACGTCCATACGACATAGTCATCTCGGCTTGTCCACCAGCCAATGTTTTGATGTGGAGCTTCGAAGACCAGCGACGGGCCATAGATTTCGGCTGCAGTGGCGGGTAGCTCGACGAGACCTTCACTGTTGGCGGTGACCAGGTCTGGCTGATTTCCTTCAAAGATCTTCCAGCGAATGCCGGAGTTTCGAAGAAATTCAATCACGTCCGCAAGATCCTGAGGTGTCAGATCTTTCTCAAGCCCCTCCGGCATCAGTGATTTATTTGTTGCAACGAGCTCCTCCAGTTCGCTGCGAGTAATAATCTGTTCTTTACCATCGCTCCCGACCAGAGTAATGCTGTTTCCGGTTTCTGATCGGAGCATTCCACTGAGCGTCAATCCGTCTCGTGTCACAGCGGTGTAGCTGAGGAACTTCGCTTCAACAGCTCGGTTCGGATCGAGGATTGCGACCAGCATCGCTTCTGCCGACCGATCGCGGAGTGCCGTCAGATCAGCACCGATTGATTTCCCGAGATCACCGACCTTGTGACAGGCGGCACATCGTTTTTCGAACACCGCACGACCTCGTCCTGCGTCCGCCGTCAGAGATGTCTGCGCACTCCGATACTCCTCCAGAACGCTCAGTCGAGTTGACGCAGGGTTCTTTCCAAACAAAAGTTCCGCCTTAGCGCGAATCTCATCTTCGCGACTCGACAAGAGCTGATCTCGTCGTGCTGAATCAATATCTGAGGGCGATACAACACCGCTTTCGATCGCCTGAAGCAAGGTCATCACCGACGCTTGGCGCTGCATTACCTGACTCAGCATTCGATCGCGTATCCCCGGACTCATGGATCTCCAGCGTTCGAATAGCTGGGTGAGTTCTTCGGATCCGGCAACCCGTGAAAGTGCTTCTGCGGCGGCAAACTGGATTTCCACCGGGGTTTCCAGTGACAGCAGATTCAACAATGCAGCTCGGTCGTCCGGTTCGAGTACATCGTGGGTCGCGGAGAACCGAACTGCTGCTGTTCGCAGTTCAGCATCAGCATTCGGATCGATGGCGATCCTTATGCTGTCTTTCTGAAGTTCAGTGAGCAACAGTTTGATTTCCTGATTTTCGCGAATGGCGGTGTCGATGCCTTCGAATTTTCGGATTCCAGCCAGCATGCCGGCAGTCCTGTCCCATGCCGCTGGCTGACCGACCACTTCGGGAGCCCGCAGTGATTTCAAAAGCCCATGCAGCGGTCCGGCAACCGCGCTTCCGTGACCCATTGCAGCGGCCTGAGGAATCAGAAGTTCGAAGGCACTCAACGCTGCTGCGTCACTGGAGTGTTCCGAAACAGTTGCCAGCATTTCTGAGACATTGTGTTGATTCACGGACGACATCACGGCCGCGCGGATCCACGGTTCGTCGATCGAGCGCAGCAGGACCTGAGCAAGAATCGTCCCCGCCGCAGGATCCCATGATTCCCCGAGTGACATCGAAACCTGAAAGACGAAGTCTGAATCCGAACTCTCCACAACCGACTTTAGTCCATCAGGGATTGGATACTCGGGAGAACCCAGGTAACGCTCCAGCAGTTGCGCGGCGCAACATCGGACTTCTGAATGAGCGTCGGAGAGACGGTCTTCAAGCAGGGAGATGAAGGATTCGTGGTCTTCGGTCAATTCTGCAACGGTCCACAGGCACTGCACTCTCACAGCGGCAAGAGGATGACGTTTGGCCAGTTCACTGAGGGCTGGTACGGTCGATTGTGCCCGGCGATGAATCAACAGTCGCTGAGCAGTATCCCTCCACCAACCATTCGGACTTTGAATCCTCGCAACCAGTTCATCAACAGAGACTTTTGTCGAAGGAACGGAGAACCATGACCGCAATTCCTCTTCCTGATCAGTGCCACAGCAGGAAGAGTTTTGAACGAGTCGATAGATGCGTCCCTGATTATGTCCCGCCTGCAGGTCCATTTTGCGCTGGTACTCCGGCGGGATCCACTCCGGATGCTCAATCACCTGTCGATACATATCCGCGACATACAGACCACCATCCGGCCCTGTGCGAATCATTGTGGGGCGAAACCAGTTGTCGGTTGATGACAAAACTTCTGAGTCCGCTTCCGATTCAGAGCGGCGTCCATGATAGACAATGCCATCTTTCTTCATCACCAGCCGAGACACTAAGTTGTGGACGGGTTCGCTGGTGAATGCACTTCCGGAGAAATCATCGCCAAGGCAGTTGTCTCGATAAATCATCGTGCTGCATGCGGATGTGAAGCGGTTTGCCGACTGAAAGTCATTAAAACGAGCCTGAGTCTTACTTGCTGGAAACACGGGCGCAGCGCCCGGCATGAACGACACTTCGGCCCGCGCAGACCCAACCGCAGCATGAGGGTTTCTTTGAAGGTAGCGGTCTTCGATGACATATTGCCAAATTGGGTTTGAGTTGTTGTTACCAAACCAGTGTCCGAAGTCATCACGTTCGCGACCAAACTGCGTTTGTCCGCTGATCGCCTGAATCTCGCCGGTATCAGGGTTCAGCCGCAGGTCCCGTCCTCGAATGGAAACCAACTCGGATTTTCCGGTGTCACCTGTAGACGTCTCATCAGTTGCGTTGTCGCCGTTAGAAGTTTTCTGAACGCCGGCAATCCGCCGGACCTCGCCACCACTATCCCCATTCGCCAGATACAGCCAGCCATCCAGTCCCCAGCGAAGCCCGTTAACGCGATGCTGCTGATTGCCTTCAACAAAACCGGTGCACAGCACCTTCTGTTCATCGGCTCGCAGATCGCCGTCTCGATCAACCGCATAGATGACATCGGGAGCGGCCGTGATGATTACACCATCTCGCCAGAACGCGATTCCGTTTGGGAAATTCAGTCCCTGAAGAAACGTCGTCGCAGAATCGAAACGGCCGTCTCCGTCTTTATCCTCGAGAACCTGGACTCGGCCGCCCGTTTTTCCTTCTTCGGCATTTGCCCCGTTTGGATAGTCCCCCATTTCCACAACCCATAAGCGTCCCTGAGGGTCCCAGTCAAAGGCAACCGGGTCATGAATGAGGGGCTCTGAGGCGACCAGTTCCAGACGCAGCGACGGATGAGTCTTAAACGTCTTCAATGCATCTTCAACGGTCTTCGGGGCCGGAAAATCCTGCTGGAGTGACTCCGAATAGAAATCATGCGGCATCAGTTTCTGAACAGTATCGCAAATGATGTCCTCAGCTTCAGGAGCGAGACGAGTTGGGCGACCATAATAGATCATCGACGAATCGACTTCATAGCCTCCTTCTCTCAACAGACGCTTCGAAGCAATGTAGCAGGGAACGTCATTGCTGTAGGCATTGATCCAAAGTCGTGATCCATCAAACATGCTGTTCAGTCGAATCGAATAGTCCACAACGACTTCGCCACCAAGAAATACCATCGCCAGATCGTCGCCGAACGACCACGTCTGCACCGGGTATTCAGGAATCGTTGTCGGAACACTTTCGCCTCGATTCAGCATCTCGAGAAACCTGCGGGCATGAACACCGTGAGCACCGGGCTGCTGAGCACGTTGCTCCCATTCTTCCGTCGAAGGCAGCGGACCAAGTGGAAGGTCGACACGCATCATGCGGCAGGTTGCCCGAGGATCGATACGCCTCGGGGCAGCACCGTTGGCTTCGGCACCGCCTGGCTTGACCGTAAATCGTCCGATCCCCATGTTCCATAACATCACTGTGACTTCGTCAGCCACGCGTTTGCCATGCTGGACTGCAAGTTCATGAGTTCCACGGGGAGAAGGATTTGCATCGGCTCCACAACCAATGGCAATCAATGCGACACAACCTGGATAGGTCTTCTCAATCTCCTGGGAGGCGATACCTGGCCAGTCAGGACAGATCTGGTTGAATTCGCCGGTTTCTGTTGTGGCGTGACACGCGTAGTTTGCAAACACAGACACCAGGTCGCCATTGGCTTTGGTCGCAAACAGCATTGGGAACTGTTTATCGGTTGGGCCATCCGGAACTTCTCCGAAGCCTGCCCATTGTCCATTCTGCAGACTTCTGCGGTTCATTGCGAAGTTCAGGGACGATGTCGCAAAATGAAGGTAACCAGGACTTCTGGCCGCTACGGCTTTCGCCACGACTTCCACAATATTCTCGGTCAGTTCTGCTTCATAACGTTTCAGTCGTTCGAGTTGATCTGCAGGAAGATCCGTGAGGATCAAAGGCGCAAAATCAGTCAGCCACGGCCCGGAGTGCGTGTGTGTTGACGACAATGCGAATCGTTCTCGTCGAATTCCGAATCGGTCTGCCAGTCGCTGATGCACAGCTTCGACAATCGACATTGGAACGGCACAATTGTCGACCGTAACAAGAACGGTCAGCGGCACATCTGCGATGACCGGAACTGAGGGATCATGGGAATCGGCGGGAAGTCCTCCGAAGACGAGACAGCGTGCATGAAGCGGTCGAGCAACCCCTTCGGATTCCTTCGTTCTGTTTCCATAACCGGTGAGTCGTACCGGGAACAAAGGAGTGATATCAATTGAAGCCGCTCCGACGGGAATCGGTGGAAGTTGCTCGGCTTCGAGTCGGTCAGATCGCTTCTCAAGCAAGGCTTGCACAGGGACTCGACGAATCAGGTCCGGAAGTGACGATGTAAGTTCGTTCTGGACGCACAGGTATCCGTCGCGAAAGAAGTAGCCCGTGTGGCGACTATTCGTATCGACGACGTCAACGGCCGATGTGAGGGGCGTCTGAGTTGAAGCTTCCCGCTCGTAGAACACGGTATCTGTCCAGCCCGACTGCTGCTGATTCCACAGCCAGATTCCGCGTCCACCGGTTCTCGCATCACCGTAAATCACATCCAGACAATGATCGCCGTTCAAATCCTGCAGGTCCCACGCTTGAGACGCCTGCCCCAGTGTTTTATCCGGCTGCGATTCAACTGGCGGCAACCATGCAAGCTGCAGACCGGAATCTCGTAGAACAAAAGTCCCTTCCTGCAGATTCACTTCGCCGAGAACGATGCCTGTTCTGGAAAGGAGACTGGTGACCGCCAGGAGGCTGTATTCATTCAGAAACTCATCGTTACCATCTCCGTCCACGTCCCTCCATTGAGGATTTCCGACCAACAATGGCCAGTTTCCGGATGAAAAATCGCGTGGAGATTCAACTTTGATGGAGAGATTTCGCCATTCGTTCCCACGGAACACTGCGAACTCAATACGTCCCGGCCATACTGGGGGCGAATTCGGATCGAGTTCCTCACGAACTGGCCAGACACAGATTGTCTCATGATTGACTCTGCCAAATGTCGGTAACGAAGGCTGTAAGCCCCATTGTTCACCAGGACCATCAAAGCTGCATGGGAACGATGTTTCATGCCACTGAGTGTTTGACGGATCCCAGACCCGAGTCCACTGATCTCCTTTTCTTCCGGACACGACGTCCATAAAACCATCCAGGTTGACATCGAGGATTCGGAACGATGACAGAGATTCATCGGCCTCAAGAATTCGTCTTCCCTTCAGCAGATTGTCGTTCAGTCGATCGGCCGCTTCACGGAACGTCAGGAACTTCACCTTCGATCCATGTTTTGCGACCGCGTGATCAATCAGTTCGACAATCTGTTCGGCCTTGATCCAGCCATGTGGATGGAACACGAGATTGAACACGCCCTTTTGGTGAACCGTCAAATCAAGGGCCACTTTCCAGTCATCAACTGTTCGCTGCTGGTTAACACCCTGCAGATGCTGAGCCGACCAGTCGCTGGGAGCGACACACGGAAACTGCCAACAGGATCCATTGATCAGGTAAGGCCATGGATAGTTGGTAATCGTGTTTACGAAATTGTCGTGAACATTGTTCCCGAATTTATTGCTGCGAGGCAGGTACCTAAGAAATCGATCTTTTCCATCGGCATCGAGGACCAGTTCTCGGGGAAGCTCCGGGTTTGCCGATGTGAAGAAGTTGAAGACCGATGAATCGATCTGCAGCCGATGTCCATCCGGCGATTGCTGCTTAAAGATCTCTGAGAAAAATCGTGGGCTTACTGTGTTGAGTGAGTCGCAGCACGGCGTACGAAAAGCAACCGGAAAGTTGCCTGGAATCTTTGCCATCTGATCGACGCATCGCTGATAAGTGGCGGCGGCTCGGTCAAAGTCACCTCCCTGAAGAAGTGGGCAGGGATGATCGGCCGTATGGCACTCGATACTCAACCCTTCGGCGAGCCAGCTCTGAAGCTGAGCATCCTCGGGGTTGATCTGATTTGTCATGATGCTGACCGGTGCTCGGCCGTCAATTTGTTTCAGACGATTCAGAATCGGCCGCAGGTATTGTTCATACTTTGCAGGATCCCGCATGTCATCGATGGCAAAGACTACAACCGCTTCAACACCGGGTTCGCCAATCCACTGAGGAGTCGTCAGCGCAGCCGTCTGGTGATCCGGGTACCATGGGTTCGGGTCGTCAATGGCCACCCCGGTCCCTCCCATACGGCGTTCTGATGGTTGCTGCCCTGTCACGGCTGGATCGGTCACGGCTGGATCGGTTGCACGGACATCAGGACTTCCTGACAACACCAGAGCAGCGACCGCGATCAGATACAGGATGTCGCGGTGGGGCTTTACGAGGGAAGCAACCAGACATGCGAGGGAGAAAACCATAGAGTGGTTCCCGGATGCGGTGATGATTTGGGAGGGGATCTGTTTTACAGGGATTTGCTCAAGCCGACTGTGACAGTCAAGCTGCCACAAATCTGTGGGTAAGTTGCCGCGAATCTGACAGCAATGATACGAAATCCGCTGCCGCTTGGCACGCGACTCAGCAATCGACTGGAGACGGTGCTTCGGATTTGTTGCGTGAAGGCAACACCGGGAAATGCAGAAACTCCGATGACACATCTTGTGACGGGTCCGAAGGTTTGCAATAACGCGACTGGGAACTGAACGGCTGGTTGCTCGGTGTGGGCCGTTGCGGACGGCACATGGAATGTGCCTGCTACTGTAGCAGGCAGACTCCGTCTGCCGTCCGCCATCGCCCAGTTACGAACCACTGAAAAACCAAACAGGAATCGAAGGCAGAGCGAAGCGGACGGCACATGGAATGTGCCTGCTACTGTAGCAGGCAGACTCCGTCTGCCGTCCGCCATCGCCCAGTTACGAACCACTGAAGAACCAACCAGCAATCACTGGCAGAGCGAAGCGGACGGCACATGGAATGTGCCTGCTACTTTTTTAATAGAGATTTGATATGGCTGTGGAATCACGCGAATCGTGGACGGAAAGTGAATTGTGTTATGCGGCATTTCGTGCGGCATTTCTGACGACACTGGACTCGATGCTCAGGGACTTCCTTCAGCCGGAAGGGGCCTCCAACGGGCAGAATGGGTTCCTTGATCGGATTCCACTTCTGACGTCTTCAGCGCCCCATGTTCAGTTGGACTGTCTGTTTAGTACTTGGCGAAAGATCCAGGATCAAAGCGAGCTACTGACGACGCTGGACTGTTGCGTCTATCATGCTGCGATGGACACACTGGCGGAGTTGAGCCTTTCGACGGAGTGCCAGACCCTGAAGCTTGCCTGGCGGGGGCCTCAGCCGATTCGAACAGGGATCACGCACTGGCTGTATTCGCAGGTTCGCTGCCTGCAGGTTGGGATGTCCTGGGAATCCTGGCGAGCGACACCGGGAATGCTGAGTCCATCGGTGCAGTATCAGTTTGTGACGCGAATGCCGGGAGACTCACTGGACCACGACAATGAGCTGTCGGCCGTGGGGCTTCTTTTGGAGGTTGTGGGACGTTGGAAGGTAAACGAGAGAATCCTGAGAAACTCTGACGGTTTGCTGACGGACAACGAGCAGGGAATGATCCGGGCCTTTTTTGAAGAACATCCGGGCCTTTTGGGTTAAGAAACCCTGCTCAATGGCTTATTATACCGGGTTAGAGAAATGCCTCCCAATTTTGGGCAGGCTGAAGTGAAAGCGGCTTTGCGAAGAAGGATACCCGAGGGCAATGGCGAAGAAAAAAGCGACTCGAAAAGCATCTCGCGGGGATTCCGGTCCTGCGAAGACTTCCGCCGCTCGGAAAAAGGTTGCAAAGAAAGTTGTGCGGAAAAAGCCTGAATCCAAAGCATCTGGAGGCTCGAGTCGCAAACCCGCTGCACCTGCAGTG
This sequence comes from Planctomyces sp., assembly GCA_016795105.1. Lineage (GTDB taxonomy): Bacteria > Planctomycetota > Planctomycetia > Planctomycetales > Planctomycetaceae > F1-80-MAGs062. Next base: position 14,135 of record JAEUIH010000071.1, read on the forward strand.
GTGGCTGCTCCTGCCCCTGTGGCTCCGGCCCCGCGTAAGAAAGGTGTCCGCAAAGCAACGCTGACAACGGGAATTCGGGCCAAGAAGCCGGTCCGAAAGCTCGGCAGATCTCGAATTCCGGTTGACGCCCCCCTGGATGTCGTGTTTCAAAACGATTCGCAGGCCCGCGAAGCCTTCGTATTTCTTGGAATTCACACCATCCGAGAGCTGGAAGCATTTCACCCGGACGACCTGGTGATGCGGCTTACGAGCCCTGCAAAGCAGACCGTAGGCAGAATTCGCAAGATTTTAGCAATGAACAACAGGTGCCTTGAAGGTGACGAATCATTCGCACTTGAGCTCCAGGAACGACTCAGCCAAAGCCATATGAATCTCGGACACTAAGTCAGGTTTCGCAGATTCCTGTTTTCGTGGCCCACGTTTGGCTTTTTTCAGCAAATCCCATTCAACATTGTTCGAACAGGTTATCATTCGAACAGTAGTTGCAGAGTCCTGGGGTCAACCATGATTCTTTGGAGGTTGCTGGAAACGAGCACTTGATGGAAACCAGGCGGTTGATTCTTGGGGTATTCGTTTGGCTGTTGGCCGCGGGCGCAGGCTACCTGGCCGTCACGCGCCAGCTGGCAACCGTGGACAGTTCCATTGGTGAAATGCAGTCCGGGATGACTCAGTGGATCACCGGTCAGCAAACGAAGATCGCCGTAATAGCAAAAAAGCCAGTCGCTCTGGCGGTTGGCGATCCGGTGTTTCTGAAGCAGGAGGATGGAACTTATCGGCAAGTGGGAAGAGTTCGCAGTAACTCGGGCGCACCGATCACCACGCATCTCACAAAAGCCGCGACACTGGAAGTCTACGATTCAGCATTGTCGAGTTTTCGTGACGGGTACGAAATTCGGTATTATGGTGCCCCGATTACGCTGGACTGGGTTGCGAAAACCATGCTTCCTCCAGAGAAGCAGAAGTTGATTGCACAGACCATCGCCGACGACTGGAAGCTGCATCAGAACGAAATCATTGAAAAGCTGACACCGCTGGTGGAGCAGAGTGTTCAGAGATCCGTTTCAATTGTGGAAGCAGAGCTGCCCAGGTCGATCGAGCGTCATCGAGCGGACTTCACGAAACTTGGAGACCGGTACAAATCTGAAATCGTCCGGGAGCAGATGATTCCCCTGGCCCAGGAACGGATACTGCCGATCATTCAGGAAGAGGTCAGGCCTCTGGCAGGTGACATCGGCAGAGAGCTCTGGAATCGCGTTTCGCTTTGGTCGTTTACGTGGCGTTATCTCTACGATGCATCACCGCTCCCGGAAAGAAATGTTCTGAAACAGGAGTTCGATCGATTTCTTGAAGTGGAAGCCATGCCATTGCTGGAAGCGAAGACACCGGAGTTCGTGGCTGTCACTGAAAAGATCATGAATCGACTGAGCCGTGATCCGGTCGTCAACGAGACAATGAGAAAGAACTTTCGCAATGTCGCGAGTGATCCGGAGCTGCATCGGATTGTCTGGGATGTGATTGAAGAGTCCATCGTTCGAAACGTTGAGCTGCGGGAAGCACTCCGAGCCGAATGGAAACGACCGGAGGTGCAACAGACGATTGAGGTGATGTCGACACGGTTTGAACCGACCGCCCGAAAGATTGGCGACCTGATTGTGGGATCGCGGGAAAAGGGAGTGACTCCGGAATTTGCAAGGATTCTGCGAGTGCAGATACTTGTCAAAGATCGCCGCTGGCTGATCCTGCACCCCAAAGAGCGGCAACCTTCGGAACTCGCACAGCCGGACCGCTCACAGCAGGCACCAGGTCAAACGCAGGCACAGAAAGATGCTTCGCAGGTTCCTCAAACTCTGGTGGAAGCTACCGACGTTATGCCGTTTCCTCTCGTGTTCGAAGGAAGCCAGCAGAGTCCGCTGTCAAAGATTCAATGATCCGCCAAACGATCGTCCATCTTCCATGAACCATGGAAAGTCTCATGTCCGTCAGTTCGGAAACTCATTCTCAAAACACGACATCGATTCAGAATTCCGGCCATGGAACCAGAATCCAGCTGAGATCGCTGAACGTCGAAGCGGGTGGCAAACCGTTGCTGAAGAATGTCTCGATTGACTTTCAGCCTGGCGAAATCACCTTACTGCTGGGCTGTTCCGGGGTGGGGAAATCCGTTCTTCTGCGAATCATGGCAGGATTGATTGAGAAAAGCCGTCGTGGAATTGATTACTCGGGGACGATTGAATTTGCGGAGCCGGATGGGACTCATCATTCAGAAGGCAGTCATCGAAGTCCCGTAGCTGTCGTCTTCCAGAGCTTTGCATTGCTGGATGAGCTGACTCCCGTGCAGAACGTTCGAATCGCAATCGACCATATCCGAAAGCGTCGTGCAGGTGCGACGACTGCGTCTTCAGGGACTGCCTCACAGGAACTGACGAGTGAGCAAAAGGCAGCGAAGCGGCTGGAAGATCTTCGAGTCCCCACAGACCGACCGACAGCGGTTTTGAGTGGAGGTCAGCGACAGCGACTGGCGATTGCCCGGGCTGTGGCGATGGAATCCGATGTGATCTTCTACGACGAACCAACTTCAGGACTCGATGTCAATACGGCCACACAGGTGGCCCAGCTGATTCGCGAAACACACGATCGGTTTTCACGTACTTCAGTAATTGTTACACACGACTACGAAGCACTGAGTCGGATTGCGGATCGAATCTATGTGCTGGATCACGCCAACTATCAGCTTCGGGAAGTGACGAGAGACCAATGGGGCGACTTGCCTCGATTCCTCGGTACTCCACCAGCCTCTGCACACGACTCCGAACCCCGGCCCCGACGTTCAAAGCTGCGATCACTCGTCGATACCGTCGCAACTGCGGCGATTGCCAGCGGACGCGCTGCGGAAGAAGTGATTCTGCTGCCGTGGTCGTTGTTGCCTTTGTGGAGAAGTGTTTATTGGGGCCTCCAGTCGACTTTGCATTATGTTCGCCTTGTTGCCGGAGTGTCTGCTTGTGCGTATATCGCGATTGCCGGGATGATCATTGGCTTCGTTGCACAGGACTTTATCTTTCGCTATCTCCCGTTCCGCCAGTTTACGGAACCGTTGCTGACTGAGAATCTGCTGCATGCGACAGGATTCTCTTTGTATCGTTTCCTTGTCCCGATCCTTTCAACGATTCTGGTAGCCGCCCGATCCGGGGCAGCGGTGGCGGCCGACGTTGGCAGCAAGGTTTATGGGAACCAGATCGACGCAATGAAGACGATGGGGATCAATCCGGTTCGCACTTTGCGAACACCGATTCTGTATGCCTTCCTGTTGGGAACTCCGGTGCTCTGTTTTCTGAGTTACGTCGTAGCGAGTATCACAGCGGCATTTGCTTTTATGCTGACCCATCCGGAGCTCGGAATCGCGTTTTGGGATTCACACTTCCACCAGTATCTTTCGAGTCCCGATGGGGGCATGTTTCGGGGGACGAACTGGTTGATTGCAAAGTTGTTCACCTGCGGGGCGGGTATTGGGATGATTTCCTGGCGATTTGGAACGACCCCCAAGTTTTCAGGCCCGGACATAAGTCGAGGAGTAACTCAGACAATCTTATGGTCCACTTTGTTTGTTCTGTTTGTTCACTTCATTTACTCGCTCTTTGAATTCACAGCGCCGGTGTAGTGAGGCAACGCGAGGAACTGAACAAGGAACAGGAACCTGCGGAACCGTCAAAATGGTGAAAGACTCAGAGGTTTTCTGATTGCGGGCCGGGAAATTGAAGGGCATAATCGCAGCACCCTTCTGTGATCCTCTCTTTTCGGGAAGTCTGTCCCATGCTGCGTTTCTTCACGGCAGTTGCCTGCTGCGTGTTTGTTTGTTCAGCCAATGTTTTTGGCGGACTCGAACTTCCAGCCATGTTTTCAGAGTCCATGGTTCTGCAGCGAGAGCAGCCTGTGAAGATCTGGGGCTGGGCAGATGCTCAGAGTACCGTGGTCGTTGAAATGAACGGCCAGACATCAAAGACGCAGGTGGGCGATGACGGTCGCTGGTCCGTCACTCTTTCACCGATGATGGCAGGAGGACCATATGAGTTGAAGGTCACGTCCGGAGTCGAGAGCATAGCGATTCGGGACGTGCTGATCGGCGAAGTGTGGTTGTGTTCCGGTCAGTCCAATATGGCAATGACGGTAACGGGCGTGGAGAATTCCGCAGAAGAGATTGGAACTGCAGAGCTGCCACAGATTCGAATGTTCTTTGTGAAATCTCCTCACGCCACGGAACCGCAGCTTCGTTGTGAAGGAAGCTGGTCGGTGTGTACACCTTCATCGGTACCGACGTTTTCGGCTACAGCGTTTTTCTTTGGTCGCCGCCTTCATCAGGAACTCAATGTCCCGATTGGTCTGATCAATTCTTCGGTTGGCGGAACATCGATTGAATCGTGGACGAGCCTTGAAGGGCAGAAGAATGTGCATGAACTCCAGCCCCGACTTGAGGCCTGGCAACAGGAAGATGCGGCTTACTCTCCGGATGCAGCGAAACGTGAATACGAGCGTCAGGTGATTGCATGGGAACAGCATCGAATAGAAGCTGAAGGACGAGGTGAGAAGCCTCGACGACGTCCCCAGGTGGCGGTTCAGCCTCACAACAATCGCAACTACCCGTCAAACCTGTTTAATGGCAAGATCGCTCCACTGGCTGGTTACACACTTCGAGGTGTGATCTGGTACCAGGGCGAGAACGCGGCATATCGAGGGTTCTCTCATCTCTATCAACATCAGCTAAGAACACTGATCAGGGACTGGAGAACTCACTGGGCTGACGATTCGCTTCCGTTCGCATGGGTGCAGCTTCCTGAGTTCCGTGCACCGCAACAGGAACCATCGGAAACAACCGGATGGGTTCAGGTTCAGGAAGGTATGAAAAAGTGCCTTACGATCCCACACACTGGAATGGCCGTCACGATTGGACTTGGAGCTGCGGATGATATCCATCCACGGAACAAGCAGGAAGTTGGGTATCGACTGGCACAATGGGCGCTTTCAGACGTTTATGGAAAGACCCTGGTCGCAATGGGGCCTGTGTATCAATCCTGTGAACGAAACGGGAATCAAATGGTGCTGACCTTTGATTTCGCTGGGGAAGGACTCCAATCCTCCACACCGGAACTCGAGGGGTTTGCGATTGCCGGACCTGATCGAGTCTTTCATTGGGCTAAGGCACGACTGGACGGCAGCAAGGTCACTGTCTGGCATGACGACGTGCCGGATCCTCAGAGCGTTCGTTATGCGTGGGCATCAAATCCGAAGCACAGCCTGCGGAATTCTGCGGGATTGCCAGCATCACCATTTCGAACAGACGACTGGGAAGAGAAAGTGCGTCAGGATTGACGAGTGCCTCTGATCAGGCGGATTCTGTTGCAGACAATTCGCGAACGATGGAGGTCGATGTCGTTGAAGTGGATTCCCGATGTCTTGGTTCTGCCATTAACCATGTCTGCCATGCGCCGACTCCGGTAATAACAGCGACGACCAGAAATGGAACTGTATAGCCGAACCAGGACACGAGCCCACCAACCAGTGGTGACAGGAAGAATGGAACGGCCATGCAGAAGGTCAGGGTGCTCAGGTAACCGGGGTGATGCTCACGATGAATTAACTCCAGCGTATGATTCATCAGCATCCGGTAGGTCACGGGGACAACACCGATCCAGAAGAATGTTGCAGCGAACCAGTCAACTTTTCCCCAGCGAGCTGTGATCAAAGCGAGGATCGGTGCGATCATTGAGAATGAAGTCAGGAGCCGCAGCGAAGCGCGTGTGCCGAAGGCATCTGCAATTCGACCTGAGATACTGCTGAAGACTGCGGCCCCGACATGCTGGGCGATCACCCATGACATCAGGAGAACGGGTGCAGACCCCGGCATCTTCATTCCCAAATCCTGATAGTGTGGAAACAGAATCTGTGAAAACACAAAACACGCCGCAATCAGACAGACTCTCCGAAGTGCGGGATCCAGCCGCAGTCTTTGGACGATGCTTTGAAAGTGATCTCGCCTTCGAGTAATCACGACCGTGGGTCCGGCATCCGGCTGTTCACGGAGGAACCAGACTGCACAGCTACTGATCATCATCGTGGTGCCGACGAACAGAAAGATCTTTGCGTAGGTAAGACCATCAGCTTCGTTGAGCCATCTTCTGAGCAGCCATAAAGCGAGTGTCACAGCGAAAAATGTCCCAACGACACTGGCCACTCCGGTCAGCAGACCGCGGCGATTGACGGGGATCAGCTTACCCTGAACGGTACTGAACGTGGTTTCGTTGACGCCGTGCAGGCAGAAGAACAAAGCGTATGCGCCGAGATAGGCCCAGGAGAACCATGAGGGCATTTTGCCGCCACACACCCAAACAGCCATTCCCAGTACAACAAACGGCATTCCCATCAGAAATGTCGTTCGACTAAGCCACGCGCTCTTTTTTGTGGCTCTGGCAAGTCCATCTGAAAGGATCAATGGGGCCATGGACTGCCCGGCTCGGTTCAACAGGGGCAGCATCCCTCGAATAAAACCGGAATCCGTGAGCGTTGACAGGAAAGCGGGCATAATGACGCTTTCCGTCTTGAAGAACCATGCGACGCGGAAAATCACCTGGTGGAGAACGAGTATTGACAGGTTCCAGGTCGAAGATGCGGGAGAAACGTCGGATTGTAGCTTTTTTTCGACAACCAAATTGTGGAATCCCGTGTCGTTTTCCCGGTGAGTTTTCCGGTTCTGGCATAGGCTTTGCGAACCCTGAACCGGACAAACATCCCTATCACGGCTCACGGGGTGCTCAATGTTACGAGAAAATCCGGCTTCTGTGTCAAAAAATCACTCACTTGATCTGACTCCGTTCGAATTGGTTCCAACTCGACAGAGCGAGCGTCTGCTGAACTCATCGGCAGCACCCGCCTCAAAAGTTGGCAATCATTCTGCGGAAGTGCAGAGCCAGATTTCACTTCAGGCGGCCGGAGAAACCGTGTTTCCGGTGACCGGCAATTCGTTTCAGCGGCTTGAAGCAGACCGAATCAGCCGACTTTCCAGCGGATTGAAACAGCGTTTCGACGCGATCAACGCATTCTTTAATGATGTGCTGACGAACGGCAATCGTCCTGCGTTTCTCAACCGTTGCCCCATCGCGGCTCAGATTGTCGAGAAGATCCCCAGAAGCGTTTTGGGGATGCGACCGTCGGGCGGCGCATGGACATGGATGGAATCCACGGATCTGTTCATACACCAGAATGGTGAGCCGATTCTGCTGGATCATAACTTCGCCTGCCCAGTTGGGCTTCATCGACTCCATGAGTTGATCGAAAATTATCACGGGAATGCTTCAATCGTTTCCAACTGGCTGAGTGGAACGATTTCCAGCCAGTGTCGCTCGGGCAGCACGCCCGGAAAAGCGTCAGACGGTGGTGGAAAATCCGGCAATCCTCCAATCGCGATTCTGGATGCCGGCACGTTTAGTCCGGCACTGCGGGAGAATGAGTTCATCGCTGAATGTGCGGGTGGCAGTCTGATTCGAAACCGAGATCTTTTGGTTCGGCCAGATGGACTGTACATCATCCTGCAGGGTCGAATGCAGAAGCTGGATGTCCTCATTCGCCGAATCGACGATGACCTGCTGGATCCGAATTGCTTTCGCCCGGATTCATTGATCGGAGTTCCAGGGCTCGTGCGTCTCTGCCGCAATGGGGGGGCTCGTGTCATGAACACACCAGGAACTGGATTGATTGGAAATCGAGCAATCGCTGCATTAATTCCGGAGATGATCCGTCATTACCTCAGGGAGACGCCGGAACTGAGATCGGTTCCGACACTGTTGTGTGGCAATCTGGGCGATCGCGACGTTATCCTCGGTGACCTGAATAACTTCGCTGTTCGAACCATCGATCCGCTTCACCCGGCTCGTCCATTCTTTGGTTCAACCGCGACGGCCACTGAGAAAAGTGATTTGACGGCTCGGCTGCTGAAAGACCCTCGAAATTATGTTGCTCGGCCTCTGTTGCCGAAGGAAGAACTTCATGTCTGCGGCGGATTTAACCTTCGAGTGTTTTCCAGCTGCGGACAGGGATTTTCATTGTTGCCAGCTGGAATTGGCAGACCTGCTCAGCCGGACGGCGGTGCGACACTCGCAGTGGTGAGTGATCCCACAGCATTTGCCGTATCCCTGGAAGGCTAGCGCCAGACAGATCAGACAGATCAGGCCTACGGCGTGAGAGGCTTCTCTTCGCCGTGGATGAGTCTTCGGATGTTGGAGCGATGTCTCCAGATAATGAGCGCAGGGATCACCAGAGAAAACGCGGTCAGTGAAATCTGATTGCTTTCCCAGGCGGTCTTGTAATTCAATGCGAAGTAGGCCACGGTATAAACCAGAGATGCGATGAGCGAACCTAGTCCCACGATCCGAGTGATACCAACAACGACGGCAAAGGCAGCGAAAGCGATCAACGAGGGAATTGGTCCAAGGACCAGCACGACTCCGAGCGCGGTGGCAACGCCCTTGCCGCCCCGGAGCTTCAAATAGACGGGGTACATGTGGCCAATCACAGCTGCGAGTCCGGAAAGGACCGCCGCATGTGTCGCCAATTGTCCATCAGATTCACTGGTCACGACAGCTTTTGTGATCAATACCGGGCAAAGTCCTTTGAGTGCATCCAATACCAGCACGACTGAGCCCCAGCGCCAGCCAAGCACCCGGGCCACATTTGTCGCACCAATATTTCCGCTTCCGTGATTTCGGATGTCGTCTTTCATGGCGATGCGACCGGCAAGGTAGCCGAACGGGATTCCGCCAATCAAAAACGCAAGGACCATCAAAGCGAAAATCATCATAAAGCGAACTTCAATTTTTGGTGTGGGAATTTTCGAGGGCGGCAGCGAGTTCCAGGACGGCATTCCACTCTGCCTCAGTCACTGGCTGAATCGAAAGTCGACTGCCTTTTCTGAGAACCATCATGCCCTGAGTGATCGGACGTTTCTCCAGATCTCGTCGAGTCACCGGTGTGGAAAATGACTTCTGCAGTCGGATATCGACCATGTACCAAACCGGTGAAGACTCGGTGCTTGCTTCATCAAAGTAAGGATGACCGGCTTCCCATGCAAAATGATCGGGGTAGCCGGCTTTCACAACCTCTGCTGTTCCCGCGATACACATCGGTTCGGAGCGGCTGTGATAGAACAGCACTCCGTCACCTTTCCGAACATCATCACGAAGGAAGTTTCTTGCCTGATAGTTTCGAACTCCTTCCCAGGTTGTGCGGCGACCCGGCTGGGCGGCGAGATCCTGTATGGAAAAGACATCCGGTTCGGATTTGAAGAGCCAGTAGTTGGGCATGTCTCGACGTTGCTGATGAATGCGTTTTCGAATGACAACAGAATTAAAGTGCAACTGCGGTTCGCTCAGACAATCTGTCGGCGGACTTTGTTCCCGCTGATTTAACGTCGTCTGACAACCTTGTCTTGTGAGCAGTTTGATCGACTGAGGAGACTTCGGCAACCCACACCGTAGCGAATCATCACAGGAGCCAGTATGCTCTCCGCCCCTCAGGAATCCATCGTCGTCAGCTGAAGTTATGGTAAACATGGACGAAAAAGAGAAAACGCAGCGAACCAGATCATCACCGGCTCTCCAGTGGCATCTTTCGGACGAAAATCGTTCCAAAGTCCCCTGGGAAATTGTCCTTTGCGGGGATCTGACGGATCGACAGGCGGATTTGCTCGACCGACTGACCGAAGTTCCTCCACGAAGTCGCGGGATTCTCTACTTCGATTCGTGCGGGGGCAGCGTCTACACCGGACTCGCACTTGCAACACTCATTCGTACTCGCCAGCTCAAGGTGACCGCAGTTGTAATCGGCGAATGCTCATCGGCTGCCCTGCTTCCGTTCGCGGCCTGTGCACCGCGTTTTGTGACTCGACAGGCGACCCTCCTGTTTCATCCGATGCGGTGGCAGTCAGAAGAAGATGTCCGTCTTGAAGAAGCCACGGAGTGGGCGAGGCATTTTAAGCACCTCGAAGGCGACCTTGACCAGATTCTGGTCAAACTTCTACCCCTTGAACTCAGCGCTCTGCACCGGTGGACTCGACCAGGCCGGTTCGTCACCGGACAGGAAATTGCCGATGTGGGCCTTGCGACTTTGTTCGACCCATTTGACACCGGCGATCCGTGGACGAGAATCCGCAGTGCATCTAAAGCGTAACAGGCACGAAATCTCAGACATGACAAGGACCTGAATTATGAAGCGACTGATCTTTCTGGCAGCCAGTCTGATACTGGTAACGCTGACTGCAAACGGTGCAGAAAAGTCAAAAATCCTGATGCTGACTCAAAGCCAGGGATTCATGCACGACAGCGTTCGTCGTCAGGAGAAGAATCTGTCCCCGGCAGAAGTGGCAATGATCCAGCTGGGGCAAACCACTGAGCTGTTCACCGTTGATTGTACTCAGGATGCAGCTCTCGACTTTACGGCCGAGAACCTGAAGAAATATGACATGGTGATGTTCTACACGACTGGTGCACTTCCAATCGCTGAAGAAGACATGAAGTACTTCCTGAATGACTGGCTGACTCAGAAAGGACACGGATTCATCGGGTTTCATTCCGCTGCCGACACCTACGGTGATTATCAGCCATACTGGGATATGGTCGGCGGAACGTTCAATGGTCATCCCTGGAATGCGGGCGATACGGTGACGATCACTGTCCATGATCCAGACCACTCCACAATGAAGCCGTTCGGTAGTTCGTTCCAGATCAAAGACGAGATCTATCAGTACAAGAACTGGCAACCGGAAAAGGTCCGAGTTCTGATGAGTCTGGATATGTCGAAGTGCACCCCATCAATGCCTTATCATGTTCCCGTCGCATGGGTTAAGCCCTGGGGCGAAGGGCGAGTCTACTTCAACAATCTTGGACACAATCCATCGACTTGGCAGGACAAAAGATTCCTTGACTCCGTGACTGCCGGCATTCGCTGGATTCGCCACGAGGCAGACGGAGAGCTAAAGCCGAATCCGGAACTTTCCGCAGCTCAGGAAGAACTTGCGAAGTCTGTAGCTCCGAAGCAGTAATTTATGTCAACCGCCTTGCTCAATATCCCGCAGAATTCATTCGCACGTCTGGCACCGCTATCGCGGATCCGGGTTTCCGGGAATGACCGGCAGAGGTTCTTACACAACTTCTGTACGAATGAAGTCAAATTGCTTCCATCCGGAGAAGCTGTTGAAGCGTTCTTTGTTGATGTCCGCTCGCGGGTACTGGCACACGGCTGGATTCTTGCCGGGGATCAGAATCACGAAATCTGGTCGATCCCCGGCAATGAAGCCGCTTTGCTTAAACACCTTCAGAAGTATGTGATCACCGAAGACGTCTCCTTTGAATCACTCTCGGAGTCATCCGTTTCCTTCGCGATTTTCTCCGATGATGTCGCTTCACCACTTTCGTTACCAGTCGATTCATGGCCCCGGCAGAACTGTCACCACCGGACATTACCGCTGCCTGGATCTCCCAACTCACCCGTCGTCCATGTCCTTAAGATCGTGTGGGCTGGCGTCAACATACTCATCTGTTCGGTCAACAAAGATCATGCTGCTCTGTTTGCAAAGTCCCTAACCTCAGCGGGATTTTCTGAAACAAACGATCTGAGTTTCCGTCAGTTACGACTTGCCGAACGATGGCCAGTCGTCGGAATGGACATTACGGATGACCATCTTGCGCCCGAAGCGGATCGCAATTCATCGGCGATCTCGTATCGCAAAGGCTGTTACCTCGGACAGGAACCAATCGCCAGACTTGACGCAATGGGCCATGTCAACAAATCGATCCGGACTTTGATTGTATCCGGACCAGCTTCCCTGCTTGCTGGTGCACAAGTTCAACGTGAAGGCACAGGGATCCTCGGAACTGTCTCAAGCGTCGAACCGCTGGGAGACTCTCTGGCTCTCGTCATGGGAATGATCCGCACGCACGGGATCAACCTCGCCGCTGGTCTGTCAGTTGTTGATCAAAACGGCAACACCCTGCAAGCAAGCCTGCCGTAGTCCCCCTCACGGCTTCATACACAGGTCATTTGGCCTCAGGAAAGTGATGGTATCACCTGATCGAAGACCTGGAAGATAGGCCGACGTTTCGTGGTGATATGGGAGACGGCTTCTGATCGATGAACTTTGGTGTGTGTGCTCCATCATGTCGGCAAAGAAATCCTCTGCAAAGTTATTCCCAGCCGGCAGAATGATGACGTCAACGCTGTCAGGCATCGGCCGAGTTATCATCATCAGAGTTGGTGGAAGCAGACGACTGTACTCTTCATCTTCACCGTACTTCTCTCGTAGTATCTCAAGGAATGGCGTGTGAGCATCGTTCGGACAATCGACCGTCGTCATTGAATCTTTCAGCCCCGGAATGCAAACCGTCAGACGACAATTGCCCATGTCCCCATGCACCGTTCCTTCGGACCAGTTCCCTGGCCACAAAGCAGCACGATTTTCTAAGGGAATACTTCCATGACCGCGAATCAACTCAAACGGAATTGAAATCAGCAGGGAGTTGTGCGGCAGTTCCAGACCGCCGATTTCTGTTCCCTGAATCACTTCTTCGTGAATCATCAGCCTTCCGCAGCGTGAGTGAGTAATGAAGAGTTCGTCGCCGGGAACAAGTGAGTCAAATGAGTGAAAACGATCAGCAATGGCCGCTTCCTCTGCGGTAAGCTCTCTCTGAATCAGGGATTCCAGCAGATTCCGGTCACCGGCAATCTTCTTTTGAAGCAGATCGTCCGACGTTAGTTGGTCACGATATCGGGCGATCACCTGTCGAAACGTTGCGTTGCGATCTTCAATCCGGATCGTCCGAGAGGGCAGATTTGAAAGTGCAACTGTGATGGAACGGAGATTTGAAGTCGCAACACTCGACGAAGCAGACTCAGATTGCTGGCCGGATCCACTGCCAACCGAATGCATGGCCTGGTCGTGATCCTGAATCCACTGGCAGCAAACGGCCGAGACTGATGATTTGTGTTGCGATGTGCAACCGACTGCCCACAGGAGCACAGCCAGGCTGCACAACATGACAGTTCTGCCTGTTCTATGCAGATCCTTCACTTGCAACTCCTTTTGGCCAAAGCAACTCTTCAGGTATTGCAAGTGGTTGACCGTCAACTCGCAACCGCGACACGATTCGCCCAAAGGGAATTGCAAACGTTGATCGCCGGTCTTGACTCATGGCAAAGTTCAGACCAAGAACGACATACTTTGATGTTTCTCCAATCCTGCCGATGAGCACTGAGCCACTGTCTCCCTGATCTGTGATCATACGATTTGCAAACCCTGCAGCTTCGATCACGTTACGAAACTCCGTCTTCAGATCCGGCACATTCAGCGAACGACGGCGATTCAGAATGTATCCAGCACGCTTTTCGCCCGTACAAGCACCGACCTTAAAGATCTCCGAGAAGTCCAGCAGATTCACTCGGTCACTCAAGTCCTTGTCGCGAAAATAGAGGACGGTGTCCTGATCTGAGATACCGGATTCCATGATTCCTCGACCAAATGGACGATTTGATGCAACTTCGGTCAGGACTGCAGCATCAACGTTGGAGTTCCTCACACTATGAGAGACTTCTCCGATCACATCGCGTTCTGATTCAACTCCGGTCGGGGTTTGGATACGTGTCCCCTTTTTTCCAACCACATGCTCGTTTGTGATCGCAACATAGATCTGAGGCTGTCCGGGCGGTTGATGAGGTACACAAATACCAAGTGTTCCCCATCGTTTCGGTTCTGATTCCGTAGAAATCTGAAGTCCTCCAATGATCATTGACTCTGAAGGCTCTGCTCGAACACTGGTAACCTTCGCGATTGCAGGCAAACAACTCAGATAGTTGCGTTCCCGGACTTTGATGGGAATCCATGGACCTGCGTCTGGTTCCATCGCAACCCACTTCGGAAGACACTTTCGGCTCTTTGAAGGAAGTTCATTCACACCGTATTTTCGGTCCACATCGATATCGATCACAATCTGCAGTGGGCTGACGATCTGGCCCAGTTTCGTCCGATAGCCAACACTAACACCAGTCACCTCAGGCTGCCGCCGCCAATCAGTGCTGTACCTTCGAATCAGTCTCTCGGCCAGTCGTCTGCGAACCGATAGTTCACTGAACCGAAACTTTTCCTCAAGAAGAACCTGTTTTGCATCAACAATCATTTCGACAGCATAAGGACATTCGGCGGTCGGAGATTTCTCGGTCAAAATCGCAAGAGTGCTTTTCATCAATCTTCCCCTGACCAAGCTGAACGAACGTATTGGCCACGCCCTGCTGAAGACTTGCAGCCTCCATGTGATTCTGACCGATTCTGAATATCAGGACCTCGTAAGATGGCGACTTTGCGGCAGTTGCTATGGCTGAAGATAGAGGTCTACAAAGCACTGCATCTGAGTTTCCCAGTCTGGTTCTGACAGATCAAATCGTTGAGTCGCAATCAGTCGATTCTCGAAGGCAAGCAGTTTCTTTTCGCCGGACTTTGGCAATGTTGTGCTCGAACTGAATGCGCTGCCAATATTGCCAATCGCCTCATCAACGTCCGCCAGAGTTCTTTCCTCATACGCGGCTTCAATCTTCCGAAAGTATTGCTCGGAATCAAACTCCAGCTTGGAAATGCCCAGTAGTCCTCCGGCAGGTCTTCGAAAATCGACTGTGAAGACTTTGTCCGTGTAGTCAACCGATGTTTCCAGATTCAGGGATCGAATCCGCTGACCAACTGATGAGATCATGCAGATCTCAGACGGAAGACCATTTTTTACATCCTGCTGGACAAAGAATGTCTCAAAGATGTTCACAATGACGTGGGACGGGACCTTCAACTTCACGGGGATCCCACGTGCCTTTTCCTCGGCAGCATTTGGGATGATCGCACCGTTTGATGTACTTTGTACTATCGTCGTTCGAAACGACGTGCAGCCGGAAAGTCCGCAGACGACTGCTGTCAGTATGGTGATTGAACATGCGATCCTTCGATTCATAGACTACTCCTGAAGGCGTGATTCGCTGGAAGGCGGCAACGAAGGATCGCTGGCGGGAAACTGATTCAGATGCGTCGCAAGAAACGCTGTGACCTCTGCGTCCAGAAGTGGACTGCTGAGATCAAATCTTCGAAATGCAACCAGTCGATCGGTCTTAATCAAGTCCATCTTAGAAGCGAGATCTTCATCGTCAGAGTCTTTTGCTCGACTGCTCAAACCAATCACCGTGCTGAGCAGTTCAGAACTTCTGACGATCGTCTCATCGTCAGCCGTGTATTTGCCGGAGGCGAGATATCCATGTCCTTCCGGTGGCTGATTGTTTCCGTCGCGAATGGCATCACTATTTCCTGCAAAGGCAAAACCATAACGTCCTTCACCCGCTGCAGTTCTTTGCGGGTCCACAATGAACATCTTTTCCGTATATTTGAGTTCATATGTCGCTGACAAATGAGGACGCTCAAACTCCACCACCTGGAGACACTGCCTTTCGGGCTCGTGGCGTGCATAGACACGTTCCATGATTCTGATCTCCAGATGCGAAGGCACTTTCAGCATCACTGGAACTCCGTTGAGGTGTTTCTTCGCCAACGGATGGCATTTCGAATCCGGATGAAGACCGTCGTACTCGTCCCGAGTCCACATCTCGGTGCGGACTGCACTGCATCCCGAAAGAACACAGGCAATGACGAGTATCAAAATGTTGTTCAGTGGACGAACCATTTGCGGAACTCGTTCTGTCAGTGAGTCATCACCATGGCTTGTAAGTACGATTTCAACATCACCCGTACTACACAATCGGATCAAATCACTACGTAACGTCTGGTTCGCTGAAACCGCCCGCAAAGTTACTCAATTGTACGCATCTTGCCAAACGGCTCTCAGGTTTCGCCCAACATCAATCAGTAGGTGAAGAGCTGGCTGGGAGAAAACTGCTTTCCGGCCGCCGCGGAGAGAGCTCTTGCAACTTTGCGGCGACAATTCGGAGTACACCATCGGCCGCGTACCGCACGAGCAACCATCTTGTGGGTGAGTTGTTCAGTCGAAGCGGCGACGAGGTCATGATTGACGAGATTCAGTTGAGTCATCACGGCCGTCAATGGCTGTGGACCCATATCACGAGACATTTGATCCGAAGAATCTTCTGTCCGGGAAGACAGGCGCGCATCGTCGACTGGAAGCGAAGTCTCTGATAAAGCTTCCTCGGGCAACGTGGACTCGGATTCTGGAGGAATTTCGTGGGTCATCGCGTTCGTACAATTCGTAGTTTGTTTGAAGCTGGAGTTCCATCGCGACTCTGCACACACTGGATTTCTGCCAAACGATGGAATCGCACAGCATACCGGCAATCGTACTGGTTTCCTCATCTCTTTTCCGTTGTTCTCGGAGTTCGGGCTCGCGCATGAGAGAACGATACAGAACGGATGAAAAACTGCCATCCACCAGATTCAGGGAGGCCAGCAGATTGAAGGCGACCACGATTTCATTCCTGCCACCAACTCTAAACAATCGCTGCCCGCCCCCACCCGGCTCTACGCCGGTGGAGCGCAGGTTTGGCAACTACGCCGGAGCGCGGGTCTAGTAACGAGCGCAATCCGCAATCCACCAACGCCCCCACCCGGCTCTACGCCGGTGGAGCGCAGGTTTGGCAACTACGCCGGTGGAACGCACGTTTGGCAACTACACCACAGCGCCGCGGTCGTATTCGCCGAACGTTCCGACGTAGTAGCCGAACTGAAAGTATGGCTTCATCCCTACGGCATATGCCAGATTGTTGAGATAGCTCAGAGCAACTTCCTGTGGGGATTGGTCAACCACACATCCCATTGCCAGATGAATATGGTCAACCAACAATCCGACTCTGGAGACTCTCAGACGATACTTCCTGGCGACTTGCTCTATCATCCGACTGAGCTCATCAAGTATTTGGGAGTGGATCTCCAACTCACGATGTAAGTTCACCAGAACCAGATGCAGGTTGTACCAGTATCGGCCGTGAGCACTCATGACCGGCTGGCTGAGATCCACATCGAGGAACGTCTTTTGATATTTGATGAGTTGGTCTTGAACTCGAGGATCTACCATTCGGTGTCGGTCAACTTGTTTGGCAACGTAGTCTTCAATGACAGATCGAGTCGCGGAGCCAATACTACGGATGCAGTAGTTTCGTTGAAAGGCCTTTGGTTGCCGGAATCGGACAATACTCTGCAGCCTGCCTTTGACGCTGCGGATGATCTGGGAAGGTGAAACGTTCGGCTTTGTGCTGACGAAGAACTGACTCATATCGCCTGATATGCAGCGATGCCTAAGGACGCGAACGCCATCCGGTTCCGTGACTTTCCGCAGTTCTTCGATCCATTCACCTTCGGCAATCGGCTGTTTTCGCCAATGTAAAGTCAATCCCCAGTTGAGCTGATAAGCGGGCACCACATTCTCTGATGTATAGATGGGCTGCATAGCGGCGACACCTTCGCTTAACCGACGTAAGTTCTACGCGGCAAGTTTGATGTGTCTGGGTTTTGAGGAGTTTCACGAAAGAGCTTGATTCGTGCAAGTGATGTAGTTGCCAAACCCAGGCTCCACCGACGCGGGGTCGGTGGGGGCCCGACGCTGTCACGTCACCCATCGCCGCCACCGGCTTTACGCCGGTGGGGCGCACGTTTGGCAACTAGTCGCCAAACCCAGGCTCCACCGACGCGGGGTCGGTGGGGGCCCAATCGCAGTTGCACGGTTTACGCCACCACCGGCTCTACGCCGGTGGGCGCACGTTTGGTAACTGCAACCTGCCTTGTGTCATGCCTTCAGGGATTGTGTTAACCCTTGCCGGATGGCGGTGATGCCGGCGAGCGGAAGGCGTTTCCGACGCCTATTCCACCCACCACCGCCAACAGCAGTGCAATCCCTTGAGGGTATTCACGTTTACCGGATCCATCTGCTGGAATCTTGACAATCGCTCCCCCGACCATAAGCCCGATTGCAACGCCCACAAGCAGTCCACCAAACAACAGTTGTAACTTCATAAACTTCTCTAATTCCAATTTGTTTCGATGATGCCTGTGTGCTTCAGCAATGCCAATATACTGGGAGTCACGGCGATCCGGCATGACCACTCTGCCGAAATCTGCACCTTCAGATCGCTATTTTATAACTTTCCGGATGAAGCTGTTGGTAAGAGCAGCGATCGGACCAGCCACGCCAATAGCAACTCCAATGTTGCTCGTCGCCTGCCAGATCATCCATCCAATACCTGATCCTGCGATCGCACTCAGCAGTGTCGCTATTACTTCAGAGCGTAGCGATGGCATGCCGTTTAATTTTTGTTCCATGAACCATTTGACTTCTCAATTTGATGTCGCAACAACAAACCGGATCCTCATCCAACCTGGGAAATAGACGTCTACGCGGGTTGTTTCCGGAAAACATAAAATCGAGGGCAGGTGTCGTCAATTCTCCTCACGCTTAAGCTCCATTCGCATTGGGGTACCACCCTTCATTTGCCCAACAGTGGTACTCAGGACACCTTCGGGAGAAAGTTCGTAGACAATGCGTTTCGGGTAATCGTGACGAGGATTGTCAAACACAGCTCGGTTTGGTCCCATCTCAGAAAGCACAAACTCGGTCGGCGTTTTCCCGCCAGGTTGCGCGATATAAACCAGCCCTCCGTCGCGTTCAACAATTCGCAGATACTCAAACGCAAACATCTTGCCACTCGTATTGACCGAGCGAGACACCGCCAGCATCGCGCCACCAAGCGGCGGACTCCAGCGTTCTTCGACAGATGACCCCGAAGTTCGTTTTCCGACCCAGGACCCGGCGAGCCAGTTCAAGTCGCCGATCACTGCTTTCGCAGGCGTGGGCATTGCAATGTCTTCGGCGTGTCGGTAAAGCCCAACCGATTCGTTTCCCTCGGGCGGGTCGACCGCGACCTTAACGAGTAGTCCATCGGGGGTCATCGTGAACGACCTTCGGATCAGACCAATCCCTGCGGGTGCATCGGCCGCCGCACGTTCAAACTTGACCTCATACTCAAACGTACCATCCTTCCATGTGCCACGATATCGTACAACCCTCTTTGGCTCGACAACTTCGGTGACTGTACCGTCAACAGCAACTCGGACATCTTTGTGCCCGGATCCATGTCCATTCAGCACGACGGCACCTTCTTCCACACGCATCAGGAACTTTGATGACATTGGAGGGCCCAGTTGCTCCAGTGTTCGACCCTCTGTACGGTCCTCGACAAAGATCCACTCGCCGTCCAGCACACTAAGTTCGTCGGCTTTCGTCGAGCCGTTTCCGAAACCCAGGGCGATCAAGAGTGCGCCAACGGTGACAAGTGCGGTTGAAAACCTGGTACTCAGGAACATAACGGACTCCCCTTATTAAGTTATTTTCAACGCAGGGTATCGCGAACGGCGTATTTCTCAATCATTGGCTGCGGAATAGTTCCATGGCCTGATCCTGCTGAACACCACCACGCAGTTGCTTCAGCAGGTTTCGAATGTCTTCACATTGCTGTTCACTTTTCATTCCTTTGGTCCTGGACACAGGAGTGCGCTAACGAAATCTTCCGCTATTCTCTCATGGTCGTATTCATCCCATCCCAGCGAACCGGCATGGGATAACACGATCGGGAATTCATCGTCCACAGGTGGTTGCCGCATGTCAAATAGGTAAAACGTGCCAGCACCGTCGAACGCAAACGGAACAGCGTGCGGCATATATTCAGGAATCTGATATGCCAGCATCATTGCTCGAACACCACATTGCGGATCGACGGCCGGGAAGAATCCGAATTCACGATTTCCTTTGGTGAAATTGCCGCCGTTCGACCACTGAAGAAATGCCAAATACGACATCGGAAATCCGTAGGTGGGCATCGCCCAGATCTCTGCGTTGAATGGTAGATAGGCAGAGTGCAGCGGATCACCGGCCGGGAACGGATTTTCCTGTGAGGCATTCGCTTCATTGACCTCATCAGGGGAAAGCGGCTGCAAGGCAGTACGCACGAATTCCGCCATCATTTCAGCTGACGCGCCATCTTCTTTTGCACACGCATCAAAAAGTGTTTCCCAGTGAGGAACCATGTTGACTGTCTGCCCTGGTTTGGAAAATGTCGCCTGCGGCTTGCCGTTAAACTCGTTCGTCTTACTGCCCGTCAATACGCACAGGATTTGAAAGAATCCAGATCATGGGTTCATGATCGACATCCACCCACGCTTCGACTCGATATACGCCGTCCGCCTCGACAGGCTTTTCAAACGTGCGTCCGTCCGACTCCGCCACAATCTCTCCGTTTCGAATCAGTTTCCAGTGGACGGGGAGAGGGGCTGATGCGACGGCCTTAGAACCCTGCTTCCATGGCATCTGATCACCCATTTCCACGCGAACAACACCGGAATCGTTTTCTGATTCCAGATGAAAGTCGAATCCTCGAGAATCCGCGATCCAGTCAAACCCAACGAACACGCGCCCCGCTTCGAGTGACTCTCGGACTGACGACTCAGACAAATCACCCTCAATCAGCAGGTGAGTCCCGGCGTGTCGCAGAGCATTCTCGTAGGGATCGAGCTGCATCTGAAACAGAATATCTCCAGGCTGACGACCTTCTCGCATCTCTTTGCTGCCAGGAACAAGTGACAGATTGAGGTCAAATAGTTTCTCCCCGAGTGCATCTTCGAGTCTTGCCTGATCTGCTTCCAGCCATCGAATGGCGATGCCGATGTTCTGATGTGCGTCATTCGCTGCGACGCCAGTGTGTGGTGCACCGAGACTCAGCGTATCCCACTTTCTCAGATAATCGCGAGGGTAATCCTGCAGCGCCGAATAACACTCCTGAGGAAACTCGCGAATCAGACCTGCCAACTGATAAACACGCAGAGGGTTCTTCAGAGCACTGATCAGTTCTTTCTCTTCTTTGAAGTCAGCATGAGTATTGTAGATTTCAATCCCGGAGACGCCTTCAATCTGCCAGTCCATTCGTTCCTCAGGATGACTCACAAACAGCTGACCATTTCGACCTCGAACCAGATCGGAAAGCTCTTGCGGTGACCCAACGTTGATTCCCTTCAGACTCATGGTCGGATATACCAGAAACCCGTTCATTTCTGCGCCTGGGATGAGCAGTACGTCATCCCGAATTCCCTGATGACCATCTCTAAAAAAATCGTAGTGCTCGGCAGGATGTTCTGTAAACATCAATACTCGAGTACCAGCCTTCTTCGCAGCCTCTACGATGTCTTCAATCTGCCCCCGACTGTCGTGCGACCAGTGCGAGTGCACATGCAGATTCGCTCGATACTCGTGATACGGACCGGACCGAGGAACTTCCTGCCAGTTGTTTCGGAGCGATACATTTGATTCACGAATCGCACTGAGTTTTTGCTTTGTCAGCTTCTTGAGAGCGTCTCCGGCATTGACCGGTTCCGTCGCGATCAACAGCACCGCGAACCCAATGACGATCAACCGAAGGCACTTCATAAATACTCCATTGATCGTCTGCAGACCTATCCCGCTGACGGCGTTTTCAGGACATCTCAACATTCAGGACTTCTCTACCTGTGTGCGACGCGACAACGAAATCCGTTTTCTCGCCGCATCAACTTCCACAACTGTCACGGTCACGATATCGCCGACACTCACTTCATCTGCCGGATCCTGTACGAATCGATCTGCCAGCTGAGAAATGTGAATTAACCCGTCCTGATGAACACCAATGTCTACAAACGCGCCAAACCGCGTCACGTTTGTGACAACACCCTGAAGTTTCATCCCGGTTCGGAGATCTGCGATTTCATGGACCGCGTCGGAGAACGAAACCACCCGAAATTCGCTGCGAGGATCTCTGCCTGGTCGAGCCAATTCGGACAGCACGTCGCGAACGGTGAATTCTCCGGCAGCTTCCTGAACAAAGTCTGCCACATTCAGCGTGCGGATCAGTGATTCATTTCCGATCAGCTGGTCAACTGCCACGTTGAGTCGTTTTGCCATCTGACCGACCAGTTTGTACTGTTCCGGATGGACGGCCGAATTATCCAGCGGCTGTCGACCACTGCGAATTCTCAGGAAGCCCGCTGCCTGCTGAAATGCTTTCTGCCCCAGTCGAGGAACCTTCAACAGTTGTTCACGTGTTTCAAAGCGGCCATTTCCGTCACGAAACTCGACGATTCTGCGAGCCAGAGTCTCTCCGATACCGGCAACGTAGGCGAGCAGTGAAGGGCTGGCGGTGTTCAAATCCACGCCCACGGAATTCACACAGGATTCCACTTCTCGATCGAGTGTCTTCTTCAGGAGGGACTGATCAACATCATGCTGGTATTGACCAACGCCGATTGACCGAGCATCAATCTTTACAAGCTCTGAGAGAGGGTCCTGCAATCGATGAGCAATACTAATGGCTCCACGTACAGTGACATCCAGATCAGGGTACTCTGCCACTGCGACTTCACTCGCCGAATAAACAGACGCACCGGCTTCACTCACCATCACCCGAGTCACCGACAGTTTATGCTCTCGAATCAGACTTGTTACAAACTGATCTGTCTCGCGTGATGCCGTACCATTTCCGATTGCAATCAACGTTGGATGGTAGTCATGAATCAGCTCCAGTAATACTCGGGAGGCTTCTGCCACATCACTTCGCGGCGGAGTCGGAAAGATGGTCGCTGACTTCAGAAACTTGCCTGTCTCATCAACCACTGCCACTTTGCATCCGGTTCTGAATCCGGGA
This sequence comes from Planctomyces sp., assembly GCA_016795105.1. Taxonomy (GTDB): domain Bacteria; phylum Planctomycetota; class Planctomycetia; order Planctomycetales; family Planctomycetaceae; genus F1-80-MAGs062. The sequence continues at coordinate 36,884 of JAEUIH010000071.1, forward strand.
TCCATTCCGATCGTAACACGCGGACCGGCAGGGGCAGCCAGCAGCAGCTCTCGCAGATTTCTCGCAAACACTTCGATCGCATCGGCGTCCGCTTTTTCACGAAGCTTCTGCATCATGGCGGACTCGGTTGCCGGATGAAGCAGTCGCTCGTAACAGTCTTCAACAGTTGCTTCCAACTGACGACGAAACTCGAACGACGGGTTCTTCAGGAAGCGAGCCTTAAGGCGATTGACGACTGAGCCTTCATCCATCGCGAGGTCAGCCTTCAGAATTCCCTCCTCAATTCCTCGACGGATTGCCAGAAAGCGGTGAGAGGGCAGTTTTGAAATTCGTTCGCTGCTGTCAAAGTAGTTCTCAAACTTCGCGCCTTCTTCCGCTTTGCCTCGGCGAACTGAACAGCGAAGCTCAGAATGCTCTGCTTGTTCGAGCATCCATTGTCGAGCACCAGGATCTTCTGACCAGACTTCTGCAACGATATCACAGGCCCCCTTGAGAGCCGCCTCAGCATCCGGCACTTCCTTCTCTGCAGAAATGTATTTCTGAAGAATCGCGGTTACCGGCTGACTTAATTTCTGTTGTGAAAGCAGCAGTTCCGCAAGAGGCTGAAGCCCCTTCTCCCGAGCGATTGTCGCCCGCGTTCTCTTCTTTGGGCGAAATGGCAGATACAGGTCTTCGAGCGTCTTCCTGTCGGTGCATTGTGCGATCGCTTTGCTTAACTCAATTGTTAACAGCCCCTGTTCAAAGATTGAACGCAGGATCGTGCGTTTTCGATCACATAGTTCAGTCTCACGAGCCAACCCGTCTTCTGTGGCGCGAAGTTGCGTCTCGTCCATCCCCTGAGTTGCCTCTTTCCGATAGCGGGCAATAAACGGGATCGTGTTTCCCTCGTTCAACAGTCGAACCGCGTTTTCAATCTGCGACGTCTTAATCCCAAGATCTCGTGCAAGCTTCTGACAGAAATCGCTCAGAACAAAGGAGAAATCCGGAAGCTCGGTCACAATTGGTGGCAGATTCATAGGTCTTCAGGCTGATCAGGTTATTGGACTCATTACAGACAAACGTCGCAACACGGATTATTCTGTACACGATTTCACGTTGAAATTGTACTCATCACGCTCCGTCGTGACTCCGTGAGCAATGTTGTAACAAGTTGTTTGCGGCAGTGTCGGCGAGTGCGAT
>JAEUIH010000072.1 GCA_016795105.1 Planctomyces sp.
GAGATCCGCCAGTCCGGTTCGGAGGGAGGGGGGAGCCGATATCAATCGGTCCTCCCTACCCCTATCTGTAGCAGGCATTCTCCGAATGCCGTCCGCAACGCCCCGCCTCTCCGCAGCAGCGCGTTGCGGACGGCACATGGAATGTGCCTGCTACTTTTTGTTGCCTGGGGATGAGTTCAGGGGTACACTGATTGATCTTCGCGGTTGATTCTCCGTTGACCCGTCTGCCGTTGTTTACTTCGGACTCCTCCAGGGAGCATCCCATGATGTTTCGTTTTTCGGTCGTTCTGCTAAGTCTGTGGACGGCCTGCGCTGGGATGGGGATTCGCGCTGACGATCCAATCAACTTCGAATCTCAAATTCGTCCACTCCTCATTCGGCACTGTGGGTCGTGCCATGGCCCCGAGGAACAGAAGAGCAGCCTTCGTCTGGATGCACGCCATGGGGCGTTTCGAGGTGGAGATGGTGGACCTGTGATTGTCTCTGGCAAGAGCGGTGACAGCGAGTTATTTCGCCGAATCACAAGTTCGTCCGATGATGACCGCATGCCACCGGAAGGCGATCCATTGTCTGATGCCGAGGTTCAGCTGATTCAGCAATGGCTGGATGAGGGAGCAGAGTGGCCGGAAACAGATTATGATCGAAAAGCCGCCGAGGACCCTCGGCTGAAACACTGGGCGTTTCAGCAGCTTCGTCCTGTGACTCCACCTGACATTTCGATCCCGCCACAGTTCGACGGACTTGCTCCCACAGACATCGATCGTTTTGTATGGCAGACTCTTGAAGAAAGCGGTTTGACCGCAAATTCTGCGGCCGACAAGCTTGCCCTGATTCGCCGCGCTACGCTTGATCTTACCGGACTGCCGCCGACTCCGGAACGAGTCCGACAGTACGTCAACACCAGCAGCCCGGACGCATGGCCGGCACTGATCGAAGAACTGTTTGCAAGTCCTCACTTTGGTGAACGCTGGGCGCAGCATTGGCTTGATGTGGTTCGATATGCAGACACGCATGGATTTGAGGTGAATACATCTCGAGACAATGCCTGGCCATATCGTGACTATGTCATCCGCTCTTTCAACGACGACAAACCGTATGATCAGTTTGTTCGCGAACAGATCGCAGGTGATGTATTCGGAAGCGACGAGGCAACTGGGTTTCTGGTTGCTGCTGCGGTGCTGTTGCCTGGTCAGATTGGTGCAGACGACGCATCGAAACGTCTTGCTCGACAGGACGCTCTTGATGAGCTGATTGTTGGTACAGGCGGCACGTTTCTGGGAATCACCGTTGGATGTGCTCGGTGCCACGATCACAAGTTTGACCCAATCACACAGGAAGACTATTACTCAATGCAGGCGTTTTTTGCCGGCGTTGAATATGGTGATCGGCCTGTTCGAGATTCATCCTGGAATGCACGAATGCAGGATGCTGCCGCTCTGGAACCTCAGATTGAGAGACTCCAGCGCACCCTTCAGGAGTTTGAACCTCTGGCAGATACACGCCAAACTCTGATCATCGATGAAGAAGATCCCCGAGCAGTCTTCCTGAAGCAGCCGAATGGTCCTGGGACAAATCCGGAGGGCACGAAACGCGGATACAGAGATGATCCGGGATCGGCTGTCCAGCCGGGAAATCTGAGCCGCGGACGTTACACCTGGTGGAACAATGTCGCTGGCGAAGATGTCATGACCTGGTCCCCGGGCGTCAGTGGCACGTTTCATATCTGGCTCTCCTGGGGAGCTCATGGCAGCGGAGTTCACTCGCGTGATGCTCGCTATCTGATCGATCAGGATGGTGATCTCAACACGCGTGAAGACCAGCAGGAAATCGCTCGAATCGATCAGTACTTTCAGGCTGGTGTCAGCGAAGGAACAACCGAACAAACTCCACTGTGGAGCGGCTTTCTGTCGGTGGGCGAACACGGTCTTCAACCTGAATCCAGAATTCTTCTTCGCGGCGGAGACACTGGAACCGGAATTACCGCAGACGTGATTGTGCTACAGGAGAGCAGTTCCTCACAGACGTTAACGGGTGCCCCCGCTCTGCTCGCCCCAGGCGTTCCAGCCCTGCGGGCCCCGGTCGTGCCTGGTCGAAACGTGGAACTGTTTCCTGCGGAGGCGGCAAAGTATGTTCGGTTTACAACCTTCGCTACGATCAATGACAACCAGCATGAACCATGTCTGGATGAACTGGAGATCTTTGCTGCGGCAGACCCTCAGACAAATATCGCCCTGGCCGTGCATGGCGCCAAAGCAAGCTCCTCTGGAAATTACTCGGACATTGGTATCCACCAACTGCCACACATTCATGATGGACTTTACGGGAACGATCAGAGCTGGATTTCTGATACTCGGGGTGGCGGATGGGTTCAGATTGAATTGCCAGAAGTGACCTCGATCAATCGGATTGAATGGGGACGGGACCGAACAGGTAAGTTTCTCGACCGACTTGCAGTGAAGTACGAGATCTCTGTTTCCACGGATGGCGGTGAATGGAGAGTCGTTGCCCGAAGTGATGACCGTTGCCCTCAGGGCACACCTTTTGATCCCGTACAGGCGTTGATTCGGGGCGGAACGAACGATGTGCTGAAAGATGGTCGGTCGATCAATATTCCGGAACTCGTCGCAGAGCTCAATCGACTTCAGTCGGAGAAGACGCAACTTGAGACTCCCCGACAGGTGTTCGCGGGGATCTTTCGCGAACCCGACCCGACATATGTCCTGAGACGCGGCGACCCGGAGCAGAAGGTTCGGGAAATCGAGGCGGCGGTGCCAACTGTGTTTGCCCGCATCTCTGCCCAAACGGATCTGTTCAAGTCTCCGTCTGCTGACGGCCAGTTTGAAACAGTGGCAGGCAGCAAGCTGACAATCGATCAGCAGCGACGAGTTCAACTTGCTGAGTGGATCGCGTCTGCCGACAATCCACTGACGGCCCGCGTCATCGTCAATCGAATCTGGCAGGGGCACTTTGGACGAGGTCTGGTGGAGACGCCCAGTGACTTTGGAGTCAACGGAGTCCCCCCATCGCATCCTGAACTACTTGACTGGCTTGCCAGCGAGCTGATTCAAAGTGGCTGGAGCCTGAAACACATTCATCGCCTGATTATGCTCTCTGCCACATACCGTCTTTCTTCCACAATTGACTCAACAAGTGCGGCAAAGGATCGGGACAACCGACTTCTTTGGCGATACTCATCACGCCGGCTTGAGAGTGAAGCAGTCCGCGACTGTACTCTGGCTGTGACTGGCGAACTAAATCCGGAAATGGGCGGCCCCGGGTTTAGTTTCTTTAAGACTCGGGGCGGACTTGATGGCTTCCCGCCGATCGAAGAATTTACTCCCCGTGAGATGCGAAGAATGATCTACTCTCACAAAGTCCGAATGGAACCTGTCCCTGTGTTTGGAGCGTTTGACTGTCCGGATGCGGGGCAATCAATGCCTCGTCGCAGTCGATCTACGACCGCCATTCAGGCCTTAAATCTGCTGAACAGCCCGTTTGTAGTGGATCGCGGATCTGCATTCGCAAAACGCCTTGAAGCAGAAAGCCCTGGCAACATACAACAGCAACTCAACAATGCCTTTGAGCTTACGATGGGTCGCATGCCGAAAGAATCTGAACGCGAGGCGTGCATGACTGTGGTGGACAAGCACGGACTGGAAACCGTGTGCCGAGTTCTTCTGAACAGCAGTGAGTTTCTGTTTATCCCCTGAACCTCAGGCTTATCCCCTGAATCTCCGGTAAAACAACATGACCCCAAATGCTTCACACATCACTCACGCCGGACGCAGGCTGCTTGATCGCCGGGACTTCTTTGCTCATACCGTTTCATCTCTGAGCGGAATCGCACTGGCACATCTGCTAGGCCAGCAGGGGTTGATGGCGGATGACGGGCCAATCGTCCCGCAGATCGATCCATCCCGACCTCACGCACCTCGAAAATCACCAGAGACTGGCAAAGCCCGCAATGTTCTGGTGGTGTTTTGTGCTGGAGCCTGCAGTCAGCTGGAAACCTGGGATTACAAACCGGAGCTGATCCGACAGGACGGCAAGCCAATGCCTGGCGGTCCTGCCGTGACATTTCAGGGGCCGGCTGGAAATCTCGCGCGACCTCAATATGAGTTTCGTCCGAGGGGTGAAACGGGCAAGATGGTGTCAGACATGATTCCGCATCTCGCGGAACTTGTCGATGACTTTGCCTTTGTTCACACACTCACAAGCAAGACGAATACTCACGGTCCCGCCGAGAACTTTCTTTCAACAGGTAATGTGCAGGATGGGTTCCCAAGCATCGGAGCCTGGATCACTTACGCACTGGGTTCTGAGAACCAGGACTTGCCAGCCTTTGTAGCGATCCCGGATCCCCGAGGAATTCCTCAGGCCAGCGTGAACAACTGGGGACCCGGGTTTCTGCCCGCGGTGTTTCAGGGGACTGCCTTCAGTACGACACAGCCCATTCGTAACCTTACTGCTCCGACCAATGTCTCGCGTGATGAAGAGAAAGCGGCCCGCGATCTACTGAGACTGATCAACAATGAACATCTCCGACTCAATCCGGACGACTCGGAACTTGCCGCCCGCATTGCCAGCTATGAACTGGCCGCGCGTCTGCAGTTGAGTGTTCCGGAGATCAGCGATCTGTCCACTGAACCCGAACATATTCTCAAAATGTATGGCGCCGACGATCCCACAGATACGCTGAAGCGAGATTATGCCCGCAATTGTATTCTCGCGCGACGGCTCGTGGAAAAAGGTGTGCGGTTTGTGCAACTCTTTAACGGAGCATACGCCAGCGCTGGGCGACTCAACTGGGACGGACATCAGGCACTCAAAGAACAATATGACATCCATGGACGTATCATGGATCAGCCGACGGCTGCTCTTATTCGCGATCTCAGACAACGAGGGTTGCTTGAAAACACGCTCGTTGTGTGGTGCACGGAATTTGGCCGAATGCCTATGTTCCAGAAAGGTGCTTTTGGTCGAGATCATAACCCCAACGGATTCACGGCTGTGCTGACCGGCGCGGGTATCAGAAAAGGTGCGAGTTACGGCGTTACCGACGAACTCGGATTTAAGTCCGTTGAAAACGTCTCATCCATTCACGATCTCAACGCTACGATTCTCCATCTGTTGGGGATCAACCACACACAACTGACGTTCAACCACAATGGGCTCGACCGAAGACTAACGGACGTCCACGGTCATATCCTGCACGACATCCTGGCGTAAGCGGAATCTGGATTTAGCAAGTTTCACGGTCTGTCGTGTGCTGTGGGGCTCCGACGCCTTCGGCTAGCCGTTAAACTTTTGGGAGGACAATCGTTCTGTTGAGTGGGTTTGGTATGCTGTGTGGCGGAAACAGGACGAGGTGCATAGGAGCGGATATAGTGTGGGGCGAAGGCAACATGGCGAACAGGGGCAGACGTTGTGGGGCGCGGACAGCACATGGAATGTGCCTGCTACTTTTGGCAATGTTTTTTCCTGTTGCATACGCTGATGACGCTCCCGGCACAATGAGCGTACACCTCAGTGAGGATGGTCTGATGCTGAAGATCCACTTCAGCGGGGTGAAGGCCAACGATCAGGTCGTGGAATTGCGTCCGTATCAGAGCGACGCTGAAATTAAGCGGGCTGAAATAGTGCACGAAATCGAAGCTGCTGAAGCAGCTTCGATCGACGTTCCACGAAGCGATGGGGTTCGCGACAGACTGGATTCAAGATTTGCGATCCGCAGAGCCGGTGAACTCTCCGGAGATGCCCACTATCCCGAGTTTCCGGAGCGGGCATCTCTGGATCATCGGCCATTCCCTGTATCGACAAGTCGCAAAGGGCTGCAGGTCCAGATGATCGACGATGCACTGGCACTCGGCATCCGTCACGCAACACTGAATGTCAATCTGGCTGCACTCATCGATCCGCCTTCGACTGAAATCTCCAGTGGCTCAGCCGATGCCATTCACGCCAAAGTGGACGATCCGGACAGCAGTTTTGTTTCATTTGAATTCTCCGGCAAGGTCTATCGATTTCGCAAAGCAGCAATTGACTCGCTTGACCAGCAGGTACATCAGCTTTCGTCTGCCGGTGTTCATGTCTACTTGATTCTGCTCAACTACATCAATGCGGATTCCCGTGTCGATGAACTCATGCGACATCCGGACTGCCCTCGTCCTCCGATCAACCAGATTTCCGCCTTCAATCTCAAGACTCCGGAAGGCACTGACTGGTACAGAGCGATTTGCTCGTTTCTGGCCGCACGCTACTCTGCATCAGATTCATCGAAGGGACGAGTAGTCGGATACATCGTTGGAAATGAAGTCAACTCTCATGCGTACTGGTATGCAATGGGACCAGCTGAACCGGAACGAGTAATTGACGAGTACCATCGAGCTTTGCGTGTCGCCCATGTGGCAGTTCGGCGAGCGTCATCAACGGCCCGAGTCTATATCTCTCTGGATCACTTCTGGACGGGCAAAATTGGAAATGATTCGCAGGCTGCGTTTGGTGGAAAGCAGTTGGTTGATTCGCTGACTCAGCTCAGCCTTCGAAGTGGCAACTTTGACTGGCATGTTGCCCATCATCCGTATCCGGAGAATCTGTTTGAGCCGAGGTCATGGCTCGATCGTACTGCCACTTCGTCTCCAGAAACAGAGCGAATCACGTTTAAGAACCTGGATCAGCTCAGCAACTACCTTCGCCAGCCAGACCTGCTCTTTGACGGACGGCCGCGGCGAATCATCCTTTCGGAACAGGGTTTTCACAGTCCGAACGGACCTGAAGGCCTGTCATACCAGGTTGAAGGATTCAAATATGCGTGGAAGCAGATTCATGCTGTGGACGGCATCGACGCGTTTATCCTGCATCGCCACGTCGACCATGCTCACGAAGGAGGTCTCAACCTCGGCCTCTGGACTCGACAACCCGACTCGATTGCGACCCCTGCCGACCGGAAACCGCTTTATGAAGTCTTCCGAACCGCAGAATGATGTCGGCCGATCCGCTGAGAAAAACCCCTGATCTCTGGCGAAAGACAAGCAAAATCCGACAGAAGTGAGGTCGATTATGAGTGAAAAGCGAGGGATTTCCAGGAAATCCGCGTGGCTGGCGAATTACAAACGACTTTGAAACGGGATTTGGCGAATTGTTGCAGAACGATTCCCGGTTTGACTCTACTATACGGGTCAGAACTGCCTCGTAACAGGAGATCACTGTGCGCTCGGGATTGATCGGATTTCTGCTGACAATAATGCTCAGCCTGACTCCTGCTGCAGGACAAGATGAGTCTCAACGGATTCTGCCACTACCCCAGGGCAGTTCATCCGACCTGAGACGTCAGATGGAATTGCTGCGGCAGTTCCGGGCAATGATGGAACCTCCGGAGAAGCAACCGACTCCTCGCGATCAGACAACGGGGAAGGACACTCCATCGCCAGAGTCACTGGCTGGTCAGCTTCGCGAATTTGAACAACTCCGTGATGCTCTGCAGAAGCTCCGCGATCAACTCCCCCGCGGCATCGATCCATCGCAGCTGGATAATGCACAAAAAGATCAAATCCAGAAGGCGATGCAGGATCCAACCATCCAACAGCAGGTGAAACGACTTCTGGAACAGTTTTCGAAAGATGGAGTCATACCACCAACGGACGGTGCTGGAACCGAACCGCCGCTCCCACTCCCGCCATCTCCTGCTCCGCCAGAAGACACCACCAATCAGGAACAACGTTCGCGTTCCGAATCGAAGCCGAACCCGTCTGAGAATCGAAAGAAGCCTTTGACTCGACGCGATAACTCAAAGCCCTCCGAGACTCAGCGAAACGGAAGTTCTTCAAAACAATCAAACCCTAAATCAAACCCTGAAGATACTTCAGTCTCTCCGCCCACGGAGTCAACTGCCCCTTCTCCGGGCACCCTTTCCCCGGGATCACCCGTACCACTCCAGCAGACACCACAGGATCCGATCTCGGAAACGCCAGACAGAGAACCGTCGGAGAACCGTGGAACCGAAAAATCATCGAATGCCCGAGACAGTTCGGAAGATTCTGTTCCTGAACAGGCAACCCCTGGGAACGCTCCAAACACCAACACCCCATCCATCCGGCCAGAAACTGCACAGCAACTGCGGAAGTTCTGGAATGACCTCTCCGATCGGATGACAGAGAATTCGAACTCTCAAGAGAATCCTGCACCTTCTCGATCACCTGCACCTTCTCAATCACCCGGCACGCGAACACCGAGCGCGCGACCCTCGAATCAGAAACCTGCGTCTGAAGTTTTGCGAGATCTCGAACAAAACCTTCCTCGGAATCTGGCCCCGATTGAGCTTCCGAAATCGGACCCGGAACGATCGCCAGGTCGCCAGCCCATGAATCAGGATTCTGGTACTAAACCATCTGAATCTGAACCGAAATCCGTGGATGTGCAGAAAGAGCTTCAGCGCGGTGGGATTGGCCGTGTCTTTGAGAAGATCATGGAAAAGGCTCGCGAAGAACAGAAGTTCGAGGATCAGCGACAGGAGCGAATACAGCAGGAACGCATGCAACAAGAGAACGAGCCACTGTTCAATCAACAACAGTCTTCTCCGGAATCTCCGGACACGAATCGTTCATCGGCTCCGGGTTTCAGTTCAAACGGAGGCAATCAGGATCGAACTTCCGCAGCAAACATGCTTCGACAGGGACTTGAAAACCTGAAACCTGGCGAAAATACCGAGCAGGAATTTCGGAAAGTGCTGGAAAATGTTGGTTCTGAGCTCCGCAAGATGTCAGAGAACGGTGTCCCGACACCTGACGTGAACGGCCCGGCGGGCAATTCCTGGACTCCAAATATTGATGATACCGTGCGGATTCCAAAGCCTCCCAATATGGAATCACCATTTCGAAACAGCAACGGTGGTGGTGCGTTCAGGAACGATACTCTAAAGGGTGTAGGCGACACGGCATCTCAGCTGATGAAGAGCATCGTATCACCACCTACACTGCCCGACGTTCGTTCATCTGCGGCATCTGGTGGAGGTCTGACCCCGCCTTCGCTGCCGTCGATTCCTTCGACGTCTTTCTTTTGGGTACTTGTCGTTATGTTTGGTCTGATTGCACTTGCCGGTGTTGCATTTGTTATGGCCAGACTCGGTGCACCCAGGCTATTTGATCGCCTGACATCGTCGACGGGGCATTCAGAGCCGCTTCCACAGCAGCTTCGCAGTCGCCGGGATATCATTCGAGTGTTTCATGCGATGGCCTTGAGTCCAAAAAACTCAGCGGAATCCTGGTGGACTCATCGACAGGTCGAAAAACAGCTTGTGCAGAAGTCTCCTCAGCAGTCTGACGCAGTCAGGACGCTGGTTGAGGTCTATGAACAGGCGAGATATCTGCCCGAAGAACTCCCTTTACCACCAACTCAGATTGCCGCAGCAGAACAAGCGATGCATGCAGTGGGAGTTCCCGGCAAGTGAGTTCCTCTGAGCAGCGAACTGGTTTCATTCGATACCGGCTCATCATCGGGACAATTGCCCTGCTCTATTGCCTGATCTGGTACCCTCGGCACTGTGTTGCTCAGGATTCGGGTGCGGCATGGCACTTTCGGTATGAGTTGTTTCAGATGCTTGTGGAGCAAAACGGGCTTCGCAACACCATGTCGGTGAATGAACTGATGAGTGATCCGGAAGATTCGGTACTTGTCTGGCTGGGAGACCTTAGCAATCTCGGACCGTCCGACTGGGCTCAGATTCGTCAGTATGTGCTCGACGGCGGTGCAGTGCTGATGGCTTCCGATCGTGGCTGCGGCGTTATGGGAATTCAGGCCGGTCCGGTCAAAGCACGCAACGCACAGGCTCGCTATCAGGGATACTCTGATGTCCTTGAAATCACAGATATCGAACTGGATCACCCGCTTGCCAGTGGGGTCAATTCGATTATTGCCAACAAATCCGGATGGCTGGGCGGGTGGCCGGCGGATCGGCTTTTCAACTGGAAGACGGTTGCATCTCTCCCAACCGATTGTGCACCGGTTCGCTGCAGTGGCCAGCCATTTCTGATCGAGGCTCGGCCGCGCGATGAGAGCGAAGGCCTGCTGATTCTCTGTAGTGACCACTCTGTGTTCAGCAACAGCATGTTATGGCATGGCGACAATGCACCGTTCGTGATCAACATCAGCAATGCATTATGTGCAGGAGGACGTTCGAAGGTTGTTTTTGCCATCGACGGGATTCCGCAGCAGAGCTTCCGAAACAGTCCGTTGTTATCAGATCCTCAGAATCAGCCTCAGCAACAGCCAAATCCAGCTCAGGAACCGAAACTGCCGAAACCGACACCGGAATCGATGCTGAAACTGGGAAACAAAGTTCTGCAGGAAGTCGAAGAGTCCAATGTGCTCAATGAGCTGTTGCGAGAGCAGCCTCGTGGAGCAAATCCGTGGGCCTATTTGAGAGCCTTTCTTCTGGTGATCACAACGATTGGGTTTCTCTGGCTCCTGTGGCTTCTGCTTCGGCAGACGGGCGTCATAGGACATTTGATTTCTGATCGAACCATGAAAACGGCATTAGAGATGAATGCCGCAGAACACATGACTCCTCAGGCGCTGGGAGCCGCCGCGGAAGTTCTGGCACGCAATCTTTGTGCGGAGCTTTGCGGATCGACCGAGCCTTCAGCATGGGAACGTCAGTTGAGGAGTTCAAACAGGCTTCCGAGTGGGGTGATTCTGAACGGATATCATCGAAAGGGACTGAAATGGCTGTTGGAACTGGCCGTCGATGGCCATCGCCGATCACTGACCCGTCGTGAATTCCGAAGAGCCGGTCGACTGATTGAGGAACTTCGCGCACTTTCTTTGCAAAACGCACTTCGAACAGCATGAAAGCTTATTGAAATATGTCAACCGGCCAAACACAGGAACTCGCTCGCCGCGTCAGCGAACTGCGTTCAAGAATGCAGCAATCCGTTGAACAGGTGGTCGTCGGACTGGGGCACGTTACAGATCAGATGTTGATGGCCCTGCTGGCTGGAGGACATGTCCTGCTCGAGGGAGTCCCCGGGACTGCCAAGACCACCCTGTGTCGAACATTCTCGTCCGTGCTGGGGATTCACTTTGAACGCATCCAGTTTACGCCTGACCTTCTGCCCTCGGACGTAACAGGAACGCAGGTGCTGGACCGTCAGACGAGTGAATTCGTGCTTCGAAAGGGACCGGTGTTCTGCCAGCTGCTGCTCGCGGATGAACTGAACCGTGCCCCGGCTCGAACTCAGTCTTCACTGCTGGAAGCAATGCAGGAACGACAGGTGACGATTGAAGGCCGAACACTTTCTCTCCCTGAACCGTTTATGGTTCTCGCCACACAGAATCCAATCGAACAGGAAGGGGTGTATCGTCTGCCGGAAGCGCAGCTGGACCGATTTTTGTTCCGGATTCATGTTGGCTATCCGGATCGTCAGCATGAAGTAGGTATGCTGGAACTGCACAGCAGGAAAATTCCTGTCCCCACACCGATCACAAATGTCGCTGAAATTCTCAGCATACAGCAGCAGGTCGATTCGGTGTTTGGAAGTCGTGAACTTCAGGAGTACATCGTTGATCTGGTTCGCCAAAGTCGGCAGCATCCTGACCTTGTGCTGGGGGCAAGTCCAAGAGCGGCGATCAGCCTGATGAAAGCCGCGAGGGTCCACGCATTGTTGTCGGGCCGAGGATTTCTGACGCACCAGGATATTCAGGGAGTCTGCTTTCCTGTTCTGAGTCACCGACTGATCATGCGTCCTGAAGCGGAAATGGATGGACGAACCGTGACTGATGTTATACGAAGTGTGATCAAATCGGTTCCAGTTCTGCAGGATGGTCGCCGATGACCTGGCGTGCTCGCTGGCTGTGCTTGTTCGCTGCTGTCGGACTCTATCTGGGTCTGCTCCGCGGGCAGCCTGTTCTGGCATTGTTGTCAATGTCGGTCCTGCTGTGGATCGGTATTGAGTGGAGCCTCTTCCTCTGGCGGATGGCGACTGAGTTCTCCAGAATTCGAGGAAGCCGGCTCGTTAACGGCAGCGAAGAAACGGGACGCTTTCTTTGGTCAGGTCGAACAATTGCGATCGAAGCACGGCTGTTTGTCACACGAGGGTCGTTCAGCGCGATTACAGTTGCTCGCGATGTTATGCCAGAGAACCTCGAGTTGCTGCCCGACGACCTGGATAACAAATATCCATCGGAGCAGATTTTGGCGGGGACAGCATCCGAAATCCTGTTTCGATATTCAGCCAGACCCCGTTCGGCCGGGAACATTTTTCTTCCCGGTTTTCGAATGACATTTCAGGATCCACATGGATTCTTTCGTACTGAACGCTTTCTCGAATGTACTCAGTCATTTCGAGTTCTTCCCGCGTTTACTGCGACTCGAAACAGTCAGACACTGGTCAAGCGGATCAACGCCCTTCCCTCGCACGGCCTGCATCGGCTGCAGAGATCCGGAATGGGATCAGAACTGCTGGAGCTGCGAGAATACGTACCAGGAGATCCACCGAAGTCGATCGCATGGAAGGTTTCTGCTCGTCGCGACAAACTCATGACTCGGCAGTACGAATCAGAAGTACCGGTCCGGCTGCAGTTGTTTGTGAATGGTTCGCACGGTACACGGACGGGCGGATTTGGATGCCGACTCCTCGACCAGATGCTGTTTGTTGCGGCCAGCACAGCACGGTCCGCAATTTCAAACGGCGACCCGGTAGGTGCGATCCTGTTCGATGAGCAGCGATCCTGGCGAGTCCCGGCGGCCGGAGGTGAACGAGGGTTCTACCGACTGCTGGAAGCCCTCGCAAACTTCTCTGTCAATCCGTCGCCCGTCCCGCAGCGTTTGTCAGCAGCTATGATGACTGCCGCGATGAATGTCTGCCATGAACGGTTTCCGGAGCTGCTGGATGTCAGCGTGAACCGTGTGCCGTTCACATGGTTTCCAATCCTTCCATGGAGCCGCAGGCAATTTCGCAACAGATGCAGACTTGCTGCAGCACTGGCCGAAGTCTACAAGATCAGTACTCAGCTTCAGGTGCAACTGATGCATGATGACTATATGATGGCCGTCTATCTTCAGCACTTTCTTACTCATTCCGGCTGGTCATGGATGGACCCTGTCGTGCCAAAACGTGGTCGCGGAATGAATGACGGACTTCCCGCAATCCAGCAGATTTCTGCGGCGATGACTCGGGCCGTGGGGCTCGCAAAAGACAACGAAGTCTTTGTTGTGTTCGCCGATCTGCTTGACTGTTCGAAGGCGATCACTCATTTGCTGCCCTCCGTCAAACTGGCACTGGCAAAGCACCACCGTGTCGCCTTCATTTGCCCATCGCCAACCTTCAAACGACCGACGAAGCAATCCACTGTCGCGTCCAGCGACAACGTGGAGGATCTTCTGTTTGCGGCCGAGCAACTGAATCTCGAAAGCGAATATCAGAAACTGAAGCGAGAACTCGGCCGGCTGGGTGCATCTCTCAGCATCTCCGGCGAAGAGCAGGCGGTTCACATGATTCTGTCCCAAATGAATCTGGCTCGCAGCGGCAGAACCGGAGTACATTCATGAGTCCGGAAACCAATGCCTGTCGACTGATGTCAGTGATCTGCCTCTGGCTGACACTCATCACCGGATTCTTTCTCGGACTGTTCTTTTTTGCCGGCACAGAACTGTCGCTTCCTGTTCAACTCGTATTTCTTGCAATGGTACTGCTGTCAGCCACTCGCTGGACCGGCCTGTTTCTGCTGGCTGCGGTTCAGCTGCATTTGTTCTTTGCGGAGCCCGGAAGGCGATCGTCCATTCAGTCCCCGAGTGAGCTGCTGTTTGTGCTGGCGACACTCGCACTACTGATGTTTGGCAGTCGATTTGCCACGCTTCAGGCAGCCGGTCGACTGACACTGTTTTCGATGGTTAGAGCAGTCTGGAGGTTCCTCGCCAGTCGCGATGTCCGAGAAGCTTCACCTTTGTCGACAGCCGTCTGGAAGTCTCTGCTCGGAATCCTCAACAATCTGATCATCCGCACTTCACTTCTGTTACTGATTCTGTTTGCTTCCTTTATGTTGCTGAATTCCATCGAGATTTCCGGCAATCTTCGGGACTGGGCCGAACAACTTCCGGGTGGCGAACGTCAGGCGAAACCGTCGCCGTGGTTCATGGTGGTGATCGCTGCCGTCTTCGTTATTCTGTTTGAGCTGGCGTGGAGACAAAAGACGACCTCACAGGCCCGAATGTACCTTCGCAGCCTGCTGCTCAAAGACTTGTATCCCGAGTTTCGAATGATTCTCTCGCGCCGAATGGTGCTCCGACGTAAACAGCTCAGAGATGCTCGGCGAATTACAACTCCGCCTGCTCACAATACTCAAAAACCTTTGCCCTGACGGGAGAATCTGTTGATGTTCTGGACACGAGAAATTGCCGGCTGGCTGTTGGTTGTGGTTGCACTGTTTCTGGTTCAGACCGGACTTCAGTTTGTCCGCAACCTCGATTCACCACGAATCATTGAAGCATCCGTTGTGATGTTTGGCGCTATGGGCGTACTTCGAGCCGGCATCTACCTGATCCGGATGTCCACAGCTGCCAGAATCTGCCGTGCAGAACTCAGGACTGATAAGGCTCAGACTCCGTAACAGAGTCCTCCTCGGTTAGGTGCTCCGGCGTTGAAGGCGTCGCACCTGCAGACTGACTATGGTTGCTGTAGGTTGGCCAGCTAACCTCATAATCTTCAGACTGATTTCCCCAGGCAGTCCATTTGTCGCTGTACCTTCCTCGAGCAAACATCTCCAGATATGGGCCCGGACTGCATTCTTCAATTAGTTGATACATCTCATCTGGTTTTCTTGAATGCTCTCGCTTCTGCGTGCGAATAATGTTGACCTGAGTTCTCCCGGCCTGTGATGTTCGGAGCCGACCTCGAGTTCCAAACAGGACGAGTTCCGTCGTGTTGCGAAAATAGAAGCCAACACCTCGTCCGTCCGGACCGCCGTCTTTCCTGATCTTGTGCCAGACGAGGTTGGTCTTGTATTCAAAACCCCACGCTTCCAGCACATCAAGCCCCTCTTTCAGCAGGGCATTCGGTACCCACAGATAGAGATGGCACTGCTCTGCACATGCCTCTGGCACCGGGATCTCTTTGATTTCCGGAAGCGTCAGAGTCCCGTACCGATTCAGCCTGCGATGCTCAGGGGCGACTTTCCCGGTTCGATTGGCAAACTGCCATGGCGGATCCGCAAGCACAGTTCCGAAATTGAGTCCTCCACATTGCCTGCGGAAGTCGTCTGCTGCCGATGGCTCATCTGACATATCAGTGTTTCTGCGTCAGATAGTAAACGGCGAATGTGGCCAGCCAGTGCTCACCTTCGTAGTGCCCACTGTCGACGTATCGCATTCCAGCCTTGAAATGAGCTTCCGCGAGCCCCTTCAGCGCTGAGCGTCTTGGATCACTCTCCGACAGCGCAGAAGCCACACCGTCCATCGTCCATGCCCGGGAAAAATTCAGTCCCGCGAGATGTACCAGGTGTCCGTCGGTCACATCACTGACATCCACGGGTGTCGTCATCGGAACGGCCTCACTCGCGCTGAGTACCGGCAGAAAGTCTTCCAGCCACTTGCTGAACTCCGCGGGCGTCAGGACTCGTCGCATCAAATCCGCTTCATTAAATCCACTTGAAAAGAAGTCGGTTCCGGATGGCTCATAGTGTGCCGGATAGTTTCTGTCGTTCAGGTAGAATCGACGAGCGGTCTCAATCAACAGAGCTTCCAGTTCGCGGTTCCCGACGACTCTCGCATAATCCAGTTCCATTCCAAGAGCAAATCCTGTATCCGGATGAATACCGGTTCGAACCGGAAAGGTGAGCTTAGGCAGATAGGAGAGCGACGATTCCACGAGGACAGCTTCAAGCGGTTTCAGAAACTCCCTCCATCGCTTCGCATCCGGATCATCCCATGTATGAAGTTCGGCAACCAACTGCAGTGCCCATGCCCACCCATACATTCGCTCGAAGCTTCGATTCTGCGGCTTTCGAAAATGGTCAGCTTCCAGACGAAGTTTCTCTTCCGTGAACTGTTCGTTGAGCAGCGTTCGTATCGCAGCAGCTGGAGGGCTATCCGGATACTGCCTCAACAACCTGGCCAGCATCCAGTGGCCATGAACTGATGAGTGCCAGTCAAAACAGCCATAGAACACCGGGTGCATCTGCTTCGGCGAAAGCACGTCTGCCGAAGTCTCCATCACATTCGATGGTTTGTTGGGGAACTCTTTCGGGATCCCGCCCATCGCCAGTCGTGAAAACAACAGCACCTGATCGTCTGTCAGATTGCTGTTGCTTTGGGAAGGACTGCTGTT
Source organism: Planctomyces sp. (assembly GCA_016795105.1). Classification (GTDB taxonomy): domain Bacteria; phylum Planctomycetota; class Planctomycetia; order Planctomycetales; family Planctomycetaceae; genus F1-80-MAGs062. The sequence goes on from JAEUIH010000072.1 coordinate 16,317, forward strand.
CGCGATGGTCGGCTGAACCATGAAAAACCAGCCCGTGAACTGAGACCGATGCTCCGATGCGAAGTTCTCCCTGACTATGGTAGCGCCCGCGAGTCCGAACGCTGCAGCGACAATCAGGAAGATACGCATGCGATTTCACCCTGTCAGTTGGTCATCATTTCATTCATCGTGGGCACCTTCTCGGGATCACCGCTCAGCGTAAATTCTCGGCGAAAGACTTCCTTGTTGGAACTCTTAAGAACCATTGAATACGTGCCCGGAACCAGAGAATTCCCAGTTTCGTACGCAAAATTTGCGTGCAGCATGTCACGAGTCACAAATTGTCCGGCATGCTCCACGGTGCGATTCTGATCATCCTGAATCATACATTCAACCCACAAATCACCATGTGGAATATTGAGCGTACATTGAGCAACAATTCTCTCTCCGTAAGTGAATTCGCTCCGACGATTGGCCAGCTGATTTCCCATTAATACGGTCCCCACATCGAACGAGAAGTACTTGTCTCGCTCGCGAAGTGGCTTTTGATCGCGGATCATGCTCTCCGCTGTAGCAGCGTCCATTGTTGGCAAAGGAAGCGGTCCATTATTTGCCTGTATTCCGTATGCATCCGAACGATATTCAATCTCAGCTGCTGCTACAGCTGCCAGCACAACAGCCGACAGCCAAAGTGTTGCAGCCGGAATCGCTGCGGGACGCTGGTCAACAATCCATGCCACAACTCGCGGCGGAATTCCCAGAACCGATGACGGGATCTTCAGTTTGTGTGCAAATCGACGCAGCGCCACGATGTCTTTTTCAGTGATGAAGGCCAGATAACTGCTTGTGCACACGAGCGGGAAGATGTACAGACCAAGTGTCAGACAGGTCATAATGTGGAACATGACCCCCACTGCAAGCACAAAGAGCCGTGAGGTGGGCCGCCAGACCAGAAATGCAAACACAATTTCCCAGACAACTGTGACATAGCCTGCCAGCAGAAGAACGGGCGTCCACATCGCCATTTGTTCTCCAATCGGATTGGAATAGTTCCAGTTGCTCAACATCCAGTACCGCATCTGCTCGCCGCTGAAAAACGCTTCCGTCTGGATCTTTGTAATCGCCGCTCCGAAGTACACGAAGCTGAACAACAGCTGGATCAGTCGAGACTGCCAGATTGGAAACCTTGGCGGTACCGCGGTTGCAGCAGCCCCGAGTTCCTTTCTTCGAAGGATCGCGTCGACCGACCAAACCGCTCCGCAGTTGGAAAGCGTCAGCATGATGAGGACGTGTGATGCAATGACGGAGTACTTCGTCATTGTGCCCACGGAATCCAGCAGATTAAAGTAAATGTACAGAGGGGTGGCGATGAGGAACGACCAGCGAGTCTTCCACCCAACTACCGCGCAGAACATTGCGATCATCAGCATGCCGTAGAGCGCTGCTGCAATCTGAGGAGCCATTGGCGGCAGCGGATTCACCTGCCCGAACAGCTCGTACAGAGGCTGCGGAGCCCCGTCAGATGAAAACAGTTCTCGCACATGCATAAACCGACGAACCATCGGAATCATGATTGAGATCGGAAGGAAGATTCGGACTAGAGCCATCCCATAAGGGGCCTGCTCTTCAAAAAAGAAGTCGCGAATCGGGGTAAATAAACGGCGAATACCTGAGACGTTCGTCGTCATATGAGTGACTCCTGTTCCATTCGGAGTTCGGTGAATCAATTCGAATTTAACTCAGATGACTGAGTCGACTGAAATGTCCGTGAAGCCGATTCTGCACCCTGACTGGGCTTAATGAATGTGTTGTAGAACGGCACGGCTCGCTGAGCTGCAAGCTGCAGTCGAGGATTGTCAGAGACGGCGATCAGGGTCTGCTGATCAAACCAGTCGGGATACGAATTCAGCACGGCTCCTCGCTCCGACAAAACTGCCCGCACATTGAAGTACGATGTTTTATCGCGAGGCTCATCAAAATACTTCGCCCAGAGCGGCTCAGGTACGTTGTATTGCTTCGCCCAGATCTCCTGCACAACATACACTCGAGCAATCGGCTCATGCGTTGTATGCGAAAGCACATTTGTAATGTGCTTTGGGATCAGATTATTGCTGACGTCGTAATGGACTCGGGGAACATTCCCAAACGGTGTGAATTCCCCCCACGGCGGTCGAACATCGTAGTACTGACCACTGCGGCCCTCGGCAATAATGTGCGTCCTGTTGTCGAACGCCTGCCATCCGCAAAACATGTCCCACACAACAAAATAGCTGAGTGTGTTGCCCTGCAGGCCATACTTGAGAGAGTGTGCTGTCACACCCCATGTGAGACAGCACAGATAGGACACAATGAACAGGCCCGAGAGCCAGCGTCGCAGCTGCATGATCCACCTACCTTCCGTGGCTGGTGATCGAAAGTGGCTAATTACATCCAAAATTCAGACTGAACTCTGTCCTTTTTTGAAAATTGGGTCAAGACCGATCTACGGTCTGTCGAAGGGTCTGCGTCCCGAATTCAAAAAATTCTCACACGCGAAAAACCGCGGGCTACTTCCAGCCTGTCAGATAAGGCACTTTCGCTGCGTGGGCGCGGATATCATCCGCCGCGGACAAAAGTCGACCAAGATAGTCCCACTGTCCCGTGATCAGTGCTTCACGCGCACTGTTCGGCATGGTAACGGGAATTACGAGTTCTCCGGCGGTGATTTTTTGTGTCTCCAAATTCAGGGTGACCTGCAGAACTGGATTCTGATCGACGGCTTGAGCGAGTCGTTCCAGGTCCGTTCGGCTTGCGACAACAGCCGGGATTCCGAGGGAACCACAGTTTCCAAAGAAGATCTCTGCAAAGGATTCAGCAACGATGGCCTGAATTCCCCAGCGCATCAGAGACTGAGGGGCATGCTCTCGTGAGGAACCACAGCCGAAGTTTCGTCCGGCAATCAGAATCGACGCGGCGCGAAATCGGACCTGATCAAACGGATGATTTGGATCCTGCTTTCGATCATCTTCAAAGGCGTGTTCGCCGAGTCCGTCGAATGTTACGCAGCGTAGAAATCTTGCGGGAATGATTCTGTCCGTGTCTATATCGTCAAGCAACAGGGGCAGTGCGGTGCCGGTGATCTGTTTAATTTCCTTGATGGCCATATTTCTAACTTTCGTACTGTCTTCAGTGCGTGTAAGCCGTAATCAGCAGGTTTGTGCCGGGTATGAAATGAATGCAACTCTACGCGAACTCGCGGATGTCTGTGACAAATCCTCGAATTGCGGCAGCCGTAACCATCGCAGGACTCATCAGGAGCGTTCGCCCGGTCGGGCTGCCCTGGCGACCTTTGAAGTTACGATTACTGGATGAAGCACACATTTCGCGTCCCTGAAGTTTGTCGGGGTTCATCGCGAGGCACATGGAACACCCGGCTTCACGCCATTCAAACCCGGCAGCCTGAAATACTTCATGAAGCCCTTCCTTCATGGCCTGTTCTCTGACCAGCTGTGAACCAGGAACAACGATCGCCTTCACGTGAGGTGCAACGTGATGTCCGCTGGCAATACGAGCGGCTTCACGCAGGTCTGAAATCCGTGAATTCGTGCATGAACCGATGAAGGCAACATCGATCTTTGTTCCTTTGATTGGCTGCCCCTCTTTCAGGTCCATGAATTCCAGCGCTTCTTTGATCAGCTTTTGATCTTCAGCACCAATTTCTGCAAGCTTTGGCAAAGGCTGACTAACGCCAACGGACTGAGCCGGCGTGATTCCCCAGGTTACGGTGGGTTCAATGTCAGACGCTTTAAAGACAACAACATCATCAAACACGGCATTGGGACCAGACGCGAGGCTAAGCCACCATGCGGCGGCCCGGTCAAATTCTGCGCCTACCGGAGAATTCGGACGACCTCGCAGATACTCCACTGTGGTCTGGTCCGGGTTGATATACCCGCAGCGAGCTCCGCCTTCGATACTCATATTGCAGACCGTCATTCGCTCTTCCATCGACATTGCGTCGAAGGTTGTGCCTGCAAATTCATAAGCGTATCCAACGCCACCCTGAACACCCAGCTTCTGGATGATGTAAAGAATGACGTCCTTGGCGTAGACACCCGGAGCCAGCTTGCCGTCAACGACAACTCGGCGAACCTTCGGACGGTTCAGGAACATCGTCTGAGTCGCCAGGACTTCGGCGACGTTGCTGGTCCCGATACCAATTGCAATGCTGCCAAACGCACCATGAGTACTGGTGTGGCTGTCTCCACAGACAATCGTCATGCCAGGTTGAGTCAATCCCTGTTCGGGACCGACAACATGTACGATTCCCTGACGCTTGTCTTTGAGGTCCAGAAGTGTGACGCCAAATTCGGCACAGTTCTTCTCAATCGCCGACATCATTTGTTCAGCAAGCAGGTCAACAAATGGCCTTGCCTGGCTGGCAGTCGGTACAATGTGATCAACGGTCGCGATCGTTCGTTCCGGAAACGCGACCTTAAGACCGCGGTCTCGCAGAATTTCGAATGCCTGCGGACTGGTGACTTCGTGGATCAGGTGAAGACCAATGAAGAGCTGAGTCTGACCATTGGGCAATGTACGGACCGCGTGCTGGTCCCACACTTTGTTAAACAGATTTCGGTTGTCGGACATGAATCGCGCACGTTCTTACTGAGGGAGGATATGTCAGGAAAGCATCCCATTGTAACGTGCACCTGGTTCCAAGTCAGCGAATCTGTTCTCCCAGGCCGTATTTCTCAGCAGACTGTTCGTAAAACCCCATCGCTTCCGGAAGCAATTCCCGCAATGCTCCGGATCGCCGAGCGTCTGACGGGTGGGTCGATAAAAACTCCATCGGTGCAGCTTCCCCGCCTTTTTCCGCTGCAAATCGTTCCCAGAAAACGGGCGCTTCCGACGGATCATAGCCCGCTTTGGCCATCAACATGACTCCAATGTGATCCGCTTCCATCTCGTGTTTTCTGCTGAACGGCAGGATTGCTCCATATTCAGATGCACCACCATATGCGGCCAATACAATTTTCTGATTCTGCTCCTCCTGATTTTTCATCACATATGCGGTGGCTTTCTGCCCAAGGTTCTGAATCGTGCGGTTTGTCATGCGTTCGCCACCATGTCGAGCAATCGCATGGGCGATTTCATGCGACATCACAACCGCAAGCCCCGCTTCACTCTCGCACACCGGAAGTATCCCTGTATAAATCGCCACCTTACCACCCGGCAGACAAAAGGCGTTCTGCGTCTCAGATTCAATCACCGTGAATTCCCATTCGAAGTCCGGTCGATTCGCAACCTTCGCGATTCGCTGACCAACTCGGCGAACCAGCTCCGCATATCGCTCGTTCTTTGAAACAGGCTCGGATTTCAGCACTTCCTGATAAGCGTTCAGTCCCAGCGCATTCTCTTCCTGTTCCGACACCAGCAAAACCTGCTTTCGCTGTGTAATCGGGGCCGTCTGACAACCGGAATTTGTCAGAGTAATAGTGGCTGTCGTTCCAAGTCCAAGCAGTGCCAGACCTGTTGACCAGCGACGCCAGCACAGAAACAGGGGCTTACGGTTCATTGTCTGTTGGTCTCACTTCGTTGAGGTACGGGCGGACGGCTGAGGTACGGGCGGACGGCACTCGGAGAGTGCCTGCTACATTTAGGCGGAAGTGGCTTTTCGGCTCAAGATGAGTTGGGTCTGGAGGTTAGTCCAGTCCCATACCATCGAGCGACGGATTGCGAACTCTGGCAGTTTTCGCCGCTTCCTTCAGTTTTGAGACCACAAAAAACTTGTGGTTGGCGACTGCCTGTTCGGTGATGTTCAGTCGGGTGGCCACATCTTTATTGGCCCAGCCCAAAACAAAAATCAGCTCAACGCACTGCAGCCGCTCCCAGGCGCCACTTTGTTTAAAGCTTTGAATCAGCTCCCGCAGACACTGTTCAACAACCATTGCTTCGGAGGACTCTCGCTCCTGGCTTCGCATCAGACTCGACGGCGCTTTGCCCGGTCCTGTGATATCGCGAGCAGCTCCATCTTTTGATTCAGAGGTCAGCAATGGAAGCGAGGGACGGCGTCCCGAACGACGCATAAAGTCAATCAGCTTATGTGCCGCAATCGAAAACAACCATGACTCCAGCGGTGTGCTCTCGTCGTAGTTCGGAAGTGCTTTCAGAAACCCCAGAAAGGTCTCCTGAACTATGTCTTCTGCGGAAGAACGATCCTGAAGTCGAGTTCTGACAAAGGCCAGTAAGCGGCCTTCATACTGATCGATGCAAAGCTGCCATGCATCGGCTTCCCCGGCTCGAATACGGCTGACGAGTTCACGATCTGCTGGACTGGCTGGCATAACAGGCGACTTTGATTGTTCGGACAGGATGTTTTCCGGATTGTAACGAGTTCCCCGGCGGAGGTATGTACTTCTTCGCCCCTGTAGCCGTTTTCTTTACCATTCCGGTTCCGCATCTTCGACGCCCGAACGAATCTGCTGAGTCGCTTTGGCGGCTATTGCTCGGGCCATCGATTTTTGCTGTTCGGACACTTCCGATGACTTAATCGTCTTCAAAAGCTCGAGTGCCGCCGCTGGCCTCTGCCGGTGATCAACCAGGATCTCTGCCTTCCGAATCTTCGCCCAGGCAGTTTCTTCCGCAAACCGTTCCAGATACTCGTCCACATAGATTTCGGCATCGTCGTGTGCTTCGACAAGCAACAGGCCTATTGCGAGTCTGCGAAGGTGGTCCCTGTCCAGAAACGACTTCGAATCTTTGAGTCTCAGTTCGAACAGCAGTTCGGCTGCACCAATGAAGTCACCCGCATCGATACGGGTCACGATCGGACGCAGCTTTTTGGGTACCTCCACTGGAGGAGCGTCTCCCGGAGGCTGTCGATTTCCGCCTGCCAGAGCTCTCGGCGAAAGACTGGTTTCCGGATCTGTTGTCTCTCCGGTGTCTGGCTTTGAGTAGTCCTTACCAACCTTTGCGTGCGCTCCCAGTTCCCAGTCTTCGTCCCGCTTACGTCCATGAGTTCCGGCGATGACGGCAAACAAGTCCCAGTTCTCACAGTCCACCCAGCCGCGAGCATAGTAAATCGTCCCCACCACCAACCCCTGAAATACTCCCAACAGATGCAGGGTCGACGATTCCGGTCCAAAGCCTTCCAGAAATGCGAGCCCAAAGTTCATCACAAAGTAGAACAGGGCAAAGTACATAATCGTGATGTCAAAGGAGACTGCCGACAGAAACACTATCCCTACCAGATGCATCTCGTTCTTCGGCGCCCAAATCAAGCTGATGGCCATCAGCGCAAACACGACGCTTGAAGATCCCAGACATCCTCCTTTAGCAAGCTGCAGAAGATCGTCCACTGTGGTCAGGCCGAAGTGATCCTGATCAAGTTCCAGGACAGCGGCCAGCTCTTCTCGCGATTCCACGCCAAAAACATGATGCAGCGCCCACTCATCTGTTCGGTAGAGAGTCAGCACATCGCACAATCCGCCATCGATCATTCCCATGATCAGATAGAGCGGCAAAAAACGCTTCCAGCCAAGCTTTCCTTCAACAACCAGTCCGAAACCCCACAGAAAAAACATATTGCCGATCAGGTGTGAAAAACCTGCATGAGCAAACATGGATGTCAGCCACTCCAGCGGATTGATCCCGTTTCCATATTGCAGCATCCAGAAACTCTCAACACTGTCCGATGTACCAAATCCCGTGTAGACGAAGCACAACACGTTCGCAATGATCAGAAAGATCGTTCCGCGAGGAAAATGGTACAGCGGGGCATCTGTGTTGATGGGAACAAACACTCTAAGGTCCCGTAAATATGTGGCCTGTTGCTTCAGTCTCCACTGAATACAACGATGTGCGGGCGGTGATGAACAGCGTCTTCCGTTCCGGCCCACCAAATGTCACGTTCGCTGGCTGCTCTCCCGGTATCGCGATGACTCCCAGTGCTTTCCCGCTGGGATCGAATATCTGCAGTCCCAGTGAACTGGTGATGTACAGATTCCCGCTGGTATCCACTGTCAGTCCGTCTCCGCCGCTGTTTGTCTGCTCGGGGCCCTGCTTCAACTCACAGAACACTCGACCAGCTCCCAACTTGCCAGGCGATTCTACCGGATAAGCCCACATCTGTTTCTCCATGCTTGGGATGACATACAGTGTCATTTCGTCGGGTGACAGAATTACTCCATTCGGAGCTGTTCGATCGTCAATCAGCCTCGTCACGCTTCCGTCCGCTGCTCGGTAATAGACGGCTTCCTTTCCCTGAGGCCACGGATCCGGTGCACGAAATCGAGGATCGGTAAAGTAGATGCCCCCGGTCCGGTCGATCACCAGATCATTGGGCGCATTGAATCGCTTGTCCTGATACTTATCTGCCAGCACAGCCTCTGTTGCATCTTTAAGACTGTACTGTTTCAATCGACCGTCCATCTCACAGGCCAGAAGACGATCACCAACGACCATCAGCCCGTTACAGTGTCCCGATGGTTCGGCAAAGATCGTCACCTGTCCGGTTGCATCTCGCTTGTGAATTCGGTTATTCGGAATGTCCGTGAAATACAGATTTCCCTCCGCGTCACTCGCAGGTCCTTCCGTAAAGGCAAAGCCGGTGTGCAGTCGCTGGACGGAGCCTGTCGGCCCAATTCCAGGTATCGGTTCCTGGGCACTCAGACCTCGACAAAAGACCAATGCCAAACTGCAGACAACAATTGAACAGGCTGATGCGGTACGAAGCCGAATCATCATAAACCTCCAAATTCCGGGCAGCAAAGGCCGCTGAACGCACAGTGATCAGGGCCGGATCAATAAGTTCGAGGGAAATACTGCCGACATCATGACCTTCCGGCGCCCCGATGCAAGCATTCAAAACAAGGATCGTTGCTCAAATCGCGGCCGATCACTCTCGCCTGGCCATCGAGGCAGATCAGGCAGTTCCGGCAGACAGGCTCTCAGACGAATCAGGAACATTCGTGCAAACTCCGGGGCGAAAGTGTCATCCGGAGCGTGTGTAAAGACAAACGGTCGCTTGCCGTCACGCAGCCATCCAGCAACTACGTCCGCCCATTCATTGATCCACGGCTCTACGTCCGGAAGATGATTCCGCCCCACCAGCCTCAGGAACGGATGCTGTGATGTGACCGTCGTTCTGTGAGGTGTTCGTGGCTTTCGACTCTGCGATATCTTTTCGATCTCATCCGCCGGAGGTTTGGAAAACAAGGGCCGACTATCAAACAACACCTTGTCCATCCTCAGCTCCCGCAGCAGCTCATCCAGCTTCCACTCGTTCGGTCCCTCGTCATACCAGTCCCAATGCCGAACCTCAACGGCCCACGGAAAATGCGTCGGCAACGACTTCAGGTACCGCTCCAGGACTTCAAACGACTGAGGACTGAAGTCCGGTGGAAGTTGTATGAACGTCGGTCCAAGCTTCCGCTGGCTATCGAGCACATCGGCGATCTCAAGAAAAGCAGCCGTCTCACGATCTGCCCTCTCGAGCCTTCGATCATGCGTAATGCTCCGAGGAAACTTCAGTGCAAACTGAAACCCCGTACGTGCTTCATCACGCCAACGTCGAGCTGTCTCAATGGATGGCAATGCGTAAAATGTGCTGTTGCCTTCTACGGTGTTAAACACCGAGGAATACTGTCGCAACCACTCACTCCGAGGGGCCCGACTCGTAAAGAGCGTCCCCTTCCAGTGCTCACAAGCCCATACCGGACAACCCAGATACAACTCCCGCTCCACGCTCTTTCTCCCGTTGTGACATTTGCAGAAAGTAGCAGGCATTCTCCGAATGCCGTCCGCCCAACGTGCAACCACCGCCCAACGTGCAACCACCGCCCAACGTGCAACCACCGCCCAACCAGCGAGCTGCGGACGGCACATGGAATGTGCCTGCTACTTTGGCGCGGACGGCTTATTGGATGTACCTGCTGCTTTGTAGAGACTTTTCCATTGGACTATCACGTTCACGAGCTGTTCGGCGGTCCTGACTCGGGCGGACTCGGTGCGATAACGGCTTCCGAATTCCAGCTGAATCGCTTCCAGACCGTTCCCGCGATGGCTGCCGTACGTCTGAACGATGTAGCCTCCCGTGAAACCCGCCTGCTCTTTTCCTTCAAGCGGGTCCGGAAAGACTGTCCAGCCTTCGTTCTTCAGCAGTCCAAAAAAACTGTTCGGACCGCTGTGAGCCTCTTCAGAAAAGTGTTCTCGCAGCCGAGTCACGGTCAGACCGTTTTTCGTTCCTCGGTAAACCGTCACCGATGAACTTCCCTGTCCATGAATATCAACCAACAGGCCAAAGTCGTTCGTCTGACGAACAGTGCGACAGGCTTCCTTCAGTGCCGAGTGATAAGCGTCGTAGATGACTCGAGTTCGTTCGTGTTCGACGGCAATCTCCGCGGGCCGATTGAAATCCACATACTTTCGGTGAACCTGAGAGATTACGTACCACGGCTTCCCGTTCATCCGCTGCTCGAGCTGCTTTGCAACTTCCAGGGCCAGCTCTTCGGTTCCGCCGTCGCGACCGGTGAAGAATCCGGACGAGCCCGTGGGCAGACCTTCTCCTTTTCGTTCCGGTACTTCAGGCACCAGTTTCGTTCCTCCATGCGGCGCGGAGATGACAATCGGCAGTTCACCCCGCTGAATTCGCAGATACTCTTCCTGCCCCTTCACGGGACAGGCCAGCACGCACGCAAGAAGGAGTTGAAATACAATTGCCGCACTGCATGCCGTGACTTCGAGTGTTCGACGCGTGACACACTCAAGCCGCTTCATTTGCCCTCTCCTTCATCCGCAAAGTCCCGATATGCGGCATCCGGATGATAGTCGGCTTCCTTCAGACTCTCGTGCACCTGAACGGCGAACCGAAGTCGCAGCACTTCCCCTTTCTGTATTCGAACGGCACTGGGCTCTCCCTGTGTAAACGCCTTACGTCCGAACGGATTCACTGCGATGAAGCCATAGTCCCTCGCATGACTCCAGCTGGGACGAAAATTTGACGGTGATGACATGACAGTCATTCCCACCCATCGATCAGCAAACGGTCCCGCATAGTCACACCAGTTTGCCGTCTTGCCCCAGACTTGATCACCGTTTCGACGTTGTTCACTGTCGAGGATCCTTCCGCCCTTTCCACTCTGGACAGCGATCGGAGTAGCAACTCGAATTCCCAACCCCATTTCCTCCTGGTCGCCAAAGACCACGGGCAGTTCCAGCCCCCTGAATTCGCTGCGGACCTCCAGCCTGTAGCCCGCTTCTGCAGGACGAATCACACACGTTTGAGTTTCTTCACATACGATGGCAGTTCCGTCGCTCGTCAGATAACGATTGATGACTGAAAACCGCACCGTACCTTCGGACTCTGCGGGCTCTTCAACAAATCGCACATGTTCTGTTTTCGCTTTCAGCCTCCAGAAGTCATGGCCGCTGATATCACCGAACGACAACCAGATGCCCGCATGCAGGCCAACATGATCCGTAGCGTCGAGTGCCGGATCAGGAGGATGATTGCGACTCACCTGGATCCCTGACAACGTTTTAATGTGTGCAAAGTAGGGACGAGAAACCTGAGGATCACGAAAGACGTACTGAGCAATCTCAGTGTCACCTGAGAACAACCTGATTCGATCGTCGGTTCTCTCATGCCGAATTGTGATGAGTTTCTCACTGTGAGTTGTTTCATTCGGCGCGTCTGTGGAGCTTATTGTGAACACAAGACCCGCCGCGCAGTACAGAATTATGCCAGCGATCATCCGACACCTCCGGCTTCTGCAGGCACGCCCCAATGTCCACCTGAACGATAACTTCGCCCCAGCAAAGCATTTGCCTCGTCATCACCCGGAATAGTCTCCGTCTCTGCATCAAATCGAAATCCACGCCCAATTCTGCACGCAATATTTCCAAGATGCGGCAGTGTCGAAGACAGATGGCCTGTAGCCGCGTCCGCATTGACAGGCGAACCTGTCCGAATCGCCTGAATGAAATTCTGTTGATGCGAGGCAACACTGACTGATCGGCTGTCCGGGAGTTTCACATCAATGCGTCCTCCTTTCTCATCGAAGACCTCCAGCTTACCGCGTTTCGTCAGCAGCATCCGACCCCTGGTGCCGAGAAACTCATTGCCGTTGTCGATGTTGTTTGGATGATAGTGGCTCCAGAGTCGCATTTCGAAAATGAGTTGCCGCCGAGCCACTTGCCCCTCGATCCCGGGGTATTCAAACACGGCCGTCATGGTATCAGGAAACTCCTGATCATCCTGATGGATATATTTCCCTCCGGCAGCCGACACGGAATGCGGATGTGTGTTGACACCAAGTCCCCAGCGGGCAATATCTATTTCGTGGACACCATCATTGCCTGCATCTCCCGTCCCAAACGCATGCCACCAGTGCCAGGAATAATGATGACGATTGCTCTGAAACGGAAGCAACGGTGCAGGTCCCGTCCAGGTGTCATAGTCGAATCCCTTTGGAACTTCGCCGGGCTGAGCTCTTCCAATCGGTGGTCGAAACTGAACATCCCAGGCACGAGCAATCACGATGTCACCGATTGTCCCTGCTCTCAGGATTTCAACCGCTGCCTGAATGAATTCGGCAGATCGACTTTGAGTACCATGCTGGACAACCCTGCCGGAGTTCTTCGCTGCTTCAACGAGCCAGCGACCTTCTCTGACGTTGTGAGAACAAGGCTTCTCGACATAGACGTGCTTCCCGGCCGACAGTGCCATCAGGGCAGCCGGTGTGTGCCAGTGATCGGGAGTAGCAATGGAAACCGCATCAATCGTTCGATCATCCAGAAGTCTGCGGAAGTCGCTGATCGCCTTCGCGTTTGGAGCCAGTTTCTGTGCTTCTGCCAATCGAGTCTCATCGACATCACAGACGGCCACCAGATTCACATCTGCCAGCGTCAGATAAGAACTGATGTGCGCACGTCCCTGACCACCATTTCCAATAACCGCGACATTGATTCGATCCGCCGGACTCGCCTGCCTCGCAAGTCCTGATACCACCGTACCCGAAACAGTGGCTGCCGCTGTGGCCGTGTAGAGAAAGTCTCGACGATTCAGCCTGCTCATACTCTTCTCCAACTGTTGAACTGCTGGAATGAAACCAGACAGCACTCGGAACGAGTACCGTCGCCTGAACAGTCATCATAACCAAACCGCTCTCAGACTACAAAAAAAGCCGAACTCCCTGTGGAGTTCGGCTTTGGTATTCAATCCGTGTTTGCAGTTGAAATCGGTCGAAAACCGAGACTTACTTCTTCAATTCGCCTTCGAGTACAGAGACGACTTCGTCTGCATCGGGCTTAACACGAGTCTTAAAACGCTTGACAACCTTACCATCCTTACCGACGACGAACTTTTCGAAGTTCCAGCCAATGTTGGAATGGTCTTCTGCGTTCTTCTTCAGGTAGTCAAACAATGGAGACTGCTTGTCGCCGTTGACATCAATCTTGGAGAACATTGGAAACGTCACTTTGTATTCTTCGGTGCAGAACTTACGAATGTCGTCTGAGGAGCCTGGCTCCTGTGCACCAAACTGGTTGCATGGGAAGCCCAGCACTACAAGTCCCTGTTCCTTGTATTTTTCATGAAGAGCCTGAAGCTGTTCGTATTGAGGCGTTGCACCACACTGGCTGGCAACATTCACAATCAGGAGAACTTTCCCCTTGTATTCGGAGAGATCTACTTCTTTACCTTCGAGTGACTGAACTTTGATTTCGTGAACTGTCTCAGCAGCATTTGCGACTGATCCGATTACCATCGCGCAAATCCCCAACACAAGGCCCTGAACAAACTTCATCCGAGTTTCTCCTCGTAAAGTACTTGTCGGAAATCGAAAAACACAAAAATCTGTCTACCTATTCTTACCGGACTCATTACAAAGGCAAGCCCCAGCTCCTGCACCCGGATTTCCAAATGCTCATGACAACCACCATCGTGAACCATCGCTGGAATGAACTCCGAACGACGATTGCTCGTAAATTTTATTTCGCAACGATCCTCCAGGCGATCGTCAGTTTCAGTATTTTCTGGGGTCTGGTGGCCCTTCACACTCCAAAACCCCCTTCACCAAAACTGTACCTCCCGGTAGCCTTTCAGTTTGGCACGCTGTTTCTGGTGCTGGGCAGCTACTTTCTTCATCGAGCAGTCCAGTTTGTGCGACTGGAGCGGCAGACCCTGTTTAGGCGATCACTCGTGTTCGCTCTGGGCTGCGCCATCCTGTTCGTTGGAATTCAGTCATATGGACTCTGGGAATTCTCGAACGGAGTGACCGGCTTCAGGAATACTCAGACCAATGTCCACGGATTCACCCTGGTCTTTGTGTCTCTGCACGCAATGCACTTCATCGTGGCTCAATCAATCCTGATGTGGGTCACCTTGTGTGCCTTCGCTGACCGCTATGACCATGAATACTTCTGGGGGGTTGTATTCGCTGCGTGGGTCTGGCATGTACTCGGAATCGTCTGGGCAGTTTTGCTCGCCGTCTTCGGGATTTCGATACCCGTCTGATGTCCGACATCTCCAGCCCGATCGCTCAATGGTGACCACGCCTTGCCTGTGACCTAACCCTACTTGTGACCAAATCGACGAATCCGGTTGATCTGCCAGGCGATTGTCATGCCGATTGCTGCAAATGTGATGATTACCAGCGGAAGAAAGTGCCACGGCATCCGAAGCGATTCTTTGGTGAGCACCAGAACAATAAACCCGGCGATCGCCGCGCCCGTTGTCAACCATGCCAGAAATACTCGCAGCGAAAACCCCGACACAACAATTAGTAGTGGATAGAAGACGAGCAAAGTACCTTCATGATCCGAAGACAGAGCCAGCGCAGTGGTGAGCAGAGATGTGTCCGTGAGAATTGTTCCGACTCTGGACGTCAGAGCCCAGCGTTCTGATCTCTGGAGTCGAGCCCACAGCAGAGAGAACATCGCCCAGACAATCAGCACCAGGATTTGTCGACCATGCTCTATGATCGTTGTTTCACTGAACTGGTAGTGAATCTGAAGAATGATCGCAGCGATTGCCTGTGTCACCAGATGAAAGGCCAGTCCGGGTTCTCGCCGTGCCCAGCGAGTTATCGACTGCGGAAGTCCTCCTTCCCGAACCTGAAGGGGTTCGTCATTCTGGTAGGCATCCAGATCCCGAGCCAGATCGTCTGCTGTTGCGTATCGAAGGGCGGGGTCTTTTTCGAGGCACTTGAGGCAGATCAGTTCCAGCCGTCGAGGGATCTCGCGACGAATCTCGCGTGGTTGTATTGGGTCTTTTTCAAGTACCTGCACAAGAGTATCAAACGGTGTGCGTTCACGAAACGGCGGGCGGCCTGTCAGGATCTCATACATCAGTGCTCCAAGACTGTACACATCGCTCCTGACCGACACAGACTGATGCTGGCCCGCAGCCTGCTCCGGTGACATGTAGCTGGGAGTTCCGAGAATGACACCTGGACGCGTTTCCAGGCTGTCTGTGTCAAACACTTTTGCGAGCCCGAAATCCGTAATCACCGGCCGATTCTCGAGATCAATCAGTATGTTCGAAGGCTTAAGATCCCGGTGGATGATGCCTCGCTGATGCAAATAGTGCACCGCCTTTGCGATCTGAAGCATCCACTCAACAGCATCGTTGAGCGATACACTGTTTCGCTTCAGACGCCCCGATAGACTTTCACCCTGCACAAAATCCATCACAAAAAAGTGGCGTCCCTGATCTTCTCCACTGTCATGGATCGGCACTATGTTTCTGTGAGATAGCCTGGCGATGGCTTTCGCTTCGGACTGAAACCGGATCACTTCTTCTCGAGCTGCCAGATGACTCGCCAGAATCGTCTTAATGGCGACGATGCGATCAAGGTCTCTCTGC
Source organism: Planctomyces sp. (assembly GCA_016795105.1). Classification (GTDB taxonomy): domain Bacteria; phylum Planctomycetota; class Planctomycetia; order Planctomycetales; family Planctomycetaceae; genus F1-80-MAGs062. Next base: position 32,143 of record JAEUIH010000072.1, read on the forward strand.
CGAGCCCGGTAAACGATCCCCATGCCTCCTCGATCGATTTCATTCAGCAGTTCGTAACGTCCATTTGCAAAATCGCCCAGCGGAACACCAACGGCAACCTTAAGTCGCGCACGAACCTCCGCTTCCTGAATCACACAACTGCGCGTTGACTCGTCGTCTCGAGGCAGCAGCATGTCCACGGCGTCCAGACATTCCACATATGGCTGCAGCAATGGATGCTCTCGAAGAAGCCGCTCTTTCTCGGCTTTCTGTCCCTGCTGTATCGCTGTCAAAAGTGCATCCAGCAGATCGGCGTCCTCTGCGTCTGTATTGCCGTCCAACCGATTCATCGACTCGGACCTTCAAACAGCGATCGTGCTCCCAGCTCGTTCATGTGCTCACGCAGTCGCTGAATTGCCCTCATCCACAACATCTGTGCGGCCGGACGGGATCGTCCCATTCTTTGAGCAACCTCGTCAAACGGCAGCCGCAGGATATTGCGCAGCATCACCACTTCTCGATGATCACCCTCCAGTCGATCAATGGCCTCTGCCAGAAGCAACGACTGCTCATTCAGAATCATGATCGCACTTGGTGTTGGATCCGCCGCAGCCACCTCCGTCTGTCTCGCATGGCCGTCATTGTCTGTTTCATGTCCGAGCGAGCGTTCACGACCAATCGCTCGCTTTCCTGCCGCTGCATGCCGCCGCAACGCGTCCTGAGCATTGTGATCCAGAATCTGACGAAGCCATGCCAGCCATTCAATCTCAGTGCGCCCCTTGAATTTTCCAAAGTCCCGGTAGGCATCAAGGAGTGTCTGTTGAACCAAATCCGAGGAGTCAAACCGAGCCTGGAAGCGAGCGAGCGACCAGGCTCGTGCAATTAACTGCACATAGCTTCGGCACCGGGCAAACAACTCTTCCCTTGCTGCTGAATCCCCCGCAACTGCTGCGTGAAGACATACACTCAACTCGCTCGACCCACTAAGCCGCGATGAGTCTTCTACAGCCGGAGACTTATTCTTCTCAGTTTCTGACTCTGTCATCAATCGCTGACTCTGTCCTCAAACGTCCTTAAACGCAACCTGATGAACCGCCAGGGGGCCCGGCCAAATCGAGGGATTCAACAAAATTCTGTGCCATTTTCTGCTAAAACATATCTTCGGTTATCGGTTTTTTGAAAATTTGCGTGATATCGCAGTTCCGAATACGCCGCGGACGACAGCGATTCTGACGAATACTGCGGAGGGTTCAGAAATGTCGGACTTACTTCTCGGCCTAATACTCCTCGTGGGAGGGCCCATCAGCCTGATTGCGATTGTTGTTTTGATCACCGGCATCAACGCCGTCAAACGACAACAGCGGGAAATGTCGACTCGCTTCACCGCTCAGCTCCACGCAGTCTACGATTCCGTTCAACAGCAAAACAAAAAACTCGACCTCGTTCTGAAGTCCGTTCAGCAGGCAGATTCTCAGCATACGTCTCCCGAGGTTTCCGGAGCAGCGGAAGCTGTAGTTCCAAAGCCAGTCTCCCCCGCACAAGCTGCTGAACCTCTTCAGCCGTCGACGGAGGCTCAGGAAGCGCCGGTTGAAGACATCATCGAATATGTCATTGAGACAGAACATCCGGCTCGTGAAGAAAAGACTCCTTCGACACTCCATGAGTTTGCTCAACGGCATTCTTCAGCTCATAAGCACACAGCAGCCGCTTCCGGCACATCCCCTTCTCCTCAACTGCTGTCCCGAGCTGCGACCACAGAGTCTCCCGTTCAACAGGCAGCAGCATCCAGAGTTCCGGGCCAGTTTGAAACGGCTGCCAAAGATGTCCTGAAGAGGATCTGGAACTGGATTATTGTCGGTGAAGATCATTTGCCAAAGGGTGTTTCGGTAGAGTTTGCAATCGCCAGTCAGTGGCTGCTCAGAATCGGTATTCTTCTGGTTGTGTTCGGTGTCGGATTCTTCCTGAAGTATTCGATCGACAATGGGCTGTTGTCTCCACTGGCTCGTACGCTGCTGTCTGTGGTGGCGGGGTTGTCAATGCTGGGTATTGGAGCACGAATTCTTGGCGGACGGTTTCATATCATCGGACAGGGTTTGTTTGGCGGTGGCATTTCCACTCTCTACTTTAGTGCATTCGCTGCTTCCGGTATGTTCAAACTTATCGACCCGCCGGTTGCGTTTGCCGCGATGGTGGCCATTACCGTACTGTCCGGTTTTCTCGCGCTTCGTTTCCAGTCCAGGCTCACTGCTGTCATCGGTGTCATTGGTGGCTATCTCACGCCTTGGCTGCTCTCTTCCGGCGTCGTCAACTTTCCCGGACTCTACAGCTACCTGCTGATCCTGGGGGTTGGGGTTCTTGGTGTCTCGGCTTTCAGACGCTGGCCGCTGTTGAGCTATCTCAGTTTCGTCGGACACCACCTGCTGGTCGTGGCATCACTTCGAGCTTATGACAAGACACTTCATTTCTGGCAGGTCATGCCATTTTTGGTCGCGTTCTTTGTCATGTTTTCCACGATGGTGTTCATTTACAATCTCCGTAAACGAGTTTCTTCGAACCTGCTGGATGTTCTGGTTCTGTTCCTCAATGCCGGCGCATTCTTTGGTATCAGCTACAATCTGATCGACGAGACCTTTGGCTACCGATGGGTTTCCGCTGTGACTGTTGGACTCGCCGCTTTCTACATCCTGCATGTGTACTACTGTCTTGCTCGAAAAATTCTTGATCGGGAACTGATGCTGAGCTTCATCGCTCTGTCAGCATTCTTTCTTGCGATCACAGTGCCTCTGCTTCTGACCAACGAATGGATCACCGTCACATGGACCGTTCAGGCGCTGGTCATGTTGTGGATCTCCGGAAAGCTGCAGAGTCAGTTTCTGAGAATGGTTTCTATGGCCCTGTATCTCATTGTGCTTGGCCGCTTCGCCTTCCTGGATCTTGGCTCGCAGTTCGGCAGCCGAGGTCTGGCCGATCTGCCGGTCTACGACTATCTGAGGCAGATGGCTGAACGTCTGATTCTGTTCGGCGTCCCGATCGGTTCGATGTTCCTTGGTTATCGGCTGCTGAGTCGCGACACCAGTCCTGGTCGAATGGTTGTGGATCGAACTAACGACATTAACCTGTGGGTCCGGCAGCGCTGGGCTGCAAAGGCTGCGATGTTTGCTGTCTTTGGGATGCTGTTCTTCTATCTGCATCTCGAACTGAATCGCACGTTCGGGTTGATCTATCCACCAGTTCGCCTGCCTGCTCTGACACTTCTCTGGCTTGGCATCTGCGTTCTTTTGATTCTGGAATTTGCTGAAACAAGCAGCAAAATCGCCTTCACGTTCCTGTCGATCCTCCTGCTTGCTCTGTTTGCCAAGCTGGCACTCTTCGATTTGCCTGCATGGAACATCAGTCCTCACTTCTGGTATGACGGCGCCTGGAGCTCATACGATGCCGGCTTCCGCTTACTCGATTTTGGTGCGGTCGTCGCCTTCTTCGTGTTTGCGTTTCGACTTCTTGAGTCTCGGTCTTCGGAGTCCAGTGGTCAGGTCCGCTTTGTTGGCAACGGTATGGGGTTGTGCGGAATTGGAATGCTGTTCCTTTATCTGACTCTCGAAGTCAATTCTTTCCTTCGTCACTATGTTGAAGGGCTCCGATCGGGAGGTGTTTCGATCCTCTGGTCGCTGTTTGCTTTGTCATTCCTGCTTCGAGGTATTCAGAAGGATCGACGATTGTTGAGATATCTGGGGCTGGGACTGTTTATGATCGTTGCCTGGAAGGTCTTCTTCGTTGACCTCGCTCGCCTTGACCAGCTCTATCGCATTATCGCATTCATCGCTCTGGGTCTGATGGTTCTTGCGGGGTCCTTCCTGTACCTGCGATCCAGAAGCAGTTTCGAGACACACAAAGAACCCGGCGAGGAGAATCGTTCATGATCCGTAAGACCTGCTTCTGGATGCTTCTGCTAAGCCTTGTGGTGCCAAATCTCCCGGCCAATGCGGACGATCTTCCCTACCGTCGTCAAAGGTCCATCATTTCGGAGTCCGTTTCAGATTTCGACCTGACTCACCTGATCCTGGATTCTGATGTCTACTCTGAAACTCGTGATGGGTTTCCGGATCTCAGGATTTTCGACTCCAGGGATAAGTCACAGCCATTTATCCTGCGTCATGCCAGAGACACGGAAACCAAAACGCGCCGTGTTGAATGGCGAGCATTAAAAACTTCGCTGCGACCTCTCCCGGAAGGCGGTCTGCAGATTTTTGTTGCACTGGAAGACAACGATCCGCAGCCCTCAGCTCTGCGGATTGTGACGCCTCTGACAAACTTTGAACATCGAATCCGAGTCTTCAATGGCGATGAAGATAATCCAATGCCGCTGGTTGAAGATGCTGTCATTTTCGACTATTCACAGTTCATGGACGTACGCCAGGTTGACATTCCTCTCCCACAGTCGGACGCCCGAAACTTTCGAATCTTCGTTGATGCGATCACTGCCGATCAGGAATCACGACTGCTCGAACTGACTCGCACCATCGGCGCAAATGATGAGGTCTCGAAGTCCGAACGTACGCTCGTTGAACGCCGCCCGTTCCGGATCGATCAGATTACGCTGATTGCCGATGTCGCCGAAGAACGTCGAACGGCCTCTCGACTGCAGTCTAAACGCATTGATAAACCCAGTGCGTCTGAAGATACCGCAAAGAAACAAACCGTGGTCGAATTCTCTTCAGACGGCCAGCCTCTCAGCAGTATCCGGATTCTCACGCCAGACCGGAACTTTAGTCGACTGGCGACGCTTCAAACGAAATCGTCCGACGCTTCATCCGACTGGCAGAATGTCGCGTCAACTCATATCGCCCGATTCCAGATGGGAAATCTGAACAGTGAATCTCTGGAGATGTCCTTCGAGGAACGTCGCACACGACTGTGGAGAATCACTATCGACAATCGCGACAGTCCTCCTATTCAGATTGATGGTATCGAAATCGCCGGCCCTGTCTGGGAAGTGGTTTTCGTACAGGCGCGTAAACAGTCGTATCGTCTCATGTACGGTGCGGCGGATGTCTCAGCCGCTCAGCACGATACGTTCGCTGTGGCCGCAGCGATTGATGCGAATGTTCCGATGATGGAGGGCACTCTCGGTGAAGTGGAACTTCGAGATGTTCCGGAGGCCGGATCGGAAATCAACGTAAAGTCCATTATTAACAACCCCGTGTTTCTCGTGTCCATCGTGGTCCTCGTGGTGGCTGCTCTCACCTGGGCCCTTTTCGGCGCTGCCCGTCGAGTTCAACAGGTTTCGGACAATGAACAATAGATGTCCCGGGATTTCCTTCGGACTCGGACTCGATTGAACGCTCCTGCACGGTCCCGGAATCCTGCAAATGCCGACACTGCACTCAAAAATGGAACGCTGAGACGCAAAGATCAACGCGCGATCTGTTGTCTTCTCTGCGCCTTTGCGCCTTCGCGTCTCTGCGTTCACTTTCTCGAAATGCTGGTTCCGGCACTCCTTCGTATTCGGACTCGATTGAACGCTCCTGCACGGTCCCGGAATCCTGCAAATGCCGACACTGCAATCAAAAATGGAACGCTGA
>JAEUIH010000073.1 GCA_016795105.1 Planctomyces sp.
GGGCTCTGGCAGATGGTCGTTATCGCCCTTTGGACGGGAACATGTACTGCCGTCCTGCAGGCAAGCCGCGACCTCGTCATTGAGTATTTTCCGGATTCCGGACGTCAACCAGGTCGAATCTCTGTCCCAGTGTTCGGCGCATTAATTGGCTCTGTGGTACTCATTGGTTGTTCGCTGATACGAGGAGAGTGGACCTGGTATGGCCTTACGATCGTGCTTCCAACGACCTGTTTTGTTTGTTGCCTTTTCGGTTTACGGTCAATTCCTCAACCGATGATTTCAACGTCGTTTGCAGCAAAAGTTGCGAGCGTCGAAAAGTAGCAGGCACATTCCATGTGCCGTCCGCAACACCCCTCCTGCACGTCGGCGGACGGCAGACGGAGTCTGCCTGCTACAGGAGGGATGGTTGCGATGGGCCGATGGACTGTTCATAATGAACACATGCATCGTCGTCTGCATTGCAGTTCGATTGAACTGTACGAAAGACCGAAGCAGACTCCCTCTAGTGATTTTCCCACCTTACCTCTGCCTGTCCCTGACAGGAGCAAAACATGCCAAAATCTGTGTTGGTCAGCCTCAGAACGCTGCTGATGGCAACTCTTGCCATTTCATCTATCGGCCCAAATCAGCTTGCTGCTCAGGAAACACCATCAGTCATTCCGGAGACGGTGGAATTCAACAGAGATGTCCGACCCATTCTCTCCGACAAATGTGTCTTCTGCCATGGCACAGATAAGAACAAGCGTCAGGCGGAACTGAGACTTGATACGGAAGCTGGATTACAGCAGAAGGCCGGAGACACGCAGGTTGTTGTTCCGGGCCAACCTGAGCACAGCGAACTATATCGTCGGATCACAACAACGGACGACGAACAATTGATGCCACCGGCGGAAAGCGGAAAGGCTCTCACGGAGACTGAGAAGGCCATTCTGCATCGCTGGATCGAGCAGGGAGGCCGGTTTGAAGGGCACTGGGCGTTTCTGCCAATTCAAAAGACTCCAGCACCAGCTGCATCTGCGTCGGAAGTTTCTTCGCACATTGACCACTTCATTCGGGAATCACAAAGTGTTCATGGACTTGAAATGTCGCCGGAGAGCGATCGAATCACGCTGATCCGCCGTTTGTCCTTCGATCTGACCGGACTCCCACCAAAGGAGTCCGAAGTTGCAGACTTCGTCAACGACACATCACCGAATGCATATGAGAAACTCGTCGACCGGTTGCTGGCATCCCCACACTATGGAGAGCGTTTTGCAATCTGGTGGCTCGATCTTGTCCGCTATGCAGACTCTGTTGGCTATCACGGAGACCAGGAAGTCAGCGTCTCGCCATTCCGGCAATATGTGATTGACTCGCTGAACGCGAATAAGCCATTCGATGAGTTTACCGTTGAGCAACTGGCTGGAGACCTGCTTCCAACTCCATCGCGAGAACAACGAATCGCATCCGGATATAATCGACTCGGGATGATGAGTGCCGAGGGCGGTGTCCAGGACAAGGAGTATCTGGCAAAGTACATTGCAGAACGAGTCCGCAATGCGTCCGGCACATGGCTGGGGATCACGCTGGGATGTAGTGAATGTCATGACCACAAGTTTGATCCTTTCACAACTCGCGACTTCTATCGATTCGAGGCATTCTTCGCTGACATCAAGGAACGAGGGCTGTATTCCGGAGCAAACAGCGATGGCAATTGGGGGCCGTTTATCAAGGTTCCCACGGCAGATCAGGAGCGTCGGCTTGCAGAATATGACCGACAGATTGTCGATGTGAAGAAGGTTCTCGAAACGTCAACACCCGAACTGCTGACCGCACAGGCAGAATGGGAAAGCACTCAGGTCCAGTGGACCAGTCTCAAACCGGATTCAATCACTTCCAAAGAAGGGGTTACGCTCACCCTTCAGGACGACGGATCAATTCTTGCCAGCGGAACAAACCCGGCGACGGACACCTATACATTCGAAACGAAGTCGCTGCCTTCGGCTGTCACTGCTTTGCGAATTGAAGTACTGCCGCACGATTCATTTCCTCAGAAAGGGCCAGGAAGAGCCGGCAACGGGAACTTTGTGCTTTCCGAGTTCATTGTTCGTGTGGTCAATGCCGCTGGCGAAGAACGTCTGATCCCGCTGCAGAATGCAACTGCAACCTACGAACAGACAGGAGCAGCGGGTGGCAACCCTTACGGAAAATGGGCGGTCGCAGCAGCGATTGACAAAGATGAAAAGGGAAAGACGTGGGGCTGGGCCATCATGGAACAGGCCGGCAGGCCTCAGACAGCTGTCTTTGAAATTCAGGATGATTTGACATTGGCTGACGGAGAAAAGCTGCAGATCGTGCTCGACCAGAACCTTGACAATCCTCAGCACACGATTGGACTCTTCAGACTTTCAGCCGCGACAGCATCTCGACCAATTCGAGCCACAGACGCGCCACCGGCCAACCTTGCCGGGATTCTTGCGACACCCGCGGAACAGCGATCCGATGCTCAAAAAGCGGAATTGAGTGCCTTTTATCAAACGATAGCCCCGGCACTTGAACCCGCTCGCGTCCAGCTAGCGGAACTTGAAAAGTCCAGAGCATCTCTCGACTCGCAGATCGTCTCAACTCTCGTCACAGAAGCAGTATCGCCACGTATGGTGCGAGTTCTTCCACGGGGTAACTGGATGGATGAAAGTGGTGAAGAAGTGACGCCCGCATTTCCAGTTTCGCTCGCAGGTGAACCGACTTCTGATCGACGCCTGAATCGACTCGACCTTGCTCAGTGGATTATCGCAAAAGACAATCCACTGACATCCCGTGTAACCATGAATCGAATCTGGAAACTCTGTTTTGGGGCCGGTATCTCTCGAAAGCTCGATGATCTCGGAGCTCAGGGGGAATGGCCCAGCCATCCGGAACTGCTCGACTATCTTGCCGCAGAGTTTATCCAGAGTGGCTGGAATCTGAAGCATATGGTGAAGGGCATCGTCATGAGTCAGACATATCGTCAGTCGTCGTTGTCCCCGGCGTCGCTCCGCGAAACGGACCCATACAATCGATGGCTGGCTCGACAGGGCCGATTCCGCCTGGATGCAGAGTTCGTTCGTGATAACGCTTTGGCGGTGAGTGGCCTGCTGGTTGAAGAAATCGGCGGAACAAGTGTGCGACCGTATCAGCCCGCGGGCTATTGGGCTCATTTGAACTTCCCAACTCGTGAATGGCAAAATGGAAGTGGGAAGGAGCTCTACCGCCGAGGCCTCTATACTCACTGGCAACGACAGTATCTGCATCCCAGCCTGCTCGCATTCGATGCACCTTCTCGCGAGGAATGTACGGCGGATCGTTCTCGTTCGAATACTCCTCTTCAGTCACTTGTGCTGCTGAATGACCCGTCATATGTGGAGGCAGCTCGAGCATTCGCAGAGCTGATCCTGAAGTCGGAAACTCCGGCTACATCGGACAGAGTTCACTTCGCTTTTCAGCGAGCACTCTCCCGTAACGCGACTCCTGACGAATCTGCTGTCCTTGAATCTCTGCTAAACCGTCATCTCGCAGAATACCAGGCAGAACCAGAAGCGGCGAAGAATCTCCTGAGTGTCGGCAGTCGGCCGTTGCCGGATGGAATTGACCTTCCGACACTGGCAGCCTGGACGAGTGTCGCACGCACAATTCTGAACCTCCACGAAGTGATTACCCGAAACTGATTTTCTGCCAGCCAGAAACATGTTCGCCTGAATAAGGAAAATTCAAATGCATCGACAAGTTTATCAGTCGGGTTTATCAAGCGGTCAACTCGTACTTCCGGACCAGATTGGACGCCGATCGTTTCTCCACCGCGGAGGTATCAGCCTCGGTTCGATGGCTCTCGCTCAACTGATGCAAAACGAAACGCGCGCACAGGAGGCAAGGCTGGAGAAGCCTGATCACTGGAAGGGAATTCTGAGTCAGCCTCATTTTCCACCAAGAGCGAAACGCATCATCTGGCTCTACATGGCCGGCGGGATGACTCATATCGATACGTTCGACAATAAACCAAAGCTGGCTGAGCTCCATGGAAAGCCCATGCCGGAGTCGATCACGAAGGGTCAGCAGATTGCTCAGCTACAGGGACAGCAACTGAACTGCTTCGCACCACAGCATCCGTTTCGCCAATGGGGCCAGTCTGGTCAGTCGATTGCTGAGATCTGGCCAAAGCTGGCAGAACAGTGCGCTGATGAGATGTGTATCGTACGATCGCTCCATACAGATGCGATCAATCATGACCCCGCTCATACATTCATGAACACAGGCACAATGATCCAGGGACGGCCCGCGATGGGGTCATGGCTGCTGTATGGACTTGGAGCAGAATCCGAGAGTCTGCCTGGGTTTGTTGTGATGGTGTCGACCGGTAAGTTCGGACAGAAGCAGCCAATCGCCGCCCGACAATGGCATTCCGGATTTCTTCCCGGGCAGTACCAGGGGGTTGAGTTCCGAGCGACAGGTGATCCGGTGCTGTATGTTGGAAATCCATCCGGTGTCAACGAAAAACGGCAGCGGGATGTGGTCGATGCGGTTCAGTCTCTGAATCGGCTTGCAGACCAGCGACTGGATGATCCGGAGATCACAACTCGAATCAGTCAGTATGAACTTGCGTTTCGGATGCAGTCGAGTGTTCCGGAATTGATGGACGTTGCGAAAGAACCAAAGCACGTTCTTGATTCATATGGGACTCAGGGCGGAGACGGTTCGTTTGCATCAAACTGTCTGCTGGCACGACGACTTGCTGAACGCGGCGTTCGGTTCATTCAGTTGTATCATCGTGACTGGGATCATCACGGTGCCGTCAAGGACCATTCTGCCGGGACCGCTCAGGAAGTCGATCAGGGCGTGGCTGCGCTGATCTCTGACCTCAAGCAACGCGACATGCTGAAGGACACGATCATCGTATTTGGTTCCGAGTTTGGTCGTACTCCAATGGCTCAGGGAAATGGCAGAGACCATCACCTTGCCGGCTTTACGATGTGGTTTGCCGGGGGCGGATTTAAGCCTGGTTTCAGTTATGGGGCAACGGATGAATTCGGTTATCATGCCGTTGAAAATCGAGTTTCGGTGCATGATGTACATGCAACTCTGCTTCATCAGATGGGTATCGACCACAATCGATTCTCAGTCAAGTTTCAGGGACTCGATTCACGATTGACAGGTGTTGAAGAAGCTCACATCCTGCATGATCTGCTGGTGTGATGAGCCTGAAGCGGAAGATTACGTTCTATTCAGTTCTAAAGGTCAACCATGAAAATCGGCATTATGTCCGATATCCACGACAACGTGGACAATCTTCGACACGCGATCAATTTGTTTAATGCGCTTGAATGTAAACTGATTCTGTTTCTGGGAGACTTCGCCTCGCCACTCGTCGTTCCATCAATGCGCAAGTTCCATTGCCCGGTCGTTGCATGCTTCGGGGACAACGATGGTAATCAAACAGGAATTGCAGGGGGTATGAAGATTGTTGGCACTCTTGGGTATTCACCAATGTGCCATCAGACCCGCGACGGGTTGAGAATCCTGATGACCCATCAGCTCGACGATGTCCGTGACTGCATTGACGAAGCCGACATCGTCCTGTTCGCCCACACGCATCGCCCCAGCGTCGTCAAAGATCGCAACGGCCGATTGTTTATCAACCCCGGCGAAGTCGGCGGCTGGATGTTCCGCAAACCAACCGTCGCAATCCTCGAAACCACCACGCGAGAAGTCGAAATCCTCAACCTCCCCCCAATGCCCCCCGGCGTAGTCATCCCCGAACCATAGGTTGCCCATCCCAAATGTAGGATGGGCATTCCTGCCCGTCTACGTACTGGTTCGAGTGTTGCGGCGGCGCGGGGACGCGCTCAAATGTAGGATGGGCATTCCTGCCCGTCCACGTACTGGTTCGAGTGCTGCCGCGGCGCCAGGGGCGGCTCGGGCAGGAATGCCCAAGCTACGACTTGTCACGCGCTGGTTCGAGTGCTGCCGCGGCGCCAGGGGCGGCTCGGGCAGGAATGCCCAAGCTACGACTTGTCCCTCACTGGTTCGAGTGCTGCTGCGGCGCAGGGACGGCTCGGGCAGGAATCCCGAAGCGACATTATGTTCTCTCACGTAACTGCCAAGAGTTCCTGATCACGGACTCAGCGTCCTTCTTAAATGTCTCATACCGTTGAGTGAACTCTGCACACTTTCGAGCGGCATCGGCATGTCCGCATTTCACTCTGCCAGCACCTTTTCCAGTGAACTCAAACGTCTCCAAATCCGGAGAGAATTGAAACCGTGTATATGGACCCCAACTGGCATTTTTGACACCTTGTAGGCCTACTTCCATCAGCGCATATTCTTCGGTAGGCAGCATATTCCATACGAGTTTGAGGCGGACCAGTTTCTTCAGGCCGAGTATTGGAATTGTGGCCGGGTAGGGCGACTTATTGCTGATCTGGCCGAAGAACAGAACCTCAAGGTTTTGCAGGCCCCACAGGAACTCAAAGTCATCAATTGGCTGTTTCCAGTCCAGAGTCCCATCAATAGAAAGGTATCTCAGACTGGTGATCCCGGATAGCCCGGAAAAGTCATGCACCCTTCGAAGGTTCTCAAGGTGCAAAGACTTTAGTTTCGTTAGCGACCTGAGCGGAGTCAGATCGGAAAACCCGGAAACATACTCCAGCACAAGCTCCTCGATCCCGACCATCGATCCGATAAAATCAATGTCCTTCGGTCTGGCATGAGTGATTCGCAATCTCCGGAGTCCGGACAGACTCGATATCTCCAGCAATTGTTCACGTCGAGGTTCGTGAAGAGTCAGTTCTTCAAGACGGGGGAACGTGAAAATGTTTCGCCACGAAGCATCTTCGGCCCCAACGGTGGCGATCTGCACCAGTTCACTGCCTGCGGGAACATCATTGATTCTGTGCGCATACCGCTGCAGATTCGGGACGACGGTCCAGTAATCACCATCACGATCAAGCAGGTCCGCAAAATGATGTTTCATGTGATCGTCACTCCCTGAAACAACCGTTCAAATCGGAATAAGACTAAAGAAACCATGACTCCCGCGAGCGTGGGACGGGATCCTCTCAAGTCGCTCCGCATCCGTTTGAGTCCATGAGATTCCATAGTCATATACCGCGCCAGCTGTGAACAGGATGATAAAGACCCCGAGGATTGCACTCACCGACCAGCGTCGAGTGGTCTCTGCACTCCAATTCATGAATGTCACGGTGATGCAGATCAGTATTTGACAGAGCCCCACCAGACTCAAAGCGTTTCCCGGGGAAAGCAGACCCAGGACAGCTAAAGGGATTGTGACGTATAGAGGCGGCCAGAGTGTTGGCAGTGACTTTCGAGAGAAGGAAAGCACCAGCATCCACGACGGCAGAATCCAGTTCCAGGAAGCAGTCGGCGGAAAGTAATAGCAGGCAACATAGTAGTGGCATATCGAACACGCCAGCGCAGGAAGCGTACTCATCCTCATGCCGCTCCGGTATCGTGTTTCTCTGAACGCAGTCTAATCCCCTCACCGCACCATTCAGCGAGGTTCTGCCTGCAATTTTTGAGCCAGATGCTGACGTCAATATCATTCCGAGATACTGCGAGGTTACTCAGTTCATTCGCCCGAGCCACAAGGTCATGAAAGTGCTGCTGCACCTCAGCACTCGCAGGCACAAATCGTCCCGACTCTCTCTCCTCTTCGTCAAACTGTGCGTCCCAGGCAACGAAGACCAGGTTATATTGTGAGTTATTTTCGAAGTGATAGTCTTCCGGATCCCCATCCTCCGGCAGAGGATCTCGTCCTCCAAAGTTTGGAATCGGAGAACGAAGAGCACACCACTGCATATCGCCGATCGGCGACATTCTGACAACGACAAGTCCCGGCTCCCATTCGATGCACCAGTAGAGTTCATTGCCGTCGAGGATATAGCTGGAGCGAGCCACCGTGTGCAGGATGCCTGCCAGCCCTGTCATATATTGTTCATCAGACAACGGCTTGAGAAAGTCGGCCGCCTGGCGAAGAAATGCTGCATCTGCTTCCGAAACCGGGCCAGTATAAAAGACCTGTTCACTATCCTCTTCCACGAAGATTATGTACTGCATCAATGTCTCCGGAATTCAGGAAATGGCCCTCTCCCGGTCTACTGAAGTCGACGACCAGGCTGCTTCAGCGACTTCTCCAACTTCTTCATCGCAAATCCACCGATCAATGCTCCCACCTCAAGCACGACAATCAAAATCGGCAGCCAGATTCGGTGACTCATATGCCACGATATCACTTCAGGCAACTTCGGGAGTTGACGGACTCCATTCGCGAAAAAGGCAACCACTGCTACAGCACGAACACTTCGAGGAGGTCTCCCGTCGAGCTCCATCCGATCTTCTTCCGACATCTCACTCACTTTGGCAGTGTGAGCCCCCTCGTAGGAACCGGCGAGAAATCCCCACCCGAAAGTCGCGATCCCGGCCATGACCACAATAATGATCCATGTGAGTGATTTCTCCTGATCGGCCATCGCCCGACTTCTCCGGAAGGATAAAAAACACCAGTCTTCTTTATTTTGCGTCAGTTCGGAATTGGGTCTGAGTTCCGAGAGATTTAAAGAGACTCACGCAAATCGATGAGATTGCCTTCTACTGGTAGGTAATATCGTCGAGGAAGAATTCAAGGGACTCGCCCTGACCGCTCAGGCTCCACAGAAACCCGCTTTTGATGCGGGCGAGTTCCTTTTCAGACAGATCGATTGTGTACTCTTTCCACTGCGGAGTCAAAGTCACTTCGATTTCCGCTTTGCAGCTGTCATGATATTTCATCTCCATTCCAATCGCGCCAACACCAAATTTGATCTTCTCGCCGCCCCTGGCACCTCGAGCCCAGAAGACCAGCTTCTCAGCGTCGCTCAGGTTGTAACCACCAGCTGAGTTTCCCCAGTCGTTCGCCGGATGTTGCCAGATCACGCCACCCCAATTCCCGACATCGTTGTATTGAACTCTCAGACATGTCTTACCCGAATGCGGATTGTCATCGCAGTCTTCCTGCATCTTGATCGCTGCCGTGTTGCCCATGTAACCAGACGGAGAAAATAGCAAAGCAGTCGCCTGATCACCGTAGATCGTGAGCGGCACGCTGGCAACAGCCGCCTTCTCAAGGCGAGCTCTTCCGCGTACGAAAATCGGTAAACTTCCCACGGCAGCTCTTTTATCCCCGGCTCGCACATAGCAATAGAGACGATACATGCCTCCTGACTGAGGCATTTTGACATTGACCTCCAGCAAACTATTTTCCGCTATGGCATCCGGATATGCACTGGTGCCTGGAGCACCGGTTCCGGCAGTTGAGTAATTCGACTGTTCACGCTGGAGTTCCCAGTGGACGATGGCGGCGGAATCCCCCGCGCCAAGCGTGACCCGGGCCGAAACTGTATCACCGGGCCCAACCTGATCATTGCTCGTGATCTGCAGAGATTTGATCTCGGGACATTTCACGTCTGGTGATTTGCCCGTCCACAGCTCCTGCATCGTATCCACAGCCGCGAGTCGACTGCCATCAGGAAGGAGCATCCCAAACCACGTCGATGTGGCTTCGATCTTATGGCCCCAGGTGAATACATACGACCCCAGGCACATTTCTTTCGCCCCGGATACGCTGCCTTGATACGCAGATCGATAATGTCGCGATTTCTCAGTACTGGTCAACTCCGGAGCTGCTTTGAAACTGTTCAGTTCTGTTTCCCACGTCCCAGGAGGACCAAACTCCGTCAACACAAACGGCTTTGTTGCACCAGTTTCACGATATCGCGTTGCAACCGTAGCACCACCACCATAACTGTTTACACCAATCACATCGATTTCCGGACAATGCTTGTGAATCTGCTGAACCTTGTCCTTGCCTATCTCGGCGATCACTGTCATTGTTGGATGATTGGGATCGACTTGCTTAACCATGGCAGCAATTTCTCCAATCGCCTGCCACAGTGCATCGGATTCGTTGTCGATCTCCATCTCATTGCCAATTCCCCACATCAAAACGGCTGGATGGTCCTTGTACTTCACAACCGCAGCTTTGACGTCCTCAAACTGCTGTCGGACCATGACAGGATCGTCATAACGAAATCCATGCTGTTTGTGGCCAAGCCAGATGCCTAGAGTAACGGTAAGACCCAGCCGGTGAGCTTCATCAAGTTCCGCTCCGGTTTCAGGTCCTATACCCCACGTTCGAATAGAATTGCCACCACATTCGACCAGCAACGTCCGTGAGCCGTTGCCACCAGCACCCTGAATAAAGTAGGGCTCGCCGCCGCGAAGCAACCTCAATTGCCCATCGACGTGTGCAACCCTTACCGGCACTGCCTGTGCGGACACCTCAACCGAAAACGAAATACAAAGCAGCACAATCAACAGAATGATGCCGAACCAGGATGAACGCAACATTGGATCTCCCATGAGAGGACGCTAAGCAAAGGTCAACCCATGGTATTTCCTGGCTGGTTCTGCTGCCAACGTAAGTCGATGGATTCACGGCTTACCACAACGAACGGCCCGGATTCTGGCGACTCAGATCAGCAAGGTTCAATTTTCTTGTCAGAATCCTGACAGGTCAGACTGGGCGCCACCGATGATGACTCGGAATTCGTCTTCAGACTCAAGGATCTCCGGCACCCATCGAATTCGACTTAACCACTTTATTGCAAACGCGTCGATCCTCTTTGTGTTTGTGGACCTGAACGCCCGAATGAGCATCCCTGTAGTAAATACCAAACCCGACATCCATGCCAACTTCTCCTCGTTGGCCCAGGCAAAGCATCCCGTTGCTGTGAACGAACCAAACATCACAATTCGCGCTGCATAAATGGAATACTTATGAAGCCGATTCTCATGGCTGAACTGCCTGTCACATATTTCGCAGAGCATCAACGGGAACTTCGTTCCGGACCAACGCTCTTCCGCCGCCGGAACAACCAATTTTGCTCCGCCCAGTACAGAGGGTCGAATCACTTCGTCATTCGATATCTGACGTTCTTCCATAATTTGTAAAGTGATCGGGTAAGCAACCACAGCAGTTGATCTATTGCACGCATGGCACGTCCCGTTGAATGGTGCTGAGTTTAGCTTCGCTGCCTGTCGGAGCTTGTCGACGGCCGACAGATATGGAGAACAATCACCAGCGGCTTGTTGAAGTTTTATTGAGCTGGGGATACGCACGGCAGAAGCACATTTCGGGCACGCTTTCGTTGTACCAGCTTCAAACAACTGAACTGAAAGAGTCCATCCACATTGACAGGCAATGAAATACTCAGCAGCCATCCCGTCCACGCCTCGCAGCAAACAAACCAACAAAAAGACTCCTGCCTGAGCGTCCTCATATCGACAAGCATATCGATTGGCAAAGCCTGAGAGCAACGCAGACGGCCCCGTCACGCGCTGGTTCGAGTACTACCGCGGCGCAGGGGTGGCTCGCAAATGTAGGATGGGCATTCCTGCCCGTCGCAAATGTAGGATGGGCATTCCTGCTGGTTCGAGCACCAGCGTGTCTGCGGGGTCGTGCTCGGGCAGGAATGCCCAAGCTACATTTGGCAGGGGTGGCTCGGGCAGGAATGCCCAAGCTACGATCTGTTCATGAATCGCTGCGAAGCAGAGCTCTGGGAGTATAGCTTGCCGGAATTGAAACGAGAGGATCTTCCAGCACCAAATTGGGACGGCGGCGGGCGACGACGCGATTGTATCCGAGATTGCGTCCCGCGTCGGCTGCTATTGTCTCAATCTCCTGCTGATTGTCTGGAGCGATTGTCCTGTGCCATTCAAGCCACAACTTCCAGCCGTCAGGCATCATGTCAGCACGTTCCACATTGACAATGCCCGATCGTTCCCAATGCCTCCGCCACCAACCCGAAGAATGCATACTCCATAATGATGGTTCGGCATTCAGCCATTCGGCGAGGTGAGCGGGAACATCTTGTTCGATCTCATCGACAAAGCCGGCAAGGGCGATCGCAATCTGGCCTCCCGGCTTCACGAATCGCGCTAAATACTTCAAGTACTGATCATCCGTACCAAAGTATGGGAATGCATCGATCGATACGATCGCGTCAAAGAATTCAGCTGCAAAGGGCAAGGTCCGAGCATCGGAGTGAATTGGAAAGACGGTTCGTTCGGCACCGGCGTCGCGAATCCTCTGCAGATTCTCGGACGGACTGAACCAAAGATCCGTGGCCCAGACTTCCAGTGAATACTCGCGGGTCAGAAATATTGATGACATCGCACGACCGCATCCCAAATCCAGAACCTTCATCCCAGGTTTAAGGTCCAGAGCCGATGCCAGCCATTCAGTGAGCCAGAGGGAATTCGCTCCTCCGCTCGCGTTCTCAACAACCCAGTCGGGATGGTATGAATTCGATTTCGGAAACTGAACAGCAAACAGGCGCTCTTTTGATGTCATGAAGTCATCCAATAGAAATCAGCGTGAATACTCAGGAACAGAGAACCCGAGAGGTCAGCGACGACCTCGGAGACACCAGTTCACGTACTTCGGTTCGCTGACTGTTTTTCCAATAGCTGTTCAGGATGTGTGAGAGCCCTGAGAACGTGGTAACCACAACTGTACAGCACCAATAAGATCATCACAATCGCCCCGGAAAGTTTCACCGTTGCTCCCACTGCATGGTAACCGGATGATTCTGTGAGAAAAGCAAAAACACCGACCAGCACCGGTATCACAGAGATGACGCTCATTATCAACAGCTTCAGTCTGAGCGAAACTGATTCAACATCGACCTGTGGATGAACTCGCATGAGTGACCTCAGCGCAAATGTCGCCAACAGCGGCAGGCCGACAAACGTACTGCCATACTGAAGAAGTTTGTAGCCGGGAACGGCAAAATCACCCACCATAAGAACTCGATTCAATGCAGGTATCAATCGCGTACCCCAACGACCTTCGTGCGTAAAAGCATCCCAGAACTGGTGCGTAAATGCGCCGATGATAATCGCGAGGACCACACCTCCATAAAACAGCAGATGAATCTCGGACCGAGGACTCCTCGGCAGAAGTGATCCAGGTTCTATCCGGCCCTGTAACCAACCCGGCAATAGCGCGACAAGCGGCCGCCGTAACAGAAGTTCAAACAGGAAGAAAACAACAACGCCCGCAGGAACACAATTCGTGAACACACCCAGTGGTGTGTGTGTTTCTGAATAGCCGACGATCGGCAGAAACATCCCAAGATCGGGTACCATGGCTCCGATCGCAAGGGCCGAAAATGGCAGCCATTGACGCAACGGCCATAACGGCAGCACTGCCACCACATGTGTTGGAGTAAACGGCATGTCAAAACTCTCGGCCTGGACACAGGCACGATCCCGGTTCAGTTGTCGGTGCGTAATTGCAAATCGGAAATCGACGGGGCAATATCAAAGTGAAGTACCTCCCCACGCTTTCCGTGTTTCGCATAAAGTGCTATCGCCGGGTCGTCGCCTGATTCTGCCTGTTCTTTAGGACATACCCCGCAAGGCCACCCAGAACTACGTCGTCACGTAAAGCGACGATTGCAACAAAGCAGTTTTTCTCGAACAATCCTGTCAGATACTTGTCTGACGGTTGTCTCTCCGAGTATTTTTCAGGTTCTTGGCCCTGCGGCCGATTGATGCCTTTGCGGCTCGGCCAATTCTCATGCGCAGTGAATGAACAGAGCTCTGCATTGATTGTGGCAGATAGATGGGAAAAATTTCAAGAGCGAAGCAGCGGACGTAAGACGGCCGATCCGGAACACCAACGTACCCGGGTTCTGGGGCTGCCAGTGTGTAGCCTGTGTGTGCTCGGGCAGGAATGCCCAAGCTACGTGGTGGTTGGGTTAATTATTCGGGAGACTGTCAATTCGGTTTTGTAGAAAGCGGATTTCAGGGGCCTGCTTGGCAAGGCGGATGGCTTGAAGATAGGCGCTTCGAGCTTCCCCGAACCGCCCCAGGCGACGACACAAATCGGCTCGGGCGGCGTGGGCCAGGTGAAAATCAATGAGCGTTCCGGAGATCAGCAACTGTTCAATGATTTCGAGTCCGGCATTTGCTCCGTCCCTCATCGCGACAGCCACAGCACGATTTAGTTCCACCACTGGTGAATCGGTGATGACCTTCAACACATCATACAACCCGACGATTTCGTTCCAGTCCGTCCGATCAGAACTCTCTGACGACGCATGAACGGCTGAAATTGCTGCCTGAACCGTGTAATACCCAAACCGGGGCAGGGATAGTGCCTGTTCAACCAACCGCTTGCCTTCAACAATCATCTCGTAATTCCAAAGAGTCCGATCCTGATCTTCCAGAAGAATCAGGTCACCGCTCGATGTGGTTCTGGCTTGTCTGCGAGATTCATTCAGGAGCATCAATGCGAGCAGACCGATCGATTCCGCTGCTGGCTGAAGTTCCACCAGCAACCGTCCAAGACGAATTGCCTCCGAAGACAATTCAGCGCGGACCAGTTGTTCTCCTGAGGAAGCAGAATAGCCCTCATTGAACACCAGATAGACGACAGCTAATACCGAATCGAGGCGTTCCGGGAGATCACCTGCTTCCGGAACCTGAAATGGAATACCGGCATCTCGGATCTTGCCTTTTCCCCTGACCAGTCGTTGAGCCATCGTAGACGGTGCGACCAGAAATGCGCTGGCAATATCGTCTGTTGAGAGGCCGCAGACTTCGCGAAGAGTCAAAGCAATTTGAACTTCCGGAGAGATCGCCGGATGGCAACAGGTAAAGATCAGGCGAAGTCGGTCATCTTCGATGTCATGATCGGACTGCAGCGAGTCCACAGCCGCTTCGTCAAAATCTTCGGCAAGTTTCGTACGGATTTCATTGAGTTTGATGCGGCGTCGAACAGTATCTACCGCGCGAAACCGCCCGGCGGAAACCAGCCAGGAACGCGGGTTCGCGGGGATGCCTTCGGAAGGCCACTGAAGCATTGCTGCCGCAAATGCATCCTGTAGAGCTTCTTCCGCCAGGTCGAAATCCCTCAGCAGTCGAACCAGTGTCGCGAAGACTCTTCGTGACTCTGTTCGATAGAGTGATTCAATCAGTTCGGAGATGTCCTGAGGCACTTTGCTTTCAACCAACCGATCATGAAGGTAGTGTGACGATCAGGCTGATCGGTCCGTTCCAGCTTACCCGTGGTTTCGATGCTTCCGAAACCACTCTGCCGTTCGGGCAAGCCCATCATGAGCCGTGACCGTTGGACCGAGCAATTCAACGAGTCGGTCCGCATCCAGCAGACTGCGTTCCACATCTCCGGCCCGTCGGTCACCAGGTGTCATGGCAACTTTGGAACCAAGAACTTCCTGAAGACGCTCTGCAATCTGACGTGTTGTAGTTTCCTGTCCGGTGCCGACATTCATGATGCGATCCGGAACCTCTCCCTTCAATGCTGCAATATTGGCCTTAACAACGTCCTCAATGTAGACGTAGTCGCGAACACAGCCAGCATCTCCCAGAGTCTTGCGGGCATTGATCCGTATGCCTTCGTTCGCCAGCATCCGGTTGCAGAAAATTGCAACAACCCCGGCTTCTCCATGTGGGTCCTGCCGTGGCCCATAGACGTTTGCATACCGCAGGATGGTGTAGTTCAGGCCATACTCCTGGCGGAAACATTCAAGATACTTCTCCGCAGCAAACTTACTGCATGCATATGGGCTGACCGGCACAGGAATGGTAGAGATGCTGGCTCGAGTTCCATCCGGAACGTCTCCGTAGATGGCTCCACCCGTACTGGCAAAAATCACTCGTCTGACTTTATGCTGCTCAGCGGCTCTCAGAATGTTGATCGTCCCGAGGATGTTCACTTCTGCATCCATCTGAGGCTCACGGACGCTGATCGCAACGCTGGCCTGGGCTGCCTGATGACTGATGGCATCTGGTTTGAAATCTGCCACTGCAGCACTGACATCCGCGAGATTGCGTAGATCAATCTGATAAAACTTTGCTCCCGGAAACAGGTTTTCTTTGCGGCCTGAAACCAGACTGTCAATGACACCCACCTGCCAGCCAAGGCCCAGTGCCTTTTCGCAGATGTGGCTTCCAATGAATCCCGCTCCACCCGTTACCAGCAAACGCATCTTCAAAGATCCCCGACTGTTAATTTGCAGCGTGCGATCAGCCTCGAACTGCTTTAATGTACGGCTTACCGAAATTCGATCGAAATTGTCGAACTCGAAAGTATTGTTTCGGTCAGAATCAATCAGTAGGGTAAGTTGAGAACTAATGCCGAGACGAGTCTACTCGGAACCCGAGATTCCAGATTTTTCGATTTTTCCGCCTCGTTGCCTACGATCTGCGCAAATTGCGAAGAATCGATATGATCTGATGCCCGATTTCTCTTGATATGCTGATCCGGTTTGTGATGGAACCTCTGATCTTTCAACCCATTCTGAAACGCATTCGCTGGGGCGGCCGGAAACTTGGTTCGCTGCTCCGCAAACCCATTGGTCCGGAATCCGATTATGCCGAGAGCTGGGAAATTGCAGATCAGCACTCGGATCAGAGCGTTGTTGCTTCGGGAACCCATCAGGGCCTGACAATGCAGGAGTTGCTCAAAAGCCACTCCGAGCAGGTCCTGGGGCGCCACGCCGGACTCAGTCAGTTCCCCCTCCTCATCAAATACCTCGACGCAAACGACTGGCTGTCCCTGCAGGTCCATCCTGACGATTCGCGGGCGAAACAGTATGACGTTCGGGAGAATGGGAAAACAGAAGCCTGGGTGATTCTCGATGCCGAACCGGACGCCCAAATCATTGCCGGCCTGAAGCCGGGCGTGACTTCCGAAGAACTTCGCGCTGCGATCGAGAACAATACTGTTGGCGACCGTGTACATTACATGGGCGTTCAACGAGGAGACTGCATTTTTGTCCCCGCGGGAACCGTTCATGCACTTGGTCCCGGAGTTGTGCTCGCTGAAATTCAGCAACAAAGTAACCTCACATTCCGACTTACGGATTGGGGAAGACTGGACGCAAACGGAAATCCTCGACCGCTGCACATTCAGGAATCATTGGACTGTACCGATTTCAATCGCGGGCCAGTCCGCCCGGTAACGCCGACGCGAATTCAGCGTCATGGGGTTGAAGCTGAAAAACTGGTAGAGTCTGCGTACTTTGTGTTTCACCGCTTCCGATCAAGCCAGTCGTTTGTTATTGAACCAACCAACGAATTCCGCATCCTGATGGGACTTGGCGGAAATGCCCGGATTTTGTCCAGTCACCCCGACCATCAAGTGGATTCCGCGCTGACACTCACTGCGGGAACCACAATTCTCCTGCCAGCTGCCGCACCGCAAATCACCGTGTGTCCGGAACCAGACGCAGAGTTCCTTGAGATTCAGTGCCCGTGATCTTCCATCTGTGACGCACCAACCGTACGATGGGCATTCCTGCCCGTCGACTCACTGGGTGGAACAGGTGGGGGCGCAGTGCGCGTGGTTTGGACGGGCAGGAATGCCCATCCTACGATTTTTTTTTCCTTCAACGATTTCGGGTCATTGTATGATTCTCAGCGGTAGCGAAATTCGAGCTCAGTTGGGAAAGAACATCCTCATTGAACCTTACAACGAGGAACAGTTAAACCCGAACAGTTACAACCTGCGGCTGCATGACGAACTGTTGGTGTACGAAGAAATCGTGCTCGACATGCGGCGTCCAAATCGATTCCGCAGAATTACAATTCCGCCGGAAGGGATTGTGCTCGAGCCCAATATGCTTTATCTGGCCCGAACGATCGAATACACCGAAACTCGAAACCTCGTGCCGATGCTCGAGGGACGATCGTCGATCGGTCGCCTTGGCCTGTTTGTACACGTCACCGCTGGTTTCGGTGACGTTGGATTTTGCGGATACTGGACGCTCGAGATGTTCGCGATCCAGCCCGTGCGGATTTACGCGGGCGTGCAGGTATGTCAGGTGTTCTATCACACGGTCGAGGGTGAAGTGACGGAGTATCACAGCGGCAAGTATCAGAATAATCGAGACATCCAGCCGAGTCTTCTGTTTAAGGAGCTTGGGGCTCGTGAAGACCGCCAGAAGACGCTCCCGTTCGATTCAAGTCGTCCTGCCACATAACTAAGGCACCATTCCAATGCTGGTTCGACTGAGTCTTCTTGTGCTGGCCGTTCTCCCATGCTGTTTCGCAGGCATGGCCACACCTCCAGAGAATGATCAAGTAAAGGATGATCAAGCCTCAATTGAAGTCAATGCAGCCGAAAGAAAGCTAAAGGCTGAAAAAATTCTGTTCCTCGGCAACAGTATCACTCTGCATGGCCCGCTGGAAAGCATTGGCTGGTCCGGCAATTGGGGCATGGCAGCCAGCGAAGCGTCAAAGGATTATGTTCATCTTCTGACGGATCGCTTCTCGAACGCAGCGGGATCAAAGCCCGAAACACTGGTAAAAAACATCGCTGACTTTGAGCGAGGCTACGTGGACTACCGAATTGAAGAAAAACTGCGCGATGCTCTCGAATTCCGAGCAGATATTATCGTCGTGGCAATCGGCGAAAACGTCAGTTCACTGGACACGGAAGAATCACGGTTCGCATTTCAACTGTCGGTCACGAACCTCCTGAAACAACTCAAAGGCGGTCATCACCCCCGAATTTTCGTTCGAACCACGTTCTGGACCGATGAGGTCAAGAATCGATGTTTGGCTGAAGCATGCAAAGCAACAGATTCCGTTCTGGTTGATCTGGGAAAGCTGGATGCTGACGAAGCAAACTTTGCGAGGTCAGAGCGCACGATTGAACATGCGGGTGTTGCCGGGCATCCTGGGGATCAGGGCATGCAGGCAATTGCCGACATTCTGTGGAAGGCGATTGAGAAGTCAGAGACGCCCTGAATTGTTGGCAACTGCGGATACCTCGCGTTAGACTCTCACCCAGCTGATCGGCAGCCCCTGGAGCCTCGTCGATCACGGGAAGATGTTTTCGGCTCGCGCGGCGAAGCACGAATGATTCAGGAGGGCGGTGACAACGGTTCATGGCAGAGCAACTCACAGAAGCGCAGCAGCGGGCAGTTGAACATTTTTACGGACCATTGATGGTCCTTGCCGGTCCCGGTTCCGGAAAGACTCGAGTCATCAGCCACCGGATTACTCGACTGCTGCAGAGAGGTGTCCATCCAGGCCAGATTCTGGCTTTGACGTTCACGAACAAGGCTGCTCGGGAAATGGCTGCCCGCATTGAAAGACTGAATCCCGGAACCAGAATCTACGTCAGCACATTCCATCGCTTTTGTGCCGGGCTTTTACGACAGTCGCCGGATGCCGTAGGGCTGAAAGAGAACTTTACGATCTTCGATCAGCATGATCAGATTCAGCTTGTGCGACGGATTATTGCAGATGTTGGATTCGATCCATCAACACATGAGCCATCCCGAGTCCTGCAGCGAATGAGCCGAGCACGGAACGATTTGGTGAGTTCTGAGGAGTTTCGCCGCCGATACGAAGAGCGAGTCGGAGACCCCCTGGATGCCGTTGTCTACGAAGTCTTCCCCGCCTACGAGCGACTGCTGCTGCATCAGAATGCCGTCGACTTTGATGACTTGCTGCTGCATGTCGTCAAAATGCTGAATGAAGACGACGGGATTCGCAGCCAGCTTGATGATCGGTACCGGTTCATTCTTGTTGATGAATACCAGGACACGAATCTGGCCCAATACCGAATTGTGCAGGGAATTTCTCAGGAGTTTCCGAATCTCTGCGCGACCGGCGATCCGGATCAGTCAATCTACGGCTGGAGAGGTGCTCGGCCGGAAAATATCTCCGCTTTTGAACGTGATTTTCCCGATGTGAAAATTGTCGCACTCGACCATAACTTCCGGAGTACTCAATCAATCGTTCAGTGTGCCGACCAGTTGATCAGTAACAATCGCAGACCGCACCGAGGACATCTAACGACACAGAATCCTGAAGGAAACCCAGTGTCAATGATGCTGTTCGACGATGCAGAACAGGAAGCCAACGGAATCGCAGAGAAGATCGTAGAACTGGTGGAGAGTGGAGAGCGGAGCTTCAAGGACTTCGCGATCTTCTATCGGATCAACGCACTTTCGCGTCTGCTGGAAACCGCGATGTCTCGCCACAAGATTCCGTATCAGGTGGCAGCTGGCTTCTCGTTTTATGAACGCGCGGAGATTCGTGACCTGATTGCATATCTGCGGCTGATTGAAAACCCATCCGATGACGCGGCATTCCTTCGGATCATTAACACACCGGCCCGCGGTATTGGAGCCAGGACGCTGCTCCGAGTTGGCAACTTTGCGGAGAAGCATGGACTGTCGATGTTTGCGGCCGCATGCCGCGTGGACGAAATCACAACGCTGCCTCCTCGAAGCCGAAAACCAATTCATCGGTTCGTAGATCTGATTCAAAGGCTTCAGGAACTGGCTTCGCACGGTCCAGCCGCGCCGGTCCTGGAACGACTGATCGCTGATGTTGATTATCTATCGCTATGGCATGAGGATGCTGATGGTGTTGACACAGACCGAGCCGGTAACGTGCACGAACTGATCTCTGCAGCTCGCCAATACGACGCCGCAGCAGAGGATACTGATGGGGAACCGCCGTCGGTGCAGGGGTTTCTGCAGCGAGCATGCCTGAGCAGTGAAGTTGACAATGTGAATGAAGAGCAGGGCGCCGTCACGCTCATGACAATCCACGCTGCGAAAGGACTTGAGTTCCCCTGGGTGTTCATCGTGGGTCTTGAAAATGGATTGATCCCACACGAACGAGCTGTACGGAACGGTGACCCGTCGAGTTTTGAAGAAGAACGCCGGTTGCTGTTTGTTGGTATTACCAGAGCAAAACAGGAACTGACGCTGACTCAAACTATGGAACGGACGTTTCGCGGGATGCGCAGGACAACGATCTCAAGCCCGTTCATCATGGAGATTAACTCGCTGCTGAAACGCGATGTCGTGGAACAGCCCCCAATGCCCGCCATGACCATCACTGCTCTTGACGAACGCCTGCAGGCCGCGCGGCGGAGATTCGAAGCTGTCCAGGATAAGCCCAATCGCGCATTGTTAATGACGGCCGCTGATCTGGAAGCTCGACAGGCGTCGAAGTCCGGTGACGGAATCACGATTCAATTCCGCGAAGGGATGCTCGTCCGACATCCACGATATGGCCGAGGCACAGTGACAACGGTTTCCGGCGGAGTTGGTCGCGTGACCGTTACTGTTGTGTTCGAGCATGAAGATCGCTGTGAAACGTTTGTCGCCGGAAAGTGCCCGCTGCAACCCGTCGGATTGTCCTGATTGTCTCCAATCGGCCTTCGTGTGCCTTCTTGAACGTATGCCCCGCCGCCCGTATGCTCATGTTGTCCGCAAATTCGGAAGCGTTCAAGATCCGAGTCCATGAGCGAAACAACCTCTTTCACTCAGCGGCCATCGACAGACACTACTTGCCTTCATTTTCGATTCGCTGAAACCGCCTCGCGGCGCCGGGCAACTTCTCTGAATTCTCTCGAAGTACCTTGAGTAATCCATCCGGATTACAGCGCACTGTTGAAGACTGCATCGAGTGCTCGATGACAGCGGGAACCGATCCCGCATAGAGAAGTTCGCCAAGCAAGACCTTGTTGATCGAAGTTATGCGCAGTTCATCATTCTGGATCGTCGCATAAGCAAGCCGACGATACGTACGCCCGACGTTGTCAGTGACCAGGACTTCCACAATTACCTGGTTCTTTTCTGCAGATATCTCGGCTACCGTAAAAGTCGCGTGATGGGTCTTGAACTCGTCGTGCTCCCCCTTAATGACATAGCGAGACTTTGTTTCGTCATCCATCCTCTCGATCTCAAATGATAACAACGGTTCACCACTCTTGCCGTCTTCCTTCCATTGGCCGGAGAATCCAAAGTCACGCTTTGAAGGTTCTGTAATCACCTCCGTCATTGGTTCGACACTAAACTGCTCGCATCCACAGCAGATATAGATCAAAAGTAACAGTCCGATTGTGTTGCGCCACACTTGCTGTCTCCCTGGTTCAGGTTTCTCCGAACGATAATCGTGCCAAAACTGCGAGTGCTTCAAAAAAAGCCGTCATCACCAAAGACGTCTGCGTTGGAACTTTAGCAAACAGCAACCCGCACACGTGCTAATGTGAAAAACTGGCCTTAAGAGTGAACGTAACGAGATTCGGACAATCGTCTGACAATCCTCTTTGTTCGCGTCGTTTCCTGTAAACCCGGGATCGCTCTTCAACACTGCTATTGCCATGGTAAAAATGCAGGCGCTGTCGGCGGACGGCAGACGGAGTCTGCCTGCTACTTTAACGACGACTCGCAGCGCAGACGGCGGCAAAGCCGATCTCTGTTTCGAGTCGTTCTGCGGCGTCGGATCTCCGAGCTTCGATACGTATACCATAGGGCTGCCGGACGGGAACTTTCAATCGCAAATCATCGCCGCCAACTGGTTCACATTCTACTTCCGGAATTCCGCGAAGCGGAGGAGAAAATGGAACGTGCAGATTGGCTCGCTTTTGACCCGGTTCAAACACGACGCGAATCGTTCCTTCAATCATCTCTCCGCCAAGCGAGTCCTTGATTCGCTCAAACCTGAGAGGCTCGTTGTCAAAATCACTGGCATGATCATCGTCACTCTCGTCTCCGACAGGCTCGTCCCCGTGATGGTGTTCAGAGACCGTTCCCCATTGTTCAAAGGCCTGGTCGAATTCCTGCAAACCAGGTTCTTCTTTGACGGAATCAATTGCGGAGATCGTGTTCGGAGATGTAAACGGAACGACTGGCGGCAGCGGCGAAACAGGAGCTGGCCGCGGAACTACAGGTTGTACGGTCGGCTGTGATTCGACCACTCTTGCAGCAGGGCTGTTCGTTGTTGAATGCGTGATGGGTTGTGGAGAACTGGATTCAGCAACCGGAGTCCTGAAGCCTACTGCTGGAGGAATTGCGGGGCGGGCCGCTGGCACAACTGGCTTCGGATCTGCTGCAGTTGCCGGACTGACTCTCGGTGGTGCTACGGTTGTAGCCGGTACTGATACGTGTGGGGCAGCGGCAGATACTCGAGGGGCTGGTGATGGCAATGGTGCTGGAGACGCCACCGGGCTGGTGCGAGTTGTCTGAGCTGCAGGAGCAGGCGGAATTACGGGAACAGGTGGCGGAGTCGACCGTTCCGGGCTGGCTGGACGATGTGGGCTGACTGACCGCTTTTGGCTGGCAGGACGGGTTTCAAATTCTGCAGGGCGAATATCTGTTCCTCGAAAAGGATCCTGCCATGGGTCTTTGGCAATCGTTCCGGGGATGTCTGTTGTTGGCGGTGCGGATTGTTCAAGCACCGCTGATGAACCGGTGACCTGATCTTTGAGATGATCAAATCCACTGATCAGTTGCCGCATCTCAACGCCGTCAAACAGTGATTCTGAAATCGGTCTAAAGTAACTCGATCGTTCTCGCGGTACTGCAAAAAACTCTTCCGGAATTGGACTCATCACTGCAATCACAGTAATCACAAACACTCCAAATGTCAGCCAGCCTCTGAGTGGAGAATCTGGTGGCATCAGACAGAATGCAATAATGCACCCCGGAATCAGCGTCAGGCCACCAGAAAGAAACAGAGCCGGACCTTCTTCAGAAAAACGCCTGCCGGGCGAAAACAACATCCATGCGAAAATGCTGGCAAAGGTTGTATATGCGGCCAAAAACAATGCCACAACCTCATTCGAATCCGTGCGCATGGTTCCGGTGAGCCGCCCTCGCCACAACAACGCAGCAGCAGCCACCAATCCAATCCATGTCAAAATCGCAACAGTTCGTCGACTGCGCGAACTATGAGCCGACGTAATGGTCTCGTTCATGGTGCCACGTCCTTCCTGAGTTCGTCACCTTGCGTAGCCTAGCTCATCTCCCTGTTGTCACGCAAGGTAGGATGGGCATTCCTGCCCGTCACCAAATGTAGGATGGGCATTCCTGCCCGTCACCAAATGTAGGATGGGAATTCCTGCCCGTCGCGAGCCCTGCCACCACCCCTGCCGCGCGCGCATCATCCGCAACAAAGATTTCCCACTGAGCATCCACAGCGACACGTGGGGTGTGGACGGGCAGGAATGCCCATCCTACGATTTTTATTTGAGTGGAAGGTAGATGTCTGTGATGGCGCTCTCTTCCGCGCCAACGCCGGGTTTCGTCCGGTAAATTTCAAACGTGGCACAGCCGAGTTGCTTGAGCTTTTGGTATCGGACAATCTGATTTGCGGCGCTCCACGCATTGCCGAGGTGACGATAGCAGCCCGTGTGTTCAACTCGAAACGCCTTACCGCCGGGGAAGCTCCATACTTTGAGTTCGCCGGTATCCTTCAACTCAAGTGACTGAGGAATCTCATAGCCGCTGATGTATTCGAAAATCCCTTCTCGGACCCTGAACTTCGTATATGCAGAAATGCCCTGCCCGTCGAGCGGCAGTCCAAGTCGAGTGAACTCTGCCTTTGCTTTCGCGAATGCATCATTCATTGATTTACCAACATCTTCGACAGAGCTCGACGAAACGATTCCTGCCATGCGCACTGCGTTGACAGGCTGAATCCCATGAATGGCGCACTTCGACGGGATCGAACCACTTTCGATCAGGTCCTTCAGCATCGTTAATCCACGACGATAATCCATCCCGATGAACGTCTTCATCATGGGAATCATCCAGAACATAAACCATGGCATGTGTCCGTCCATGGTCCAAGTGAGTCTGGTACCCGCCTTTGCCGTTTCAAGCAGGAAGCTGACTTTGGCGACAGACTTGAACGGCTTCACGAAGCGGATCTCATCATGGATTGCTTTACCCGGGTCGAGCGACTTGTGTTCCAGTTCACCCTGTCCGGTGATCTTTCCATTCCAGGCATAAACTGAACCAATAGAGCTCGAGTTCTCTGAAAACGTGACCTGAGTCTCTGGTTCAGCAATCAGCCACGGTGACCATGTGGTCCAGGTGCGAAAGTCTGAGACCACCTGAAACACCTGCTGCGGGCTGGATGCGATGTCGATAGACTTCTCAACTTGATATGCAGGCATGGTTCATTTCTCACAAGCGCGACATCCGGACTCATTATCACAAACGAGAGAACGTGATTAAAGCCGTTCATTCTGAGAATGTCTACCGAGTACTGCGTATCCAATCGCAGCCAGGTGCTCGTCATCACGGCGCAGCGTGATGAGTACTTTCACCAACACACGAAATTCACATCACTGAGCGTTCGCGGACTGGAGCGA
This sequence comes from Planctomyces sp., assembly GCA_016795105.1. Classification (GTDB taxonomy): domain Bacteria; phylum Planctomycetota; class Planctomycetia; order Planctomycetales; family Planctomycetaceae; genus F1-80-MAGs062. The sequence continues at coordinate 25,226 of JAEUIH010000073.1, forward strand.
TGTTAAAAACTGTTGGAGCTCAGTTTCGATCGTGGGAGCCGCAACCTGCAGCAGGTCATTATGACCAGTCCCTTTCAGCACCACCCACTTTCGATCAACAGGATGATCCGCTGCGACGGAGGCTTCGTAGAGCTTCCGGCCGAAACGCAGAGGAATATCCTGATCCTGATCGCCGTGAAGAATGAGCTGCGGGCAGACGACATCTTTGATCCGGACATGGGATTCGAATTGATCAGTAACGAGCCACCGGACGGGGAGAAACGGGTATCGATCGGCAGCCACATCTGTGACCGACGAGAACGACGCGACGACCACGAGTCCGGCTGGAATATTGTCAGCGCTGTTGAGTCGGGATGCCAGTTGCACGGCCACGCCTCCGCCGAGTGAAACGCCCATGATCAGAATATTTTCCGGCTGATAGCCTAATTCCTGTGTGGCATATTGCCAGGCGGTCAAAGCATCTGTGACGATGCCTGTTTCTGTGGGTGACCCGGTGGAGTCGCCATATCCTCGATAATCGATCGCCAGGACATCGACATCCAGCCGATGAAACATCTGGTACCATCCATACCTCGACGACCGATCCCCCTTGTTTCCATGGAAGTACAAAACGAGCCGACGACCTCCGGCCGATTCGCGGTCCGTTGATCCTTCCGATGCTGCAACTGAATCCGAGGACGCAGTTGAATCCGAGGACGCCAGCAACCACGCTCCGAGGGTCTCGCCGTCGGACGTCCTCAGCTTCAGATCACGCACCGTCGGGTACAGGTCGCGAACTTTCTCGTGAGTCTCGATCCGCAGATCAGCCCCGGTTCTGGGCTTATAGAGCAACATTCTTTGAAGCGACCACATCAGCACGATCACCAGCAGATAACCAATTACCACGGCACGGACTATTCGCAATGCGATAATTCGTTTCCGACGAATGGGAGGGGAATTCGGAGAAGACTTCGCGATGTCTGCCATGAACCGATCTTTCGACACGAGATCAACATCAAAACAGTCGGATTTTCTCTTCGATGAACTTCACATGATGAGGAATATGTCCAGTGATACGTTCCAGAAGCGTTTCCAGCGTCAGTGGCCCGGCTTCCGAATGTACGCCGGTTCGCTGAAAATCTTCAACGTCCATATCTTTGAGAATGCGAACCATTTGAGATCGCACGACTCGGATCAATTCCAGCTCTTCCCGAACACAGCGTTTCGAATATCGGAGTCCTGCGGCGAATACATCCGGATCGCCACCAAAGAGGGTTGGATTGTCTTCGACCAGCACGCGTTTCATGCGATCTGCGTAGATTGGTTCAAAGTCTGCAAGATGGCAGACCACCTGACGAATCGACCATTTCCCGGGAACCGGTGTCAGATCCAGTTGATCGTCTGTCACATTCTGGATGGACTTCGCCAGAAGCTCTGCGCCTTCAGCGTAACTCTGAATGAGTTGTTCAACAGACATGATTGTCTTCCTCAGCAGAAAAATTCCGTAGCTTGGGCATTCCTGCCCGAGCACGTTCCATCCGTAGCTTGGGCATTCCTGCCCGAGCACATCCCTGCGAGAGCGCTACGATGTTGCAGGGGTGGGACGGGCAGGGAATACCCATCGTACATTTGGGACGGGCAGGAATGCCCATCCTACATTTTGCGCGCAAAAAAAGACCTCGTCCTGACGGCGGAGCAAACGCGGTTGACACCCAATCTGTCATTAAGTGGGCACCCGACGTCCGGGTCATGTGATCCGAGACATGGTCGGCGTGACAGTCGGCCGGAATCAGACCGGGTTCCCGTATGGGTAACATCTGTAGGGTCAACTTGTTATGCATCCGGTCGATCAGGCAGAGGTCAAGCACTGCTTTATCAACAAGTGCACCACCACGATACGGCCCATGTCCGAGTTTCGCAAGAGAAGGATTGCAGTCATTCCCGTTTTCTGCCAGCATCATCGAAAATTCATGAGTTGCGAATATGAGATTTGATTGAACACAAGGGAGTCTTCCGCCGTGCGTTCTTTGTGGACGATTTGCATCATTGCGTTAATCGCGTTTGCTGCTGGGTGCGGCAGTAAAGAAGGAAACCCGCCTTCCAAAGCTGCGGACTCCACCGCCACGGATCCTTCACAGGACTCGACGAATGCTCAAACACGGCCGCACGGTGGCCAAATCCTCGAAATTGGGGATACCCGGGAGTTCCATGCAGAACTTGTCTTTGACTCGACGACTCGAAACATCACCCTCTATTTCTACGGCTCTGAAATTGGAACGCCGCACCCCGCGTCAGAGCTGATCTTTGAGCCCGAGGTTGGCGGGAAAGCTGTGATCCTTGCAGCCGACCCGAGCCCGCTGGATGGTGAATCCACCGAAACATGTTCATGCTACGTGGTTTCAGGGAAAGATCTGCCATCCGAAATTACTGCCACAGATCACCTCGAAGGTCATTTTCATGTGACACTCAATGGTACAGAATACGAGAAGGACTTTGATTTTCGACGACGTTGAGAATTCCGCCTCATCAATGTAGTGTGTTCCGTTCGTTAGTGATTTTTGAGTGATGTTTTCCAGGGTGTGCTTTTATGTCAACAGCCGGACGTCACGGTCGATTTCGGCAACTGATGCCACTCACGCTCCTGATTCTCGCAGGCCTCGGTGCCGGAGCTGCATTGATGATGCCGGCAACAGAGGGAGCACCGCCGGTGAGTGCTGTTCGAGTCATTCGAACATATCCTCATGATCCCGAAGCATTTTGCCAGGGACTGGTTGTCTATAAAGGACATCTGCTCGAAGGCACAGGCCAGTACCAAAGATCACGACTTCGACTGGTGGACATTTCTACCGGTGAACCGATCAGTGACCTGCCGTTGAGTGATGAAATCTTTGGCGAAGGCGTGACTGTCTGGAAGGATTCGATTCTGCAGCTCACTTGGAAGAACGGCTATATGCTTGTCTACGACGCTGAGACCTGGAAGCCTCGAACGCCGGTCCCGTATCGCAACATTGACCGCGAGCTCCGCGAAGGCTGGGGAATGACGCATGACGGAACACATCTGATCATCAGCGACGGTTCCGCCACTCTGAGGTTTGTCGACCCGAACACGTGGAAACTTGTCCGAAGCATTGTGGTTAAGAATGGCTTTCAAAAACTATCAAAGCTGAATGAGCTGGAATACGTTGAAGGTGAAATCTACGCCAACGTATGGTACTCTGATCAAATCGCCCGAATTGATCCGGCAAGTGGCAAAGTCCTGGGATGGTTGGATCTGAGCCCGATTCGACCGCGAGAAGTTCGCAATGATCGGGAAGCTGTCCTGAACGGAATCGCCTGGGACGAAAAGAATCGTAGACTGTTTGTCACCGGAAAGAACTGGCCATCGGTGTTCGAAATTGAACCCGTTGCCGCAAAGTAAGAATGCACGATGAAAGCAATTCAGTTTTCTGATCCAGGTGAACCAGTCGATGTTTTGAAGTGCGTTTCACTGGACAAGCCAAAACCAGGCCCCGGCGAAGTTCTGGTAAGGATGATTGCAGCGCCCGTTAATCCCTCGGATCTTATGTATATTCGGGGCAGCTATACGGTCCCGGCCAATTGTCCGGCCAGTCCAGGATTTGAAGGCGTTGGTATCGTTGAGTCATCCGGAGGCGGATTACGAGGCAAGCTCTTCACAGGAAAGCGAGTCGTCGTCGCGAATCGAAAAGGTGGGAACTGGGCGGAATATACAGTTGTACCGGCCGATCAGGTCATCCCGGTCAACAATGGGCTCTCCGACGAACAGGCCGCCACATTTCTGGTCAATCCGGCAACCGCATGGGTCATGACTCAGGAAGTTCTGAAGGTTGGCCGAGGCGAGTGGCTGCTTCAGACAGCTGCGGCATCATCCCTGGGCCAAATGATTGTGCGTCTTGGGAAGCATGTCGGTTTTCGGACTCTCAATGTTGTACGCCGGGAAGAGCATGCCGCAACGCTCAAATCACTGGGTGCAGATTCTGTGATCGTGTTTGACGGCTCAAAAGATGCGCCTGAAAAACTTCAGCAGGCAGTATTTCAGGCAACCGGGGAAAAGACTGTTAAGAAAGCCATTGATGCCGTTGGCGGAACGACTGGTTCCGCCGTGATTCAGAGTCTTGGTCCGCGAGGACATTTGCTCGTCTATGGAACATTAAGCAACCAGCCTCTGGTATTTTCGCCGAGGACGCTGATGACCCATGGAAGTACAGTCGAAGGCTTCTGGCTTGGAATTCATATGGCAGAGAAGACACTGCCAGGTAAACTGATGCTGATCAGAAAAATCACACAACTGATCAAATCCGGCGTTCTGGGAAGCTCCATCCGGAAGACATTTCCGCTCGAACAGGTCACAGACGCGGTTCGCGAAGCGGAAAATTCACAGCAGGGTAAAGTGCTTCTGAAGATCAGTTAGTCTCCGGAATCTGATATCCACAAGCACTGTCAAAACATCACAGGGACATGCCGACAATGAAACTCAGCCTCGGACCTTTGGTGATCCTGATGTTCCTTGTACCGGCCTTCATTGTACCAGCTGGCCTTACACCGGTGTGTTTTGCACAGGGTGGCAATCAGGGCGGAGGTAACCAGGGAGGCGGGAATCAGGGAGGTGGCGGAAACGCTGGAGGAATCCTGATCAACGCTGATGGACTCGTCAGCATGGCAGCTACTCGGACAGCCCCTTCTTCACAAACGCGTCGGCAGATGAAGTCCAAAGCGACCGATCAATTGTCGGCAGAGCTGTTGAAGTCTCGAGACCTGCGAAAAGTGTCACTGAAGAAACTGAACGATGAGTGCGCGAGGCAGCTGGAGTCATCGAAGGTCGTAGGGGACACCCCGGAAATCATGGCTTTGGCAGGATTGACTCGAATCGACTTTGTTGCAATCGATCTCGAGCAAAACGATGTTATCTTTGCAGGGCCGTCGGAGGCGTTTGCCGAAACAGACGGGCGATTGCTCGGTATTGAATCCGGACGCCCCACGCTTCACTTTGAACACCTGTTGGCAGCCCTTCGATTACCTCCGGAAGCTGCGTTTGCGGGATGTTCGTTTGACCCCGATCCGACGCGACTTGTCGCTGCTCGACGGATCCTGGATGCCGGCAAAACACCCGGATCGGTCCAGGAAGGTATTGGCGTTTTCCGCAGAATGGCGGAAGAACTGGGAAACTGGAATGTCTCTGTGATGGGTGTTCGGGAGGACTGCAGAACGGCGCTTGCAATGGTTGAAGCAGATTATGTGCTGAAGAGACTGACGCTGGGGGTCGACGATCCACCGGTAAAAGGCTTCCGCAGTCAGCTTGCATCAATGAAGCCCGGCGAAGACATCCTGAGACGATGGTGGTTTGCCGCAGCAGCAAACGGGATCGAGACCAACGAAGACGAAACGTTGTATCGCCTGACGGGCCCCAGAATCCAGTTGTTTGGGCAGGACGAGTTGGTCGACGAGAACGGGCAGCGAACCGGAGCTGCGGTCAATTTGAAGAGTTCCTACGAGTATGCGAAGCACTTCAGCAACCGCATTGATGCTCTGGCAGAGAAAGTCAGTGCGATCGCAGAGCTGCAGAACATCTTCGATCTGATGGTTGTTGGAGCGATCGTGCGAAAGGCCAAGAGAGACGGCCTCCTGCTGGACATTGAAACTCTGCTCGATGAACAGGCTCTTCCGCTGAACAAATACGGGGTTCCAAAAGAGGTACCCTCCCTTGGAAATGCTCGGATGCAGGGAAGATCAACCCTGCTGGGACTCGTGGGAGGCGGAGTTCGAATCGAGCCCCGCAATCTGATTTCTAAGGCTCGTCGAGTTGAGGATCCTGGAACCTTCGCTCCTCTGAAGGAATATCCAACCTCCCCGGAGAAGACGGCCTGGTACTGGAATGCAGAATGACCTTAAACGAAGAAACCGCGTTCGGTAAGCCGAACACGGTTTCATTCGATGAAGGAAGATTCACTCGAGGAGAGTCTCCTCGCATTAGTCGAACAAGTCACCGAGAGAAGCGAAGCTGAACCGGCGTGGCGAAGAATGGGTTGCCGGACGCACGATCTGTGGCTTAGAAGCATGTACAACCGGGCTGTACTGCATCGGAGCCTGCGATGTATATCCGTGAGCATAGTGATGTGCGACCCCGTTGTTGCAGGTATTGCACTGATTGCCGTAGCCAGTTGGGCAAACTCTGTGATGGTAGTTGGCCGGATTTGGAACAGGCGGAATCATACCAGGTCGTGATTGCCACGTTGGAACATGGCTGTAGTAGTAACCCATCTGAGTTGTATCGGTGGGCTGGTAAACCTGTGGATAATTTCCAACAAAGCCACCACCCTGATTGCCGTAGAAGGCCTGTGGCCAGTACGACTGATACCAGACGAGGTCACGATTGACGGGAAGGCGGGCCGGAGGCGCCCAGCCTGCGTCCGGATATGCTTTTGTAGCACATAACCGACCAAGGCACGTATCGTTCAGGCAACTGTTGGTGAGACAGCTGTTGCCGTCGACACACATACCAAGAGGACAGTCCTGACAACCATTGCAATTGTTGCAGTGGTGGCCAGAGTAACAGCTTCCGCCTGCATGACAGACACCAGCCTGGCAGTTTCCGCCAGGGCAGCCGGTATTCCAGTTGGTTGGCTGGTAGCAGCCGACAACCGTCTGCCCATGTTCATGGGAGCCGTTGAAGCTGCTGACTTGATGAACCTGCCCGGCAGCAAAACCACCGGAGAACAGCAGGGCCGTCGTCATCAGTAATGACAATGACAAAGTTCGCATGAGATCCTTCTCCAGGCAGCAAGCAGTCGCAGCTGCAAACGGGTTGAGTCAGGTCTGAATTCTTCTGTCGTCGACTGTCGGCTGACATCGGGAGGCATCCGTGCGGCGGATGCCTCCCGCGAACTCAGACTTTCTGTCGTTCCTCACTGTGTCCGACGTCCCTGTCAGACACTCAACGATTGGACGATTTGGGTTGCAGTAAATCCGGGCCAGTGTGAATCCGGGCCAGTCTAAATCAGAACCAGTGTGAATCAGGTCCGGCATCAACTACCAGGTCTGATGATACAGTGGCTGAGGAGATGTCTGGGGATTGTAGTTCGAGATATGAGTCAGACGGCTTGATGGAACACCCCAGCCGTAGTTGTACTGCTGTCGCACATGTGGTGCGAGAGGCACAGTCATCGGCATACCGTATCCCTGAGCACCATACAACTGACCGTCTCGCTGATCAAAGTAGTTTGGCTGATCAGCATAGGTGATGTGGTACTTGCCAACCGGAGGACATCCCTGGCCGCAGCAGCCGGAGGGAACCATCCAGCCAAACAGGTGATTCGCAAGTCGAGAGTTCTTTTCACGGAAACTCAGCGACTGCCCTCGCCACCAGTCATGGCCAGGACAACCTGAACCGCTGCACTGTGATCCAGCGAACAGGCAGTTCATGCGGTCATTGTAGCCATCACAATAGTTGCCATGACAGTTGCCATTGTGGCAGTTGCCGTTATGACAATTTCCGCTGAAGCAGTTGCCACCATGGCCATGACCGTTGTTGCAGCAGGCGCCAGCCATCCCGTAGCAGGCACCATTGTAAGAGCACGGATCACAGCCGGTCATGCAGGGATCGCAACCAGCCATGCAGGGATCGCAACACATCTGAGTCGGAGGGCAGCAGGTGACCGGTGCCATGCATCCAGGCGTCTGCCAGCAGTCCTGAGGAACGGCACATCCAGGCACACAGCCAGCATCCCCGCAGGCTGGACCGCCATGCGTGAAACTCGCCTGCTGAATGGAAGGCATGGCCCGATCCGAAAGTCGAACTACTCCGGATTGTTCTCCGGAAGAAGGAGCTTTGTCCGTAATTCGGACACGCCCTTCCTGTGCACTGATGAAGCCGGAAACCATCAGCACGCAGACTGCCGCTGTGCTCCGGATCAGATTGCAGCTTATGGGTTTCATAAACGTTTACCTGTAAGAATGTTAGCTGATAGAAACCAGAGATCGAAACAGTCGGCAGATCATCGAACCGGCTTACCAGCCCTTGGGTCCGTGAAACAGAGAGAATGGGCTGATATGAGATTTGTACTTCACATCAACCATGGTGCCCTGGAGCTTCCAGTCTTCGTGAGACCAGACTCCAAATGGAGTGACAACCCAGCCGCCATTCACCTTGTAATAGTAAGGCGGGTACATGGCTCGGTATCGATGAGCATACAGCATTTCGTGCGGATGAAACGCCTGATTCGGGATTACCGTTCCGCCAATCTGCTGAGGAATTCCAGGGACAGGAGCTGGGTACAGTGCCGCTCCGGTCTGTGGGTAGGTTCCCAGATTTTGAGGAATCGTGGTGCCCACCGGGTTTGTCATCACAGGTTGTCCGGCATTCGACCGACTAATCGGTGAGAACTGGGCACCTGAGGTGACGTGGACCGGCACTGGTGGCGAATACTGCTGCCAGTTATTTCCAGGATGAACAGGCACAGGATTCGTAAACTGATCTCCCGTGGCACTGAAGTACTGAGGTCCGCTGACCGTACTCATGTTCGGAACTGCCGGCACCTGTTCGATGGCCATGGGCTGTTCCTGAACAAAGACGATTTCGTCATTCGGACTGCTGGCAGTCTGGCGAACCTGCTTTTGGGCAGCCTGACGCTCAGCGTCATCGACAACGGCTCGCTGAACAGCACCGCCCTCTTCGCTCTTACGCGAAGATCGGCTGGCACCGAACCCCGAACTCGTCTTCTGTTTCAGCCACCCAACGACTCCTGGTCGCTGAGCCGTTTGCGGCTTCTCGGATGCCGACTCATCGGCAAACACACCGCCGGCGCAGATAACACCCATCATCAGCGCTGCTAATCCCTTGCGAAGCATGTGAGCCCCTCCCTGGACTTCGCGGTTTTCAAACCGCCCGCCTCATCTTGTATCTAACCGGTAAACGTAGAACCGAAGGAAATTCTCAAGCTGATCCCCTGCGGCCCCCCGCGGTAATCCGCCCTGCAACCTGTTCCGACTCCGCGGCCTGCGCGGTATCGATACAATTGTTGACGTTCTGTTTGTTCGGCTAATGTCGATCGTGCGGATCAATCATTCAGTACCACTCCTGCCGACGATTCCTCCGGCAGTACCATTTCGAGTGGTTCAAATTGCCCTGCGATTAAACTCTGCGTATTCATCCCATTTTTCCTGCCGATCCCGGTCCACTCGCCGTTTCCTGTCTCCGCCAAAACCACTACAATCGAAAAAACCTTGTTTTTCACGGATTTTGATGGCAAAGGAAGCCCCACGGTGGCTCGAAAGAAGACCAGCGGAAAAAACGGCGAGAAGCTGTTTAACGAAGATTCAACCGCGTCGGCGTCTGAGAATGTTCAGTTTGTACCTATCAGCGGCGAAACTCGCCGCCGTTACCTGAACTACGCACTTTCCGTAATCACATCACGAGCACTCCCAGATATTCGGGACGGCCTAAAACCGGTTCAACGGCGAATTCTTTACGTCATGTTTGATCGACTGCGATTGACCGCAGACGCGAAGACCCGCAAATGTGCAAAAATTTGTGGGGATACGACCGGGTCTTTCCATCCGCACGGCGATATGGCGGTCTACGAAGCGCTTGTTCGTCTTGCTCAGGATTTCACTCTCCGATACCCACTGGTGATCGGACAGGGGAATTTTGGTTCAATCATGGGGTTGAGGGCCGCAGCAGCTCGATATACCGAAGCGAAGCTGTCTCAGCTTGCTGAAAATCTGATGAACGAGCTGCGTTACCAGACGGTCGATATGCGACCGACCTACGATGCGGCCGATCAGGAGCCCGTCGTCCTTCCATCCCGATATCCGGCGCTTCTCGTCAACGGCACTCAGGGTATTGCGGTGGGAATGGCAACCTGCATGCCGCCTCACAATCTGAACGAAGTGACTCGAGCCTGTATTCACCTGATTGAAGATCCGGATGCGACCGTTGCCCAACTGATGAGGTACGTAAAGGGGCCCGACTTTCCACTGGGTGGTCGAATCGTTACGGACCGCGCAGAACTTCGGGAGGCCTACGAAACCGGAAAAGGTTCGTTCAAAGTCCGAGGGGAATGGCGATTCGATCAGGAAGGTCGCCGCGAAATCCCAAACCGCATCATTATCTATTCGATCCCGTACGGAGTAACAACCGGCCCACTGATGACAGAGATCGGTGACCTTGTGGAAGCTCGCAAACTTCCTCAGCTTGTCTCTGTAAACGATGAAACCAACGAAGAGAATGGACTACGGATTGCCATTGAAGTGAAATCGGGCGCCGATGTCGAAGCCGTTGTTGCCTATCTTTATCGGCACACGTCGCTGGAGCAGAACTTCAGCTACAACGCGACCTGCCTCGTCCCATCCGAAAGCGGAGGCCTTGTTCCGCGAGTCCTGAATCTGAAGGAACAACTCCAGTATTTCCTGGATTTCCGGTATGAAACGGTTCGTCGCAGACTTGAATATCAGCTGGAACAGCTTCGACGCCGTATTCATATCCTCGAAGGGTTCGAGATCATCTTCGATGGACTTGATCGAGCTCTCAAAATCATTCGGGCGAGCAACGGCAGGAAGGACGCTGCTGAGAAGCTCATGAAAGAGTTTCCTCTGGATGAAATTCAAACTGATGCGATCCTCGAACTTCAGCTTTACCGAATCTCCCGGTTGGAAATTGACAAGATTCGCGAAGAGCTTGCGGAGAAGCGGGCGGAAGCCAACCGGATTGAACAAATCCTGAAATCAAAAACGAAGATGTGGAAGCTGATCACGACAGAGCTGGAAGAGCTGGCGCGTGATTTTGGCGATGAACGCAGAAGTGGAATCGGAAGCTCTGAAGAAATCGTTGAATTCGATCCACAGGCGTATATCGTTCGCGAAAACACGAACGTTGTGATCACAAAAGACGGGTGGATCAAGCGTGTAGGACAATTGGCCAGTGTGTCCAAAACACGCGTACGCGAAGGCGACAGCGTGCTGATGGTCGTTCCCGGAAGCACACTCGATCATGCCGTCTTCCTCTGCTCAGACGGCATCGCGTACACGGTTCCGATTGATCAAATTCCGGTGTCATCCGGTTATGGTGAGCCGCTTGCCAAACGTGCAAAGATGGCGGACGGAACCTCTGTCATTGCAGCCATCCCGACGGACCCGCGATTCGTACCGTCGCTGGATGATGTGGGTGACGGTGTCGGCCTTCTGATGCTTGTCGCAACTCGCATGGGACAGGTTCTGCTGATTCCGTTCGAAGGCTTCCGAAGTCCGTCCACAAAGGCGGGCCGCAAGTACTGTCGTCTCAATAAAGCCGATCAGGTCGTCTACGCAGGTCTCGTCCGAGATGCCGAAACGGTATTTCTCGCGTCCCGCAAAGCCCGCATCATTCACTTCCGAATCGATGAAATTCCCGTCCTGAACAGTGCCGGAAAAGGTGTTCGAGGTCTGAAGCTTGAGGCCGGCGATCAGCTACTGGGCGTCACTCAGCTTGCTCGTCCAAGTGACTGCCTGAGAGTCAAAAACGAGAACGACAAAGTCCTGAGCTTTGGACAAACAAAGTACCAGGTGACCTCACGCGGTGGTCGAGGTGTGAAGACCAGCATGAGAACAGAGTTCGTTGAAATGATCCTCCCGGACATCGAACTGGTCGACTGGAGCGAAATGGGAGGCGTCGCCGACACCTAGTTGCCAAACGTGCGCCCCACCGGCGTAGTTGCCAAACGTGCGCTCCACCGGCGTAGTTGCCAAACGTGCGCTCCACCGGCGTAGAGCCGGTGGCGGCGAGGGACCGGGCAGCAGCGCAGGGCCCCCACCGACCCTGCGTCGGTGGTGCCCGGGTTTGGAAACTAGCTGCCAAACGTGCGCCCCACCGGCGTAGTTGCCAAACGTGCGCTCCACCGGCGTAAAGCCGGTGGCGGCGGGCCTGTAAGAAATCTTGTGTCAAACGTCGGGATTGAATATTACCCGCAACTCCCTTTCTGCGTGAATTGACACATGGAGGTCATGATGAACCGGTTGCTTCAAGAGAAGACACGTGAATATGTAGAGGAATTGGCACAGAATTTGACTACGCTGGAGGAGCTGAATTCCGTGATGCGTCTGATGATGAGTTCAGCG
>JAEUIH010000074.1 GCA_016795105.1 Planctomyces sp.
AAGGCAACGGAAAAACAAAAACAAGCACTCAGGAAACTCAATTTGCAACACTCACTTTTTCCTTAACGGCGTTGCCCGTTGGGGTCAATCGCAGGTGACTTCCCGGCGACATTCTGTGGTTGCTGCAGGATGATCAGGACACGGAAGCACGGATGGCAGGGACGGATCCAGGGCTCGACATCACGGCGGAGCGTGATGAGTACTTTTTTGGGGATGGCTATTGATTGCAACTCGACGAATAATGGCGTGTGATGAAATCGTTTTGAATCCAGAGCAACTTGCTGAACGCTCGCAGTGTGGATTGCATCGTTGGGGGGTCGAGTGGTAACTGGAACAGGGTCTCCAGAAGGATGTCCGAAAGGTATCCCATCAGAGCATTCATCTGAACCAACGGAACATCAATTTCGCTGTTGCCAGCCTGTGGTGTGTGGATCTTCCCGACCATGTCGAGGTAGGGAACCAGTTTCGTGTCGCAGGTTCTGCCAAGCAGCGTGCTGAGGTAACGTGCCAGGTGCTCTTTGCGAAACTGAATCTGCGGGTGAGAAGCCGTGATCGAGGAAAGATTCGCCGGGGGCGATCCATCAAAGCCGGTCTGCCGAGGTACAAAGTGACGGGCTGTTGCGTCGTATGTCAGCAGCTTCTGGTAGGTCCGATCCACGATTTCGGGGATCATCGGCCCAAGGTACATTGCCGCACCCTGAACGGCCGAGGCATCCGACGACGAAAAGCCCATGAAGTCGGCCAGATACTGAAACCGATAGACAGAATCTGTTTCCAGTTTTTGTTCATCAATCTGCTGCATGTGTCAACACCCGGTGAATCAGGACCTGTTGGATGAGGTTCGAAATCAAAGAATCGCCCCAATGCAGTCCTCGGACAGAACCGCATTGAGGCAAGGACCAGGTTGCAATGGGAACGATCAGACGCTCAGCGTAACCAGTTCCGCAGGTGGTTCCGCTTCGATCAGTTTCAGATCAAACTTGTCCTGCAGAATTCGGAAGACATTGGGAGTCACAAAGGCCGGAGGCACCGGGCCAAGTCGGATTCCTTTTACGCCCAGGGCCAGCAGACTCAGCAGTACCGCGACGGCCTTTTGTTCAAACCAGGACAGGACGATCGACAGTGGCAGGTCATTGACCCCACAGCCAAATGCCTTCGCCAGTCCCAACGCCACCTGAACCGCTCCGTAGGCATCGTTGCACTGGCCCATGTCAAGCAGCCGAGGCAGTCCTGCGACCGTGCCGTATTCATGATTTCGAATGCGGTACTTGCCGCAGCCCAGCGTGAGTACAACCGATTCATGCGGTGTCTGCTGAGCCAGCTTGGTGTAATAGTTGCGCCCGAGCTCCGCGCCGTCGCAGCCACCAATCAGATAGAAGCGTTTGATGTCTCCCGACTTCACCGCTTCCAAAACCTTGTCGGCCAGACCCAAAATCACACTATGATGAAACCCGATCGTTGACTCACGAACCTTCCGCTCAGACAACGGTGGAAGTGTCTTTGCCGCCGCGATGACCTGCGAGAAGTCGTTGGTCTTCAAACGGGTTCCTCCGGGAACGGCCGTCATGCGAGTCGTATAAAGTCGGTCTTTGTATGAATCCGGTGGAATCAAAACACAGTTGGTGGTGGCAACGATCGGGCCACTGAACGACGGAAACTCCCAGTACTGGTTTTGCCAGGGACCACCAAAATGTCCGGCAAGATGTGAATGCGCCTTCAGCTTCGGATAACTGTGAGCCGGCAACATTTCACCATGAGTATAAACGTTGATTCCCTGTCCCGCCGACTGTTCCAGTAGATCAGACAGATCAAGCAGGTCGTGTCCTGTCACCAGGATTCCCGGTCCGGCCTTTGTACCTTCATAGACCGTCGTAGGTTCCGGAACCCCAAACTTTTCTGTATGGCCCTCGTCCAGCAACTGCATCACTCGGACGTTCTGAAGTCCGCACTCAAGCACAATCTCCAGCAGACTCTCGAGATCAAAATTGACGTTGGTCATGGTGGAGAACAACGCTTCTTCAATAAAGGCACTCACATTGTCGTCGACCTTCCCAAGTCGCCTCGCATGGTTGGCGTAGGCAGCCATGCCCTTCAGGCCGTACAGCAGGATTTCCTGAAGCGACTGCACGTCTTCATCTTTGCCACAGACTCCGACGTCCGTGCAACCACGACCGTTCTGGGTTTGCTCACACTGGTTACAGAACATTCAACGTTTCTCCTCGGCGAAAAACTCGGACGCGTTTAACTATCAAAACAGGATGTCAGTATCTTGTTTTGTTGCCTGGCTGGGAGAGCAAAACAGGACTCGTCAGTCCTGTTTTTCAAAAATGGGGTTGGTTTTCTCAAAAAGGGAGTGTTTTCCGCGGACGGGGTCTTTCAGAGACCACGAATGGTGTCAATTGGCATCAAATGTTCTGGGCTAGTGTTTCGCGGATGAAACGACGATGTGGCGTGCCCACTGAAGAATGCAGGGCACCTGACCGGGGAATTACCCTGCCCTGTTTTTATCAAACGGGCGTGTTTCGAATCAGGAAACCCAATTTTTTCCGTACTGAAGGCTTTGGCCGTCAAAGCGGTACAGATGTTGCTTTTGAGGAAATCCACTACAAAGACGGTTTGCCACGTTCATCAATGACGATGAACACAGTGTCTTCAGGGAAGAAGCGAGACTGAGAGGACACAGGTCATGAGATTTTCAAAGCGTATTGTTGCAGGGCTTTTGGCAGTCGCTTCATTTTCGGCCGCCGCGACAGTGGTGAGTGTGGTACCGGAAATCGTGGTCACCACAGACATCGCCAGCAGCTCAGAGATGGTCGCCAGTCGTTACCATCTGCGTTCGCGAACAAACAATTTCTATCAGCGAGCCTCTGGAAATTCGGGTCAGCGAAGTACGGTCCAGCGAACATCCTCCGGCAAATCACAATCCGGCGGCCTCCTGTTCTTCCGATTCTCGCGCTAAAAAGTACTCATCACGCTCCGCCGTGATGAGTACTTTGGGATGCAGTCCAGCTGGATCACGATTGGGCGAATGTAGATTCCTTTGGGGCGGTGTAGCGGACATTGAGATGTGGGGTCTCGAGGCGGATTTGGCCTTTGCCGACCGCCTGAACGCCGGCTTCTGTCAGGCCCGAGGTCAGCAGAGTCCGCTCAAGCGGGCAAGGCGACTTGCCGTTGATGAACGTGGCTTCTGCCTTTGCCATCAGTTCTGCGGAATAGACAACATTCGGTACGGGTGGCAGGTAGAACAGTGTCGACAATGGATCGGACTGTCCTTTCAGTTTTGCAGCGAACGTGAAGTCACCAACGAGGCCATTCATCAGCAGCATGGTGGCTTTTGTTCCGTCAACGTATTCGATCCGGTAGGCAACGGGGTCCTTAACCCATTCCTGCATTTGTTCGCGTATGGGATAGCGGTGGCTGAAGGATTCGGGCTGAGCGAGAGTCTGCGAGCGTGACAGGCAGGCGGCCAAGAGTGACGGATCCCATCCACCATCGTTCCAGCTCCCGGAATCCATTGCCTTCCAGACGGAATCTCCCTTGAGACCATGAACAGCGGCGACTCCGGTTTCACCGCCCTTGCGTCGTTCGGCCATACATTGAATGACTTCCAGAGCATGGAAGTCGTAACTGTCCATACCGCCCATTGCCAGGCACATCAACTCTTCGACCTCTGCACCGTATGGCATTTCCACCGACGGCATCCGCCAGGTACCCGGAAGAGACGAACCCGCTGCGAACGGGATCTTCAGCTCCTGAGCAATGTCATACATTTCCTTTGCCCAGTCCCACTTCCATGACAAGTGCTTATCATTGAAGACCGGTGCAACTCGGCCACTTTTGCGGAACACATCTGTGACCTGTTTGAAGAATTCATAGCGAGGATACTTTGTCTGACCGTATTCGCTGAGTTCATACTTTCCGTGTTCACCGATGATCAGGACAGCATCCACGGCCAGCGAATCGGTTCCGCAGCACAGAGCTTCAGCAACAGACTTATAGATCGGGAATCCGAATTCTTCCGACCGACTTTTGCTCAGATCGTTTTCCGGGAACTGATCGACATAGGCAGAGACAACCTCAAGCTCGGGCTTGTGCCATCGCCCCTGAATGGGATATCCCACGAGGAACCGTTCCGCCATATGCCATGCATGGGAGTGATACCGCCACTCAGTGGTGATCACTGCCATTCGTTTTCGCTGCTTCGAAACTGGTTCGGTGACTGTGGGATCAGCGGCGAGCAATTCAGCTGCCAGGAGTTCTGCGGGTAATCCCTGACAGGAAGCCAAAAGCCCTGTGCCGGCGAGCTGAAAGAAGTGGCGTCGATTCAGCATGGTTGTTCCTTTCGAACACGGGTTCTCGTTCGAGAAAGCATCATCTTGAGCAGGAGGGATGAGTGGGCAGGTTCCGCTGGACGTCGCGGAATGCACGCGGTCAAAAGAGATTGTGACAGAATCGACTTGATTCGTCCTGGTTGGAAATCCCTCAAAAGGCAGACTTCAGAATTCGCAGCGATTCGAGTCCTCTGTTCACTTGCACCGGAAGTGCACGCTTCACGACGGAGCCCTGTCAATGTGTTTCTGCTCGATCGGATTGTGCAAAGACAGTTTTGGATAAACTGGCCTGCAGACAAGGAAAACTGGGGTGAAAAGCGTCTGTTGTCGAACTATAGTGATACCTTCCCTCCTGTTGATTTGCTGTTGTTGTCGGACCTGCCGTTCATTTCCCTGCCCCCGTTTTCCTGTCCGCTCACTGTAGAGGTGACGGACTGATCTGCGAGTTTGCTTCCATGCGGATCATCCTTCATGTTGCACTGATGGCTTCTTTTGTCGCAGCCTTATTGCTGTTGACGCCGCCGCTTCAGGCAGGAGCTGGGGTACAGGCTGGAGCAGGAATACAGAGCGACTCGGAAGGGCCTGTTGACTTCGAAAACGAGGTCATGCCGATCCTTACGAAATTCGGTTGCAACAGCGGACCGTGTCACGGGAAGTCGCGAGGTCAGGGTGGGTTTCAGCTTTCTCTGCTGGGCTTTGATCCGGACTTTGACTTTGATGCGATCGTCAAAGAAGGTCGCGGCCGGAGGTTGTTCCCTGCCTCGCCAGAGAACAGTCTGCTGCTTCGCAAGCCAACGGGTCAGTCTCCGCATGGCGGAGGACGGCGACTGGACGCAGGAGGTGATGACTATCAACTTTTGCTTCGCTGGATTCGTGAAGGCCTGCCTCGACATTCACCAAATGCGTCAAAGCTGATTCGAGTATCCGTGTCGCCGGAATCGCTGGTGCTGAAGTACAACGAATCGCAGCCTCTCACAGTGACGGCACACTACGAAGACGGGACCACCAGAGATGTGACTCGTTTGACGCAGTTTCAATCCAACGAATCTCCAATCGCCGGCGTCACGGAGAGTGGTGTTGTACAGGCAAGCATGATTACAGGTGAAGCTGCGATCATGGCTCGCTTCCTGGGTCACATCGCCGTCTGTGTGGCTTCTGTGCCAATGCCAGGCGAAGTTTCTCCGGACGTGTATGCTCAGCTGCCCGTTCGAAACTTTATCGACAAACTGGTCTACGACAAACTGGCGCGTCTTGGAATTACTCCCTCGGCGGTCTGCGACGACCACACATTTCTGCGACGAGTCACGACCGACATCTGTGGGCGGGTTCCGCGTCCGGATGAGGTGGAACGATTTCTTTCTGACACCGACCCTGCCAAACGTTCGAAGCTGATTGATCAACTTTTGCTGGAACCCGACTTTGCTGACCACTGGGCCAACAAATGGGTCGACCTGCTGCGACCCAATCCGTACCGCGTCGGTATCAAGACCGTATTGAACTACGACAACTGGATTCGTCAATCGTTTCGTGAACGACGACCGTGGGATGAATTCGCCAGAGAGCTGTTGACGGCGCAGGGAAGTACATTTCGAGAAGGTTCAGTAACGCTCTATCGAGACCGCCGGACTCCTGACGAACTGACAACAATGGTTAGTCAGCTGTTTCTGGGTGTACGACTGGAATGTGCAAAGTGCCATCACCATCCGTTTGAAATCTGGAGCCAGGACGACTTCTACAGCTTTGCGGCATACTTTGCGAAACTGGACCGCAAAGGCACAGGAGTATCTCCGCCGATTTCCGGTTCAGAGGAGTTTATCTTCGCCGGCAAATCCGGAGTCGTGAATCATCCCGTGAACGGCAAAGTCATGACACCAAAGCCGCTCTTTGGACTGGCTGAAGTCACTGAGCAAACAGAAGACCCGCGTGAAGTTCTGGCGAACTGGATTGTTTCTCCCGACAATCACCTGTTCTCTCAGGTGATGGCGAATCGTGTCTGGGCGGACATGATGGGTCGCGGGCTTGTGGAACCGGTGGACGACTTCCGGGGAACCAATCCGCCGAGCAACGCGGAACTGATGACTGCTCTTGGTAATGCATTTCGGGACTCAGACTATTCTCTGACGGACCTGATTCGTCTGATCGCCAATTCACAGGTGTATCAGCTCAGTTCCCTGCCATCGGATCGAAACGTAGCAGACACTCGATATTATTCACGACACTATCGGCATCGTCTGCGAGCGGAAGTCCTGCTGGATGCCTTTGCGGAAATCTCAGGAGTTCCCCAACGTTTTGCAGCAATGCCGCCGGACACCAATGCTCGACAGATTTGGACACATCGAACCGAATCTCTGTTTCTGGATACATTCGGCCGACCGGACCCCAATCAGGATCCCCCATGTGAGCGCACGTCGGACTCGACTGTTGTGCAAAGCCTGCATCTGATGAACAGCGAAGAGCTGCACAGAGATCTGACATCCGAGAACAGCTATGCGGCCCTGTTGTCGAAGTCTGAAAAGACGGCAGCAGAGATCGTGTCAGAGATCTATCGAAGAGTTTATGCCCGAAATCCGTCACCTGAAGAATCGGCCTTTGCAGAAGGTCTGTTTGCTGCTGAAGGTGCCGATCGTCGGATGGTGATTGAAGACCTGATGTGGGCCATGTTGAATTCTCCCGAATTTGTTCTGCAGGACTGAGGAAACTCACGATGCCAAATCGACGCAACTGCGAAGGTACAACCCGAAGAGATTGTCTGCAGTTTGGACTCGGCGCTTTGCTGGGAACCGGACTTGTCGACGGGTTACGAGTCCGCGCGGAGGCTTCTCATGAGGGGGCCGGGCCAAAGGCTAAGGCCACGAGCTGCATTCTGATCTGGATGGATGGGGGCCCGACACACTTTGAGACCTTCGACCCAAAACCCGATGCCCCCGCAGAGTATCGCGGCGAGTTTACTCAGGTTCAGACATCTGTCCCGGGAGTACTTTATTCGGAGCACATGGTGAAGCTGGCAGCCAGCCTTGGCGACTATGCCATGATTCGCTCGATCCGCCATGATCAGGGTAATCACGGCGCCGGCAATCACTACATGATGACGGGCTCGCCACCACGAATTCCGGTGGGCTGCGGAGCGTTTGTCAGCTTCCATCCCAGTATGGGTTCCGTCGTTGCGAAAGAGCTGGGACGAGACAACGGTCTCCCAAATTACTTCAGCATGCCACAGATGTCTCGATCAGGCGGCCCGAACTTCCTGGGAGCACGCTACGCTCCGTTTGTGGTGGGAGATGACCCGAATCGGGACAAGTTCCGAGTTCGCGACGTTGCAATCCCGAGCAGTCTCGCAGAGGCTCGATTTAGTTCACGAACCGATCTGAGGTCGAAAATCGATCATATGATTCGGATCAATGATGAAGCCTCTGGTGATCCGGCTCTTGCGTTTGACGAATATTATCGGCAGGGCTTTGATCTGGTGACATCTCCTGATGCTCAGAAGGCCTTCGACATCAGTCGCGAGTCTGAAGAAACCAGAACTCGCTACGGACGAAACGGTTTTGGTCAGAGATGCCTGCTAGCCCGACGACTTGTCGAAGCCGGTGTTCCCTTTATCACCGTTTACGATGGTGGCTGGGATCATCACAGCGATATCTTCGGAACGCTTCGAAAACGCCTGCCGGACTGGGATAACTCCGTGGCAACGCTGATTCAGGATCTCAAAGAACGAGGGCTTCTGGAGAGTACTCTGGTTGTTGCACTGGGCGAGTTCGGTCGAACACCAACGCTTTCTGTACTCAACGGTCAGACAACCGCTGGCCGCGATCACTGGGCAAATGCGATGTCCGTTCTAATGGCTGGCGGTGGTACGCCCGGTGGCACCGTTGTCGGAGCCACCGACCGAAAAGGTCATTCGGCCGTGGAAAACGTCCAGTCACCTGAGAACTTTGTCTCGACGATCTACTGGAAGCTGGGAATTGACCCCAACAAGATCCTCTACACCCCCCAGGGCCGCCCGGCACATCTCGTCAGCAACCCCCTCCCAATCCCGGAACTGATCTGAAAAGTAGCAGGCAGACTCCGTCTGCCGTCCGCGCATTGGTTTCAATGCGTGTCCACACATGATTTGGCCCAAACTCGACGAATCAGTCATCGCGTTGTCGGGTGGCATCTTCTCGCAGGCGCATCGGGATGTTCATGTTCTCGTGTAGCACGCTGATCACGCCGATAGCGTCTGGCGGGAGGGCGCGGAAGAAGATGAAGTGCCGCTCGTATTGGATGAAGTAAACGCCAGGGAGTTCGGCATCCATTACAGGTCGCCAACGATTACGAAAGCTCGCAGCCTCCTGAATCGAACCAACGAGCCCCCGAATGTATTTGTCGGCCTGCTCTTCTCCCCATGTACGTTCGGTATACCCCCAGATCTCAATCAGGCGGCTTTTGGCAGCCCGAAGGAACTTAACTTCCACGCTCTGCACTCCGCGATCTGGCCTCGTCAAGCAGGCGGTTCGTATCGAGCGATTCAAACTCCGACTCCGACGCCTCCAGACCTTCCTTGAGTTCGTGTCGCAACCAAAGCCATTTGCGTTGTTCCTCGCGTTCGTAGTCACGTCTCACAAGGTCACGAATATATTCGCTCGCCGAGGCATAGACGCCCGTTGCACCCGTTCGTTCCTGGATAAACCGCTGAAGTTCGCCCGAAAACCGTACATTCACGCCTTCTGCCATGAGAATACCCTCCGCGGAAAATTGTAGTTTTGTCCCACAGATTGTCAATACTGTGGGACAAAACCAGGGGCTCTCCGCGGCAAACGCTCATTACCACAATGGGACGTGGGCCGGGGTTCGACATCACGACGGAGCGTGATGAGTACTTTGGGGGGGCTACTTTTCGGCGATATGTAGTTTTCCCTGCGAGGGGATGTCATGGAGGACGGTTGTTGTGCCTGAGGGCCAGAGGACGGTGAGTTCATCCACGCGTTCGTTGTTGGCCAGTCCGAAGAACAGCCGACGCTCGTTAGTTGCCTGATAGCCGTCGCCGGCCGTCAGTCGCTGAGAAATGATTCGGTCACCCACTTTGAGTTTCACGACGGAGCCAACGGCATCACGGGATGATTGGGTCGCGTGAAGGCGGATGTCGAGGCTTCTGCCGACAACTTCCGTTTCATTGAATGCGATCACGGCTGGTGAAGCGAGGTTCGAAATCACAAAGTCGGTTCGTCCATCGGCGTTCCAGTCTGCCGTTGCCAGCGATCTGCCGAGTGCTGCGACAGCGAACAGTTCACCGGCCCTTTCAGCAGGCACCAGCTCATACTGGTTCTGTCCGTTGTTCAGAAAAAGTTGCGAAGGCATCCGGTATTCGACACCTGGTTCTCCAAAGTCTGCAACGTGTCCATTCGTGACGACAATGTCCAGGTCACCATCATTTTCGACATCGATAAACTGAGTACCCCAGCCGACATAAGGAATACCGGCTGCCATCAGTCCGGAGCCGGCGATTCGATCGCGGAATAAACCTGCCGAATTCTGAAGATACAGACAGTTGGCTTCCCCCTCAAAGTTGGTCACAAACAGATCTGTGAAACCATTCTGATCAGGATCACCGGAAGCAACCCCCATGCAGGCGGTTGGCTGGCCATCTTTGTTAACGGCAAGGCCGGACAGGACAGCATGATCTGAGTAGACTCCACTGGCAGATTCCGGACGGAGATAAAAATTTGGAACCTGATCATTTGCAATGAAGAGACTCGGGCGTGGATCGCCGTCGTGATAGATCGAGACAATCCCCAGTCCTTTGCAGTTGATTTTTGGAACAGCGTCGGGAACGGCTGCGAACGTTCCGTCTCCGAGCGACAGCTGCACCTGATCGGGGGCACCGGTGAAGCTTCGAACAGAACAACGGTCCGCACTGCATTCGACTCGATAAACGCGCTCGCCCTCAAGGTAATTGACATCATAGAGATCTGGCCAGCCATCCGCGTTCAGGTCGAGGATCAGACAGCTCGTCGTCCACGACGTTCCCTGAATACCGGATTCATCTGTGACGTCAGTAAATGTTCCGTCGCCGTTATTGAGCAGCAGCTGGTTGCGACCCACATTTGCGATATACAGATCCGGGAAACCGTCGTTGTTGAAGTCTCCGGCTGAACATCCCTGACTGTATGCGTCATTATCTGCAAGACCGCAGACATCAGAAACATCAGAGAACCGCCCGCCGCGATTACGGTAAATGTGATCCCGATATTTCGGCGAGCCTGCGGGCTGATCGCTCCCCTGCGGCCATTCTTCGCCCTGAGTCAGCAGTAGGTCCGGCCAGCCGTCGAGATCTATGTCGATGACACCTGCCCCTCCACCTGTTGATTCAAAGATCCGTACGCCTCCGGATGTTGAATCCGGCCCCTGAAAATAGGTGAAGTCCACTCCGACTTCCGCCGCTCGATTTGCAAAGCGAACCTCACCGACAGCTGCTGCAGGCTGAGCAAGGCCAGCTGCTGCCCTGGCGATTGCTGCCCTGGGGTCGGGCAACTTTGAGAGGTCATATGTTCGAGTCAGATCGCGATCGACAAGAATGCGTGGGGGATTTGCAGAGGGGACTCGACTCAGAGCCGCCCATTCCGGCTGGATGGCCATTTCGCCTTCTGAGAGTTGTTCAATCTTGCCAACCCAGGCCCACGCCTCCCAGTCTCTGCCCATGAGTGTCAGCAGCTCGATCAGGCGCTTGACCTGATCCGGATCTTTTCCGGCACTGTTAAGAACCTTCTCGAGAAGTTCACTGTACTCATGCAGTTGCTCCGCGCGTTCTGAAAAGGCGATGGCAGCCTCAGGATGACTGGTCTGCAGGACCTGTCCCAGCTGATACATTGCTTTTCGATGTGTAGGACTCTTTCGGACGACTTCCCAGAAGCAGCGAGCAGCGGCTTCATCGAGTTCCAGTCTTTGAGCCCACAGACCTCGAACGTACCAGATACTTACCGAATTGCTGACAACGGACGGCAGGTCTTCATGCCATTGAGTTACGGCGTTGAGATCGGTATCCAGAAGCAGTTCTCCCAGCAGAGCCTGGGCTTCCGCAAACTCTGGCATCGCTTTCACGACGAGATCTGTTCGACGTCGTGCTTCTGCGAATCGCTGCGACTGCATATCTTCGAGCGCAAGCCCAAAAATGACGAAGGGATCGGTATTATTATCTTCGTCGCACTGATGCAGGAGTCGGGTCTGTCGAGGAGGTCTTTCGGGTTGAGTATATGTGACCAGATCTTCCATTTCGATTGCACCCGATTTCAGCAGTTTAAACAGGTGTGATTCGGCTCTGGCTCGCTGACCGGAGATGGTGAAGATGGAAGCCAGCGTTGAACGCATTGACGAGTCATCCGGTTTTGAGCCCACCAGATATTCAAAGTTTTCCGCGGCCTTTGAAAGCTGACAGCGTCGAAGCCATGTGTTCGCCGATTCCTCCGCGGCTCGCAGAGACAGGGGAGACCCATCGCGTTTTACGGCAGCAAAGTACTCCAAAACTCCGTCCGAATCGCCTCTGCCTTCGACGATTTTTGCGAGCAGCATCTGGGCATCATTCCACTCAGGATCCTCACGAATAATGGTCCTGGCAAATTTCTCTGCTTCTATGGAATCGCCCCGCTTCATTGCTTCGATGGCTGCATCCATTCGAGTGGTCGAAGTCTCGCTGCTGCAGCCCATCATGATACTGAGCAGCAAACTGATCGTGCTCAGAACGATCGATGACCGGGAAGACAGCGCAGATTGTTTTGAAATCAACACGGCGATTTGTCCCCGTATTTTCAGCGAGAATTGATGGGGTCCACGTCGACCGCCATTTCGATATTTTCAGGTAGTGTCAGGTCCTCTTCCAGCTTCTGCCAGATTTCCCGGACAAGATCCTGAGTCTTTCCGCAAATCTGAAGATGAAATCGCCAGAGATTTCTGAGTCGTGTCACCGGGGCTGGAGCTGCTCCAAGGATGCGAATGTCCTTCAAATGATCCTTCCTCAGAGCTCGAAGTCGATCCGCTACGGCCTGAGCTGTCTGCAGGACCTGCTGTTCGACGGGTCCACGGAAAATGACGCGGGTTACAGAGCTAAAGGGGGGTGCAAAGTGTTCATGGCGTTCTGCCAGTTCATGCTGAGCAAACCCGACGTAGTCATGTTTTGATGCAAATTTGACTGCGGGATCTTCCGGGCACGTTGTCTGAACAAGGACTCGCCCCCCGCGAGTTCCTCGTCCGGTTCGACCAGCGACCTGAGCAATCAGCTGAAATGTTCTTTCTGATGCTCTCATATCCGGTTGGCGAAGCATTGTGTCGGCATCGATGACTCCCACAAGTGTGACGTTGGGAAAGTCGAGTCCCTTAGCGATCATCTGAGTACCAAGCAGGATCTGAACTTCCCCGCTGCGAAATTTTTCGAGGGCCTCGTCATGGCTGCCCGGACGACGCATTGTGTCACTGTCCATTCTGAGAGACGTGGCATTGGGAAATGTCAGACGGACTTCTTCGTCGAGTTTCTGCGTTCCCGTTCCGAGATAGCGAATGGCCTGCGATTCGCAGACAGGACAGCGTTCCGGGGGAGGTGTTTCAAAGTCACAGCTGTGACAGATCGCAGAACCGCGATCACGATGCCAGGTCAGTGTGATATCACAGTTCGGACACTTCACTCCTGTCCCGCAGCTCCGACACCACACGGTTGGCGAATACCCGCGAAGGTTCAGAAACAGAATGATCTGCCCGCGATCCTGAAGGGCTTTGGTAATCGCCTGAAACAGCGCCCTTCCGATTGCAGAACCTCGTGCAATTCGGGGATCTGATCGCGTATCAACAATCACTACCGGAGGAAGTGGTCGTTCAGCGACGCGATGTGGCATAGAGATTAGGATATCCTGTTTCCGCTGAGCTCTGAGCCAGGATTCGAGCGTTGGTGTTGCGGAACCAAGAATCAGAGGGACCTGCTCCTGACGACATCGATACCGAGCAACCTCGCGGGCGTGATAGCGGGGAGTACTGTCCTGTTTGAATGACGGCTCGTGCTCTTCATCGATAATGATCAGCCCCAGATGCGGCGCAGGGGCAAATACGGCACTGCGGGCACCGACGACGACTTGAATTCGCCCCTCGGCAATTTGTTGCCACTGCCAGTGTCTCTCAGAATCAGACATATGGCTGTGAAGAACAGCAACATCAGGAAAACGGCTGCGAAATCGTCGAATTGTCTGAGGAGTCAGGCTGATTTCAGGGACGAGGACAATAGCCTGACGTCCGAAGGACACAACTTCACGGATTGCTCGAATATAGACCTCCGTCTTTCCACTGCCGGTGACACCGTGAAGCAACAGTGTCGAGTGCTGACCGGAATTGACTGATTCGAGTATCTTCGTCAGTGCGGCCTGCTGTTCTTCGCCGAGTGACAGGTCGCTTTCCGGAATCGCGTCAGTCGTGTGACCGCCTTCAACTTCCGAACGAACCCTGATGGCTTCTATCAGTCCCTTCTTTCGCAGTGTTGTCAATGGAGACGGCCCACACTGAGCTCGCTCACACAACTCGGTGGCAGAAACCGGACCAGACGCCCGGATCAAAAGTTGAATGATCTCGTTTTGCTGGCGACTGAGTTTGAGTGTTTCAAGTCGATCAGTGATACCGGGTTTCAGGATGTAACTCTGGATGAGCCGAGTTCCACTCCGCCGGCGGACACCCGCGGGAATCACGCTCTCGAGAACCTGTCCCCAGCCACAAAGGTAACGCTCTCCAATCCAGCGAGTCAGTTCAAGCATGCGGCTGTCAAGGAGCGGCTCGCGATCTATCAACTCCGCAATCGGTTTGAGCCTTCGCTGATCGTCGGGATTCTTCTGGCGAATTCCAACACAATACCCGATCACCGAACGATCACCGCGACCGAGAGACGCTTTGACTCGCTGTCCGGCCCGCAGCATCCCGCGAAACTCTTCCGGGATCAGGTAGGTGTATGGTTTCTCCAATGGCAGATTGAAAACCACTTCGGCAACCTGCACGTCCTCCTGGGCCGCCCGTTCCCATTCGGGCATCTCTGCAAACCCAAAAAGATTCTGCTGCTGAGTCACCTGAATGAGCCATTCGGAAAGCGGGCAATCGGAAAGAGAGCACTGCAGCACGAAATATAGGGAGACAGAAACGCAAAAACGACCGAGGTCCGTCAGGACGACTCGGTCGTTGCAGTTCGAACAGAGAAACCGTTCGAAATCACAGCTGCTGCGAGAATTACTTCTTCTTTGCAGGAGCCGGCTTCTTGGTTGCTGGCTTAGCAGCTGGCTTTGCGGTGCCAGTCTTCGCCTTTGTGGACTTTGCAGCAGCTGGCTTAGCAGCTGGCTTTGCAGCGCCCGTCTTTGCCTTCGTGGACTTTGCAGCTGCCGGCTTTGCGGTCGTCTTGGTAGCAGACTTTGCAGCGGTGCTCTTTGCGGCCATTCCCAGGTTCCTCCGTGGGGGACTTCTTTGACACCAAAATTCGAAAAGCAGACTGTCTATCGGTGCCAAAATACAAACAGTTGCGAATGTCAAACACAACGCAGTTTTCTGAAAAGTTGTCACCAAAGTGAGTCTGGTGAACTTCGTTCAACTGCGTCGAGTTGCTTTATAGGTGACTTGTGTCAAATCCGTCAAGCGGAAATCCTTGATGGATATAGGCTTCCTGAGAATCGTCGTTCAGTAACTTCCTGCTTGATCAGATTTCGACAAACTCAACTCAATTTTCCAAATCCTCAAATCCGGTATGTTTGCCATAGTCGTGGATCGCTCCGCGATCCCGCGTCCGATTACAGAGCAGCGTGCTGTGGCTGTGGCAATTGCTGTGGGACGCGGGGGATCGCGGGGGATCGCGGAGCGATCCACGACAATCGGTTCTTTGCTGGCTATTCGGATTTCAGACGAACCACAGGCGGAAGCTTTTCACCCTTTGCCACAAACTTCATGGAAACAGAGTTCACACAGTGGCGAGTGTTCTTTTCCGTGAAGCCTTCGTCTTCAAACACATGTCCCAGATGTCCGCCACAATTTTGGCATGTGATTTCTGTTCTCCTTCCATCAGCGTCAACAGTTCGAGTCACTGCACCTTTGATTTCGTCGTCGAATGCCGGCCATCCACATCCGCTGTGAAACTTCGACTCTGACTCATACAGGGGCAAATTGCACCGACGACAAATATACGTCCCTGCCTCCATCAACTCGGTGTACTCACCCTTGTAGGTGAAACTGTCAGGGGGTTCGGTGCCCTTTTGAAGAATCACGTACGCCTCAAGTTCGCTGAGTTTATTGTATTCTGTGGGGGCTGGCTCTGGGGCCATGTCAGTTCCTTCGGTCTGTAGTTCCGGTTCGGTCAGATTGACGGGGACTTCCTGATCGCCATTTTCCGGGGAGTTTGTCGCGGAAACAGGCGTGGATTCCAGTGCATTTGAGCAGCCGCCTGCAAACATCAAAGGGCAGCATACAGACAGCAAAAACAGGGGCTTAATGGTCAGAGAACTCTTCACGTAGCCGGCCTTCCGTTTCATATTCATGTCCTGATCTCCCGCATTATTTCCCTTATTATTGCAGTCTCTTTAGAATTGGGTAGCTCATTGAGAATCTTCCAGTACCCGCCAGGAGTTTGCCATGATTCAACCTTCTCGCCGAAACTTCCTGTCCACTGCAGCAACAGCTGCTGCTGCCTTGTGTGTTCGACCGGCCCGTGCCGCACGTCAGGACGGGGTGAACTGGCATAATGTTCAGGACTGGGGGCTGGAAGGGCGTGGGTTCAACGACACGGAAAGCTATTTCGATCGCCTTCCAGGGCGAGCAAAGTCGGTTGTTCGCGATGCCGTTTGGAGCCTCAGTCGCCATTCCGCCGGGATGATGGTCCGATTTCGGACCGATGCAACGGAAATCCAGGCCGATTATGGTTTGACGTCAGCCAACCTGGCAATGCCTCATATGCCCGCAACGGGAGTCAGTGGACTGGATCTTTACGGTCAGGACACGGATGGTTCCTGGAAATGGATCGCTGTTGCTGCACCGAATGCTCAACAGATGAAGCTGAGTCTGATATCGGGGCTCGCCCCCGGGATGCGAAACTACACCATCTATCTCCCGCTGTATAACGGGACCACTCATCTCAAGATTGGTGTTGCCGCGGATCATGCGTTTGAACCCATCCAGCCTCGATCAGAGTCTCCGATTGTGTTCTATGGGACTTCGATTACCCACGGAGCCTGTGCGTCCAGACCCGGCATGCCGCATCCCGCGATTCTTGGCCGCCGGCTTGATCGTCCGGTCATCAATCTGGGATTTTCCGGGAATGGCCGAATGGAGAAAGAGGTGGGAGGATTTCTGACCGAGCTAAATCCGGCCGTGTACGTCATTGACTGCCTCCCAAACATGGGTGCTGCCGACGTCACGGAACGCACGATTCCTTTGGTTCAGCAGTTGCG
Organism: Planctomyces sp.; assembly: GCA_016795105.1. Taxonomy (GTDB): domain Bacteria; phylum Planctomycetota; class Planctomycetia; order Planctomycetales; family Planctomycetaceae; genus F1-80-MAGs062. Next base: position 16,757 of record JAEUIH010000074.1, read on the forward strand.
AGCGGCTCATTCCAATGTTCCGATTGTGCTGGTCGAAGATCGGTCGTACTCGAATTCCTGGGTTATCCCGGCTCAAAAACAACGAAACGACTCCAGCCGCGTGGCACTCAAAGAACAGTACCACAAGCTTCTGGATGGCGGGGTTCAGCGACTCTACTACATCGACGGAGAATCATTGCTCGGCGCAGATCGCGACGACACCACCGATGGATCTCATCCATCAGATTTTGGTTTCGTACGCCACGCCGATGCTATGGAACCGATTCTCAGAAAGGCGCTGGAAGCATAGAACACCTGACAAAACCGGGGCCATCTCAGCGACTCTGCGATTCATTTTCTCCACTACGTTCCGACACGGACGAAAACGATCTCTGCAAATGTGCTTGTGGTTGTCGGGAAAGAGAACGCAGAGACGCGGAGACGCAAGGACGCAGAGAAGGCATGCACAGAGCGAGTACAAGTACGAAGACCGGATATTGTGCGGTGAATGTGCGGTTCAATCCCGATGGAGTTTTGGAACAAGGCCCGAAGGCGCCATCAAACAGTGGACGTCAGGAACATCACAGAACGGATCTTTAATCGCAACGGCCCTGAAGGGGCATATCAAGGCAGCCTGGGGCAACGCCCCAGGGAATCAAGCCAAAACCGCCGCAACCGCCCTGAAGGGGCAGCCCAAACTTGGCGATTCGGCCCCCACCGACCAATCAACCCACCCAGTTCGTCCTCGTGCGCGTACTCAATGAAACGGTACTCGTACTCGCATTAGTCTTCGGCCCGGCTTCCGTCGCCGCACATTTTGACAATCTTTGGGTCAAAGCGTGCGACAATTTCAACCAGATCCGACTGTTCTGCCATGACCTGTTCGATGTTTTTGTAGACCCCCGGTACTTCATCTGCGCCCGCGGACAGTACCTGGATACCTCGTTTTTCCAGAGTCTTCTGGACTGAACGGAAGTTGTACAGGTCCATGGCCTTCGTTCGCGACATCACACGGCCGGCACCATGTGATGCGGACATCAGGCTTTCGGGATTTCCTTTTCCTCGAACAATAAACGCCGGATCAGCCATTGAGCCTGGGATCACACCCAGCTCTCCGGCTGCAGCCGGTGTTGCTCCCTTTCGATGCACGATGACGTCCTTTCCATGATGCCGCTCCTTCCATGCAAAGTTATGGTGGTTTTCAACACCTGCCAGAATTCTTGCTCCCAGCAGATGCGTCACCAGCCGGTGAATCACCGCATGGTTTGCCGCAGCGTAGTTTCCCATCAGATTCATAGCCGCCCAGTATTCAGCGCCTGCCTGCGAATTAAGATCCAGCCATGCCAGACGATCAAAGTGCTGGTAGGCACGATGCAGTTTCTGACGAGCAATATCGGAGTAGGTTGAACAGACAGAGGCACCTGTTCCCCGGCTTCCGCTGTGGCTCAACAGTGCGACATAGGTTCCAGGCTCCAGCGGGAAATCGGGTGCTGCCTCCGTCAAAGTCAGAGTTCCGAACTCCACGAAGTGATTTCCCGATCCCGATGTTCCCAGCTGTCGACGTGCACGGTCTTTATTCTCACGAGTAATTCTGGACACGGTCCAGTCTTCATCCATCACTGGGTGATCGTGAGGTTTTGAATGAGTCACACCGACTCCGAACCGGGTTCCGTTTTCCAGCGCATTGCGATAATGCTGGAATTGCCGTTCCATGGATTCAACCGGCATATCGAGCACCGACAGCTTCATGCGGCAGGCAATATCCACACCGACTCCATAGGGAATCACGGCATTGTCCAGTGCCAGTACTCCACCAATTGGCAGCCCGTACCCGACATGAGCATCCGGCATCAGCGCAGCGCCCGTTGCCAGCGGGATGCGACACGCTTCCCGCATCTGGTGATGCGCCGCCTCGTCAATCTGAGTCCCCCAGGTTCGATAGTTGAGTGGTCCGCTGTCTTCGACCGGTATGGGAGCTTCCAGTTCAATCAGTTCCCGAGCCAGCGAGTCGAGGATTGGGTCGCCCACAAACATCCGCGGATTGTCAGCAACCAGCCGGAGTCGATCCTGAACCTCTCGACGATTCAGCTCCTGATCACGGATCAGCAGCTGAATCGCCTGAATCGCAAGGTTTGCAGCGTCGCGAGGAATTCCCAGTTTTTCGAGTTGTCGAGCGTTCATTGGAACCGTCCTTTTTTCATCAGTTTGGCTGGCAAAGCGACACAACCGAACTCAACTGGTTCGCACTTCTGCAGAATCAGCGAAATCTAATCCATGGGACCATTGTGAACGCAGAGATCAAATTCGGTGTCTGCTATACTTTTCGGAACCACCGAATTACTCAGGTGGATTCTTCCGCGCCTGGTTTCATTCGGTCAATTCTTTATCGATCATGCCTGAAAATCTGCCTCTGCATTCCGTTCGCCATAAGGCGATGACCATCGAAGGATATTCCCGGGCAGCTGTTCAGAGCTACTGGCGAATCCCGGAGTTAAAGCTCGGCTTTGAAGTCGGGGGAAGCCCCTGGTCCTTCATGGGAACAAAGACATTCTTTGCGACGCACGCCCACCTCGATCACCTGGCCGCGCTCCCCGTCTATGTGGCTCGGCGACGAATGATGAAAATGGAGCCCCCAGCGATCTACCTTCCTGAGGCTGTTGTTGACAATGTCTGGAAGATGCTGAAGGCCTGGGAGAAACTGGATCGAGGTCGAATGGAGTGCGAACTGATCGGCGTTCGGCCCGGAGACATGATTAATCTGACTCGCGAACACCGCGTTTCCGTCTTCGCCACCAAACATACGGTACCCTCCGTGGGCTACATTATTTATGACTGCCGAAAGAAGCTGAAACCGGAATTCCAGGGACTGACCGGTGACCAGATCCGCGACCTGCGACTCAGTGGTACCGAAGTTGCCAGCGAGAACCTGACCCCGCTGGTGGCCTTCACGGGCGACACGGCCCCGCCAGGACTCGACGCGGACCCAAATCTCTATAAGGCGCAGGTGTTGATCACCGAGATGACCTTCTTTCGGCCCGATCACCGCAAGGAGAAGATCCATAAGTTTGGCCACCTGCATCTGGATGACCTGCTGGAACGCGCAGATCGCTTCGAAAATGAATTGATCATTCTCGCTCACCTCAGTACACGCACCAATGAGATGGAAGCCCGGCGACGGCTCGAACAGAGATTGCCGGAAGCCATGAAGAGTCGAACTCTGCTCTGGAGAAGCGGCATCTCCGACCTCGGTCTCGAAGAATCCGGTGGTGATGAGCTGTTCTGATCAGGATCGTGACACAATGGAGCCCGTCCAGTGAACATCCAGCATCCGAAACTTGTGAAACTCCTTCAACTGGCATACTCCGCCGAGAAAGCGGCCGCTTTTGCGTACATCGGTCATGCCGGCTCCGTCAGGGAAGCCGGAGAAAAGTCTGCCATCCGGCAGATCGAACTCGATGAATGGCAGCATCGAGAAACGGTGCTGTCCATCATGAAGCTCTACGACATTCGGCCGTTGAAGTATTTCGAAGTGAAGTATCACATCATCGGCCGAATCATTGGAGCCAGCTGCTATGTCATCGGATGGTTCATGCCATACTACTTCGCCGGGCGACTCGAAAGCGGAAACGTCTGCGAGTATTTCATCATGAGGCGTTACTTCAACGAGATCGGTATTTCCGATCACGACGAAGTGTTGTACGAGATGGGGATGAAGGAGAAAGAACACGAAGTCTATTTTCAGAAGGCTCTTGAGACCAATCGCCTGCTGCCGCTGTTCGAGAAGATCTTCGGCTGGGGCAACAAGGGCAGTTCAAACGACGTCGATCTCGAAAACCGAGTCTCCGTGGAAGAATCAAAACGGTACTGCAGGAACCGACGCTCCGCGAGCGAGAAGGGGCACGAGTAAGCACTGGACTCTGCCGTGACGAAGGCCCGGCATGGAGGGTGCTCGACGGCGTAAAGCATTCGGAGAATGCGTCTTACGTAGCAGGCACATTCCATGTGCCGTCCGCGACACGGTGGTTGGGCGGACAGCAGACAGGCGGGAGGCAGACGGCGGACGGGGGACGGGGGAGGCGGACGGCAGACGGAGTCTGCCTGCTACAGGAAGACAGTGTTCGCTTTCGATTGCATTTCCTGCTGTTCGAGCTCTGCCCGAAATGGATTCCAGATTCCGATTCTCTCGCCGGCCTTTGTTGCCAGAAGCGGCTCGATAAGTTCAAACATTTCCCGTTTCATCTGAGTAAAATAGGCTGAATACTGCATGGCGAATGCTGCATCGCCTTCCTGCCTTCCGGCTTCCTTCAAAGTACTGAACCTTTCGAGGTTATCTCCTCGCAACGGATCGCCGGGTCGAGTCTCTGAGACGTAAATATTAGAAAGCACGACGGCAAAGAATTCCTCACTCGCACGCCAGGTGTCACCCGTCGCCACGACTTCAAAAACTCCCTTCATTGCTCGCCACGCATGAACACACTCATGAAACAGTACGTCGTCAGCACCGTAGCCATAACGCGAGGTGTCAAACCCACAAACCTCATCCACAGATCTCATCTGTCTGGATGAATTCCATGCACCAGGGTGGTAGTACAGTGTCACGTTCGAGCCAAGCCCGTTGCCAATCACCATCAGGTTGGAATGCGCTGGCATATCGATTGTTCCGGGCCGAGGGGCAGATGACCAGCGTTCGCCGTCTGCACCTGTTGTTTCATGGCCATTTTTCAGGGCATACGTCCAGTCGAACGGCTTTGCGCGAGTCTGTTGCTTATTCTGTCTGCGAATCGGCAGGACCTCGATATAACGCCCGCTGATCTCATTGATCAGTCCAATCAGCTTCCTTCCAATCCTGCTCTGTTCGATCTTGCGAAACACATTCTGAACGTCGACTTCCCATTGTTCAGCTTCCCATTTCGCCCATCGCGTTTCCGTCTGGTCTGCTTCCACCACGCAATATCCATCTATGCGGATGTTCTTCCCCCAATAACGCGGCATCATCGATCTCCGAGCAGTTTTCCCGGGCTTTTTGGCCTTGCTTGTCGGCGGCGGTTCGCGAAATTGCAAACCGCTCACGAGCCCCATCGAAGGCAAGTGCCGACCGCGGCCAAAATTTCTCTCAAAAAAAATCGTAGCTTGGGCATTCCTGCCCGAGCCGCCCCTGGCACCGCATCCTGGCACGCCCCTGGCATCAATCGCCTGGCTGGCTGGATTTCATCCAGCGTGCGCAGCCGATTCCAGGACTCGACATCACGACGGAGCGTGATGAGTACTTTCTATTCTGATTTGAAGTCACCGGCCGAAATGATGTAAAGCCGATTCGGGTCGATGTGCTTTTGCAGAGCAGCGTTCACTTCTTCTACCGTGAGACTACGGACTCGATCTTCCAGTTGTGTCACAAATGCAAGATCACGCCCAATGAACCGATATGCTTCCAGCATCGATGCCAGACCTCGGTCGTTGGATCGGCGAACCTGCTGTTCCTGCAGATATCCGGCTACCGCATCCTTCAATTCCTTCTCTGTAATACCGTCTTTGATCAGCCGAGCCAGTTCTTCCTGAATGGCGGCATGTACCTTGCGGGCATTTTCAGGATTCGAGATCGCAAAGATGTAGAAAACTGCTCGCTGATCTACTGCTGATGGCTGCAGCATCGACTGGACTGTGTATGACAACCCATCCTGCTGACGAACTCGGTCACCCAGACGAGAGGACAAGCCGCTACCGCCGAGAATTGAGTTGCCGATCAGCAGAGCAGGGTAGTCCGGGTGATCATCACGCATCGGCATAGTCATACCTGCAAAGTATGCAGCATTGGCCTTGTCCGGAGTCTTCACTTCCGCAAAGTCACCTTCGGTATTCGACTTTGCTTCTTTCGGAATTCGTTCAAACGGCACTGTCGACTTCCAGCCTGATGTCATGCGATCGACGGCAGGCATTGCAGTCTTTGGATCAAAGTCCCCGATGATTGTCAGTTCTCCGGTTTGTGAACTGACAAGTTCCTTGTAGAGGCTTCGAATCTGATCCACAGTGACTTCACGAACTCGCTGAAGTTCCTCTTCGAGCGTCGGCACGTAACGCGGATCATCCGCTGGGTACTGGCTGATCTTCCGCTGAACGGTGTTCGCCGCGATTGCTACTGGTTCCGAAATCTGTTGTCCGCCAGCTGCCAGTTGTTCTTCTCGAAGAGTTTCCAGTTCGGACTCAGGAAAGGCCGGGTTTCGGACGATGTCCTTGACGATGTCGAGGACCGGCACCAGGTTCTCTTTCGTGGTCTTCAGCGAGAGTGTCAGAACACCGGGTTCACCGGATGCTGAGAGTTGAGCCCGATAGTTATCGAGCTGATCGTTGATTTGCTGTCGAGTCATGTTGTCAGTTCCCCGCATCATCATCTCCGGGAGAAACTGAGCCGCCTGAGCACGACCTTTGAGGGATCCTAGATTGCCATATCGCAGCGTCAGCCGAAGCTCAACCGCGTTTCCGCGAGTCTTCTTTGGCAACAACGTGACTTTCAGACCTGACTTGAGCTCGCTGCGTTCCAGACGAGCTTCAATCGCCGATGGTGCGACGTCGAACTCTTCGCCCTGAGCGATTTCCTGACGACCCTTGTAGTCACCAATCATCTCAGCGAGGTTCGGCGTCGGAGGAATCACAGTTCGAGACGGTGTTTTCGTCGGTGCAAACAGGCCCGCGGTACGGTTCGTCTGGACCAGATACGCATTGGCAACCCGCTGAACATCTTCCGGTGACACCTTCTCGAGCCGGTCGCGATGCACAAAGAACAGACGCCAGTCACCCTGAGCCGCCCAGTCACTCAGCTCCACTGCGACCGATGACGTATTGGAGACCTGGATTTCTCTTCGACGAAGAAGTTCCTGTCGAGCTCGTTCGATTTCTTCAGGAGTAAACGGTGTCTGAGCTGCCGTCTCAACACCTTCAATCAGTGCCTCAAGAAGGGCTGACCCGTCCGTCCCCTGAGCTGCCTCAGCCATCATAAACAACACACCCGGATCGTGAAGCTGAAACGGCATTCCAGCAACGCTCGCTGCTATTCGACGTTTCACCAGAGACTCATACAACCGACCCGATGGATCGCTGCTCATAACGGTTGCCAGCACTTCAATCGCTGCAAAATCCGGATGACCACCACTGGGAACGTGATACGCCACGGCCGCCAGAGGAACATCGCCCACTCGGCGAACAGTCACTATTCGCTCGCCGTCCTGAGCAGGTTCTTCTGTATAGGTATTCTCCAGCTTGCGCTCGGGACGCGGAATGGACCCGAAGTACTTCTGTGACAGTTCGAGGGCCTTCTCCGGCGAGAACTTGCCCGCAACAATCAGCATTGCATTGTCGGGTTGATAAAACTTCTGATAGAAGCGACGCAGATTTTCTACAGGGACTCGTTCGATGTCCGCCCGGTTTCCGATCGTGTCTTTCCCATAGTTGTGCCATTCAAAGGCACCACTCATGACTCGCTGCATCAGCACCTGCTGAGGACTGTTTTCACCACTTTCGAACTCGTTTCGTACAACGGTCATCTCTGAGGCAAGGTCTTCAGCTTTAATGAAGCTGTTGATCATGCGATCGGCCTCCATCCGAATCGCAAATTCCAGATTCTCATCGGATGCTGACATCGTTTCGTAGTAGTTCGTACGATCCAGCCATGTCGTCCCGTTAAACTGTGCGCCTCGCTCCTGCAACATTGCCGGAATCGTCGGATGGTCGGGCGTTCCTTTGAAGACCATGTGTTCCAGCAGATGAGCCATACCGGCTTCGCCATAGCCTTCATGACGTGATCCAACAAAGATCGTGACGTTGACTGTCACTGTGGGTCGCGAAGCATCCGGGTAGAGCAATACTCGCATCCCGTTTTTCAACTCGAACTCGGCGATGCCTTCCACAGCCCGCACCATCCGAATATCCTGGGCCAGGACGGTGGATGTGAGTTCCAGAAGCAGCAGACCGCAGCACATCAGACCAGCGATAAAGTTTCGCTTTGTGTTCATAAAAGATATCCCTTTGAAAGATTCTGGCAGTTTAGTCCTGAAATTGCCCAAAATGTAGCCATGGCGAAATAATCTCAGGGTGGCACGTTTTTCCTGCCATTTGTGGAAATCCGTGCGGATCTTTGGATCTCAAATTCGTTAACCTGCACTGAGCACATGTCAAGGAGAACCGACTATTGAAGTACTCAACCATCTTTCTGCTGGTGCTTATCCCCAGCACCTCCTTACTTTTGACGGGAGCAATTCCCGGTATTTTGTATACGACTTTCAGGGGTACCGCCGATCCGGACCCGGATGAACGCGGCAATGCAGATTCGCCAGCTGCTGCCAATCAAGCCGGCGGTCGCCCTCTGCAGAATGCCGCCACCCCATCGGCCACAGACTCTCTACAAGACGCAGCTGAGCGGGCGCTCGACCTTCCGTTTCTGATCGAATTGCCCGCTGATCATGGAGATCATCCGGTGAGTCTGTCGGAATTGACGGATTCGATTTCCGTGTGGATCTCCCGGGCTGCAGGAACTCGTATCCACTTCTACACGACTCCCGACGACGTTTATGCGCTTCGTAAGCGTTCGCTTGAGAACTTCAATGTCCGGCTTCCTTCCATTACTCCGGGTACTCACACATATCGAGATGTTCTGAATTTAATCAGTCCCGTCGATGGCAATACGTTTCATATTTCGTTTGTGCCCGACAAGAATCTGATTCGCATCTGTGGACAGTCTTTCGTTTCCTCCGTAGACCCGATCTTCATGCATTCTGAAGAAGCAGTCTTCACCCGAACCTATGACATCACAGGGCTCATCCCTGTTGTACGCAAGACGACAATTCTGAAGGCTGCGCCCGAACAGCTGATCAATTGGGGACTCGCTCCAGTACCGCCGATTGATGTCGTATCACCGTCTTTTGTGATTCGAAAGCCAGGTGATCTGACGATTCCGGATGACAATCAACTGAAACAGTTCAATCCCGACTCAATTCCTGATGGAACTGTGCTCGTGGATGCACACTGGTATCACAATGCGGTCGCCGCGCTACGCGAGAGAGAACAACGGATGATGAAGGAGCAACTCATACAAAACCCAACTCCTGCCATCGCTCAGCTCCCCGACCTGATTCCCGATGAAGGCGCCTTTATGGAACTGATCCTGCATCACACATCGCCTCATGTTCGCTGGATGCGACTGGACGCGGAGGGAGGTGCTCTTCAAGTTCAGAACAACCGGCTGCTCGTCAGCCAGACAATTCATGGTCACAAGGTTGTCGAGGATCTTCTTGCTCTTCTTCGTGATACTGTTCCGCCAGATGAACATGTCGTGAATTCTGAGCCGTCACCCTATTCAAAAGCGCAGGTGTTCCCTCACGGACCTACTCTGTTTCAGGAACAAAAGGATTAGTGGTGGAACTATGAACGTTCGGTATCTCCTCGTTGTGTGTGCTCTGTCGGTTCTTTCCTTCGTCTCGTCGGCTCCGGCGGTGCAAAAGTCCAGTCTGATCACTCGCGAAGATTTGGAACGTGCGCTGGATATGCCCTGCCCGGAGCTCACTGACGAGACTGAACAAATCTCAGTCCGCGACCTTATTCGTCTTCTCTCAGATCATATGACTAAACAACATGGAAAGCCCATCCAGATCTTCCCTGAATACATGGAACTGGATGTCGCCGGAATCAAAAGTCTCAACGATGTCAAAATTACTCGAATGAACATCACTGCGGGAACTCACACCAACCGGGAGTTCTTTGATCTGATGCTGTCTCAAACGACCGATCCCACGCTCACCTGGATTCCTCGACAGCGACATATCCTGCTCTCAACGACCGATCATGCAGAAAGTGATGACTGCCTCGAAACGGTCGTCTACGATGTCAGCACTCTTCGCATGGACCCTGAATCGCTCATCGATCTCTTTCAGGAACACACTTCGCCTCCGGCCACCTGGTTCGACATCGATCAGGAAGGCGGGCGAATTTCCGCATATGGTTCACGACTGGTCATCAGCCAAACCTATCGTGTTCATCGCCGGATTCAGCAGATCCTGAAAGACCTCGGCGAGCCGTGAACGATCCTCGTTGGTCAATCTGTAGATCAATTGTCCTCAATTGATCACGAACCACGCCCAAATTGATCACGAACCACGCCCACGCTCTGCCGAAAACTACAACCACGGGGTTTGAACGATTGAGGACAATCGTTCTACTGTTTTGAGAGAACCGGCGGCACTTCAACCAGAATCCGAAATGCGCCGTGGGATGTTGACTGCAGAGGATTTGAGCTGCGAACCCAGCAGCGAGTCTCATCAATGGGCGAATAGAACCCTCCACCTCTTACCGTCCCTTCGCCTGAGTATTCGCGTTCTGCGGCATCTTCCGTCAAACACCATTCACTTTCATTCCCGTGCAGATCAAACAGTCCCCATGGCGAAGGTCGTTTGCTGCGAACGGGAAGAAGTCTCAGGCCGGAGTTTTCCCGAGTCGATGCATAGTCGGCCGAGAGGGCCGGGTCGTTGCCGAAACACCAACTGATGTTTCTGCCACTTCTGCACGCATATTCCCACTCCTCCTCAGATGGTAGTCTTACGGTTCGCCCGCTGATCGTACTCATCCAGAGACAATATGCCTCTGCATCCTGATAAGCGATGCTGGCTGCCGGAAGCTGTTCTGAAGGAGCCTGGTCGCCAAGTGATTTCCACGAGTAACCCGGACGCTGAACCCATTGTCCGGACTCTGCATCCACACCCCAGCCTGTACCGTCTCGCTCGGCAATACTCACCCACGAACGGGATTCCGCAAACCTGCGAAATTCGCCAACCGTAATCTCTGCTGTTCCCAGATAAAACGGCGCTGTGATCGTTGCTGACACTGCAGAGTCCGGTGGTCCAAACTGAAATTCTCCTGGCGGCACAAGTTCCAGACTGACACCTTCAAGAGTCAATGTAAGAGGCAACTTCGCGAGGTTCGCCCATTCGCTGCGATAACGCTGCACGTCCGCTTCGGCCATCTCTGTAAGATTCTGTGTGGCTGGCCAGACACTCGGTGATGACTTGCCATCAGTGCCTCCTCTGCCAAAGTATAAACCCACTGCCGTGATTCCGGCGAAAAACGCTATGCCGATCAAAATCGCCTTTTGTCCGGTGCCTGAACTTCCCTGAGACTTCTTCTTTGTCCGGAGTTTTGCTTCAGGGCCTGGAGCGCCCTGGATCAGTGCTGGTGATTCCCGGACAATCGGTTCCGGGAATCGACTGTCAATGACAGGAACAGTGTCTTCGTTGATTGACCGCCTATCGAGGGGAACAAAGTGTTGTTCAGCGACTGAGGCTTCGGGATCGCGGCTCTGTAAAGTCTGTTCCGCAATCGAAGCGGCGGTCGCGATCTCGTCGCTGACCGCATCCAATGGCAAGGTCACATCCGGAAGTCCGGACGAACGGATGTTGTCGATCTGTTCTACCAGCTTCTTCATCGTGGGTAGTCGGTCTTTGACCGATTTGGCGAGCATTTGATGGAGAAGTCGATCAACAACTGCGGGAATCTGATCGTTCAGCGACTGGAGGCGGGGTATGGGCGTTTCGCGATGAGCCAGCAAACGTTCCATCGTCGACCCGCGACCATACGGTGGACGTCCGGTAATCAGAAAGAACAGTGTGCAGCCGAGGCTGTAAATGTCGGAGGGTTCGCCGGCCAGCCGAGTATTCAGGGCCTGCTCGGGTGACATGTAATCGGGTGTACCCATCACCATTCCGGTGGTTGTCAGATCGGAATCATTCGCATCGGGCTGGTCATCCGGCTGATTCATTCGTGCCAGTCCGACATCCAGCAGCTTCACCGTGCCGGCATCGTCAATCAGCAGGTTGGACGGCTTAATGTCGCGATGTATGATGCCTTCGCCATGAGCATAAGCAAGAGCTCGAGCCGCCTGATGAATCACATCAAAGGCAACCGTCAGAGATAATGGGCCGTATTGACGAACCAGGTCTGAAAGATTCTGTCCGTCAACATACTCGGTCACCAGATAGCTCACACCCTGAGACTCGCCCGCATCAAATGCAGTGACGATGTTGGGGTGACAAAGCTTTGCTGCGACCTCAACTTCCCGAAGGAAACGCTTCGCCACCATTTCCGCATTCTGAATGTCTCGACGAAGAACCTTCAGAGCAACGATCCGCTTCATTCGACGATGTCGAGCCCTGTAGACTGTTCCCATGCCACCGCGACCAATCTGGTCGACCAGCACATATTCGCCCAGCAGCAGAGGATCATCGCAGCGGCCCGAGATCGCCTGACACTGCCATGGTGTCAGCAGGCCGGACGTCACAAATCGCGCTGCAACATCCGTCGGCAATTCTGCCGGATCCGAAGATGTGACAACCGTTGATATCTCCTGCTCGCTCAGAAGTCCTCGCTGACGAACACGCTGCAGGAACTCCGCCGGCGGAACAGTGACTTCCGGGTGAGCCTTTCCCGATGCACCGGAAAGCTGAGTTGTCGGGAGACTCATCGAGACCGATGTCTCCGAATCCGACGCTTCCAGAACTTCTCTCAGTGCTGCCTCGTTCAAATCAGGCCATCGAACAAGATAGGACTCGATTTCAACCACTTCACCCCGAGCCGCGCGGTATTCGATGTCGAGTTCGGCGAGATGCTGGATCAGGGAACGTCGAATTGTTGATTCCGCTCCGGCAGCTGCTGCTTCAATTGACAATGGCTCATTTGCCTTCCACGCGCGCTCGAATCGGTTGCAAATCACATTGATGCGATTGAACTGGTTGCGATCTGAAGCATTGTCGGGCGAAGCTGGCTGAGTCATTTCGATTTTGGGTCTTCGTCTGAATCCGTACCGGGATCTGATGCCCAGTTGATATAGATCACCTTCAGTTTCCTCTCTATTGATCGCTTTGAACAATCCAAAACCCTGGAAATCTCGTCAGCCGAGTAACCTTCGAGCTTCATAAGGGCGATTTTGCGGAGATCCGGATCACCACATTTGTTCAGCCTCTGCAGCTGATATTCCAGTTCGTCAGACATTCGAGCAGTGAATTCGGGGTCTGGTTCGCGACTGATGAGGTCGCTGAGAGATTCCGGGTCCAGGCGCCGAGACCGCTGCTGGTCTCCTGCTTCTTTCGACCCTGTTCCGCCCCGCCGCTGCCGGTTGGCTCTACGAATCAGGTCAATCGACTTATTGGCGGTGATCACCATCAGCAGTGGCCACAGATTTGAACTGTCCTGAAGCTGAGTAAACTGGCCCTGCTGGGCTCGCTGACAGAAGCTGTGGAATGCGCTGAGCGCCACATCTTCCTCATCCGCTGATGCACGCGGCATTTCTCCAAGTTTGGTTCGAGCCAGGTGCACCATTCGCAAAAAGTAGGTCTCCCACAACTTTTGCGCCGCTGTCTGGTCTCCCTTCCTGAGCTGCTGGATCCACGCGGTTATCGATTCTTCATGGTCCCCCACCGGTACACCTGTAGTTCTGAATCAAAATTGATGTAACACTTTACTTTGAGGTCAGTACATGGGGCGTGGGGTTAAGAAACCCAAAAAAATCCTCAAACTATCATATATAAAGGAACTCGTCCCATGCCACGCCGCAATGCTCGTCGCCAGTCTGTCGCCTCAAATTTTAATCGACCAGCAGAAATCCTGGAAACTCGACAGGTACCTGCCGGTTTCGTCCTCGCCAGCGTCTCAGCGGGTGTCCTGACAATTACCGGAGACAATCAGGCCAATAACATCCAGGTGAATCCGAATGCTGATGGTTCAGTTACTGTCAGAGGTCGTAGCCTAACCTCCGTTAACGGTTCGCTTTTCAGCGCCGCCACCTTCACCGGAGTCCAGAATATCACCGTGCAGATGAACGGAGGAAATGACACCGTTGCTGTTGGAAATGGTGACGTTGACTCAACTATTCCAGTGGACCTCAACATCGATATGGGTGCAGGGGCCGACACCGTCGATCTGCGACGTCTGACGGTGGGCGACGATGTTCAGATTCTGACTGGTGATGGAAATGACCTCGTCCGTCTGGAACAGCTGAAAGTCGGCGGTCTGGGCGTCAACAGCAACCAGAACGACCTTCTGGTCGATACAAGCCGAGCGAGTTCAACGGGCAGCGATGTGGATCAGGTGCTGATGTATCGCCTGACCGTTGCACGAAATGCAACCATCCTCACTGGTGCTGATGCCGACAATGTGGTCAACGACGACCGATCTCTGTTTGTTGTTGGCTTCCCGACCTCGACTCCCTTCACCGACGTCGCCGGCGATCTCTCAATTCAGACCGGTGACGGAAACGACGTCGTTGACCTCGACCTTGTCCGAGTAATCCATGATCTGAATGTCGACCTGAATGATGGCAATGACCGTCTGGCGATTCGACGATCGGTGGTCGTCAACGAAGCAAATCTCGACGGCGGTGACGATAACGACACCCTGTTACTGATCGATTCCTTTTTCGGTGACCTCGATCTCGACAGCTTCGAACTCTAATCACACAACATGATTTCCGGGACGCGATGCGATGATGCATCGCGTATGAGGGCCGCCGCAGTCGGGGATCTGCGGCGGCCCTTTTTCTATTTGAGGTCCCTCATCAGCAAAGTACTCATCACGCTCCACCGTGATGAGTACTTTGGGTCTATCGTGGTTCAAACGACTATTTGCCTGGATTTCAGGAAGCCTGCCGATTCGAACATCGAGTATCCTGCGGTATAATGCTGAAGTCAGCTTCGGATTCATGACTCCACGGGTCTCTGTATTCTCATTAGCAGTTCTCCAGAATGACAAATCAACGACGTCAGACCGACAACGACCTGAAAGACGAACGTCTTGCTGTCATTCTTGAACAACTGATGGAACAGTCAAAAGACGGTCCCCGCCTTGACGTTCTCGAAGCCGCCATCCGGGAGAACCCGGAACTGGAACGCGATCTCAGAGAACTTTTTGCAACAGCGATGATCGCCAGTGACGCTGCCTTCTTCGAACAATCCGATGCTCTGATTCGAATTACTCGCAACCCTGGTCATTCCACTGTTCCTTCGGACTCGGTCTTTGGGTCCGCCATTGGAACTCGGATCGGCGACTATGAACTGAGGCAGGAACTTGGGCGCGGCGGTATGGGGGTTGTTTATCGCGCCTGGCAGAATACTCTGCAGCGAACAGTGGCTCTGAAGATGATTCCCAATGCGGCGTTCGCGTCCCCACAGGACCTGGCGCGCCTCCGAGCAGAAGCACTCGCCGCTGCCCGACTCAGCCACCCCAATATTGTTCCTGTCTACGATGTCGGCGAATACAACGGGCAGCCGTGGTTCAGCATGCAGTTCGTGGAAGGCGTCACTCTTTCTCAGCGACTTGCCGATGGACCGATGCCAGCCCGCGATGCCGCTGAACTGCTGCTACCGGTTGTCGAAGCCATCGGTGCTGCACATCGAGCAGGGGTGCTCCATCGAGATATCAAGCCATCCAATATCCTGATTCGTTTTGACGGTGTTCCGTTTGTTACTGACTTCGGACTCGCCAAACGTGTGCCGGTTGCCGACGACAATCTGCTGACTGGCCCTCGAGATGCCAGCCTCACTCAGAGCGGCGCGATCCTCGGCACCCCCGCCTGGATGTCGCCCGAACAGGCGGCCGGTCAAACCAACGCCATTGATGTTGCTACCGACATCTATAGCCTGGGTGCCGTACTTTATGCCATGCTGACCGGTCGTCCGCCGTTTCAGGCTGCCTCACCATTCGACACTCTGCTGATGGTGATGGAACAGGACCCGCCAGCCCCCAGATTACTCAACCCTGCTGTGGATCCGGATCTCGAGATGATCGTTCTCAAGTGCCTGCAGAAGCCAGCAGACCTGAGATACCCATCCACCCTGGCACTTGCCGGTGATCTGCAGGCATGGCTCAATAATGAACCCGTCAGCGCTCGTTCGTCGACTATCGCTCAGGTTATGACACGACTCTTTCGAGAATCCCACCACGTCACGATTCTCGAAAACTGGGGCCTGTTGTGGATGTGGCACAGCCTTGTTCTGCTCCTGCTGTGTCTGACGACAAATGGGTTCCAGTTCTCCGGAGTCGATTCACGGTGGCCATATGTTGGACTCTGGGTCGTAGGACTTGGACTCTGGGCAGCGATCTTCTGGAACCTGCGTCATCGAGCCGGGCCGATCACGGCCATCGAACGACAGATCGCTCACGTCTGGGCCGGCAGTATGGTGGCCTCGTCCATGCTGTTTGCCGTTGAGTCCATCATGGATCGTCCGGTGCTCGAATTTTCGCCGGTTCTGGGGACCATCGCCGGTATTGTGTTCCTCGTCAAAGGCGGGATGCTCTCCGGAAGCTTCTATATTCAGGCCGTTGCTCTGTTCACCACGTCTCTTCTGATGGCCGCCATCCAACGTAGTGGGCTCCCCAATTTCAGCATCTCCCTGTTCGGGGTTGTCTCTGCACTCACCTTCTTTATCCCGGGCCTGAAGTATTATCGACAACAGAAGATCCGTCGGCCCCATGCATCAAATCGACTTTAGGCGCCATCATTTTGATGTCGAATCGGCGAATATTGCCGACGACCAAAAATCAACATAACACCATATGCTACAGCAGTTTAAATCATTCGGAGTCATATTGGCATAAGACGTGTTCCAGATGGGGCTAGAGGCGAACAAGTACAGTCGCCCTCAAAACCCCAACTCAAGACGAGGACCACAGTCATGACTCGAACAACTCTCAAAGCCGCCTGCTTAGTCTGGCTGCTGGCTTGTTCAGGATCTCGAGTCGCCGCAAACGATATCGAGAATTTTTTCCGGGGACTTCGGGGCGGATCAGGTCCGCAACATTCCGGAGTCCCTGTCGTACCGGTGAGTGATCACCATGGAATGCACGACCGATCCGGTATGCACGACCGATCCGGCCGCAATTTTCAGGGAGGCGGGCGCGGTGGAGTGTCTGGGCTCAGCAGCCGGGACACTTACAAAATTCAGCAGCGAATTGCTGAAAACTACCATGATGGCCGAGGTCATGGTCGAGGAGCTGGTTACCAGCATTCCGGCATGGACCGAGATCGGTATCAGCTGCGGGACGACTATCGCCATGATCGACATTTCGGAAGTCAGCCCGTTGCGATTGGCGGACGAAGCGGTACCCGAATCTCCTTCAGTTTCGGCAGCGGCGGTTACAATTCAGCGTACCGAGGTGGCTACGATCCGGGCTATCAGGTGCCGGTCACACCGGTCTATCAGCAGCCAGTGCTGCCTTACGTACCTGCACAGCCTCCGATGGTGATTATGCCTCATGAGCTTGGTGAAATCGTCACCTGTCCGGTTCCACTCGCGACTTGTATCCGAGTGGAAGATCCTGAAAAGATTGCTCCAAACTCTGTTCCTGTCGTCGTAGCGGTCCGCGATCCAAACCTTCCGCCACACGCGTCGGGCTGTGTCGAACGATTGGTCTACGTCGAAGTCTGTGTTCCGTCGTGTCCGATGCAGAAGCTCGTGATTTCACCGTGCAAGACACGAATTCAGATGGAATTCGGTCACTATCAGGTTGATATCCGGTCCTGCCACGGCGAGATCGTAATTGATTACGACAACTAAGGGTTGAACGTGCCAAATCCCGCGGGAAAGCCAAATCCCGCGGGAAAAACGACGCAGACGACAAAGAACGCATTTCCTGAGAGCCACTGTAGCCGCTACAATTCGGGGGAAATACTCAACTTCGCACCTGCTGTTCGCAGCAGGTGTTCTTTTTTTCCCCTTTGATCGTTTGACGCCCATGATTGTCAGTCGCAGCTGGCTTAACGACTACGTTCCACTCACAATGCCTGTCGCAGACTGGACAGACCGCCTCACCATGTCCGGCCTGAATCTGGAAGAATTCCATGATGTCGGCAGCGACGTGGCCGCAGACGTGGAAGTCACCAGTAACCGCCCGGATTGTCTTGGACACATCGGGGTTGCTCGAGAAATCAGCGTCCTGTATCAGCTGCCGCTCACCATTCCGCAGGCCCAGGTCGCGGAGTGTTCATCACCCGCCGCTTCCGCGGTTTCTGTTGTTAACGAGTGTCCGGATCTCTGTCACGAATACCATGCCCGCGTGATTCGAGGTGTGAAAATCGGACCGAGCCCGGCGTGGCTGCGAGATCGGCTGAACGCTGTTGGAATCAACTCTGTCAACAATGTCGTCGATGTGACGAACTATGTCATGCTGGAATGTGGCCAGCCACTGCATGCATTTGATTTCGATAAACTGAACGGTCAAAAAATCATCGTTCGTCGAAGCCGAAAAGGTGAAACGATCACAGCCATCGATCAGCGACAGTATGTTCTCAACGATGACGTCTGTGTCATCGCCGATGGTACTCGACCTGTCGCTGTTGCCGGAGTCATGGGTGGTCTTGATACCGAAATCAGCCCATCAACGACAAATGTCCTGATCGAAACAGCCTCCTTTGCACCACTCTCCGTTCGCGCGACTGCCCGAACGCTGAAGCTGCACAGTCCGTCATCTTACCGTTTTGAGCGCAAGGTTGACCGTCGCCAAATGGACTGGGCTTCTCGAAGATGCTGTGAACTCATCCTGCAGGTGGCGGGCGGTGAACTTCTGAAAGGCTCTGTCGTTGCCGGCGATGCTCTTCCGCCCCACCGAGAGTCCATCACTCTGCGGTTCGAAAAAGTCTCGCGACTACTGGGCATTGAGATCCCTGCAGCAACCTGCGTAGATATCCTCAAACGTCTGGGACTAACGTGTACTGGTGAGACTGCCGATCAGGCAACGTTTGAACCACCTTCGTGGCGCCCCGACCTTCTTCGCGAATGTGACCTGATCGAGGAAATTGCTCGGATTCACGGTTACGAAAACATTCCAACCGATGCCATGCTGCCCGTCGTATCGACGTCACGCACAGTTCGCGAACGCGTATTAGATGGGATCCGCTCCCACCTGACCTCCTGCGGACTTTACGAAGCTCTGACACTGTCTTTCGTCAGCGACGCTCAAAGAAACCTGCTGCGACTTCGAGGTGACCTGCCTCCGGTCGGTGTGTCTCATTCCAGTCGAAGCCTCGAAAGCCAGCTGCGACAAACGCTGATTCCCAGTCTGCTGCAGTGTCGTCGTCAAAACGAGCGTCACGGAAATCTGAACGCTGAACTCTTTGAGGTCGCCAAAGTCTACCTGGCGGCCGGGACAGGGCAGGCTGAACACATCGCGGAGCCAACGGTTGCCGGTCTTGTCTGCGGCCGACCATTTCTAATCGTGAAGGGACTCGTCGAATCGCTCGTCAGAAGCCTCGCGCCTCATGCCAAACTGACATCCGTTCCATGTAGTCTGCCCGAGTTTCTGGCCGGTCGCGGAGCTCAACTGTCGCTGAATGGCCAGCCCTTCGGATGGATTGCCGAACTGGATTCAAAAGTACTTGAAGCGGCCGATCTTCAGGACCCGGTCACAATGGCCGAAATCGACGTCTATCTTCTGGAACAGGCCTTTGAAATGTACCGCCATTTCACTCCTCTGCCTCGATTCCCGGCGATCTCACGCGACCTGAACTTTGTCCTGCCGGAAGACACTTCCTGGGATCAGCTCTCAAAAACGGTTACTGAAGCCGCCGGTGAATTGCTGCATGATGTCAGCTTCGGCGGCCAGTACCGCGGCAAACAGATTGATGCCGACAAAAAGTCATATGTGATCACCTGCCGTTTCATGGCTCCGGAACGTACACTCACGGCAGATGAGGTTGAAAACGCGGTTGCGAAAATCCTGACTGCCTGCGAATCTCGATTAACGGCCAGACTGCGAGCCTGATTCGGCCTGGTTTTTTTTGTTCTTCATTCTGCCGAACGGCTGAGTACCATGAAACGGATGATGTTGAAGTCCAAGATCCATCGAGCGACAGTAACCGAGGCAAACCTGCATTACGAAGGCAGTATCACCATCGATCCGCTGCTGATGGAAGCCACCGATATCGTTCAGTGGGAACAGGTCGATGTTTATGACATCACCAACGGCAACCGTCTGACAACTTATGCCATCAGCGGCGAACGAGGTTCCGGCGTCATCTGCCTCAACGGTGCTGCCGCTCGACTGATCGAAGTCGGTGACCTCGTCATTATCTGCAGTTACGCGGAATTCAGCGAAGAAGAACGTCTCAAGCATCATCCAAAAATCGTGCTCGTCAACGAAAACAACGTCGCCTGCGGCTCCGCTGTATAAAAGTAGCAGGCACTCTCCGAGTGCCGTCCGCCACGTCCCTGAACCGCGTAAGCATGCGATGTCAGGGGATTGCTACGAAGAACATCGCTGCGCGCATTATGCGTGACGAGGGAATCCGGGCGGACATCGAGCGGACGGCAGACGGAGTCTGCCTGCTACTGATAGGGGTAGGGAGGACCGATTGATATCGGCTCCCCCCTCCCTCCGAACCGGACTGGCGGATCTCCCGCATC
>JAEUIH010000075.1 GCA_016795105.1 Planctomyces sp.
ACGCGGGGTGGAGCAGCCTGGTAGCTCGCGAGGCTCATAACCTCGAGGTCGTCGGTTCAAATCCGGCCCCCGCCACTTAAACCTCACAATGCAAATTGTGAGGTTTTTTATTGGTCTTTTCCTGCTGAAACCTGATTTCAGGTTACCTGCCGTTGGTCGGCAGTGCGGCTCAAAGCCAGTTGCAAAAGGGTAATGCTACGGGGTAAGTCCCCGGAACTTACCCTTTTGGCTCCTGAGCAAAGGGCTAAGCACATGCCACGTCTCTTTCACCGACCACCGAAGTATTCGCTCCACAAAGGCACCAAGCAGGCCGTCGTTTCCCTTCGCGGAAAACGTATCTACCTTGGGCCGTTTGGCTCCGCACAAAGTCACGCGGCGTACCAGGAAGTCCTGCAGAGCTGGTACAAAGGGCGAGATGTAACTCTACAGCAGAAGCCTGCCGAGGAGCCTATCACAAAGGCCGCCAGTGTCAGTGCAGCAACACTTCGAGAAAAACGACGCGCTGGGTCACCGCTGACAATCAACGAACTGGTTCTTGTCTATCGCCGTCACTCTCACCAGTACTATCAGAAGAATGGTGCTGTGACCCGTGAAGCGACAATCATTGACGACGCAGTTCGGTTTCTTCGAAAACACCATGCCACGATGTTTCTGGAGGACTTTGGTCCGGTCGTGCTCGACGACCTGCGGAACGGAATGATCTCCGAGCTTGACTGGTCACGGAAACACATCAACAAGCAGGTCGGCAGGCTGATTCGAATGTTCACGTGGGCTGCTGAAAAGGAACTGGTCAGCCCGTCAGTGCCGCAGGCATTGAAATCGCTGGCGGGATTGAAGAAAGGCCGATGCAAAGCACGTGAAACGGCTGGAGTCTCTTGTGTTGACGATGCTGTTGTCGACAAGACGCTTCCACAGCTACCGGACGTGGTCGCAGATATGGTTCGACTCCAGCGCCTCACTGGAGCAAGGCCGGGTGAAATATGCAGTTTGCGTCCCTGTGACTTGGATCAATCGCTGGATGTTTGGGTTTATCGACCATCGGAACACAAGACGGAACACCACGAAAAAGATCGAGCCATTGCAATCGGCCCGAAAGCGCAGTTGATCCTCGCGTCATACCTGAAACGCGAATCAACAGCGTTCTGCTTTTCGCCATCCGACTCTGAAAGAATGCGACGTGAAAAAGCGTCGGCGGCCAGAACGACACCACTCTCATACGGCAACCGCCGAGGAACGAATCGTCGCAGTTCGCCCAAACGAACACCAAGCGACCGCTACTTCACTGGCAGTTATCGTCGGGCGATTCATCGAGCCTGTGAGAAGCTTGGAATCGAGAAGTGGGCACCGAATCGATTGCGGCATACTTCGGCCACTGAGATCCGTAAGCAATTTGGGATCGAAGCTGCTCAGGTCGTTTGCGGGCATGAAAGCGCGGATGTGACGCAGATTTATGCTGAACGAGACCTGGAACTGGCGAGAAAAGTGGCAAGGGAAATCGGTTGATTCACAAAAGGTGCACCGAACGGTCCGTCAGACGCCCGCCTGCCGCAGTTCTTCTTCGATTGCCTGTTCCAGTTCATTCTGCGAACTGGACTTCGCTATGTGGACCACCTGCGAGTTTGCAGTCAGGAATCTGCGGACCGCTTCGATCGTCGTGTATCGGATGCCTCCGACCATCACGGATTCCAATATACGACCTCGCACACCTTTGGTTGCCCAACGGTAGACAGTCGAAGAATGGACCTTCTTGCCGCCACGTTTTGGAACATGGATGGGCACCTGGGATAACGTAATCGACTGTTCTTTGCTGAAGTCAATCTTCATAGTCCCTGACTTTCGATGTCAGAAAAGCCTGCGTTCCACCTGATTGCCGTAGACGGTCCCTTCCGAATTCGGCTGTTCTTCACGTCCATAGAGTTCCAGATAGGGTCCGGGACTGACATGCTCGATGAGGCCCCGAAACAGAAACGGCTTTCGGCTGTGAGGGGTGCGCCGCGCTGTCTGCCAGCTACGAACTGTTCGATTCCTGAACGGCAGATTTCCGCGGACGCCGAGCAGCAGATACTCGTGGGACACACGCCAGTAATTACCCATTCACAATTGAGGTTTCGCCCAGATCAGACAGGACTTGTATTTGAATCCCCATGCGCGAATAACGTCGAATGCCTCTCGAAGAAATGCGTTTGTGGTCCAGAGATGCAAATGTGCGTCTGCCTCCACCAGGTCCTTCACGACTTCTCCGCGAATGTCTTCAAGAGTCATCGTGCGATAATGATTTTCTGCAGCGCCTCGGGCCGCGGTATTGGAATACGGCCACGGTGGATCTGCGTAAATGGTGCGAAACCGACGTCCAGAATTAACTAACTGTGCCAATTCTCGCACGACTGAAGTCGGCTTGGGAAAACTGCCCGGCCTCGGGCCGGGAATTTCTCGATTTTCCATAGATGACCTGTTCCCATACGTACCTCGTTATGCACGTCCTACGGATTTCGTTCAATCCAGGCTTGGGCTGCTTTCAGTGCTGCTCGCATCAAGTCCACATCATCCACGGAAAATCGTGTTGACTTCTTCAAGGAAGTTCCGTCGCGGTATAGCCTTATCACGGTAATGGTGCGGTGCTTCACCGACTGCCTGAGCCGTTCCCAGACCTGGACCCTGATAAGCCCGAGCCGAAGCTCAAATACGGCCGTTTTCTTCATCGTCAACTCCTGAGTTCTCTGGAGAAGATGCGGCATTGCCCGAAGACCTTTGTTGCGATGCACGCTGCAGCAACTGGTCAAGGTCTTGTTCAACGCGCCGCAACACGCCGGACTCGATAGATGACAGGCATCCGTCGTCTGCGATAACGGCAGCGATTACCTGAAGCAGCTTGATGAAATACATCAGGTCCAATGGCCGAAACATTTGGCCGACTTTTCCTGCCTTGAGTTGGCGAAATAAGCTGAATCTATATCGCCAACCAGAATCCCGGTGACCGCTTTTCCAGATCAATGCTGTTAAGGGCCCGGCCCCCACCATGCCCATGGGCTTTTCGGGAGAAACATTGTGTCGCGGACTGTTCCTATCAGTTCTCATCTTTCTTACCTTTTTCAATGTTTGACTTTTGGATCGGAGCAAAACGACATGGAGAGCTCTTGCCCTCTCCATGTCCGAGAACCTTTTTCGCTATTCGTTCCCATCGAAATGCCCATCCAGCCAGAGCCCATGCAGGTATGTGTCCACTACATTGAAACTGTGAGTGAACGTACCGGGGCGAAAACTGTCGGAAGGATTCGCAAAGTACTGCTGCTGCATCTCAGTGAGAACAATTTCCCTGAGGCATCGCAGTGCCTGCCAGAATTCCATGGGTGCGCAAATAGTGACTTCTTCCTGTTTCTTACATGTTGACATGATTCTTCTCCGTTTAAGCTAACCGTGTGTAAGAGCGGAGGCCACAGTCAGAGATTGCAATGCCTCCTGCGGACCAATGTTGGTCCGCAAAAAACACTTTCAGAGAAGAACCGGCTGCCGAAGCAGCCGGAAAACCGAGGTTCAACCTCGCATCAGAACCGTTCTGGAAGAACGTGGCGTTTACCTGCAGCAGTGTGGAATGAGCGGATTGAATCCGCCCATTCGGTTAATAATGCCTTATTCACCACTTGCGGATGTACGCTGGGATTCCTCTGCAGCGATCCAGTCAATGCACTGCTCAATGACTCGAGCGAGCATTAGCAGCTCCATGAGGCCATACGACGTACAGTCCTTCCACTCATTGCCAGCCTTGTACTGGACGTTGAGTGTGGCACTCAGTCGTACCGGACCATCGTCCTTCTGATTGGCCCACACGGCCGCCGAGGCCGTTTTTACACGTAGCTTCTTCACCGGTTCCTTTTTCTGTGCCATAAGCACTCCTGTCTTTGGGGGAATTGATTCGCGATTGATTCATGTGCGACTCCGTTCCCGATTTCTAAAAGCGAATCCGTTCATGGAATTCGCATCTCGTCGGCATTCCCAATGAATGCAAACAAGGTCCTTTCATCTGGCATAGGAGAACACCATCGCCAGAACGAAACTCATGAAAATGAAGAGCAATACAACCCGCAAGGCCGCTAGAGCTCGAACTAGTTCGTAGTTCCGCTGGTACCGTGGACCTCGATTTTCGGCCCAGTTTCGAAAGTTACGCCAAATCCATTTCATGTCTTCCTCTCCCTTTCCGGGTGACTGCGTCATTGCAGCAACCTCACGCAGAAGACCGAGGCCCTTTCCGTGTGACTTTGCAATTAGAGTCGCTTAAGAACATGATGTGATTTGTCGTTTGCCCATTGTTTTTCCTTGCTCCCGGGCCGGAGCGATCAAACCCATCAAAGTGGGAATTATTTTTGAAGCGAATGGATCTCCGTTTCTGTCATTGAAGTGATGAGGGGAAGTAGCTGCGGAAATTCGAAGACACGAACTGGAATCTGCAGACATGCAGACGGCCGTTCGAAAACTGTTCGCAGTCGCTTGGCCTTCTGAGGAAGGACCGTTAGTACTGAGATCTCAAACCGATCTGCCGATAGAAGGTGTCGAATTCCAGGTTCACTCAGATGGCTGCGGATGTCTTGCCGGGTAGCATCAATAACACGATCCCATCGTCCGTGATGGCCAAGGTCGTATCGCACGAGGCCAAGTCTTCCCTTGTTTTCGGTGTTGAGGTAATAGCGGTTCAGAATTCCAGAGCGATCAAGTTCCGGAAAGTGCTTTGAGATTTCTCTACGTGTCAATTTGTGGCGAGATGAGTTGAGTCCGCAGCAGAAACTGAGCATGGCATACGCCCGAAGTTTTGCTGGTTCAGAAAGTGGACCACTGTGTCGTGAGGCAATTGCAAATTCTTCGAGCGAGCCTGTCAGATACCAGTAGCGTTTGCCACGAATCAGCCAATCGGATCCGAGCCATCCCATTCGAGTGCAATGCTTCAACGCATCGTACTTCTGCTTGTGCGTTGCTGGCTCCAGTAGTTCCAGAGTCTCGAGTGCATCCGTCGTGGTAAGGTGGTATCTCGCTACATGATTCAGGATGTGCGAAACCAGTTCTTTGCTGGGTGTCGGCATTCGATTTCGTTTTGTTTTCATTGCTTCACCACAGTTCATAGGGGAGTGAGCACTCAGCACAATAATCATGGAACCTCTCGACCTGCCGGGCGCTATAGCTGCCAGCAGATTCAATCACCTGAAGCACCCGATCTTTGGAATCGGAAAGGACTACATCAGGATCCTTGATGCGATAGCCTGCTTTGGGGCGCGTGTGTTCTCCGTGCCACTGGTTTGTGATATTCGGATTTTCAAAGTGATATCGCACAAACACTTCTGCCAGCAGTAGATCGTGGTCGCGTTGTTCGAGTCGCGGCAGATTGCAGGCTGCCGTGCCCATCATGTTGGCCGTGATTGGTGAAGCGACACAGACCATCGTCGGCTGAGCCGCTCTGGGCCATCGCGATCGGGCGAAGTTAGCGATCGAGCTAGAATCAGGCTCTTCATTTCCGGGCTTCCACCGGAACAGTGGCCCCGCTGGAATGAGCCTGCGAACGTTGATCGTGTGAATTTGAATCAGCTGTCCTGCAGCCAGCTTCCGCAATCGTCGTAGTACCCAGCGACTTCCCGGTGGCTTTCTCCATAGACTGGCGATCTGGCGAATTGAAAGCATGCGGACACATCGCGTCAGCACAACAAACAGTTCCTGATCTCGTGGCATGACGGACAAGCTCATGGTTTCTTCCTCCTACGACGGGCCGCGGAATTGCCCTTGTTCTTATTACTGACATCCTCTCGCAATGCATCAAACAACGAGGTGAGCTGCGATTCCATCTCCGGTGTAAGGTGTGTCGATGAAGCAGAACCCACGACTTGTTCTGTCCAAAGGTCGCCTTCTTCCGCGACTTCTGACGAGGCAACGGCTTTGCTTGTCGAAGAAACACTCGACGCTGGCAGAAACGCCCCGCATC
The DNA here is from genome assembly GCA_016795105.1 of Planctomyces sp. GTDB lineage: Bacteria > Planctomycetota > Planctomycetia > Planctomycetales > Planctomycetaceae > F1-80-MAGs062. Next base: position 5,960 of record JAEUIH010000075.1, read on the forward strand.
CTTGGGGCCACGGCATGGTTTTGCGTCGTTCATACTCGGCCTCTGAGACATGAAATTCTGATTCGATAATGACGGGCATGCCGCCGAACTGAGCGTAGCCACTTCCCCTGCCGACTCTCAGAATGCTGCGGTGTGGATGATCGTTCGTCAGGAGTATGTCGTTGACGGTGAGTCGATTGACGACTTGTTCGGTCGCACTGATGGACGTTGATGCCCTGCCTGCTGCATTGATGGTATGTGTCCGACTGACAGAATGGTCGATAGTTTCTCCGCTGATCTGAATCAGGCGTTGCTGGTCATCGACCGACGAAACTGAGAACCATTGACGCAGCCGACAGTTCGCCTCGATAGCAGGAATGAGATTCGTTCCTCCCTGCTTCAAATCCTGCATGCTCTGATTTGCCAGCACAATCCCAACGCCCATGCTGCGAGCAAGTTGCAGCATGTACTGAAGGTTGTCAGCCACCATTCGCTGAAACTCATCGATCACAAGAAACACCTGGCATTTGCGTTCTGTCTGCGTCGATGCCGCCAGTAGCAGGTATGTGAACAATCGAGCGATTTCGGGGGCTCCACTCGGTGACAACGTCGAGGGTAGATGGCAGTACAGGAAGTGCGGTTCCTGAAAGAACCGCGTCAAGTCGATCGCATTCTCCTGAACTTCCGAGGGATGCGGACTAGTCGAAGTCACATTGAGGGCTTCACAAGCTGCCAGCCGCTTCATGACTTCATGAACATGGATTCCGGCCTTGCGAATCTCAGGATGAAGGTCCTGTCGCTTTGCAGTCGCGACCACTGTCCCAATGGCGTCTGCCAACTCCGCAAAGGAAGTGAGATGCGGAAAGGTTTTCACTGCGTGAAAGACGATCGCTGCGTTCGCAGAGCTATAGTAGCCCTCTCCATAATCAGTGCCGTAGTTAAGCCCGGTCGCGGCGCACAGTATGTCTGTTCGGGTCAGCAGGTCAAAACGATTCCAGAACGGCTGAGCCATCGGATTGAAAGCGAATGTATGCCGATGATTCTGATTCGAAAAAAACTGGAGAGGCATGGGCGTCCCGAGTTTCGCCCTAACGCGTTCCACTGATGCCTGCAGTGAAGCAAGTAGCTCCAGTGAGTCTGCTTTCAGGTCAAGCACGATGACGCTGCAATCGCCAAAATCGACGAGTTGCTCCGTGACTGGGCAGAGAAACAGGCCAGTCTTGCCGCCACCACTATCACCGAGAGCGTGAGCGTGTTCGCAGTACACATTTCGTGGAATAAGGACCGGACTTCCATCAGCGGCGACTTTTCCCTGATAGATGCTCTTCTGCTCAATCGGGTCGGATGAATTGCGAATCTGAGAGACGATTGCATCGAATGTGTTTGTCCCCCGCTCTTTGCTTCGTTGTTCAGTAGAATCTCGTTTTGCTGCGGCATCGAGGAGAACGGGAAGTGTCGTAGTTGAAACCAGCACGATGGCCAGAATCGACGGGTATGCAGTGACGAGGAGAAACACGATACCAAATGTCGTTAATCGATAGCGGGAACTCAGTGACCAGAACCCGTCGTCGTGGTATCGCAGAGTTGTTGCTTCGCGAATCAGCAGCTCACTTGCCTCCGCATTCATAAATTGCAGCCTGCCGGGTGAGCGGGCAATCCAGATTGCAGTCAGCAGACTGACTGTAAAGAGAAGCCCGATTCGATCCACTGCAGGTCCGGCAGGACTGTGATAGAGTCCCGGACGATTCATCGTCTTTTCAGTCATCCATGACTTCATGGCGTGCCACAGAATGACGCACCGATTTGTCTTTAATTCCGATGACGCAGGCATCGTGAGAACGGCAGCAGGGAATGAAAGGATTGCAATTCCAATCAGTGGATGTTGTCCCCACGCGTAAAGGGTCGTTATTCCCGCGGCGATAATCGCCGTTGCTCCCAGCTGGAAAGTCGAGGTGTTTCGGAGCTCTTCCGCGGCGATTCGCGAAACTGGAAAGCAGGTAATACGGGCCACGTTATGGCGGCCAAAGGAGTATATCTGCAGTCCAAATATGCCCGACGAAATCACGGTCTGCATCAGCCAGGACGTGCGGTGTTGAGCCGCCAGCAGGACAATGGCAACAAGGAATAACGGACGCGTGAGCGCAGTGATGCGATCGTGGTAGACTGTTGTTCCAATCGAATACGTCACAACTGAGATTGCAAAGATCAAATCAAATGGCTCCAGAAACTGAAGCCCATCTTGCTGAATGAAGAGAAACACAATCGCATTTGCAGCCATCATTGATGAGATCGTGAGCAGCACTAACTTCAGTAGTTCACGAACGGAACAAGTCGGCGGCGGGAACTCAATTGTGGGCCTGGACTCGGGAAGCCGATCAATCTGGATTGGATTCCCGGGAGACTGGTAGTAGATATCACGCATGGTGCGTCCTCATAGGAAAGTAGTGAAGCTCTTGAACAACTGAAAAGTGGACGCGAAGTCCTTGGGGTAAATTGTGATGCTTCAATGCTCTACGGAGAGCAGCAGCCTTCTCAGGCGTCCCTGTGACCACCGCCAGCCGGAATTGGCTTTCAGCAACCATTGCAAGAAACTCGGGCGAGAGTCGGCGGGCATTGATATCGGCGGCACACTTTCTGGCGACATGATCGACAGCTCCGCCAAGATCGACTCGAATCAGTTCGAGGATGTCTGTGCCATGTTCGCGGCAATGGACGGCTTGTCCCAGTTTTGGCGACAACCACGGATATCGTGTCATCACTTCCAGTGTCGATAACCTGATCCGAGGGGGCCGAGAGAACATGGCGTGCAACAGCACTGCGTATTCTACTGGGAGTGCCTGCGGGCCTAGTGGTCGTGTGCGATGTAACGCCAATCCGGCTGATCTTGCTCCCAGTTCACCTAGTACGAAATAGTGCGTTGGATGACGAAGCGTGTATTTCTTGAGTTCGCCACGCTCAATCAGTCTCGCCACCATCTTGGCCACGGCATTTCTCGATAGATTTGGAAATATCGCCCGGTGCAGCACGTCAATCGTAGTCAGTCGATTTCGAGCAACGTGTTGAATCACGATGCTCGTTCTGTGACTGATTTTGTCGTTGGTTGGTTGTGTGGTTTCGGCCATTGAATCACCAAAGCTGATAGGGAAGGTTGCGGCTAAAGCAGTCCATATGAAATGCTTCGATTCGCTCGGCGTCGTAACTACCGCCAAATTCAAGCACCCAGACGACTCGACCGGTCGTGTCCACGATGAATGCGTCTGGGCGCTTTTCTCCGTGACGGCTCGCGGCCATTTCGTCTTCGCCGCGCCATGCAGCTGCCCATTCCGGAGCCACTTCGCGGAGCCGCAGCCAAACGGCGGCAACTCCCAAATCGTGCGTCGCTTGTGTCGGGTGACTCAGGTCGCCGCGATTCATTCCACCAAACTGCTGAGCGCCTCGTTCGGTAATGATCCATACGGAACAGGAGCGAACTGGTCTGGTCCGCCACCGACTCTGACACTGGTAAGCCAATTGCCCGAAGTGCGGCGCGTCGTCGCCAGGCTTCCAGCTCAGCAGTGGTGCGGTCATTTCAGGAATTGACCTTGCACCCACTGTAACTCTCATCATCAATCCACAACCTTCAAGCTGCTTCAGACGACGACGGGCATTCGGTAGTGAGCCGCCCCAGAAATGGTCAGCGATCTGACGCTGGCTGAAGAGCCGCACCCCTTGTGAAAGGGCCAGCAAGAGTTCATGGTCACGGGTAGACAGAACGAATGAAGCATTCATATTCCGGCCTCCGGACTTGGGAAGCTGGAATCCGGCGTCGGCTCAGTAACCCGGCGCTTTCGCCCCGGCCTCGGTGAGTCAAACCTGGGCAATCCCGGCAGACCGGAATCGCTGTTTTCCGCGACAGAATTAGAGTGCTCGATCAACAGTGATGCCGGGCGACTTAGCTGCTGAATGACTTCGAGGCCTTCCGAAGCCAGATTTGACGAAGTCAATCTTGCGGCTCTGTTCCTAAGCGATTCCGCGATCGCTGGCTTTCCCTCCGCTTCATACTGACGAGCCAGGTCTTCCAGCTGGCTTTGTTGCTCTGCCTGAGCGACGGCAGTCATTCCTTCAACTCTCGAACTGACGAGTCCTGCGACAACGGCCGCGAATCGTTCGGCCAGTCTGTCGAGAAATCCTAACGCTTGCTTGTTCATCAACTCTCTCCTTGGGACAATTCACACGAGTCAGGTCCGCAACGACCAATGTCATTGCCACGGGGGGAGTGATAACCCAAGTCGATGTGCAGCGGCGTTGCAGCGAAGTAACAATCGTGGAGCAGGGTCAGTGACAGCCAGCAGTAACCTCACTGATCAACAGTTGGTCTTTCTTGATCCATTTCTGCTGGATCGAGGACGCATCAACCTTGGGATGTCGCTCAAGGAGTTGGCGAAAGCCGCAGATGTTGATTATCGGACCGTGCGGGATATCTATCGCGAGGGAGGCGTGCTTCCATCAAAGGCGCTGGATCTGGCAAAGCAGCTCGGATGCAAAGTGGTCGATCTCTTGGCGCCGCGCGATCCACGTTATCTGGCTCTGTCGCCGAACGGACCGAATCATGGACTGGCAGAGTGGGAGACAGAACGATTTCTCGAACAGGGGCGACTTGCTCCAAACGGTCTGTATTACATTGTCAGTTGCATGCATCATCGCCACACCACGGGTCGGCGCGGACGCGGTAAGTATTACCATCTTGGATGGATGCGATCAGGTGCCCTCGAAGAAATGCAGCACAAGCTTTCGCGGCATTCTGAAGTCTGCTGTCGAGTTAAGTCACATCGACATGTTGCAATGAATCTCACCTCCACCCCAATCAATACCAAAGACGGCTGGTGGGTCGTCGATGAATGGACTGGCGAAAAGACCGTGGCTGATGTTGTTCAGACTGGACCATTTCCCGCAGAACGTGTACCGGCTCTACTTCACGATATTGCAACAGGGTTGGCTGCACTTCATGAAGCCGACGTGATTATGCGGGAACTGGCTCCATCAAGAGTGCTGCTCGCGGATGATGATGGTCACGCGGTGCTCACGGACTTCGAACTCGCGAAGCTGCTTGATGGCGTTCCTTCAGTTTCTGAGGACTGGCCGGAAGATCCATTTCGAGCCCCGGAACTGGATGGGGCACCGGCAACCGTGTCATCCGATCTGTTTAGCCTTGGGCGTCTCGCGGCTACAATCATAACAGGGACCGTTCCAATCTTAGGACAGGAGTCGGCTGCCTTCGCGCAGTCAAAGATGCCAAAGCGATTGCAGAAGTTGATGACACAGTGTGTCGCTCCGTTTCCCAAAGATCGGTTATCTGAGTTACCCCCACTTCACAAAGAGCTTGCTCGCTGGGCTGAGAGATAGCGTCATGAATCGCAATTCCGACTTCGGGATTCCATCGAATGATGGTCGGCTTTCTCCGCGACGTCGCACAATCGGTGTGCATGCACTGAGCGAATTCGTCTTTTGCCCACGCGCTGGGGTACTTTCCATTGAGTCGCAGCGTGACGACGATGGAGAGGAGGATGTCTCACTTGGCCCGAAGCTCAGTGGATTCTTCGACTATGATGCGCGGATATTCGCTGACCGATTTACGGCGGAGTGGAGCCGCTGGAAGCAATGGTTGACTTTTTTCGCCCCATGCGCGCTGCTCGTGTGGATCGCCTGGAAAATGGCATCTCCATTTTCTGCAGTCGTGGTGTCGCTGCCTGTGCTGTATGTATTATTACGACTTTTGGATGTTACGATTGCATTGTTCATTCTCAGAAAGCATCAAAACGAATTCGACGCCGCTGCGGTTCGAAACATCGAAATGAATCCGAGCCAAATCGGCAACGTCAACTGGTGGACGCTGCGGAAAGCCGGATTCGACTGTGTGCGGCCTTTAGACGCTTATGTCGATGAAGAATTGAAGGGGCGTCCGTGGCGACTCCTCGTAAAGGACACACAGTGGCGTATTCCTGTGATTCGCAAACATCGAGGAGAGAAAACGTGCGGGCCACAACACGTGGTGCGGGCGGCAGCGTATTGTCGGCTGGTTGAAACGTGTGAGGGTGGTCGCGCTCCGTTTGCCATTCTGCTCTTTGCAGACTCATACGAAGCGATCGTCATCCCCAATTCGCCGAACGCACAGGCGATGCTGGACCGCAGTCTTCGCGAAATGGACGACGTATTGACCGCATTTGAAAGAACGCGACTTCAGCCAGCAGCACCGACTGATCAGCGATGCAAGGGATGTCATTGGGGACAGCCCACGAGTTTCAGAAACGAAACAGTACTGAATGGTGTGCCTGTTGCACCAATTCGGATTGAGGGAGTTGGGAGCTCCAACTATCACAGCTGTTGCGGCGATCGCTTCCAATGGGTCGCACCACACGAAAGGACGATCGCCTTGCGAGCCGCGAATCGCGGCTGAAGGGCGCAGGAGTTCATACCGTACCCAGATTATCCCACCATCCGATGACCTTAGTCAGCCATTCTATTGGTTTCGGAGACTGAGGCGGCCTCTGAAACTCAGCATGCAGTTCATTCAGCGCGCTGAGCCACGCATGTCGATCTGAAAATCGCTCGGCTGCTCGAAGTGACAGTCCTCGCATGACGCAAGCATCCAATCGCTCCCGAAGCGAACGTGTCAATCGCTGACAATTGTGGCTCACCGCACTCGGTGCCTCCTGAACGCGCTGAGCCTGGTCAATCAGCTCCGGTTTCCCTGCCTTTCCACCGAAGCCCGAATAGGGGACCTGTTGTGTGAGCAGTTCATAGAAGAGAACGGAAATCGAGAACTGATCACCGTGAAATCCCGACTCGCGAATGTCGGGAGCCGTGTAGACCGGATGCCGTCCGTCGCCGTCAACTCGCCGCATGGTCGACTCATTCGTCCATGCACTCCCGAAATCGATGAGCATCAGGCGACTCGGGTGACTCGTGATGATGAGATTTGCAGGCTGAAGATCACCATGCACAATCCGGAACGTGGTATGAAGGCGACAAACAGAATGCGCGAGTGCCCGGATCAGGCGAACGACTTCGGACGGATCCGGTGCAGGTCGACGTCCAGCTTTCAAATGCAGCAAATACTCCGCGAGGCTGATTCCGTTTACCCAGGTCAGAACAAATGCGTATTCGTTATCGAACCGTTCCCACTCGATAACCCGAGGGTACGTGTCATCCTTGAGTCTGCGAACCACATGCAGGAACTGGCGAGTGTTTTTGTCGTCTCGCCAGAACTGGACCAAAAAAAAGCTTCCACCGGGTCCGGCATATGGATCGAATGCTCTGTATCGTTCGCGGAGCGGGCTGCCAACTTTTTCAAGCAGGTAATACTTGCGGCGGCGTACGCTTTGGCGGCGAAGAAACGGACGCACCTTTCCCTGGATCCGGATCGTTTGCGTGCCTGGATTGTTCGACGCTGGTTCGGTCATCAACGAATCTACCTGTTCGGATCAGGGGCCGTCAAAATCATCACAAGTGTCGGCAAAGGTGTCGGCTGGCACGGATACCTCACACTCATCACGGAAAACGTGTTTAAGTCGTTGGCCCATCTCGACAAATGAGGCAAACAGAATGGCCAGCATGGGAGTCATCATGCTGGCGAGTCAGATAGCCATTTTGCGGCATTGATGGCGAGACCTCACGGGGCAAGGATCTCTTTCTGAACCATCAATTCTCCGTACTTATTCAGCAGGTCCTGTGCCTGCCGTAACAGGTCTGGATTGGCGGGGTTCTTGAGGCCTCCTGGAGGCCGGGTACCGGAGTTCGCAAGGAAGGCCATTTGGTATGAACCGCGTGGCGTCGGTTCGAGAGCCCCCTGCGATCTCAGGAAGCCTAACGATGCCGGGCCAGCGGCATTGTCCGATCGGTATTGGTGTCCTTTGCTCAAGAAAGCGGACAGCAGACTTCGAATGGCAGGTAAGTCGCGTTCGAATTCACGTTCTAGATTTTGCCGTTGCTGCGTGGCTTCCAGGGTGTCAGTCTCTGCGCGGATAGCATCCGACTGGGCTTGCACTTTCGCTTCTTGGAGTCGGGTTTCCTCGGCAATACGTGCCAGTTCCGCTTTGGCAACCTGTTCCGCCTGAGCTTGCTTTGCTTTGAGTTCCTCGACTTGTCTCTTCGTCGCCGCTTCGACCAGCTCTGACTCCAGTCGGGCCAGTTCAACAGTCTGCTCGGCTTGTGCCGCGAGGCGGGCTGTTTCGCGAGCATCTGACAAATTCGTTAGAAGGTCTTTATCCTGCTGGAGACGACGGTCTTGAATCGCCTGTCCCAAAGTCTGTTCTCCGAGTTCTTGCGACGCAGTTTCCACCAGAACGGCGTCTAGCATCAACAGCTGCTGTTCCAACATGTCGCGGGATCGCCCAAGTTGTTGACTGAGGTCTTTCAGGAGCTGCTGATGTTCAGGAGTAATTGCAATTTCTTCCTCATTAGCTGAAGTTGAGTCAACCTGTGGCGTCAATGCCTCAAGCGATTCGGCCCAGGCTGTAAGTTCGACTTCCGTTGGGCGATCTCGACACAGGAGGTTTTCCGCAAGGACAAGATGAGTTGGACTCTTCGCGACGCGACGACCGGAGTCACTCTCCATAAGCCCAGAAGCTTTTACCGACCAGTCGGCGACGAGCTTTCTCAATGCTTGAAGCTGATTCTTCGCGACAGATGACTCTCGCCGCAGGTCCGCAACTTTGGCCCGTGCAACGGCTTGGTTTGATTTGGCTTCATCAACATGTTGTGACAAGAGTCGAAAATTACTGTCGAAGGCAGCGACTTTATCGCGCATTGATTCCATTTCGGCAATGACCGATGTGTCACCCTGTTGAATCCGAGTGTTCAATCTCGCAATTGCTGACTTTGTCGATGTGAGGTCGTCCTGCAAAGCGATCGTTTGTTGCCGCGCATTTCGTTCAAACAGCCAGAGGGCCACCGCAACAATGAACCAGGTCAGAATGAGTTTGCGTGTCGTGCCCGGCACGGTACGCGCCCACCAACCTTCTTCAACAGTTTCGTCGCTCATGAGTTGTACTCCGATGTCAAAAATGGAACGCGGGTGTCAGCGAAATATTCGACTGAAGAAGTGACAAACAACGGCTAGGGCAATTAGTCCAGCTGGAATGAACCAAGTCGTATTCCGATACATCCCGGCAACCACCCAGAGCACCGTCAGGAATTGGGATCCGATTGAGGCCGTTGTCAAGTTCGACCAGATGTCGGCGGAGGAATTGCGACTTGCGATGGCGCGATCGAATGCAGCATGGCGGATGGACAGCAAGGTTCCGCCGATACATATCAATGCCAGGAGTTGGGAAACACTCCCTCGATTTGAGACCAGGGTCAGCGACACAGACGCCACTGCCAGCAAAAGCGAGGCAGTCACAAGCCACGGCCATCGAGTTGCGGCTGAACTGAATGCCTGCTTTGCCGCATCATCGCGAGCCACCGCTTCGCGCCGCTGAATCTCCGCCTGGACTTCTCGTGGTCCCCAACCAGTCAGCACGAAGGCTCCGATGATGACTGCCGGTTCATATCCGATGATTGGCTCATCTCGTATTTGCGTGTCGGTCCAGTGATCAACGCTGGCGTCGCGTTCAATGATTCGTTCGCGAATAATTGTTCCGTCGATGACTTGAACAAACGGATACAGCCATGAGGGTACTGTTTCACACAAGTGCTGCACAGACGGTGGCATCACGACACGACTGTCACGAATCGAAGTATGAATTGCCTGCATGACGTCATGCTGATGACGGGCAAATCGATGGATGTGCCGTCCCTTGCCTTTGGTTTGTTCTATTGTTCGGCGGCCGACAACTTGTCGGCCAAAACCGCGATCCGGTTGTCTGGGTGTCCGAAATCTTTGCTCGGAGACTCGTTCAGAGGCACCTTCATTTTCCTGAATAATCACTCGTCTGAAAAAGTGATAGGCGCAGCAGTTGTTCGGAAGCCATTCAACGAGACCAAACAGTTCCTGGTCAACCATCCTTGCCAAAAGATCAAAGAACTGCTGACAGAAGTCTGCGACTGCTTGTTTCAGAGCTGACTCAAGTCTTGTCTGGATTTCTGCTTTCGGTCGCGACACAAGTCTTGCATCCACGACGTTGCGGACTGGCATCCATGCATCGAAGCTCGATTGCAGCATTTCATTTAACTTTCCCGTCACGACAGCATCTTTAGCACCAGCGTGCGTCTCACCCTGTTCCTGGCGAAACTCAAGATTTGCAATGCAGGCAGCTCGGATCATTCCATCGACGTCTCGTCGATACCGATCCAATTGGTTGAGACTCTGGATGTAGGAAGCCACCAGTGTTTCGCAGGGCACTTCTGCTGTCGTGGTCGAAACCCATGCCAGGCTACCCCAAATGGAATCATCCACCAGATCTTTCAGCTGTCGCTGTTCAGTCGTCGGTTTCAGCTGTTTGGGCCGGACTTTGATTTGCGACCTGCGGACTCCCCAGTCAGCCGGAAAGCGACGTCCCAGTACCTCAAGATCGAGTGGTTCTGCGTTCATATCCAGAGTCATGTTGTTCATGGAAGGTCCTCCAAGGGTCAACAGATTGCGCTGAAGAATTGATCGATGATGAGGGCGGAGCGTCCAGCGGAGCCCTTCTCGGGTCGCATGCCGCCCAAGCGGCATCGACCCGGTGTGAGCGGCAGCGAACGCAGCGGTCGTTCAGACCGCAAGCCGCACCGGCTCCAAGGCCGGTCGGCGCAGCCCGTTCAGGGCAGCGGCCGTTCAGGCCGCCGCAGGATTATCGTCCACGAGTAGATCCCGCTGTTCTGAACGCGGATTTCGTCTTGATTTCGGATGGGGAGTCCGTTCTTCCAGCGAATCTCCCCATTTGACATGCGAGCCAAATAGCAAGGCTTCAACATGAGGGTTATGAAGATCATGAAGGCCCCAACGCAGCTATTGTTGCCACCGTTCTGGATGTAAGAATACGGAGTCATCCTTCACTGAGCCCTCATCTGTCACTGGTTTCGATTCATAGGGCCCATAAGTCCGGTAAAGGTTTCTTTCTCCGCTCCAGATCGTGGTAGATCCATAAGTCACATGAGCCGCATCGATGAGGCTGTCGGATATCTGCAAACGTTGCTTGCCCGACGTTGAAATTGCCGTTCCGGCATTTGGCAGATTCGGGGTTGTATGAGTCCAAAGGCAGCACCGTTCCAAGTTGATAGAACACTCGGTCGAATCAGGGAGGCTTTCTGGTAAATGTGTGGCGACCGTGGTCAGGATCGAGTTCGTGATTTTCGTCGCAACGCTGATGACCTCCGTGTGATTCGACAAGAAACAGTCGGCAATTTCCACGCCGTCCGCGTTACTTGGGCATTGCAAATGCGTTCTTCCGTCAACCGCTGCATAGTCAATGCTGCAATTGGCAATCCTTCGAGCGGCGCACCACAGCGCTGGCTTTGAACCAGTTCCTCGGAAGTGCAGACCCTCCAGAGTCCAGTCCCCCGACTTTTCGTCAGCGTTGAAATTATCGAAGACAGGGTGATACCCTGCCGCCGCCCGAAGCGTCAGTTGTTTCTCAACCGCGTGTCCAATATGGATCTCTGGGAACGGGCCATCGCTGCGGATTTCAATCGTGTCTCCATTCTGAGTGTGTTCGAGGGCCACCGCGAAAGAGATGTATCCGGCGATCGGGGCCTTATCACGAACAATCACAAATGGGCCGCCCTCCAGCGAATCTGGTCGGATAGCAGAATCAGATGATTCGCTGGAACGCAGCGCGTTCTTCCATGCCTCACCCGAGCCGACGAGTTTCATATCCGGGCCCAGTGTCGCCAGTTCACTGAACTTCAATCGAGCATCTTCGACTTCCGTCGTGATGCGTTGCATGGCAGCACTAATGTCGTGAGTATTCAGCACGTCCCACGGATAGCTTTTTGCCTCGCCGGCTTCCAGATCAACGGGATTTCCCCAGTATCTGTTCCAGTCTGCGATTGTTTCGAACACTTTTGGCTCATCTGGATTTCTGCCCCCCCAGAACAATTCAGGTGTTGCTGGAACAAGACGATTGTGTACTCCGTTCCAACTGAGCAGTGTTTTCGGGTCCGTAACGGCGTCAGCCCCGATAAGCCCACTGGAACAAACGAATTCGTTCTCAAGAGCTTCCACCTTGACGGGATCGGTCGACATCGGATCCCGTGCCACGACAAGCATTCGGTTACCATAGAAGAGATTGGATTCAAGTTTTGCTGTCTGGGCTCCCCTCGAATGGACTGCCACAGCATATCCACCCCGCAGAAATCTGTTGTTCGCGAGTCTCGTGGACACGGTGTTCTTGACATCAATGAGCATACAGGTTGGTGACGGAGTGAAGAACTGGCAATGGGCAGCGTCAAACGACTGCCCGTCGAATCTCACCACGCCTCCAACTCGTGTATACGGCTGTGCCAGCTGACAGTTTCTAAACTTCCACGTGTTGCCCGTGCCGGAAAACACCACGAACTGGTCCGCGACGGCACCCGTAAAATTACAACCGTCAACGGAGAGTTCGACCTGTGCAAGCTCAAACCAATTGACGGTGTTGTTGTTATCAGGCAGATCGAATCCTACATTGAACTGCGGTCGGTAACCCGCTCCTGCTTTGATGTGAAGCGAACCACCTTCGCGTCGTACCTGTCCCAGTTTGAACGGACCATTTCCGTACACTTCAATCACACCGCTGTGCATCGCTGCAAAAGCTTCGTTCGCAAAACGGAACTCCGCAATCTGCTCACCCTTTTCATTCCTGATGACAAAAGGCTTGTCTCGGTCCGCCAAGAGGACAGAATTCATTGCCAGCGGGCCTGCCAGATCCCGAGCATTTCCAGCTGCGACATCCAATAATGGCTTTTCCGGCCGGGCGTCGGCGGCAATCTCATTCGCAGGTTTGTTGCCTGAATGTGGTGCTGGGCTATGAGTGACTATGCAGACCGCCTTGCCCATTCGTGACACGACGAGCTTCGAATCCTTGATTTCGAACTGATGGTCTCCACCCTCGACAGCAACTTCGTACTCTCCGTTTACGATGCTTGCCGTCCATTGATTTTCCGCTTGTAGTATCTGAACCTCTTCTCCACCCTTCAATACGACAACACGGAGGTCAGCTGGCAGTTTGCCGTCAGGAGATGTGACTTCGATCCGACCATGCCGCGTGTTGATCACGAGCAACGCTGCCATGATGCTGAACGCCGCGAATCCCCCCACGGCTTGAAGGAAGCGTTTAACCCTGCCATGGCGACTACCGCTGTCACCACGGCTCTCAAAAGATGGCAGCAACCTGGTTGAGTCGTTGGACCCACCGGTTCCCGGCTGCAACAATTCGATGAGGCAAGCCCCGGACGTGAACTCTTCGAGGGCTCGGGCGACCTCTGCAGGCGTTTGAAATCGACGGCTCGGATCTTTCTCCAACATGCGATGGAGGACCTTCGCGAGCTTTTCCGGCACATCCGGCCTTCGCAGAGTAACAGGACGTATCTCTTGTGTTGCAATGGCCATTAACCGTTGCATTGGGGCTCTGCCCGCATGCTCAGCAAATGGAACTTCCCCAGTCAGCAACTTGTACAACGTGGCGCCCAGCGAATAGATATCCGTTCTTATATCAACGCCGTGAGAATCACTCCCCTGTTCCGGAGCCATGTAGTCCAAAGTCCCCATGATCTGTCCGGCAGATGTGAGATCTGCCGATTCAGTGTTGTTGTCAGAATTGCTGTGTTCAAAAACACGTGCCAGTCCCAGATCCAGCACTTTGACAATCGCTTGACGATTTCCATTCTGATCAGTGATGTTGGCAAGCATCAGGTTGGACGGCTTGATGTCGCGGTGAACGAAGCCTTTCTCATGAGCATACTGCAGGGCCGATGCGACCTGGGAAGCAATGAGGCAGGCATTGGCAATACTCAGACGTTTGCTGCGTCGGAGCACGGTGGCAACATCCTGGCCGTCAATGAACTCCATGGCGAGGTAATGTTGCCCTTCATGGTCACCTGCATCAAAAGCCTGCACAATATGAGGATGATTCAGCTGGCCGAGGACCGCCATTTCGCGATTGAATCGAGCGATAGCGCTTTGGTCACTGATCAATCCTGACGGCAGGACCTTCAATGCGACAGTTCGCTGCATTCTTTGGTGTACGGCTTTGTAGACGGCCCCCATTCCGCCCTGACCGACTTTCTCAAGGATGCGGAAGTCTCTGACGGTCTGAACTTCCACAGACTCAGACAAATGATCCAGCTCTATTGATTGCGGCACACAACTTTCGTGAGCGGGTGGAGATGCAAATTCATCTACAAGTGCTTTGACAGCCCGATGACAGGCGCTCTCGTCTGAATATGGCAGATTGATCAGGGTGGGAGCTGCTCCGGGCAACACGGACCTGAGGGTCAATTCGAGTTTTGCAACGGTCTCTTCGCAATGGGGGCAACTGTCCAAGTGGTCTAGAACCCCGGCGGCCACATCTTCAGAAAGCTCACACCGCACGAATGAAGCGAGTTGCTCGTTATGAGGACAGGATTGTTTGGTCATCTGTTTGCGTTCCCGGCATGGCAGCAAAATGAGTCGAAGCAGCGCAAGGGCCCCGGATGGGCCGGTCAAGTGCCGCTTGTTTCGATGTGTTTCTTTCTGCACCCTTCAAACGCCGGAGCGCCACGCGATCATTGAGATTCGCGCCAGAATCTCCCTAAAGTCTTTTCATTAAATCAGTTAGGGTGAACTCAATTCCTTCAGTCTTTTTCCAGGTCAAGGATTTCGCCGAACTCATCCTTCATCCGTTTCATAACGCGAAACTTGGCTTGCCGAACGCGTTTCGTACCCTTCGCATGACTTCCGGGATCGTCTTTTTCGATCCAGCCCAGGTCTTCAGCGATCTCGGCGGCTCCATGGCCCTCGACGACCATTCGCCAGAAGGCGGTCCAGGTCGAAGATTCAAACTCATCACGAATCATATTGAGAGCCTGAATGATCAAGGGATCTCCATCAACCGCGGACTGGGATGACAACGGAGTGAGTTCATCAGGAACTGAAGAAACCTGAATCTGAAAATCCGTGCCACCCTCGGCCAAAGGCTGCCGACTTTTTCGCCGCAGGTGATCAATGATTCGGTTACGAGTGACCTGAGAAATCCACCCCCGAAACGAGCCGGTCCGCTGGTAGGATGCGATACCCGAGACTATGGAACGCAAGACGTTCTGACAGACATCTTCTGCATCTGAATCCTGAAGTCCGTTAGCTCGACACAAGCCGTAGACGTACGGCGTGTAAAGCCTTGCAAAGCGATCCCACGCGACCTGATCTTTGGCTTGAATACGAAGGATCAGACTGGTGGAAGTGATTGTCGGTGATTCCGACTGATTCGCGTCATGTGCCATATTCTGGGGAGTCCGGATTCGCACTTCGTGCATGCAGAAAGTCAGTGAGATTCTAAAGAATGGTTCGCTGGAATGGGATGCAGCGACACTTCTGCAATTTCTGGTCGCCCTAAATTCCTGATTTCCCGAGTCGATCAAGGGCTGGTCAAGGAACCGGGGCGTAGCGTCCAGCGGAGCCCTCTTCGGGTCGCATGCCGCCCAAGCGGCATCGACCCGGTGTGAGCGGAAGCGAGCACAGCGGGCGTTCAGCCCGCAAGCCGCACCGGCCCCCAAGGCCGGTCGGCGCGGCCCGTTCAGGGCAGCGGCCGTTCAGGCCGCCGCGATACTGACATCATTGAACGAATCCCGCGCGGTTGCATGGAGACTGAACTGGGATGTCTGCACGGGCTACAGGCGGGCACAGAGGACAGGCCAGTGTCCGGCGCGGATGGATGCTTCATCATTGGACAGCAAGGCAATATGGATGTGTCGATGATCAGAGCCGAATGTTGTTCTCGATTCGCAGTCGGACTTCTTCCAATGCCTGAAGCAGGGCAGCTTCGAGGTGGTGGTAAGTGGATTCTCGGGGAGCTGTCACGACGATTTGACAGGCATTGTCGGCGAAGAATGTTTGCCGAACTGATTGAGCCTTTGCAGCCCGCTTGATCGGCTTTTGGCGCACGGCGACGGCTGCTAGTGCTGGTGTCAGCTTGCCTGCGGCGGACTGACTGGCCAGTTCCTGACGGTCGTCGTCGTTGACGAGTCGCGACAGCTCGTAAGCCGTGCGGGCGGCAATCTGCCCCGTATCGACCTGCTGCTTATACTCGGCTGGCAAGTCCAGCAGGGCCAGTGAGCGGCTGATCTTTGATGCTGGAATTTGCAGAGCTTCCGCAAGCTGCTTGCCGTTCCAGTTGTTCAGGTCCATCAAAGATTGAAACGCCTTCGCTTCTTCGACTGGACGTAAGTCTTCTCGCATCAGGTTTTCGATGAGCTGCAGTTCCAGAATCTGACTGTTGCTGAGCGGCTGCTCATGAAAGAAACAGTCCACGGTCGCGAGGCCAGCATGCTGAGCCGCTCGCCAGCGACGTTCTCCGGAGACAATCACCCAACGTTCCGCTTCTTCCGACCAGCGAACATGAATGGGATGCAACTGTCCCTTGGCCTTCAGATTCGCGGCCAGTGATGAGATGGCATCAATATCGAATTCGGTGCGGGGTTGTTTTGGATCCGGGATAACCTGTTGAATGTCAACCCGGCCAAAGCCTCGAAGTGGTCGCCGGCCCATGTCGCGAGCATCGGGTACCGGACTAAGTCGCGGTCGGCCGTCCGTGGTTCGCACACCCAGCGATTCATTCAGCAGGTGTCCAACACCTGCGAGTCTGTTCTGCATCGTAGCCATCAGGCGGTCACGGCCTCAGTGTTGTAGCCATTTGCGGCATGAATGTGGTCGAGAATCTCACGGGCGAGTTCGGAAGTCAAACAGGCGGCATTCGTTCGTGGGCTGTAGATACCAACCGGACAGCGACAGGCCAGTGAAACTTTGAAAGCCGAGACCTCAGGAATGACGGTCCTTAGAACCGAGTCAACATGAATCTCACGAAGTTTCTGCTCATAGGAGCGATGAACGGTCAGTCGACGGTCGAAACGAGTGACGATGTGTCCGAGCAAACTCAGACGCGGGTTCAACAGCTGAGCGTTCTCGATCGCTTGATGAACGACTCGAAGTCCCTGGGCTCCGAAGTCTTCAGGAGGGACTGGAATCACAACATAATCGGATGCCAGCAGTGACGACCAGCTGCAGCCGTACAGATTCGGTGGGCAATCAATCAGCGTGATGTCGAACGTCGGCACGGACTGAAGAAACTCGTGCAATGCGAATTGTTCCAGCCCCAGCCGTTCCGGATGTGGCACGTTGAACGGCGTAAGACACTGGTTAGCAGGAACAATTGAGATTGCTGGCCATGATGTTGAGCGGACCGCCAGTCCGGGCTTCTGGAAAATGAATGAGCCATCGAACGCTCCGGCCAGTGTTTCGTCCGGTTCAAGCGTTTCCACCAACTGTGAACCAAAGAACCCCTGACTGAGCGAACCCTGTGGGTCAGCGTCAACCAACAGAACTCTCAGCCCCATCTGAGCAAAGGCCCCGGCCAGATGAAAGCAGGTAGAACTCTTGCCGCAGCCACCCTTCTGATTGATAAGGCAGATGATTGATCCCAATGTGTCCGACCAGCTGAGTCGCGGCGATCGGCCGATTGCCACTGGCAATTCCGGCCAAGTCCGCGAGATTATTCAATGTGACCTTCGCACGCGCATTGCCACACTGTCAATGAGTTTTCTTCTCCACGACGCCCGATGATACTGCTGTCGTGAAATTCCTCATCGTGTTACGAGTGTTCGCGATGAAACGAAACACGGTATCTGAGGGTAACCGGGGACAGAAGACTCCAGCGGCAAAGAAGCTGCCATCGAATGGTTACGGCGTAGGCCAGTTGACTCTGGCTGAGCACTCTCTCTGTCCTCTGGATGCTCGTGCGTCACTGAAATCCGGATTGCTGCATTGTACGTCGTTTCAGTATTCCGATGCACAGCGACGTCGAAAGACGGCAAAAGTCGAAATCTCCTGCCCGCAAGGCCTTTCGGCTCATGATGAATTCTACCTGTGGGGACTGCTGGCTCTGACGCTCAGTCAGCCCCAACCGGAACCGGAGTTTCATGCAACGCCCCATTATTGCATGCGGCAATTGGGGCTGGTGGATGCGCACGTTCGCCGAGGTGGTCGTCAATACCAGCAGTTCGCGGCGGCCATTGAACGCCTCTCCTGGGTGAAATACGGCTGCGATGCATTTTACGACCCGGTTCGTGCAGAACATTGTCGAGTGCGTTTTAGTTTCCTGAGCTATCACCTGCCGCTGGATCCCGATTCCAGTCGCGTCTGGCGATTCCACTGGGACCCACTGTTCTTTGAATTCGTCAAATCCGTCGGTGGGTCGCTGTGGTTTGATCTCGAACGGTATCGTTCACTCAGTCCCGCCGGACGGCGATTGTTCCTGTTCGTGTCAAAAGTGTTTGCCCGAACGGAACAGACTCCTCGGATGGATCTGAAGCAACTGGCTGTCGATGTGCTGGGACTATCAAGTCGACTTCCGGTGAAGCACCTGCTTGCCAAGACACGTCGAATCTGCGCAGAATTGGCGGCTGCAGGGCTCATCATGGATCAACAAACCGGCTTCATTCAGAAACAGGCAGCAGGACAATACGACGTCGTGTTGCGTGCTGTCCCCGGTGCTGCTCGACCGACGCGTGGTCTGTCGATGAAGACCGATTCTCCGCTGGTGGAGCCGCTGCAGTCGATTGGACTCGATGCGGCTGGTATTGCACGAGTCCTTCGCCAGTTCCCACATGACCGCATTCGTGAGTGGGTCGACATCACGCTGGCGGCCCGAGAACGCTTTGGGATGAAATTCTTCAAACGCAGTCCGATGGCGTACCTGATTGATAATCTGAAGAAATCCGCATCGGATGGTCGCACACCCCCGGATTGGTGGCATGACATTCGAAAGGCCGAGGAACAAAAACGGGATTCGCTCGCTCGTCGACAGGCCATGACGACCGTCTCTTCGTCATCTCCAACATCTGCCGGCCGTCAGGTGTTCGAGCAAGTTCGGAATGACCTTGTGGCGGCCTACTTGGCTGCAGGGCTGGACGATGAAACTGCACTGCGGGAAGCGTCGCGGGAGGCAAAACGCAGACTTGCCACACCCAAGCATGGGAGTTTGGACAGCGTGGCATCGGCCAAAGATATTCTCGCCAAGCTTCCTCTCAAACTTCTATAACCAATCTCCTTCCTTTGCCTGACAGATCTTTGAAACAGATCTTTGCCGGACCGCGTGGTCGTTCAGCCGAACGTCAGTACCGTCAGCAAATGCGATGACTTATCGGCTGATTCAAAGAGGCCGTTCAGCGGCAAAAGGTCACGCAACCGACACGTCCAGCGTTCAGAAAGTCACGCAACCGACACGTCTGGACCGACAAATTGGTCACGCGAGCGACACGTGCCGAAGACCATCGTCGTGGATGTAAATCACATGTCTACGGTTGGCCGCGAGGAAACTCAGTTCAGTGACTGAGCCATGCGTGCGGCACCAAGCATCGTCATCCGTCGATAAAGCTCCACAGTTGCTCGAACGTCGGTTAGGGCATCATGAGCCTCATAATCATTGAACGGCACGCCAAAGTGCCGACACAACGTTCCCAGCTTGAAATCTCGGGGTGGCATCATGGCCCTGTCTTCGTGGAAGTACCACATGGCTCGGTGCAGCGTACAAAAAATGCGATAGGAAGCCGGGAAGAATAGCCCAAGCCGTTCGAACCAATCTCGAAGAAAGACGCCGTCAAACTCTGCGTTATGCGCGACAAGTTGAGCCACAATCAGAGGCCGACCGTCAGCTCCTGGAACCACGGCTGATGCATGACGCGTCAGGAATCGCGCAAAATCACAGGCAACCGCCTTTGGACTCCGAGCTTCTTCTCGCCATAACCGGAGATCAAAATGTCGATTAGGCACCATTGATGGCACAATTCTTGACTCATCAAGACGGATCTTGGCCTCGAAGGAATCCAGTTCCATTAGGGAACGTGAGACAGCTACGGCTGCAATCTGCAGGATTGCTCGACGGCGGCGTACCGGGGCCAGTTCAATGTCGACGAACACGAGTCGCTCCTCCACTGGTGCTCGCTTCAACCGCATCCGAGTGGCTGCCTGCGGTACTGATGAATTCCGGCGTGCCTTCATTCCTGACTGAATAGCACGGTTTGCCACCGCGGGGCAAACCAGCCTTCAGGAAGCCTTCTACTCTGTCGACCAGCTTACGAATTGATGTCGAAATTGTTACGGAACTCTTGCGATTTGATGGCGGTACGGTATTCACAGAACAGCAGTCGGGATTCGGATATCCGGACTGCGGCTGTCATTTCGTCAACGTGTTGTTCACGACGTCGCGGTCAATCCTGCGACAGAAGAGCAACGGCAAGATGTCGCTTCGACACCAGTCACCCTCGGTAAACCGGAACTCACCATTCCGGCTAAGAGGCAGGACTCATGTTTGCTCAACTTCAGAGCGGACTGAGAATACCAACCTGCAGTGACTGGCCCGTAGAGCTGGATGCCAGGAGACTGGCTCGTCCAGTTCGACGGAGGCTTGCTGGAGTAATCCTGCAAACGTGAACGCGCCGCACTCGTTTCGCAGTCGTTCACAGACAGAGTAATCCCAGCATTCTATCCGATGTTCTCAGAACGCCGAACACTGGCGTTGATTGGGGGCGATGCGGAAATACCCTGGCGAATTCTTTTTTCCAGGGCCGTCATGTTTCAAAGCGGGTGATGCTTTCTTACTCAGCGAGCGTAATCCCGTCCGTGGGGTTGTGGACTTGTTCGCTGCGGCGATCAAGTTCGTTCAACACGGCTGACGTGGGGAGCTTTCGGCTGGTGACAGTCGAAACCGAGTCTGACTCACTCGGCGATCGCAGGAAAATCCTGCGACGGTGAAAAGCTCAACCATGAAAGGCCCGTAAGGGCTTGTCAGTAAATTCTGCAGAAGACGGTGCCGAACTGCGAACGACTCTGGCTGGCAGGTAAGGGAATGCTTCTCCATTCGATTCCCTGAAATCATCCGTGAGCGACTATGTTGAAAGACACAGTTGTTCCGTATGCAAATGGTGCCGGTCCGGAAGGACCAGTCACACAGCCACAGTTTCGCCGAGTAATGTCGGCTAGCGACGTGATCTGCAGGATGAAGAACATGACTAACGCAGGAACCTCTGCGGCAGCCGGGTTGGTCCCCGGTGCGTGACTTGGTCAGTCACGTGATTCAAACGCCGTAGAGGGGGAGAGTGGCCTGAGTAGAAGTCGATGAACCCCAGCGACGGAAGTTTCTGCGGGAATTGGGCGACAGACCGGCAAGGCAGTCGGATGTCGTGAGCGTGTCAACGGGTGGTGCCGGACACACACAAGCTCCAACGAAAGGGCTGACGGGCACTTTTAAGAAGTGTCGAAGCGACATGCTGGCTTCTCACCAGTGTGAGAAGCTGGTTCCTGATAAGACGCGAGCGGCTACACGAGACTGATTCGGAAGGATCGGTCTCCTGTGGCGGCGAATTGGCGGCGGACGGTCGGCGTGTGTACTCACGCAGATACGGACGCCAACGGTTTTCTTTTGAGGAGGGTAGTATGGATTGGCGGCGGTGTACTCCTGAATGGAGTTGCCGCCGCGTCCTGAAACCGGACGGTCGA
Source organism: Planctomyces sp. (assembly GCA_016795105.1). Taxonomy (GTDB): domain Bacteria; phylum Planctomycetota; class Planctomycetia; order Planctomycetales; family Planctomycetaceae; genus F1-80-MAGs062. The sequence goes on from JAEUIH010000075.1 coordinate 27,564, forward strand.
AACAATTGCCATCCTGACGAACATTTCGGTTCGCCAGTCGGCACACATTCGACTGCCGAAGAGATTCGCCTCACTTAAGGATTGCGGCATTTCGCGGAGCTTGGGCCGTTAAAAAGCAAGCTCCGCACTTTACAAAGAAACCGGGCGAGGTGCCCGGAAATGGAGGGTACGCATCAATCCGTTGTAGCCGGGAATGTCGGCTTCGGTGTGGCGTGCGATTCGGAAATACACATTCAACAGAGGCTCATGCAGTATCGAGCTGAAGCATTATCACTCACAGGGTTCGTCCAACAAATTGCCTGCTGCTACCTGAGGCACGGTTATTGGTTCTATGTGTCTGGTCACATTCCAACCTCCAAAGAGCCACGAGTCATCGATCAGCGACTGATTCAAAAGTACGGAATAGGAGTGTCTGAATCGACGAGGGCTCGCCGTAAGCGGCTGGGACAGGCAAACCTGCAGTATCTGCGGCTGGGAAGAACGTTTGTGATTCTTGCCACGAAAGGGCAGCACAAATTCTTTGAGGCAGAGATTAACTCAATTCACGATATCCGACAGACGCCGCTGAAGATTGGTGGCTACTCCATCAGCTACCGTCGAGGTGGCCGCACTCGATCTGGAGAGAAAGACCTACGCTGGCATTCTCATGTCGAAATCGAACGTCGCCGGTATCTGGAACTCAAAGCCTGGCTGCTCGAACTGTCGGTTCATCGATCGCCGGAGAATCTCGCTCAGGCCTTCTATGAAATTTCCTTTGAGCCATACGCTCCAGTCCGTCGCCAGTTACTGAACATTTTGCGAGCGGTCAATCGGTCACGGAAACAATCAGGATTCAGTCGCATTCCCGTGGAAGTCGTGCCACTTCGCCGCCGGATTGTCCGACCCTTTGGGGGAACGCGAGAAACTCCCAACATCGGACTGTGATTCATCGAGTCGCGTTAGGGATGTGCAGGGTGCGCAGCAGTCCGGCCTGCCGGACCGAGCGAAAGCGTAGCTCGAAGCAGCCCGGCCCGAAGGGCAACGCCCCATACCGCTTGCTCTCCATGAAACGCCTAAAGAGGTGGCGGCTCTTTGCGTGGCGCTTCAACGTTCAATGGATCAGAGCGGGCTGATCGGCAGTCTGTTCCGTGTCATTCATGACTATGGGAGCCACCAATGTACCGTCTTCAGTTTTCCTGTATGGTCGTGGTACTTGCATTCGCATTACGGCCGAGTTTGGCTGGGGAACACCACACCCTGCGATATCTTTATGACGATTCTCGCGTCCCGATTTCGGCCCGTTCCCTCGCGATATCACCCGACAGCAAAGAGGCAGCATTGGGGCTCGATAATGGCGTTGTCCATTTCATTCGACTTGCCGACGGTGAACAAACGTCGGAGGTCAATGCTCTTCCGTTCGATATGAAATACTCCCGTGACGGATCCCGCATCCTGATGTTGAGTGAATACGAAGCGTTTACACTCAGCACTTCCACTCGTTCGCGTACCAAGGTGAATACCAGCGATGTGCCGGGATATGTGGGGCTGATGACCGTCAATCGCAATGGGAAACTGATTGTTGATGCCACCGTAGACGGCAGCCCTGCACACCTTTGCAAGGAACTACAGCGTGGCGACGAGATTGTTGCAATCGGGGAGGGCAAATCGGGGGCGTTGCAGGATGTCGTCGGTATGCCGTCAACTCAATTCTCAAGTCACATAAAAGGACCGGTAGGGACGTATCTTCGCATTTCCCTGCTTAGTAAGGACGGGAAGACGACCGAACCGATTCTTTTAAGACGAAGTCCTGCGGTATCTTCAGGGGCGTCCGTCCAGTTTGCTACGATGCAAAAGCAGGTTCTCGGCGAAACACTGATGCATTTTCAGCGTGATCATCGGCACACATTTGCTTCCGCCTTCGACGGGAAGTGCATAGGCTCCCTGACCACGGAAGACGTCAACCTCGTTGGGCAATATGCCTTATCGCCGGATCAGACTTTGTTTGCCGTTCTGTCATACACGGTCAGAAGTCGCGAGCAATTCGGCATCGAGATTTACGATCTTGCCGAACTGGAGCGAAGACACTTTATTTCATTCAACCGACCGAGTTTCAATTCGCTTGCTTTCTCCTCAGATGGCAGCGAGCTGTTCGCAGGAAGCAACAATCGCATTGACGTGTATGATGCAGGCACAGGGGAATACAAGCGCGGTTTGGTCGGAAAGGACGACATGTCACTGCCCAAACCGACTGGCAGGAATCCTGAAACGACCATTTCAGGATCTGCCGGAACGTCCGTCGTTGGCGCAGCGAGTGATACTGTGGGTGAGTTCACGGTCTCTGAAACCCGCGTTGAAAAAATCGCCGTTTCAAAGTCGATCGTCGCTGTCGCCGTGCCGGGAGGAGCATTGGAATTGTGGGATGCACAGACTGGAATCATCAAGACAGCGATTCCTGCCCCAAAGCACGGAACTCGACAATACATCAATCTGAAGGTTGACCTGATGCAGTTCTCCCCGGACGGCCGTTGGCTGGTCTATTACATTGAAGGAATCTTCAACATCGTCGACGTGTCGGAATTCTCCGATCCATCGACCGGGCCGCAGGAATAGAAACGATGCCCGCGAGGCTGTCGTTATGCCTCGTGGGCATTTTGGGTTCTTTTTCAATCACGTCTGCTGCTGCGATAGCTGAAGTAGAGCCTCGGATGATGAAGAAACTCCAGCGCGCCTTCCTCCCGGTTGTCTTTCCGACGAACTGCGACCAGAGGTGCGAGAAAGCCAATGACGATGAAATCGCGTCTGAGTTCTGAAGTATCCCAGACATCGCCGTAGATTCCTTCCAGAACAACACGCCAATCGTGTTCGTCTTTCAATTGTTCGCAAACACTGCCATTCGCCTCTTCGGTTGCATCCGAGGATAGTTTCATGTTGTTGGTTCGTCCGTGAGTCGTCATTGTGCACTCCATGTTCGTTGGTCGCATTCGGCAGATGCGACGTGCGTGTAGGTATTGACCTGCCGCTGGCCAGCGGTAGCATGGCACGGCAAGTCAAGGTGGAATCTTGACCGCAGGTCAAAGAGCAGTGAACGCAGCGAACGAACCTTGACGCCGTGGCATGATCAGGACTGCCAACGCGCGGCCCATTCTCTTCTTACTCGCTGCTCCTGATTCTGGCGCAGGTCGTCCCGCCGCTCAGTGTTCAGTGCAGGCCGTGCCAGCCAAGGTCCGCGGTCCGCGTTAGGGATGGCGCAGGGTGCACAGCAATCCGGCCTGCCGGACCGATCGAGACCGGAGCCCGGAGCAGCCCGGCCCGAAGGGCAACGCCCCGAAGTTCGCTCTGAGAGCATTTCGAATAATCGAGCCGACTCAGTCCTTTCACGTCTCACTATCATTGGGAAGTTGTCCGCAAACATCATACGGTACACCTAAAGAATACGGACACCTAATGTAAGAAATGCGGCAGCGGGTCTGTGTCTTTGCGATGGATACTGGCACCGTACTCACTCATCAGAGCTGACAACTCTGTGAGATGAGAAGTGGAGGATTGGGTTGATGGAGTTCGACAGAATCACGATCGATGACTTTTCGCGTCGCTTCTCAATGCGAGCTGGAAACCTGTCGTGGTTCCTCGGCGCAGGTGCATCAGCCGCAGCCGGAATTCCGACCGCATGGCAGATGATCTGGGAATTCAAACAGAAACTCTTCATGAGCCAGCGAAAGGTGTCAGCAACGGCTGTTGCTGACCTGAGTAGTGAGAGAGTTCGAGAGCTGCTGCAGTCTCATATCGATTCTGGTGAAAAGTTCCCAAGGCTCGATGCCCCGGAAGAATATGCGGCTCTTTTCGAAGCCGTGTATCCGTCCGAAGCGGATCGGAGATCGTACATCGATTCAAAGGTGAGTGGTGCAAAGCCGTCCTACGGTCATTTGGCCCTCGCAACTCTGATGAAATCTGGATTCACAAAGCTGGTTTGGACAACCAACTTCGATTCACTTGTGGCTGACGCTGCTGCAAAACTCTATGACTCAACCGGCCCTTTGTCGGTTGTTGATCTAGATGCTCCGGAGTTGGCGCAGCAACTCATGGGAGACGGACGATGGCCCATCGAAATCAAGATACACGGTGATTTTCGCTCGCGGCGTCTCAAGAACACAGATGACGAACTCCGCCATCAGGATGTCCTGCTACGAAGGTTGCTTGTTGATTCCTGCCGCAGGTTCGGACTTGTTGTGGCTGGATATAGTGGACGGGACAATTCGGTTATGGACGCACTCGATGAGGCTATTGATAAAAAGGGAGCTTTCCCATCAGGGGTATTTTGGCTTCATTACGGTGATACTCATCCACTCCCACGTGTATCGAGGTTCGTGAACAATGCAAAGGCGGCGGGCGTGGAAGCGGCGATCGTTCAGATAGACAACTTTGACGAAGTTCTTCGCGACTTGATTCGCTTGATGAATGGAATCAACACCACGTTTCTCGATCAATTTGCGGCGTCTAGGTCTCGATGGACTCCGGCACCTCAGCCGAACGCGTCGAAAAGTTGGCCAATTGTGCGACTTAATGCAATTCCTGTGTTGGAAGTGCCGACTGTTTGCCGCCGCGTTGTTTGTGATGTTGGCGGATCTGAAGAAGCAAGACATGCGGTGAAAGCGGCGGGGGCCAACGTCCTTGTCGCACGCTTACGTGCTGGAGTTCTGTGTTTTGGTAGCGACTCCGATGTCCGCAAGGCTTTCGAACCTCATAACATCAAGGACTTCGACCTGCACTCGATTGCACCTAACCGCCTTCGCATCGATTCCGGTGAGCGAGGGCTCATTCGGAGCGCGATGACGTCGGCATTGGCTCGCGAACTTAACTTTGACGCGTTTCGAAGACGCCAGTTGGACCTGCTGGCTCCGAAGGATATTCAATCCACCGACTTTGCGACGCTGAGAGATCTGGTCGGATCCTTGAGCGGCGTGGTCAGCGGCCACCCTGACTTGCGATGGCGGGAAGGTATTGGAGTCCGTCTTGAATCGGCGAGTGAACGCCTATGGCTGATTTTCGAGCCCTGCACCGTTTTTGAACCGTTTGGTAAAGAAAAGCGAAGTGTTGCTGCGGGCTACGCCCGTGAACGAACAGCTAGACGATACAACCAGCAATTGAACGAGCTGCTGGATTTCTGGAGTCACTACATTACGGGAAACAAAGAACGAATCCGCGCACTTGGAATTGCAGACGGAATCGACGCCGCGTTCAAACTTTCGAACGTAACAGCATATTCTAGGAGAGCAACCGCATGAGCAGCGAAATTGCCTCTCATATTCAACTGCCGGAACCCAAACTGGCGTTCCATCCTGATCGTGTGGCCGACCGAGATATTCATCCGCTTCGCGGCCTGTGTCGATACGGACCGTATTCTCAAGGGCTGATTCCCGATCCAATCCGAATCGCGACAATATCCCCAGCTGGCGAAGAGAACCGACTTTATGAGTTCATGAAGCACCTGAATTCTTCATTCAGCCCGGCAGAAAGAAAGACATACTTGCCCCCATGGCCGGGGTTCAAGAACGTCTTTGGAGTACGAATGGTTGGAGCGGCTGCTGATTGTCATATCCAATTGAGCCAACTGGATGAAGAGTTTTCGACGACACCAACTCCGCATGTGTTCCTCGCGGAGCATCTGATTCGAGCAATACAGCAGTTGGTAGCCAGACGGCTTGAATTCGATGTCCTCTTCATTTATCTCCCTCAACGGTGGGCTCCCGGATTTGCGGGTAAAGCCGGCGATGATTTCGACCTTCACGATCATTTGAAGGCAACGACTGCAGCGCTAAGAATTCCGATTCAACTGGTCCGAGAAGACAAGGCGTTGGCATATGCGTGTCGCGCAAGCGTTATGTGGAGAATCGGCCTCGCAATTTACGCAAAGGCAGGAGGCATACCCTGGAAGCTCGCTGACATGGACCCGGAAACTGCGTACGTCGGAATTTCCTACGCAGTCCGCTCGGCTGCATCAAACCGACCTCGGTTTGTGACGTGCTGCAGTCAAGTATTCGACTCCCATGGATCTGGATTAGAATTTGTTGCCTATGATGCAAATGAATTCGAAATACAGCGGGAAAATCCGTATCTCTCAAGAACTGAGATGTTTCGAGTGATGTCGAGATCAATGGATTTATACCGCCGGAGGCACGCTGGACGGTCGCCGCGCCGTGTCATGGTGCATAAAACCACTGAATTCAAGAACGAAGAAGTTGATGGCTGTATGGAAGCACTGCATCTGTGCGAATCCGTCGACCTGATTCAAGTTGTACAGGATGTCTCATGGCGAGGAGCCAAGATCGATGGACGTTCTGGCGAAAAGAAGGGTCAGGCCGCTGCCTTTCCCGTACCTCGTGGCACGTTGGTTCATATTGGACCGCGAGAGGCACTTTTGTGGACCCACGGAAGTGTGGAAGGCATTGCAGAACGCGGATCATTCTTTCAGGGCGCGAAAGCGACTCCAAGACCACTTCGTATTGTTCGACACGCGGGCCACGGCACATGGGACGACACGGCTCGTGCCATCCTCGCGCTGACAAAAATGGACTGGAACAACGATTCACTGTATGACCCTTTGCCAGTCACTCTTGGCTACGCCAGCGTGCTGGCTGAAGTTGTAAAACGCATGGATGGCCTTGGGGCAACACCTTATCAGTTTCGTTTCTTCATGTAGCGATCGTGAGATTTGTCGGCGTTGAATCTGTTCATGGCAATCAAGCAACGTGGTTGGCTCGCATGCATGTCGTTGTCCGAGGTGGAAATAATTTTCATTATGTCGCATTCAACGAGTGGTGAATATCAGCCCATGGGCGGCGACCAATCTGCCGGAGGGGTTTTCCAGACCTTGGAGATCTTTGTCTCTGACACATTGTTTCCACGATTGATCAGCCGCTCAGGATCCGCAACTTCGAAAAACGCAACAATTGCTTCATCCTGTCCGTGCAGGTGGAAGAGCTGTTTCTGATACGGCTCCCGGTAAGGGACATACGCGTTACTTCCGCCGAAGTGTGCATGATTGGCTAGAATGACCATCTGATACATGTGGTAGTGCAACGCCTCGGTCATCCGATCGAATGTGCCGACGTCACGGTTCAGTGCAGAAATCGCGTAAATGTCCGAGCGACTCTTGAGATCAGCAGCAAGGGCCAAGTCTGTTGCGTCGTAGCAAATTGAACCAGACAGTTTCAATGGGCGATCTGCTTTGTTGGCGGACCACCTCCACTTTAGTAGCCACTGGCATGGTCGATGTCCCTCAACAATCCCTGCGAAAGCCGATCGTTCCTCGGGAGCCAGATGCTGCTTCCCTTGCTCATAGAATTTGTGCAGGATGCCGCCCGAAGGGCTGCTTTCCGGAACAATCCACAACCCAGAGTTTACCAATGGACCTTCGAAATGGCAACGATGGTAGGTCAGGCCTACAAAGACCCAGCAACGGTGCTTTCGAACAAATGGCAAGAGCCGCGTTCGCAGGTCATCCGGGTGAACTGCAAGTTCGGGTAGAAGAAGAAAATCGAGCCCTGTTCCTGGTCGATGCGTGGATCGGACACGAAGCATTTGATCGATGCCAGCGAGCATGGCTGTGAGATGCCGCCGATATTGAAGACGAGTAGCCGCAGCGTTGAACTCAGGGTCATGTGGGCTGAATGCATTGGTCGCTCGACCATCGCGAAATTCCGGCACCGCAAGCTGAGCCACACAGACTCGAAGCGGTTTCTTCTCTTGCGATTCCTTCTTCAATGAAGAACGCGGAGTAACGGAGAGCATTAACAGATTTGTCGCCTCCCCTCGCATAGATTCGAGCTGCATGATTCTCTTCTGGCAAAGTCTGATTGCTTTCGAAATGCTGCCCAAATCCTGAAATGGTTTAGTCGGCTGCAAGGCTCCCGGCCAATGCAGCAGAGCTGTCAGGAACGATTCCATCCAAGTTGAAATTGGAATCCACTCGGGGCCAAGTCTGTCACGTCCGTTATACAGCGAATACCGCCTGACGGCCCAGTGCCACGCAGGCGGCCGATAACAATCTTCATTTTCTCGCCACGCTGGATGCTTCAGATTCTCCGTCGGATCAGACTGCCCGGTGATTACGAAACGCAACAGGAATCCAAGCTCAAATCGCCACTTGTCTCTCAATTCGCAGGAGTCAGGGGCGTCAAACAGCGGGTTCTGAGCTGAATCTCCGAATGTGATGTCGTCTACGTCAACAGCGACGTTGACGCTGATGGCCGATGGTGTCATTGAATCGCCGGTCTCCTCTTTATGCTCAAGCCACTGAATCGCAAACATCAAGAGGCTAAGTTCATTTCGTAGGCGACAATTCCAGCGACGTGCTTCATCCACCAAAGGTACAACAATACCACTTGATGTCGAGGATGGTGTTTTCCGTGGCAGACTCAGAAGATCCAGAACAGACTTGTCGGCCAGCCGTCGCAGTCGGTTGTTCGTGATGAGAAGCTCTTCAGCAAACGAAGGTGCGAGTTCGGCCAGTGCAACAATGCGTTGTTTTGAAAGCTGAGGTACAATTAGTTCAGCCGCCGCATCTGCATCCAGGAAAGACTGCCGAGCGAGCACTGCATGCGTC
>JAEUIH010000076.1 GCA_016795105.1 Planctomyces sp.
TCGAATCCTCTTCTTCTGCGGAAAACTCGATTTGATCCCTCAAAATGTTAGCCACTAAATCCCGTGAAGAACCCTTTCTGTCTTCCCCTGGGCTTTGATGAGCGACTGCATACTTGCTACTCGCTCGACTATCTCTTTAGCAAAGTCTTTTGGGTCGATTTGCTTAAAGCGTTCCGATAAAGCCGCTTCAGCTCCGAACAACAAGGTCACGGTTGCCTGCCGATCGGCAGACTTAAGTTGTTGAATACTTTGGTAGCTTGAAAGTACCGGATGACCGTATTTCTCCAGAAGCGAATCGTAGACTGTTTGCCCAAATGCTTGTTCTGCTGATTCCGGTTGCTCGCCAGAATGAGTCCTGTTACTCGTCATTGGACTCTCCTGTTCCAATGGATGGCTGAGTGAATGTTTCGGACATTGCATCCACCTTCGCTCGCTCACCAACGGCCAGCCTTACCTCCACACCAAACGCATTGCCGATCACGATTGGATCGTGCAGCGAATAGATGCCGTCTTTGGCAGTGATCTCCAGCACGCGATTCAGCGGTGTCTTTAGCGGCACTTCCATCGTGGTCCCACCGCCACCAAGACTCATGCGGGCAAGCTGCTGATCGCGATAGGAGATCTGTGAGGCGGTTAGCGTGTCGCTTCCTGTATAGTAATGATCGCCATGTTCATTCGGTCCGTCCTGCTGATCAATGGTTCCGGAAACTGCATGTCCGCCGTTTTGCCCGTACCAGGTGGTGCCTCGCGACCAGATCGCGTGCCACTGAGGCTGCAGTGTTTCGATCTTCAGTTTTACGACCATCAGATCTGACTCATCGAGAACGCGTGCGATGGTTAGTCGATATTCGTTAGGGCGCAGAGACGACTCGCGCCAATCCGGTGGTGAACCGCTCACTATTGGCAGCGATTCGCCTCGTAGCAGCTTGCCAACAAGTGATTGCGGACTGGCGTGTGCACGAATAAAGAACAGTCCGCTGCCCAACAACACGACCATGACAGTGATTGAAACAATGATCGCGTACATGGATTGCGGTCTAGACTTGTCGTTCATCTTTCATCTCCTGGTCTCGTCGCAACGAGACGGTTCCCGAGGAAAAAACAGCGATCCATCAGACCCAACATGACGACGATCAGTAACGCAGTCACGACAACGCCTCCCGAGCATTCGACAAGCCCAAGCTGTTTGCTAATGCCATCGACAAAACCAAGGATGGAAAGAGGAATGGCAAATAAGACCGTTGAATTTATTGCGCGGCGACGACTGCCTCGTGGAACGAACAAAAGCGCAGCACCCACAGCAAATCCAATCAGAATCCCCCAAGCCAACAATGCAACGACATACTCACGGTCGATCATTGACGTTCTCCGTTGTCGATGGTCATCGGCGTTCTAAGAAAGTGCAACCGCACGGCTCCACCCCAGGACCACAGACTGACCCATGGCGACACTTCGCTCATCTTCAAATAGGTCCAGCCTTGCTCTTGCATTACCTGGATGCGGCGACTGATTTCGTCTTGTTTTCCTAAAGCCCAACTGGATTGCAAAGCGATGACTTCGTCGAATCGCTCTGCGTCTGGAGTCTCCGCTATGAGCTTTGCAGCCAGTAACTCCTGCTTTCGTCGAACAGGGCTCCAGCGCCAAGCCACGAAAACTACGGTCAAGAAAATGAATGGCTGTATCAACAAAAAAGCAGATGCTGGGGTCATTGTGTTTCTCCAAGAGGTTGTTGAATGATTAATGCTTTAGCTTCCTGGGCGTTGGTATAGAGCACGGGATCATCATCCATTGGTACATAGGGCTTCCAGCCACGCCACTCGTGGTAAAGCGTCATCGCTTCATGCCAACTGGCGGCATCTACCGTCCACACCAGCGTCGCTCCTGGTTCCAATTGCTCAGCGGCGGACCGATTGATCACGGGGAAGAAGCTGCCGTCGCTCCAGGCTTCATGTCTCATGGTTTAGGGCGATCCTTTCCATCGACGTACTCGACTTCCTTCATCAATACCGGCTCATCTTTGTTGCGATCCCAGATTCGATACGTACCGTTTCCCTGTACCAGTTTTGATGTGCCGAGTAACTTACCCTTGCGGTTAAAGAATTGGCTTTCACCATCAATGACGCCATTTCGATAAGGGATTTCTACAAGCAGCATTCCCTCTTCTGACCAGCGACGAACCTTGCCATGCAACTGCCCATTCTGATAGTGAAGTTCCGCGACGGCGAGGAGAACCAAAGGTTCAGGCGTCGACCGTGTGCTCTGCTGTCTAGCGAAGAACACAACTCGTTCACCGCTTAATGTTGGAAATTTCAGACCGATCAGTTCGTCGTTAAAAAGACACTCTTCATCCCAAAGGATGGGAACACTTAACAAGATTTCCTTCGCAATGATCTTCGGTCCCTCAACTTCGTTGGCAATTAACGCACGTGTCGCATCCGATTCCGATGCCGTGACGTCAGGCTTTGCTACAGTTGAGGGTGGCGCATCGTTGGGTAGCGCGACGTTGGTTGTTGGCGGGCCGTAGGATGGTGCGTTATCCAACGGTGGAAGGTTACGAGGAAGTGACTCCGTGATGGAACCGCCATACATAGGCCCTGAAGGCGAAAGGCGAGGCAAGACAATCGCATCAACTGTCTTGGTTGTGCATTTTGGTTTAGGCAGTCCTAGAACTACCTCGCAGGCAATGCAGCCCGCTTCGCCAATGGTGATCTTTGATACTCGTTGGACGATCGACTTCGGCGTCAGTTGCCAGACAAGTTGATAATCACCCGGGGGAACGTCACCCGCGAGATAAACACCAGGGCGGAATTGCACGAAACCGACAGGCGATACTCCTGGTGCGGTGAGTGTGAGCTTTGTGGGTTCGAGAACGTCGCCAGACTTGGAGCGTATCGAAACCAACACGTTGGCTCTTTGAAGTAGGGTCGCACCTTGCTGATCGTCGATGCTCGTTTGAACGTGCGGTAACCAGTCTGAGGCCAACTTCGTGCTCAACCGACGGATCTCCAATTCGGTTTTCTTCAGGGCTTTCTCGAAAAGAGCAATCTTCGTGGCCATTTCCGATTCAAAGGCATCTAGATCGGTTGCAACGTCAAGTTCTTCGCCCTTGGCTGCGCGAAGCTCAGTCACTCGATTGTTAACTTCTAAGTATTCGTCGAGCCGCTCTACGAGTGCAAACTCGGTAACCATCGCTTCGGCTTCGGCAAGCAAAACATCCGCGGGTCGACTGAAGTCTCCGAATTGATGCCTTATGACTTCCTCGGTGGTGAGGTCATGACCCATGATTTTATCGGGGAGAGCGTCTTGACCTCGTGCCGACGGTTCGCAACTGAAAGCGAACAGATAAAGCATCGTCACGAACAAGTATCGTTTGGTTTTCAATGAAATGCTCCTGATGGGTGAATGAGAATAGTCTTCTATGCAATTGACCAGAAGTCTTTCAGGTTTCGGTAGCCACCACTGCCAAGTGGTGGATGCGTCATCGGTTAAGACTCCACCGTCTGGCGACGGTGGCTACCTGGCGACGGTGGCTACCTGGCGACGGTGGCTACCTGCCGACTTTCTTTTGGTCAACTGCATCGTTTCATGGCGCCGCCTTATCGTGTTCGAGGACCGAGGGTGAAATAGATGCGGGGGTTCGATGAGGAAGCACAATCGGATCGACAAGCTTGGTGGTACACTCGATTTCAGGCATTCCTAGAATCACTGCGCAGGCAACACAGCCTTGGTCATCGACGGTGATCTTGGAAACACGTTGCACGATCGACTTTGGCGTCAGTTGCCAGGCAAGCTGGTATTCGCCCGGGGAAACATTGCAGGCCAAGTAAACACCCGGGCTGATTTGGATAAACCCGACGGGCGATACACCCGGCGTGGTAAGAGTGAGTTTGATCGGCTCAAGCACTTCGCCTGATTTCGAGCTGATGGTGACGCGCACTTGGGCATTCTTGAGGGTTGCTGTTGCTGCGGCCTGTTGCTCATCGATGTTCGTTTGAACGGGCAGTAGCCAACTCGATGCCAACTTCGCGCTAAGTTCCCGAATCTCGGATTCGGTCTCTTTCAGGCCTCGTTCAAACTGTTCGATTACTGCTGCATTTTCCTTGTTGTCAATCTTGGTTCCCGGTTCGGTTTCCAACTCTTCCACATTGTATGCGCGACGTTCGGTCAAATGTCCTTGAATGGCCAAGTATACTGTCAGGCGCCTACCGAGCGCGGCCTTGGCAACTTTCGCTTCGGCTTCGGCAAGCAAAACATCTGCTGGGCGACTGAGGTCTCCAAAGAGGATCTCAATACCTTCCTCGGTAAAATCATCTTGGCCTTGAGCTGACTTCTCGCAACTAAATACGAGCATAAAAAGCATCGCTACAAACATGTATGTTTTTGTCTTCATGGAATTGCTCCTGGGTTCCGAGTAGCTGAGCCTTTCGCGTAGCCAACACCGCCAGGTGGTGGATGTGTCTCTGGTGACGCTTCCACCGTCTGGCGACGGTGGCTCCGTGCCGAACGTTAAACAGGTGCTTACTCGCGTGCGGGAATCCACTGCCAGTAAACGCTTGTTGGCCGATAGAGTTGGTGTATTGACGGTTTCACTTCGGGGCTCGGACGTGCATCACCACCTGCGCCTAGTTGCAGTTCCAGTGTTCCATTCTTGATTTCGAGCAGACCGAGAGCGTGTGTTCCATCGGAATACTTGAGATCGATTTCTGCAGGCGAAGTGGTGGCATCGATGGTGTAGGTGAATTTGCTTGCGTCATTACCTGTACCTTGCGAGATGCGGCCGGACTTGTCGTCGAAACGGATCGTCATTCCTGTTTCTGCTGGTTTAGATACGGTGCCCAGTTGACCGTTCGGCAGGATCATTGCGGTCGCGGTCCAACTGCCTTGTAATTGCGCCAACAGGACGCGATTAGGATCTTTCAATTGACGATTGGCGTCTCGAATCACAGCCTCCTGCTGCTGTAGGTCTTCGGGATTTAACGCGCCTTCGGTTTTCTGTTCGCCAAGTGCTACAAGAGACGCAGGGATGCGCCGGTACTGGTAATGAACCGCTGGTTTGATCGAGTCACTTGGCCGCTCGCCGCCTGCATCGCCCAGTTGTAAGTGCAACGTGCCGTTCTTAGTTTCGATGAGTCCCAAAGTGAATACTCCATCGTGCCCCTCAATGTCGATTTCAGGAGTCGGCGTTGATGCATCAATAGTGAACTTCAGTGGTAGCGGTTCTTCATCATTGCCTTGATGGAGGGCTACGGTTGAATCTTTGAAATGAATGGAGTGCCCCGTACCCACAGGATCGCTGACAGATTCGATGGTTCCATCTGCCGCAACGATCGCTGTCATGAGCCACGTTCCTTGTAGTTCTGCAAGCAACGCTGCGTTGGGATCGCGGAGTCGACGATTTGCGGCTCTGACTTTGGCCTCTTCCGTGCTGATCGCCAGGACGTTCAAGTCGACGATGCCTTCTGATGGAAGAACTGCGTTGAGGCTCTCGCTAACCATTTTGCTGCGGTCCGAGGTCAACGAAATGGCTGCAACGGATTCACGATCTCCCACACAGAGTTTTAGCTCGGTTTGGTTTGCAAGCTTTCCAATGACCAGAGGACGAAGGAATTCGTACACGCCATCTTTGGCCGTAATGAGAAGAGATTTGTCAACAGCCCAATCCAAAGGCAAATCGTAAACGATTGGAGTACCTTCCAGAGTAAGGCGATTCAGGCGCTTATTGTCGCTGGCAATTTGTGTTGCCGTGAAAGTAAGAAACTTTGAGAAGTATCTCCCATCGGCTGATCTCTCGTCAGCCAAGTTCGCAATCCAACGCTCTTGCGATCCTCGATGCCAATCATTGTCGCCGGACCAAATCTCAAACCACTGCGGTTCAACGGTCTCGATTCTCAAGGTTACAACCAGTTGATTGGCATCATCGACCAATCTCGTGACAGCTAATCGATATTGACGCGGCCCCAGTATGGCCTTGCTGTCTTTTTGCTCAGCATCCCCGTCGGGAGCTGACGAGCTTTTGCTCGATCCCTCTTGTACTTTCGATGCGTTGGAGCCAGCAGGAATTCCATAGCATCGCCAGACAACCTCTCCGTTCTTCGGTCGATCGATAATCACATGGGTGACCTGAACAGCGTCTGCATTCTTCAGACGCAATTCTTGCTCTGCCACTTTCCAGGCCACTGTCGCCGAGGGTTCAACAAGCGCGTGGTAACCTCGCTCTCCCGCTCGCACTTCTTCACGGCCACGGCTACTGATGAAGACGAGCATCTCATCCTTCTTAATCGGATGACTCTCCTCGAACAGGAACACCGTCGCCGGATCGACCGACTCTTGTAGCTTTCGAATCTGGCGGAACATTTCACTGTGCTCGATCGCGCAGTACAGGCGTGCGAACTCAATATGAGTTTCTGCTTCTTCAGCGATGCGAAGATGATCTTCATGTGTGCCCGTATGAGGCACATTGGCACCGCTTTCACGGAGCTCGCGTTGCAAATTGAAGAGTTTATTCTTGGCCAGATCAAGGAACAGTTTCTCTACGGTCTCATCCGTCGGATTGTCACCGAGTTGTTTGTGTGCCTCGGCCACGCGCTCTTTAAGTATTCCAGGAATGTCCTCGGATTCAATCAATAACTTGGCCACCGTCACCATCATCTCATGAGCATTGTGGTTTTTGTCGAACAGCTCGGGGATGACCTCGGTTACTCGGATGACGTCGCGATAATCGCTTTGCCAGGCTTCGAACGCTTTGGCCAAATCAGGATGATCCTTCGCGTATTGTTCACGATCCTCCTTCACGGGCTTCTCGAGGATCTCAAGTCCACCACCTTCAAGCAGGCGGAGATCTTCACGGTAATAATCAAGCAGAGGGAAGCGACTCAATTCATGCTCGATGTCAGCATTGAGAACATCAATCAAACGCGATGACGTCTTTCCTTGACTCGCCGCCTGGGATTGAGAGACTGGGTATCGCTCTCCTCGTATAGAGTCAAACTCGATGCGTTGCGACGAGTCAAGAACGGCATAGATCGTCAACCAGACTTGCTCGGCCGAGTCGATGTCCTTTGCAGTTCTAGTCTGCGTTTCAGGGATCTCCTCACTTTTCAACTGATCAAAAGGCTGTGTTCTGGAAGTATGACCTTGCCATGCATCTTGTATGGCCTTGATCTGAGAGGGATTCAACTTGAGTTTCGTCTGGAGTTCCGGCTGCAGGAATGCCAGACATCCATACCGTTGCCAGATAAGTTGTTCCAATCGTCGTTGCTGAGGCTCGGTGAGCAATTCGCGAATCGTTTCTTTCCAGTTTGCATATGCCTGTTGAGTTAACGTGGTTCCTTCGGACTGCACTTGCGATTTCATTTCGCGGAACTTCTCCGTTTGTTCTGCAGTCAACCAGGGATCGACATTCGGGGGCAATGAATTGACAAGTTCAACGTAGGCCCGATCACGACCAATCACGCCGGGTGCTTCCAACAGTGGAAATGGATCAGGGCGAGACCAGGTGAAGTCGAGCCGGAGTCGCACATGATATTGCCCGAGTTGCTCGTCTTGTCCCTCAAGAAGGGGATTGCCCTCATCGCTGCCTGGATAAGCGATTTCCCCAGTTTGTCGAAGATCGTCCATGACCAGCGACTGAAGCATCTTCGCTGCCGCTTCCGCGGATTGTTCCGTTGGAAAGATGAGGGCTATGACCTTGCCATTTTCACCGAGCGGCAGGGGGATATTCGTTTGGGTCAACCTGGTTTTCGCAGCGGCAGTCACTGGCCTGACAAACGTTCGTGTGTCCCCAGGAGCTGACCGAACGCCGACATCCACCCATTGCTCCGACACAAAGTCTATAGAGACGCTCCAATCCTTCTCGCCCTGGACCTTCTCCGCCAGAGTCAGAAGTACACTGACTTCGTCGACTGCCACTCGCACGACACGAACGTCGGGGATTTCAGTTGCGTAGATGACAATATCGTCTGCATCGACTGCAGATCGATTGATGTGGGCCTCCTCATGACTTTCTGAGTTGCGGGATTTCGTTGCATTGGGATCTTCACCCATTGCAGGAAGGTCTTCTGCTTTCCGGTCCCGATGATCGGTACCGGGAAGATAGCCGGCATCGAACACTGGGTCCTGCAATTTGGAGAAGAACAGTTCACGCTGTGGCACGGTCAGTACGGCCAGGCTGTCGTCAAGCACGTGCCGATGCGAGTCTGTGCCATCAGCCAACCAGCCGTTGTTTTCTCGCACTTCTTTCTCAAACTTGTTCCAGACTTCATCGATTCGCCGGCGCTGAACGGAGTCCAAGCCAAGTTGATCATGTACCAAAGATGCTCGAAGCCTCGTTGCATTGATGGCGTACCATATATCGTTCCGAATCAATTGATCTTGCTCATTGGTTAAGACATTCTGGATCTCCGACTGAGCTCGCTTCTCTTCAGCCTCGCGCGTCATCGGAGTCGCCGTACGCAGAAACACCAAAGCAATCTGTCCGATGCGTTGGTTTTGCTCAGCGTTGATCTGATGCCATTTCGCTAACTGCGGCTCCATGGCTCGTCCGATGTAAAGCTGTCGCCAATTGACGCTCGGGAAGGCTTGCTGCATTCCCAACCCGCGTGAAGCAGGGATTTCGTGGATAACTCCATGAGGCACTGCAAGAGCTCGTTGAAGAGGATCTGTCAGCAAACCATCAACGATCGGATCTTGAATCTCCCTCAGAAACTTACTGCGTTGTTCGGCGGCGAGAATCGCATAGATTTCATCGAAGACGCGTTGCCATTCCGAAGGCCCTTCAACCGCAAGTTGTTCGGGGGTAAATGCCGTTGGAATGCCCGCCATTGCGGAACGCTCTTGAAGCGGACCAATGCGTTCTTGCGATGCCCTCCAAATCGCATCGATCCGTTGCTGTTGCTCATCGCTAATTTGAAGCTCCGCGAGTCTCCTGGGATCGCGGAACTTAGTCACGTTCCAGCCCAGCCAGATCTCGGCCCGCACGTTCTCGTCCTGCTCACGAGTCAACACTTCTTTCATCTTCGCTTGCGTCAGCTTTAGAAGTTCATCGTGAGTCTCTAACGTTGCGGTTCGCACGAATTCGTCGAACAACTTCTTAATCTCTTGCTCTTGCGATTCCGTCAGCGAGTTTCGTTTCGCCGTTTGATGATGGGTGGCGATCGCAAGATACAGCGGACGCCAATTGACGCCGACGAACTGTGGACGTTGAATGCCATGCCCGGGTTGTTCTGGTGATCCATTCTCGCGAACAAGAATTCGAAACGCAGTTTTGAATTTGCCGATGCTGGGGTGATTTCCAAAGATGATTCCGTTGTCCTCCCGTCCCCCATTTGTCGAGTTGGCTCTACGCTGCGCAGCGAGCAAAGAAATATCACCGCAAGAGGCCAATTGCATCGCGGCAACAGCGGCCGAATCGTTATCGGGGAAAATGAATGCGATCTTGTACCCTTGGGCAGCAAGCGGCAATGCAATCAATGGTGATCCCGTTCCGACGAATGCCACTGAATGTTGCGGAAGTAGGACCGTCTTTGCATCTGGGCCGGGACCAGTCCAAACAAACGGCATCGCTTCCTCGCAAAGAAACTGAACTTGCAGTAACCCCAATGCCCCTTCGGGAAAGTTACGTTGGTTCAGCGTGAAGTACAGCACTTGACCTTCGGCTCTCACATCGGTAACAAAGATCGCCTGCTCCATTAACTCGACTTTCTGGCCGTCAGGAACAGAGAGAGGAACAGCGGCGTTTCCGTCGAAAGGAGCGGGTATCATTTCAACCGGTTGTGGCGGCAGCCGGGAATCAAAGGGAGTTTCCAGCAGCTCCTGCTCCCACTTCTGCTGTTGCTCGGGAGTGAGAAGTCTGAGGATCTCGTCAAAGACTCGTTGTCGTTCTTCTGCAGTGTCGAATTCCCCGACTCGCGAGTTTTCCGTCTTCCGTAGCATCGCCTGCCAGATTGCGTCGATCTGGCTTCGCTGGGCATCAGTTGCCTGAAGCTGATCGAGGATGTTCGCATCCTGGAATTTGTTGACATTCCAGGCGACGAAGATATTGCGCCGCACCTGCTGATCCTGGTCTAATGTCAGCACCTTTTGAATCGCTGCCTGTGTTTCAATCATGACTTCGTGGCGATTGAACGGTGTCGGTCTCTGTTTCAACTCCGCTTGAAGTTTGAGGACTTGCTGCTGCTGGGCCTCGGTCAGTTGATAACGCTTTGCGGAAATCGGATTAGTCAAAGCACGGACATACAGACTTTGCCAGATGTCACGCTCAATGCGTGGGAGCTGGAGATTGACCGATAGTGCCGGGGGCATCTGATAACTCAGCTTGACGATTTCCGTGCCGCCCCGTCGGAGATTCACTTCGCCATTCTCGATGGCGATTCCATCGACGTTGCCTTCGATTGCAACCGTATAGCTTCCGGCCGCCACATCGATTTTCGTGCCAGCTTTCGTTACCGTTAGTTTGCGGACAACGGTATCACCTTGCGAGACGCGGACAGTGACATCGTCCACGCTGCTTTCGATCAGCAGTGTCCCATCCTGTGACTGCAGGCTGATCACAAAGCCTGACAGCGCGAAGAATCCAATCAGCATGACTCCGACCGCTGTCATCCAACGGTAGGTGCCCCCAGGTTTCTTCACCGAGTGCGAGATGCGGAATTGTTGCGGCAACGGAGTGACCGTTGGCTGCTGAACATGGGCCAGACACGATTCCAGCAATTCAGCGACTTCAACAGCCGTGCTGTAACGGTCGTTCGGCGACTTGGCCATCAGACGAGCGATCACTCGGCACAGCCATTCAGGAACCTCCGGGTTGATCTCCTGGATGGGTCGAGGTTCTGCATCAGTGATCAGTCGCAGCACGGCGTAGCTGTTGTCGGCTCGAAACGGTGGGCGACCGGTACACATCGTGTAGAGCACACAGCCCAGGCCGAACAGATCGGAGCGTGCATCGACACTGCCGCCGCGTGCCTGTTCTGGCGACATGTACTGCGGTGTTCCGGCAATGACTCCGGTTCGTGTGATGCTGGCATCGTCAACGGCACGAGCCAAACCGAAATCGGTGAGCAAGGCGCGTTCAACGGTGCCATCGAGCAGGATATTGGATGGCTTCACATCGCGATGAACCAGGCCCTGCGCATGTGCCGCAGCCAACCCTCTTGCTGTCTGCATGCCAATTCGCAGGATCTCTTTCAGTTCCAGCGGCCCTTGATCCTGGATTCTCGTTTGCAGCGTCATGCCACGTGAATACTGCGTGACCAAATACGGAACGCCCTGCCATTCGGCCACGCTGTAAATCGGCAGAACGTTGTCATCAATGACCGCTGCTGCGGCTTGGCCTTCGCGGGCAAATCGTTTGCGTGCTGCCCCGGAGATAGCCAGATGCGGCAACAGCATTTTGATCGCCACGAAGCGATTCAGGGCCGCATCAAACGCCTTAAACACAACGCCCATGCCACCGCGTCCGATGACGCCTGTTACCTCATATGTCCCAATCCGACCGAGCTTGTGCGGATCATCTGTTGGGCCGAGCAACTTCAACAGGGATTCCAGCGACTCTTCGTCATGACCGCCATCCTTCTGTTCGCCGAAAGCTCCATGAGCGTCAGACGGAGTTCGCAGCACTGGCAGGACTTCATCGTTCCACTGAGAATCGAGCGATGCCGACTCCAGCATGTGTCGGCAGCGTTCGCATGATCCGATGTGTTCTTCAAGCTGAGCCAGCTCTGCCGTTGGGAACTCTCCCCGGGCGAGGCGTTCCATCGATTCTTCGGTCAGGCAGGCTTCTCGTTGGTCTATTGTCATGAAGGAAACTCCTGAAGATCCCAATGTTGCGACACTTCCTGAATTTTCTCTTTGAGACGGGCAATGACTCGAAATCGAGCGACGTAGATCGAACCGGCTGAACGCCCGCTCGACTTCGCCACTTCCACAATCGAAACACCGTCAATCGCCGTCTGTTGAAAGAGCCGCCACGTTTCTTCGCTGAACTCGGAACGTATCTGTTCAGTCGCCCAACGGATGATCTCTCGACGAGCTTCCGACAGGATTTCACTGGCGGTGGCTTCCGCTGCGGGCCGATTTTCCAGGATATCTGCTACCGATGTCGTCCCGGTCGCCCGGTCGCGAGGCTGCCGAGCCAGTGCTTTTGTGATTGCATTGCGAGCAATCGTCATCAGCCAAGCTCGAAACGGCGGCTGCCCCTCGCCCGGTTCCCAACTCTCGATCGATCGCGAGATCGACAGAAACACTTGCTGCATCACGTCTTGAGCATCAGCGTCCTGCAACTGCCGCCGCCGGGCCATGCGGTACACCACCGGCTGGTAAATCCCCAAAAACTCAACCCACGACACACCATCCCCAAGGTCTTTGACCCGGGCGATCAGGCTGGGATTTGTCTCGGGGAACTCTGCCACAAACTTTCTCCTGATGGATACCATCCCGGTCGAACAATGTTCTTACCAAAATTTTTGTTCTTTTTTCCTAGAGAGACAAAAAAACGGATCTACGATCCCTCGTGATCCGCGTGCCAGAATTCTCAATGCCTACCGCCCTGCATGGACTACCGGCCATAGTAGCCGGATCCGAAGCCGATGCGATCATACGGGCAGTATCCTGTGTTCCCACTGTAGCCGCCGCCGTAGCCCGAACCATATCCGGTGCCGTACGCTGGATAGTTGCTGTAACGGCTGCTGACTGGAGCCAGACCAATTCGAGTTGGCACATTGCGGTAGCCGCTGTTTGAGTAACCATAGCCGGAGCGGGGACGTCCGTAGTTCGGACCATATCCATCGTAGTGAGAATTCGCGGACGATCCGTATCCGTTGCTGTAGTTGTCATAGTGACCTGATGACCTGCCGTAGCCGGAACCGACATGTGACCGCGATGAACTTCCTGACCAGCCGTAGTCGTCAGCGAATGCTGATCCGGCCAGAATGATCATCGCAACGATGGCTGCCGATACTGTGTGTGTCTTCACGAGTGCGCTCCTGAGAAAATTCCATGTCTGTTGTTCAGATTCAATCACAGTGAACAATTCACTGTGACTGGGATCAAGAAAAGCACTTGCCATGCCACAAGGACACCATTCGCGTTTTGTTACGTTTCCTTTGTTGCTCGGCCTCGCATAACCCAGTTGTGTGAGCTGCCTCACACATCAATGATGACAGGTGATGTCCAATTGAGGTCAGGTTAGGGCGCATTGCTGTGATCACGACTCTTGAAGTGAAAGACGATCAATTCTCGTCAGGACCGATGCCTGAACGCCGACCATTTTCTGGCAACGACTGGAAAGGAAGCATCAGCATTGATGTCAGTCGATCGGCTTGTTCTTCGCTGCGGATCTGCGGCAATCCGATTGTCATTTCTTCATGACCGTCAGCGGGCTGAGAGCGATACGTGCGGAACAATATGTCCCACCACGGAAGGTTGAATCCAAAGTTGCTGTTCGTTTCTGCTCGATCCACCGAATGATGAACGCGATGCATGTCGGGAGTGACAACGAATCCTCTCAAAAATCGATCCAGTCCGACGGCAATCCTGACATTGCTGTGATTGAACATGGCCGTTGCGTTCAAAAGTACTTCGAACACAATAACGGCTTTCGCAGATGGTCCAAGCATCGCCACGATGAAGATCTTGATTGCCGCCGAAATCAGGATCTCCAAAGTGTGAAATCGCAGACCGGTTGTGACGTCAAAATCAAGGTCAGCGTGATGAACAAAGTGCAGTCGCCAGAGCACCGGTACGGCATGAAACAAGACATGCTGCCAATAGATTGCCAGGTCCAGAATCAACACTGCCAGAGTCAGCTCGCCCCACGGCGGCCAGGCCACTTGATGCAGCAATCCCCATCCCTGTTTCTCCGAAATCAATGCTGCCCCGACCGCAGTGATTGGGATCAGAATGCGGGACAGAGCCATATTCAAAACAACAAGCCCAAGATTGCTGGCCCAGCGAGGCGCCTTCCGCACAGTCAGGGAACGACGTGGCGCAATCAATTCCCAGACTGTCATCAATAGCAGGACACCACCGAAAAACGACAAACGCACCACAACTTCGATTTGCTCAGGCATCGAAGTCAAATTACTTCACATTCATCAGCTCTTCTACAATCGTCTTTGCATCCAGCCGCTGGCGATAGTCGGGATTGCTGTGAGCGAAGACGATCGTGCCGGTCTTGTCCACGATGTAGACGGCGGGAATGGGCAGAGCGTGGTGTGGCTGACCAGATGCCTTTTCGAGATCGATTCCGAATCCCTTGTACTTCGTTACGGTGGCGTCATCGACCTTGAATGCCAGGCCAAATGCCGTCGCCGCGCTGACATCCGCATCAGACAGGATTGGGAAGCCGATTTTGTTCTTTTCCACATTCGCTTGTGAGCTCTCGACAGAATCGGGACTGATGCCGATCATCTCTGCACCAAGTTCCTCGATCTCCGGATAGGCCTTAATCAGTTCGGCTGTGTGGCGAGAACAAATCGGGCACCATCCACCACGAAAGAAGACCAGCACCACCGGCTGTTTCTCGTGCAACGAAGCAAGCGAGACTTCATCGCCACTCGCGTTCTTCAGTCTCAATTCCGGAACTTTTCCCCCGACTTTCAGCGGCGCGGTTTTCTCCGGCGCGGCAGCGATTGGGTTTTCGTCAGCTGTGACCAGAGACGATGTGCCAAGAACGACAATTGCAAGAAACACTGTCCTAACCACTCTATCGCCCCTAAACATAAAATGCATGATATACCATCGGCTTGCTAAGCATTGCAACGCTGCCAAACACTTTTAAACTCAAGGAGCACTCTGGAGTCTCTGTTGAAAAAAACGACAATCGGTCTGCCTCATATCAGGCAGCCTGTCGCATAAATTCATGGCGCCCAGAATCCCGCAAGGCATCGGAGGACACTTGCTTCCACGCTACAACCCTGGCCGTGGCAAGAGACTGCTCAAAGCTTGTCATATTCGCTTTGATTCTCTCACATTCTGGTGCCAATTTCAGGGCTTCATTAAATGTTGAGAGTACGACTCCTCTGGGGTGACCCAATGTCGCCATACAAATGGCAATCCATTCAAGACAGTCGGCGGAAATTTGATCAATCCGTGATCGCCTCAACGCTTCGGTTGAATACTTCAGGCAATCCTGCATTTCACCTTTGATCAGGCTTTGGTGAGCAAGAAACAAATAGGGCCACACTAGTACTGAATGAAGCCGAACTGCCTCGGTGAAATCCGCAACGCTCTTTTCATTGTCGGTTCCATAGAAGTGAATGCCTCGGGCCACCCTGAGCGCATCGTTGTCGGGGAACATCGACAACCCTTCATTGAAGCACTTGATTGCCTTTTGGTCCTCACCGATATGTTCATAGCAGAATCCAAGAAGCGAAATTGCTCCAGCAAGAACACTTGGATCTTCGGTCCCCTCTCCGCTAATTTTGAGACGCAGGATTGTCTCTTCAAATACAGGAATCAACTCTTCAGTTTGACGACTCGCCAACCCCGGTTCTAGCTCTCGCGTCGCTGCAAATGCGATGTCAGCCGCCTTGTAGACAAGTTTGGGCGGAAAACCAGAAGGCGACCCTAGTATGCGACTGGATTCATTTTTTGCAGCGGCTGGATTTCCCTTTGCAAGTGCAGTAAGCCACATAACGCGGAAATTTGTATTCGATGGGTACAGATCAGCGGCTCTAAGAAAAAAATCTGATGCGGCAAGTGGCTCTCCCGCCTCAAGTAAAATACTTCCTCTAACATAGCTCAATTGCCACAGTTCAAGATGACGTTGTGCTTTGCGCAGCAAAGTGATCGAGCTTGCGTAGTCATTGTGATTTCTGGCGTCGAACGACTCACGGATAAAGGAATCCACCTCGGCCGTTTTAGGCGCGGGTGTATGGTGAAAGTCGGGGGCAAGTGAGTAGAAGTCTGCAGAAATACCGTTAAGACAATCGATCTCCTCTGAAGTCAAGCTGGCCGCGGGTCCATCCATCGAATCACGCAGTGCTTCGCCCTCAACCGTTTCGTCAATGCCATTGCGAATCAATTCATGCAGATTGCGCAGGAGCGATAAGTACTTTCGAAACATTGGATTAAAGAAAAACTGATTGTTCATGATGGTTATGTTTCGTCAATTCGCCATTGCTCGCGAGTAGCAGCCAGGGCCGCTTGAAATGTCTCCACGGACATGTCCGTAGCAGGTACCAGATTTCCCATGCTGGTTCGCCCAGCCTTCAAGGCTAAGGTCAGGTCGGCATTAAGACTACTGTTGACAAATGGTCCATCTCCGATTCGAAAGCAAGACAGTGAATTAGAACCGGTTGCGCCCGGAAACACCGAGATCAGTCGCTTTGGAATCAAATGGCCTGGGAGAGCCCGCCAGTTCTGTGCGACCGACATTCCTCGACCGTTCAAGTTGACAGTACTTGACTCTGTGACGTCGATATCGGCATTCTCATTTGGCGCAACTCTGACTCCAAGTTCCTTTGAGTTCGATCCACACACTGGTAACAGATCCTTGTCAGTTTTCATTGGACGAAACATCAACGGCATCGCTGCAATCTCTCTTTGCACAAAAGCCACGGAACCCTGCTCTTAATGGTACCCGGATCATTGTGTGAATCAAAGTCGAAGATCATTTTAAGGCTTTTCGATGGCCTAGAATTCTCCGTGTGTGCATTCAGTTGTCACAGGACAGCGGACGATTGCGCCTCCTGCACCAAAGAAAGCCGGTCACTCACTCGATCTCACCGGGGACCGGCGCGGGGATTTCGAGGTTCTGCGATAGGTCTTCTGGTGATGGGACGGACAGCAGCAGATCGGAATTCAGATGCTCGTTCGAAAACGGTATCGAATACGTGCCCGAATCTGGCGAAATTTCCGCACAAGTACATCCGTTGCTGGCCGAACGACTCCTGCTTCTGGTCAGTTTCTCTTTGAAAGGTTCAATCCTCGGAGACATTTTCGACCACATATTGTACGGGCCTGCGGCGAGGGCAATTCCAATTGTTGGGCATTGATCGTTGAGCGCCCAGTTGTAACCGAGATACTCAAATTTCCAGCCGGGGTGGCAGGACAACCATTGTCGGTCTTCAGCGGGAAGAAACGGAAACACGGTTTTGACGACATCGTAATCGGTCTGGCCAAAGTCGTCGCGATACCATTTCAGAATCGGTGACATCTTCACAGTGCGAGTCAGCTTTGAGATGTGAAAGCGATTGCGATCCGAGAAGAAATCTCGGGCATTGTCCTCCAATTGGAAGTGAAGCTGTTCGGCCGTGTAAGCTCGATTCCGGAGACGCGGGCAACCTTTTGCAGCACAGACGAGGGCGAAGTGAATGCGGGGATCTCCGAGTGGGCGAAGGATGTCGTTTTCAATTCCGTTCAGCGACAGATACTGATCACCCGCCCAGAACTGAAGATCGTCAAAGATGGCGAACTGAGTCCATTTGCCGTCGATTTGCTGAATGCTGGCGACCGGGTATTCATGCAGTACGCCCCAGATCGTCAGTGCGTTGTAGGCGTTGATGTAGAATGCCATCATGGCTTCATTGCTGGACGGAATCGAGGGATCGAATTTCGTCAGCGAATGAATGTAGGCCTGTAACCGGCTTTTGTCACAACAAGAAACCTGCCATTGGCTGTAACAGACCAGGCCATCGTCGTCGACGTATCGTTGCAGCAGATTGTCGAAGGTTGTGTGGGAGATTTCGTCCAGACCGATCATGGGATCTGCAGCATCAACGACATTCGTCGGGCTGCCGAACCGCAACACCGTACCGGAAGATTCGCCTGCATCGGCGTGACTGCAACTTGTCAGCAGAGCCATGGCAATACTGGCGAAGGCGAATGGCAGGAATAAAGTTCCCCACACGCCAGAAGGCTCGTCCCTTTCCGCTATGTGACGTGGCAGAACGGCGGTCATTGTCAGGCGATAGACCGCGACACATCGATATTTGAGGTTATCCACCGGTATCTGCTTTCACAATTCGCGACTCAGCTTGCGCCCTGCCGCAACTTTGGAGAACTTTCAAATTCAGGATCGCGGGCCTTCAGGCGGAATCCGCCGCGCTGAATCCGTTGCCGCACAGCAAAGCAACAGCGATCAAAGCTTTCGATTAGTTTCAGGGATCGGCGAATCGCAATCGCGGCACTGTGAAGCAACTCACAGAGGTCCGAATCCTGTATGACGATACAGACCTCAACGCTGGTCACGCGCTTTGGGCAGGATGGGAGCGATCGCGGTGGATGTGATTTGGCTCACAGACAGTTTTCACCAGAGTTGTTATTGAGCTTTCCGAAAGCACATCCCTGAAACAGACGTTGGAAATCGTGGAACGCAATGCTCCGCGACTCCAGTACGGACTCTCGAACAAATATCAATGATGTCACACGAAAACGACACACAGGAACATGAGCGTGAATGCGGGAGCATGATGCTGACCTCGATGCCCGCCCAGGACCACTTGAATGATCCCGGTCCATCTCCGCCGGTAACGCAAAACAGCGACGAGCGATCGCATGCGTGGTACTTTTCTACCGTGCCCGCGCAGGAGATCGTGCCCATTGTCGACGATCGATTTCAATCGAGTATACGGGGTATCTATGTCATTGGCGACGTGACGGGACTTCCTCTGGTCAAAGTTGCTGCGAATCAGGGCGTTCAGGTGATCGCCGCGATGCAGAAAGCTGGCGAGTTCTCACGGTCCGGGGATCTTGAAGGACTGGATCTGGTCATTATCGGCGGTGGCCCGGCAGGAGTGTCGGCGGCCGCAGAAGCGGAGAAGCTGGGAATTCGATATGTGGTGCTCGAACGCAATCGATTGGCCAGCACCATTCGCAGCTTTCCGCCGGGTAAAATGGTGTATGCAGAGCCACAGTTCATCGCGAACGCCAGTCAGCTTGATGTCGATGAAGACGTCGATAAAGATGAATTCCTGTCTCGAATTTCAGCCCTTGTGCAACAAAAGCAACTGAAGATTCAGGAAGGTGTGGACGTTAAGCATGTTCGCCAGGCGGGCGATCATGAGTTCGAAATTGTGACGGCCGCCGGAAAAACCATTCCTGCACGAACGGTTCTGGTTGCGATCGGACGTCAGGGACAGCCTCGTCTGCTGGAATGCCCCGGAGCAGACGAGGCTCACAAAGTCACCTATCGCCTGCATTCCCCCGCTGACTATCAGGGAAAGAATCTGCTGATTGTCGGCGGAGGTAACTCTGCCATTGAAGCGGCTCTGCTGCTGAAGGATCACAATCATGTCACAATGTCCTACCGTGGCGACAGCCTGTTTCGTGCTAAGGAGGAGAACCGCACATTGATTGCAGAGGCTGAGCAAGCGGGCTCAGTCACAATTCTGTATCAGAGTACAGTCAAACGCATTGATGACGCTGAAGTCGAGATCGACGTCGCTGGTAGACGGCGTCGAATTGCTAATGATCATGTCATCGTGCAGATCGGAACGCTTCCTCCCATTCCATTTCTGATGGACATGGGACTGGAACTGGACGGCATCTGGACCGTTCGTCGCCTGCTGATGTCGATGGTTGGTCTGGTTGTGGGATTTCTGATCTACTTTCAGGCGAAGCATTTTGTGCTGCTGCCTGAGAAATCCGGAACAGGAAAGTTGCTGGTGCCAATGGCCGGCATCCTGCAACCATTCTGGTCTTCGACGCTGAGGAACGCCCTGACCGACGCCATCCTTCCATTGCTCTGCAGTGCTCTGCTTGCCATGTGGTTAATCAATCGTCAGCAGGTGCTTCGGGGACGGCAACGGCTCATACCGATTCCCGCCATTGGTAGCTGGCTTGGTGTCTGCAGTGCGGTGTATGCCGCGACGTTAATGATGCCGAACGTATTGACGCTGAATCCCGCCGAAGCTGGACCGGGTCCCTACTACGTGCCGGGCTTTGCGTGGCTGTTTCGAGTGATCTCGCCGTACTTTGCAAACGTTTATGGCTTCTACTATCTCGCCTATTTCGTTGCCATCACTGGCTTTGGATTGTATTGGGCGAAAAAGTCGGGGCATCCTCTGATCTGGCGTCGGAATCTTACCTTCATTGCGACGCAGTGGACGCTGTGGTGGGGGATTCCGACGTTTCTGGCTATGACACTGGGACGTAACGCGTGGACACCGGTGGCGTCAAAACTCATCAATGCCTGGCCTCTGAACATGACGGCATTTCGAGTCGACCCGGTTGTGAACAACGGTGATCCGGAGTGGTGGTCGGTCGTTGCGGTGGCTGGAGTCGTCTGGGCCGTCTTCCTGACATTTGTGATTATTCCGCTGTTCACGATTCGCTGGGGAAAGATCTACTGTTCGTACATCTGTTCGTGCGGAGCCCTCGCGGAAACGGTCGGCAATGGTTATCGGCATCGAGGTCCCAAAGGCGACGCGCCTCGACGCTTGGAGCGTTTCGGTTTCGTCTTTATCGCTCTGGCCTCGGTGGCAACCGTGGCTGATCTGCTGGGCATTGCCGGACCGTTTGAATGGTACAACGTCTATGTCGGTACAGCATTGGCCGGAGCTGTGGCCATTGGTTTGTACCCTTTCCTGGGACAGCGAATCTGGTGTCGCATGTGGTGCCCGCTCGCCTTCTGGATGAATTTCTGGGGCCGCTGGTCCAAATTCAAGATCAGCGCGGTGAAAGGCAAGTGCATCGATTGCAATGTCTGCAATCAGTACTGCCAGATGGGCATCGACATCAAATCGCGAGCGATGCAGGGGCTTCCAGTGACGCTGGATACGACTCCCTGTGTTGGCTGCGCAGAGTGTGTCGTGCGATGCCCGATGAATGTTCTGCATCTGGGTGAACTGCCTGCTTCACCTTCGAAGCCTTCTCTTCTCCCCATCTTGTCAGACCTGTCTGTTGGAACCAGGCCATGAGTTTCACCAATCCATCATCAAAGAGCTACTACGGCAGTTTCTTCTGGGTTGCCGCAATCTCTCTGTGCGTGCCTTTTGTTGTGGCGTATACCGGGTTCGAAGCCGTGCGCCCTTCAACAAAGCCCACACCACATCCGGACGCCTCCGGCGTCGATCATGCCTTGTGGGATTATTTGCTGAAGAGCTATGTCTCGGAGGGACTGGTCGACTACGACGCCATGGGAAGAGATTACCTATTCCGCACGTACATCCGACAACTGGCGGAATGCGATCCGGACGCGCTGACAGAAGAGCCAGAGCGACTGGCGTTACTGATCAATGCGTACAATGCATTCGTCATTCACGGCGTCATTACGCACAAGATTGGGGACTCCGTGATGAACTTCAAGTCACAGGATCGTGAGTTCTTCGACGTGCCGGAACACATCCTGGCCGGAAGAACCATGAGCCTGAATCACATCGAACACAAGTTGATTCGCAAGATCTTTCGTGAAACCCGTGTTCATGTGGCTCTCGTCTGTGCTGCCAGAAGTTGCCCCGCGATTCGTGCGGAAGCTTATACCGGTCCCAGGCTGGATGCTCAACTGGCCGACCAGAGCTATTTGTTTGCCAATGACACTCGGTATGTGTCCATAGACCCCGACAACGGAACGCTTCGACTGAGTCCGATTCTGAAATGGTACGGCGATGACTGGGATGACGAGGGAGGCTATCTGCAGTGGCTGCTGGTCAGGACAGAACAGTCTGAGGTTCGAACTGCGATTGAATCAATGCTGGCAAGTGAACCAATGATTCAATGGAACGAGTATGACTGGTCACTGAATTCTCAGCAGCGGCCTGGAACCTCAGCCGTCACCAAAGCCGCGAGCTTTGGATCCGGATCCGTTCCAAACGAATGACCGTTCCCAACGAATGACCGTATGGCCGTGAAGTCGACAAAATGGAGTTTGCCGTGCATCACATACACCGGAGACTGATAATCACCGTCCTCTTGATACATCATTGCGGCTGCGTATCGTTGCCCGATGGAAGTTCCACAACGGCTGGGTGCAGCGTTCTTCCTCCGACGACTGAAGATGCGGGCAGCGAACCTCTGATTGTCGTGGGAAACCAGAATCGATTCGTGGATGGTATCGGTTGGATTGTCGGTGTCCCTGCAAAGCTGGCTCTCTGGGATCGAAGGGCAGATAATCACAGCGTTTCACCCGAAACGATCGCTGAGGTAACTATGCATCTGCGAGACCATCAGATGAATTCTGTGATGGTCCGAGTCAATCAGTATGATCCATTGGGAGAGTGGAAACGCCTCTGCCAGAACAAGAACATTCCACTGGGTTGCCGCATGGTGGGCGGGTCATTCACTGTCTTGAAGTACTCACTTCTTCCCGGGCGGATTTTTGGAGAAGACTGGTACAATCCTTTCACCGAATCGCTCCACCTCTATTCCGACATTCCGTCTCTCGGAATCAACGAGGCCGTCTATGCGCGGCAGGTGCGGGATCACAAGAATCCCGGAGGTTATGCCACGATTAAAGTCATACCCATCGTGGGCATGTGGCATGAGACGCGATCAACGACAGAAGCACTTGAGTACATCGCAAGGAATGGGACTGCGGAGGATCGCGAAGAGGCATATCGGATTCTGTACCCGTCCTACGGAGGCAACTGGGGTGCCGGGCTTGGTTCGGTTATTCCATTCGGCAGCGTATGGACACGAATCGCCGGATCTTTGCTCGGACACCTGGCGAACGGTGTGCGAAGTGTTGCCGATGTGAACAGGTTGTAGCCCAGAGTTGCACAGTCGAAAAGTTCTGAAATCTTTCAGGATTTGTATGGACCGATCAGTCTAAACTGCTAGACTCTTGTCGTGCGGCAGTCTTTTGAAGTTGTTTGCTGAGTAACTCAAATGCCCTGGGAAGAACAGTTTGATGTTGAGCAGGCCCTGACGGAGGCGCTCGAACTGTTTTGGACGAAGGGTTACGAATCCACGTCTCTTCAGGATCTGCTGCAGACCATGAAGATTACTCGCGGCAGTTTCTACAACACTTTTAAAGGCAAACGCGAATTGTTCCTGCGTGCGCTGGAGCATTATCGAGATTGCGTTGTGGGGCCTGTGTTTGGCAAAGCTGCGACGGAATCAAATCCTCTGGAGGCGATTGCTGCTGTGTTCCGGATGGTCCTCAAGGATTCTTTGTCCCGTCAGGGCCGAAAGGGCTGCTTGTTCGTCAACACTGCACTGGAGGTCGGTCCACAGGATAAGGAAATTGGCGACCTTGTCAGGGTTTCATTTGAAGGGGTTGAGGCCTATTTCTGTTCGAAGCTGGAAGAAGCTCGCGAGCAGGGACTGGTGCAACAGAAGACAGATGCTCGGAAGTCCGCCGCATCGCTGCTGGCCCTTTTGCTTGGGATGCGAGTCCTTGCAAGAGCTGGCGCTGGGCGAGCGACATTGGAGTCCGTCGTCACCCAGGCAGAAAACACGCTGTGTTTCATTTGATCTTTTTTTGCCCTATTTAGACCGATTGGTCTAAATAGTCCGCTGTGAAAAATCACTTCGTTTTGCGATTGCTCTGACAGCGAAGCGAAGTTTCCCGATCGTTGTCGGAGCATGTTATTGCCAGCATGTCACTGGTAAGGAGTTTGAAATGCCACTCGTTCAGATCAAGGGTGTTGGGGGCTACCTGTCAGCAGGCCAAAAGCAGGAGCTCATTCGTCGCGTGACGGATGCCGTCGTTTCCGTCGAGGGTGAAGGCCTGCGGCCGGTCACCTGGGTCATTGTAGAAGATGTTCCACCGGGAGCATGGGGCGTGGGAGGATCGCCTGTCAGTGCGGACGACCTTCGCAAAATGGCGTCAGGCTAGCAGCGATTGCATGCCGTTGAGTCTCGATTTCCAAAGTACGACGAACATTACCGGTGTCCGGTCACACGCGATCTTCCACCGCTTCGCCGCATGCGAATGAAATTCTTGTTTGAGACAATTCTATCAGACCATCTTTCAGGAGAATCATGATGTCATTTCCAGTTCACACGACAGCGACTGCTCCGCAGGCAGCACAGCCTTTGCTTCAGGGCGTGCAACAGAAATTTGGATTTGTGCCAAACCTTCTGGGAACAATGGCCAGTGAGCCCGCTCTTCTTGAAGCCTACCTCACTCTAAACACCATTTTTGAAAAGTCGTCACTCAACCCCACCGAACGGCAGCTTGTCCTCATCGCAGTGAGTCAGGCAAATGGTTGCCAGTATTGCCTGGCGGCCCACTCAGCACTTGCGATGATGGCCAGAGTCGATGGTCCTTTGATCGTTGCAGCTCGGGAAGGTCGACCGACAGGAGATCACAAGCTGGACGCACTCCTCAGCTTCACTCGAGAAGTGACCAGCTCACGTGGTTATCCTTCAGCGAACGCCAGAAGCCAACTGTTGTCGGCAGGCTACACCAACTCAGCAATTCTTGCTGTCGTGCTGGCCGTAGGCATCAAAACCCTGTCGAACTACACGAACCACATCGCAGAAACACAGATCGACTCGGCATTTCAACCGAAGGCGTAATGCGGTTCCGAATAAATTGGCTTGAGTGTAGAGTGACTGTCCCGACGATTTGCGCTCACAATTTTCACAAATGGCCCATGGCCAGAGCAACGCTCTCGCCATGGGTGCTTCTTGCCATCGAATGAACGTTGGAGGAGTCAAATCAACACCCCGTCGAGCCACTTGAACGACATCGCAGAAACAGTGATTGACACCGACTTTCAGACTAGAACTGCAGGAAAGGAGTTGTTTGCAGAGCAAGCCTACACGGCCATCCTCAACTTGAAGCCACTTTCAAATATCGATCCGAAGCATCCAGACTTTGAAGTGGACCCGAAATGTGAGCCTGCTTACAGATTCTGATTCCAGAAATGCATAACATTCAGAGAACCGCATTCAAGTCTATTAGAAGATTCAGATTGCACTGGCACAGGCTTAGAGAGACTTACGTATGTTTCGTCAGTCAATTCCGTGGATCGTCTGGGGGATCACATTTTGGGGGACACTGCGAATCAGCGATCTGAGCCTTCTTGAGTCGCACCATGTCTGTGGTGTCTGGGGTTGCGGCCCTCCGACAAATGCACTGCTGGCCTGTCATCTCGGCTGGTTTGTGTTTCTGATGCCGATCATACCTGGGCTGCTCTTTAACCGCATGCGATTTCCGAAGTTGACAGTTTGGAGTCCCTGGTTGCTGATCTCAGCCGGCGTGGCTGGTGTGCTGGCAGTTGGTGCATGGGAGTACTGGGTCTGGTATCCGGAAGCATCCGAAACAGCTCGCCGCTATTTTCTGCATCGCTGGATGTTTTCAGTCATCATACTGACGGACCTGCCAGTTCTTGAGTTACCGCTTGTGGGTATCGCAACCTGGCTGATTCAAAAACTACGAACAGAAATCAGTGTGTTGGAGCGAGAGGCTTGACTCTTTGATCGCTGACGTTCCGCTGACTGCACCGATTCCTTCATTTTGCGTACGAGTTCGCCACAATGCGGGCATTCTGCCAAATGCAGTTGAATTCTGGTCGTTAGTTCGGGCGGCGTAGAGCCTGCCAGCATGTCTGGAAGGGACTTTCGAACTTCGGTGCAACTGATTCCTCCACACTGAAGGTCCGGAGTGTCAGATGCTGTCGAGCCTGGAAAAACCAGGACTGCCGTGCAGACCAGAATCAACATTGCCACAGTCGCGGCCGCAGCCGTTTTCAGCTGACGAATTCGTTGTTGAGCATTAAGACGTTTCGCGAGAGTTGAGAATGTGCCGGGAGGGCAGGAGTCCCATCCGTCCGGAGAAGAATTTCGTTGTGGCATATGGTCACCATGAGGAGTCGGACGAGAGCCGACTAAATCGTTTGATTGACGAGTCTTCAAAAGTTGGAACGTGCGGTTTACCAAGACGGAGCCACTTGCGGCGCTGGTGAGATGGTATGTCGAGACTGGCAGGTTTTCTCTCCAGCCGCGAGAGCCAGTTGATCCGGTCGGAGGACGACGATTCTCTGCCGCCCGACAGTAATCAGCCGCTCAAGCTGCAATTCTCCCAGTGTGAGAGTGACAGATTCTCTTGTGATACCGATCAATCCTGCAATTTCCTGATGTGAGAGTTTGATATCGATTAAGAAACCCTCTGCAAGTTGTCGACCGTATAGCTCCAGCAGTTCGCAAAGTAACCCTACAAGACGTTCACGATTCGACCGAAACAACAGATTTCTGAGTCGTCGTTCGAGTCGTTTTCTGCGGAAGCCCACGAATTTGGTGATTCCCAGGGAAACATCGGGGTTTCTGAGGAGCATGGTTTCGAGAGCATCTCTTGGTAAAGAGACAACTTTTGATGTGCCGACGGCCTGAGCATGTTCTTCACGTTCTTCGGAACCGAGAATTGCTAACTCACCGAATAGTTCACCGGGTTCGATAATCGCCAGAATCGCCTGTTTCCCATCGGGTGTAATGGAATACAACCGAATTCTTCCTTCGGCAAGAACATAAACAGACTCCGCTGAGTCGCCGGGGAAGTAGATTGACGAGTTACCAGGGAAAACACGAACGCGAGCTCGTGCTTCAAGCAATTCCAGGTCGGTTGGCGAAAGTTGTTCAAAGAGTCGGCACTTTTTAATGCACCAGATACGTTCAGTCATAGGTCCGCCTTGAGCCAATCCGGGCGGACAGAAGTACCTTGACCACAAATTGCTTCTGAACGCCGACGAAGGAATATGCGGTAATGATACTGCTCAGATTCCCGCCACGAGAAGACTTGTCGTGTGTCGTTCGTTCCAGTTTACAAAATTTGTTTATAATGCTGAAGCTGGATAGATTTGTGTACTTGGATGGAACGCCGACCAGGCAAACCAGAAAGAGTACATCCATTGAAGACCTGGGTCTGCTTCGGTGACCAGCATACTTTGCGACTCCGGCAAGAATCTCACTGCGAATTTCATTCCATCAAGTTCCGCCTGAATTGTGGTTTCCGACGTCATTCCCGCAAATAATGTTTCTGGAATAGCGATCCGTGATTTGGAAGTCCAGGCCCCGATGACTTTGGTACGCGGCGGGAGCCGATCGTCTTTATGATTGACGGAAAACATCAGTTCCGATGATTCAAAATATCTTCGATAGGGTGATTGAGAATAGTCTCTATTGAAGCCGGTATCGAGTGACTGAAGCTCCGTATCAGGGTGCTGATTCCTCCATTCTTTCCAGCTTGTCAGGCTTACTGGCAGCGTCCTGAGAGGGACTTTATCTGTTTTTCCGGATACGCCTGTTGCCATCAGTTGTGACCAGAGGTTTTCCGATTCGCCCCCTCGGTCATACATCAGGACATTGCTGTTGAATAGAAGTCCGGAAACCCCGAACTCGCGAGTTCCATCGGGAGTTCTTCTGTCGAAGACGGAGACCGAGTCGCAGAGGGGGCAATACGTTATCGCGATAGGAACACCATTGATTTCATCATTGATGATCTCATGGTAGTTCAGTACACGAATTGGGTATGCGCGTGCCTTTGACTCCACGACCACACCAATGACTCGATCATTTGGTTTCATGAAATCACCGCTGCCTGCTGGAACAAACTTTGGATTCGAGATCGCCGGGATTCCATCTTTTTTTGGCCCACCACGGAGAATCTGGTCTGCGGGGATGGAAGTGATGGAAAGATCGAAATCCTTACCATTTCTGACTTGAGGCTGGGCAAGCGCCTGAGCTGAGAATTCCAGCGTCTTGTCAATTTCAGGTGAATTGTCGCCGCGAAACCAGAGCCCGATCAGTACAACCGCCAGGACCAGTGTTAATGCAAGAAAACTCGTTCGAGTAACCTGAGTCAGATCTATCAGGTTTTTCTTTCCGGACATGGCGATTCTCCTGGCGGGTGTCGACCACAGCAATGAACATGTGCACGAAATAACGCTGATGGGCAGCCTACATGTGAAGATCTCATGGTGTCTGTTAGATGACACACAGAAGCTGTCAGAGAAATTGTTGACTCTCGTCTTCGCAAGCGTACTTTCCGACGATGCTGTTTCAGAAGTCGTACCAAAGCCCGACTCCGATTAGTTGTTCATTCCTGTCATGAAATTCAAACTGACTCGTATGGCCGTCCGAGTACTGCAGCCCAAGTCGACATAAGTGGTTATTTTGGTCAGATCGCCATGACCAGCCGAGCATCGTAGTGAATGTCCCGCCGAAATCGACTTCCTCTCGAAGCAGAGCGTTTACGGCAACAAATGGAGCCCCCTGAAGTCCTGTTGGCTGTTCAGGAGCGTAGTCAAATCCAAATTGAAGCCACCAGGGTTCGGTACCCCCATCATTGATAAAACCATAGTCAGCTTCAGCGTAGATTCGCCAATCCGGTGTGACAAAGTGGCCGACGCCCAACACAAGTGAATTACGGCTGAAGTTGATGCGTTCAAACAACGGATTGCGAACGAGGAATTCGTCACCAGCGTGCGAGCTTAAATGGTAGAAGGCGAGTTTTGCCTGCCAGTCGTCCTGTCGCCATGTCAGCGGAACTCCGAATCGGAAATCCGCGGCATCGACGTCTGCGTTCTGGTCGGCATTCAGCCTTGGAAAGGCGGCACCCTCAATATCTATTTGCCAACCTTCAGGGCGAAAGACATCCGCTGTGCCCAACCTGAGAATGCCAACTCGCCCACCAAGTGTTGTATCCCACACATCATCACCACTCGAACTGGAAAGCACGGCTGTTCCAATTCGACTTTCCCGAGGGCCTGCAAGGTAGGATGAATAGAGTAATCCATCGGGCATATGCTGAAGCCTGATCCCGCTGTGAGTGTCTGAATTCTCGAAAGAGGTCACCAGGGACTCAATCGAAGTCGGAATATGGTTAAGAGTCTGGGCGCAGCATTGTGGCCGGAACGCACAAAGAAAGATCCAGGCAAACCATGTTGAGCATCGCAGAAATCTGAACATTGCTGACTCACTCGGTGAAATGGTCTTGAGTGCTGGAAGTTTTCAGTATCGACGAATCAGGGATGTGAAACTGTGATCCTGCACACAGATGCTCGCGCGTCATGAGCAGAATCTCTCCGCTGAACTCCCTATCGTGTGAGTCAGCTCACGGATCGGTAATCGGT
Source organism: Planctomyces sp. (assembly GCA_016795105.1). Classification (GTDB taxonomy): domain Bacteria; phylum Planctomycetota; class Planctomycetia; order Planctomycetales; family Planctomycetaceae; genus F1-80-MAGs062. The sequence goes on from JAEUIH010000076.1 coordinate 28,953, forward strand.
GAGATTCCGATACTCATTCAACGGAAGCAGCATCATTCACAATGATCCAGCTGCTGTAGGGAAACCATGAAGAGTATTCGGAGGATTTTACTGATGCATCGCCTGCCGCTGGTATTGTCCGGAGTGATGTTTGCTTGTCTGTCAACTGCTCTGCCTGAAGAACCGGAACAGGGTGTGCAGTGGATCGTATCGCCGAAAGATGCTATGCATGCTGTGGAAGTACAACAGCGACCGATGCTGATTTACTTGACAGGTGAACAATGTGTCTGGTGTCGAAAGCTGGAACGATCAACACTGTCTGATGAGTCCATAACAGCAACCATCCAACAAAGATTTGTTCCGCTTAAGGTCGATGGTGCAAAGCATGCGGACTTGATGAAGAATCTGCAGGTTCGAGGCCTTCCGGCGATGCTTGTAGTTGCACCAGATGGAAGTGTCTTGCACCGAATCGTCGGCTATGTTGAACCGGACGAGCTCAGCGAGGCTCTGAACTCCTCACTGCTCAGGCACAAAGCCTCGAAGCCTCGCCTGAAATGACGAGACTCGAGGGAGGCAGAACTTACCGGGATCCGGAACCATCCTCTGCGGGTGTGGTCCCGGAACCGGCATCTGTCGGCTCATTAGATGTCGGTTCTTCGCCGGAAGTGCTGACCTGACTGGTACAGCCAGTAATACTGAGGACGACCATCAGCAGAATTGCTGCAAGATAGAATCCATTGGAACATTTGCATCGGCACATCGAGTGACTCCAGGTACGTTGATCTTGAAACAGTGGGAAAGGTAGATTCTTAAGGTCGTGACGCACGAAGCGTACGGCAATCATTTTTTAGGCTCTGTGATTCAGCACACACTCCCGAAAAAATCAGAGGAATGCGAATGTCCGCTCCAGAAGAGCCTGCTGTCAACCATTGCCGCAGTTTCGCGGGCGATCAGACGGCTTATTCATGAAGAGTTCGGGGTGATCAGGTCGGTGAATTCTGACATCCCTCGGGGCTTCTATCCCCAGCTGAACTCTGCCACGGCCCACGGAAACCACGGAGACGCGAATATTGTCTGCAATAATCAGCGTCTGTCCACTCCTTCGAACGAGTACCAACATCTTTCTGCTCCTCCTCTGCGACAGGGTACAACATCGAAGATACTGTACTGAGGCATCAGGGCAGAGTCTGTAAGGTGGAATACAGTTCATTTGGGTTCTTCATTTGTTAGCCGGTGTTGCAAGTGGCCATTCAAGACTGCGTGGGTAGAATGCTTTCCAGTTGCGAGTCAGTGCAATTGCCCCGGAATGCTGTTGAAGCTGTTTTCCTTTGAGAGGACCGGACAGGGCGAGACCCGTGTAAGCGTCCCATTCAGAATTTGTTTCGCTGTCAGTCATCAGGAGTGACACCGCTTCTTCAGATGAAGGCTGTACAGCGAATGTCAAAGTGTCACCATCGACCGTTCTGTCAAACAATCGGATAGAGAACGTTGAATGATCGAATGAGGCCAGTAGTTGGCTGCCATCCAGATCAACATTGATCAGAGGCGTATCCAGAAATGATTCAATCCTGATATGTCGAGGATGGTCTAAAACGAAACCAAATACGTAAGCTCGAGGTTCTTCGTAGAATGACCGAACAAATCGGTCGTTGCTTCGAGACAAATTCAGGACAGTAGTTTCTGGGTGAAGTGACTTCCATTTCCCCCAGGTGGTCAGATCGGCGGGCAGAGACGTCAGCCGACGCCCTTTCATCTCGCGAGTCATGCCTTTCTCAAGTAAGAGGCTCCAAAGGGACCTGGTTTCACTGTCGTACATGACAAGCGTACGATTCCAGAGCATTCCGGAGACCTGAAATGTGAGTGCACGATCGTCGATCCTGCGGTCAAACATAATTGCACTGTGACACAAATGACACCACATGGCCGCAACTGGCACTCCGCCAAGTGTATCATTAATGATTTCGCGTTTTGGACCATGGAGCATATTGATTGGGTACGCTCTTGATTCACCGTTCACGACGACTCCAAGCACTAGTTCGTCGTCTGTGACCTGATCCGTGACTTCCGACCGCTGCAGAACCGGCGGGGTAACGATGGCTGGTTGCCTCGGAAGGACGTGAATCGGGGCGAACTTAGGCTCTTTGTCCTGTGGTTCGCCAGCGGTGTCTGTCTGCGAAACTAGCGCTGGCAGCTGGAATTGGGAGAGAAAACATACGGATAACAGTAGATTCAGTGCGGTCATCATATGGCTCTATCTGAATTCCAGGTCGACAGCCGGAGTTGTTGTCAGCGATCGGTGTCAGCCAGCATCGTTGCGATCGAAATGCGTTCGTCATTCGTGGTTGGACGACTTGCTGCATACGATTCCTGCTGAATCCTCCGAGCTAATTCCGCACAGCGGGGGCATGCTGAAAGATGTAATCGAATTTTGGAGACTAGCTTGTGATTTGCTTTGTCGCTCAACATCAGAGGCAGAGAATCTCGCACTTCCATACAGGAAATACCACCATGAGGATAGTCGTCAGGCAAAACGTGACTCTGACTCGGGTACCATGAACCAGCCGTCAAAATCAGGAGAAGCGTGGCTGTGATACCAGCAATACGCTGCACCGCCTGACGTTGTTGGGACTTCCTAAGCCCTGTACTGAGTTGAATGAGCGTGCCGGAAGGGCAAGGCCGCCACCCATCATTTGAATTCTGAATTTGCTGCATGGTTTCACCATCATTGATGCTGCGAGAAGAGTCGCCAGAGTCAAACAGTGTGCATCTTGCAGTGACTGCGAGCATCCCGCTCATTCCGCGATATTATCGTGACTGAAAGCCGACGCCGTCTGTGAGAAATCGAACAGAGAAGAATGAATTCCAATGAACTTCAGGTCAGGAGAATTGGTGATCTGGCTCACAGACTCGGATTCCATTCCGGCTTAAACTGCCCCCGGATTGAACGTTTTCCCCGAGTTTCTTTGGAGAACTGGTCATGGATCGACCACAGAAGACAAACAAAATGCTGCTTGGAATGATTTTTCTGCTGAGTACATTTGTGGGCTGTGCCTACCACAATATGCATGGTGGAGGCAGTTGTGCTGCTCCGAATGGATATGCGGGAGCGTCGGGCGGTTACCAGACTGCACCTGGTTCAGCCGGTTATCCTCAGGGTAGCCCAGCACCCTATGGACAACCCTCGTATGGGCAGGCTCCCCCGCCTGGATCAGGGTTCTTCGGTTCAGGAGGTTACTAGGGTGACTCGAGCTCGTTCTGCTGAAGTTCAGTTCCGGGCTAGCGCTGGAGTATCATTGAATCCCGCTTGCAATTCGTTTGTCACACCGCAACTCTGTGGAGTGATGCTGTGGACGGGGTGGGTCGTTCTGACGCTCATCAGTGGTTCGTTTGCTTATGGGGTGCCGGCTCTCTCTCGCCCGGTATTCACTGTGACACTGCTCCTGATCATTCTTTCGACGATCCACCTGTTAGCTGTCTGGCTTGTTCGAAATTCGTCTGACAAATCGATCACTCTGTTTTCAGTGATCAGTCTGGCTTTGGCGATGAGATTTGTCACGATCTTTTCGACACCGATTCAGGAACTGGATTACTATCGCTATATGTGGGATGGCGAAACGGTGCTGGCCGGAGAAAATCCGTTCCGCGTGGTCCCTGCACAGATCGTTGCGGCAGCGTCAACACAGTTGACAGACTCGGACGTTCTTATTGAGAACTCGCTCGTGGAAATCTGCAGGCAAAGACCTCGTGTCTATGAAACAGCTGCAAGAGTCCATTACGGAGAGCTCCCGACGATCTATCCGCCAGTCAGCCTGGCAGTGTTTGCAATTGCAGCAGCAACCACGCCGGAGTCAGCCAGCCTTGAAACAGCAACCGTAATTCTTCGGATGTTTATTGTGTCTTTTGATGTTGGGATTATCTTCTGGATGATCCGTTTGCTGAAACATCTTGGATGGTCTCCGCAGTTAGTCATTTCCTGGGCCTGGTGTCCCCTGGTCGTCAAGGAGTTTGCTAACAGTGGACATCTTGACGCCATCGCAGTTTTTTTTATGGTTGGGAGTATCACGCTGCTGGTGATTCATCTCTTCCCCGCATGCAAATCCGTTGTTCGCCGTCGAAAGGTACGGAATCTGTGGGGCATAACGATGAGTGCTGGATTGTTCGGTCTCGCCGTAGGAGCAAAGCTGTTTCCCGTTGTGCTCGTACCCGTCATTGCGGGAGTCGTGCTGCGTCGATCCGGACTTCGCCAGTGTTTTATCTGGATCTGTGTTGCCGGTATCACTGGAGTCGTGTGTTGCTTACCAATGCTCCTGGCCGGTAGCGAAGAATCAAAAGCCGGAGTCCTGGCAGAGTCCCATGATGGAGCATTGGTCATCGATCCGCTGAACAATATTCCAACAACTTATCAGCATGAGGAACCGCCGGTTCCAGGCAAAGTTGCGATGAATGAGGGCGACCTGTCTGAAGAAAGCTTCAGCACGCCTAACAATGCGTCTCCCTACAATATGCCGCCGCGAAGCAGTTTAAAGGTATTCCTGACATCGTGGAAAATGAACGACCTGATCTTTATGATCATTGAAGGAAATCTGACGCCGGAGCAGAGTCAATTTCAGCAGAAAGATCAATGGTTTGTGCTGGTTCCGAAAACTGTGAGAGATTCAATCACGGAAATGATCAGAACAAGGTTCCGTGTTTCCTCGGAGACTGTGCCGTTTTTGCTCACACGGTGCATTCTTTCAATTGCATTTCTTGCTGTCGCGATTCGACTCGCATGGGCGGGGATGAAGTGTACTGAGTCCGCAGACTGGCTGGCTCTGGTGTTTTCAACGCTTGCATGGTTCTGGGTTTTATCCCCCACGCTGAATCCCTGGTACTGGAGCTGGGCCCTGCCGTTTATACTGTTCGCAAGACATCGCGTCTGGGAAGCTCTGTCTGTGATTGTTTTCGTCTACTATCTGCGATTCTGGTTTGCATACCAGTGGGACAGCCGGTCTGTTCTATGGACGAGATATCAGGGAGAGAGCTTTTTTCATTATGTTGTTGTGTGGTTTGAACATCTGCCGTGGATGCTCCTCTTGGCATTTCAGGCAATGAAGAAGAGGTTTAGAGCCTCGTCTCGTACAGTTTCTCCGATTCAGTGACTAAACCTGAATTGCGGGTGAGATTTAGAAATTGTCACTGAATGTGTGCCGTATCACAGAATCGATACCGCGACTCGACGATAATGTGACATCGTCAGGGAAGATCCTGATTTCATTCTGGATAACTCTCTTCAAAAAAGTTGTTCAGCCCACGGAAGATTTGAACACAGATACGGAGTATGGGGATGTTTTCGAGACAGATAATGATCAAAGTGTTGATGAGTCTATGTCTTGCGGCGGCGGTTCTGACCAGCGTCATTGTTTCGAATTCAACCGTTTCAGCGAAAGAGCCACTCGGTCGTACGTGGTCCGCAGGGCAGTATGTGTCAATGGATGAAGTGGATCATTCTGTTTATGATCAGCTGTTGCAGAAATATGTGGATCAGAACGGGATGGTGAATTATTCCGCGTGGCACGCATCAGCGGCGGATCGGAAGAGTCTGCAACAGTACCTGCTTCGACTGAGTCAGGCTTCGCCAGGTGTGAAATCAAGTCGGGCCGGACAGTTGTCATTCTGGATTAACGCCTACAATGCAGTCACAATAGAAGGAATCATGCAGGTTTACCCAACAACAAGTATTAGAAACCACACTCCAAAACTGGCCGGGTACAATATCTGGACGGATCTTCCTTTGCTTGTAGGGGGAAAGCCACATTCACTGGAGGCGATTGAACACCAAATCCTCAGGAAAATGAATGAACCACGGATTCACTTTGCTATCGTTTGCGCTTCTGTCGGCTGCCCGCGATTACTGAGTGAAGCCTACACAGCTGAGCGGTTGGAGGATCAGCTGGTTCTAAACACAACAGACTTCTTCAGTCGATCTCAGAATTTTCGCGTAAACAAATCTGGCAATATTCAGGTCAGTGCAATCCTCGACTGGTTTGGCAAGGACTTTGGGGAAACTCATCAGGCCCAGTTCACGACGCTGCAGAGATATCTCCCCAAAAACGCTCAGCAGCTGGCCGTTAGCCCTCGAACCAGGGTCGAATTTCTTGAATATAACTGGTCGCTCAATGAGCAGCGTGTGGCTCGAACGACCGGAGGTGCTGCAAAGAAGGGTAGCGGCCAGAGGTAGATGGGTCCGGAGCGGATGGCTTCTTGGGGTGAATGGCAGGCTCCAGCATGCAAGACCAGCCTACTTCATCGCGGAGCCATTCGCTTCTTTTTGCAACTGACATTCTGATGGTTATTCCTGTTCCTGTTCACGATTTTCGTCCCTTCACGTGTTCAATTCTGAATAGATGAACGAATGTGGACTTCGGAAAGACATAGTCAAAACAAGGTGGTTGAGCAGATTCGGAATCAGGAGCAGGATCACATTACCCGTATGAAAGTGGGTGATGCAAAGGAACAGCGTACCGATACCAAACGCCGAACATTCGTGCTGGTCGGTCTGATTTCCGTCGTGGGTTTGGGAGCATGGTGGCTGGGAGATGAACTCTCGCTGACCAGGCTGGCAGCCCGCGAGTCAGCGTTTCGGACTTTTCAGGCCGAACATCCGATACTCGTTTACTTTGCTGCGTTTGCGGCATACACGACAGTTGCCGGATTGTCATTACCCGGTGCGGCCGGAATGACGCTGCTCTTCGGTTGGTTGTTTGGATTCTGGCGAGGGATGTTCGTTGTGAGTTTTGCTTCGACCGCAGGAGCAACAATCGCGTTCCTGCTGAGCCGATATCTTCTGCGAGACTCAATCATTCGTCGATTTGGCGATCGACTGGCCGCATTCAATACGGCCCTCGAGCGAGAAGGTGCCTTCTACCTGTTCACCCTTCGTCTGATTCCGGCAGTACCGTTTTTCGTAATCAATGCTGTGATGGGACT
>JAEUIH010000077.1 GCA_016795105.1 Planctomyces sp.
GGTTGCGTTTTTGGGAGGATGTGGCAGGGAAGGTGCGGACGGCAGACGGAGTCTGCCTGCTACAGAAGCGGCACATTCCATGTGCCGTCCGCGACGTGGTGGCGAAATTGGAAGCTGGGTTCATCTGGCAAAAATGGGCGGAAGTGGTCAGAATCTGATCGTGATGAACGGCATTCAGGAATCAGGAGGATTCAATGCGACTTAAGATGATGTTGCAGACTGTGTTGATGCTGCTGGTGGCGACGATATGTGTTCCAGCGGGTTGGGGCGTGACTGAGTTTTTGTGTGCAGAAACGCAGGAGTCGGAGAAGGAGCCCGAGTCTTCGGTTTCGGAGCGGGAGTATCCGCTTGAGATTGACGTGCTGACTCAGCCGCAGCCTTCCTATCGCATCAATGCGCAAAAGTGGGGGCGTGTGTTTCAGGAAATCGGGTACATCGTTCGATTTCGCGAAGGGCGCGCAGGAGAACGAACCACTGTGGAGAACGTGGAACGATTAGGTCAGGAAGTGACTCGAATTGTTGGCCTGATGGAATCTGACGGGCGAATCGCGTTCCGTGGCCGCAAGTTTGCGATGTCGGAGCCCGATCAGATCACGGCATGGTTTGAGGAGTTGAAGCGGTTTGGAGCCAATGGACCACCGAACTCCAATCCAACCTGGGGACTCAATGATGCTCAGTTCGCTGCAGTGACTCGGCTGTTGAGTATCCCGGTTGACCAACCTGTGATGATGAAATCTGCTGTTGAAGCGGTTGATTCGATGCAGCTTCCTTCTGTGGTGCGACTCCGTTTTACAGACGCGGCGAAAGCGAAGGCCGTCATTCCGCCGGACGACCAGAGTCCTGGCGTGAGTGAATTGGGAGAAGATGCTGTAGGCATGAGTAAGGGGACCGTCCTCGCGATCGTGCTTGCTCAATATGGACTTGGATACCGTCCGCTTGTGAATCCCGAAGGCGGGTATATCCTTGAAATTGATGCCGGGGACGAATCCAGCAACTTCTGGCCGGTGGGTTGGAAGACAAAGGAAGCAATCAACGTAGCAGTTCCTGAAATCTTTAAACCGATCACTGTTGATGTGGAAGACGTTCCGGTGACGGCAATTGTCGATCTTTTGAGTGAACGCCTGAAAGTCCGTGATTTCTATTCGACGGCTGCTTTGCGGGGCGCTAAAATCGACGTCGCGGAACTGACGTACTCGCGAAAGCCGGAGAAGATTCCACCGTCCCGATTGATGTCTCTGATGGGCGATCGCTTTCAGATGGGAATGGATATCCGAACCGATGAGAGTGGAAAGTGCTTTCTGTGGGTGACCACAAAGAGTGACTGGCAGGCATTTCGCCAGCGATTTGCTCATGTGATTCCAGGCAAACCATAATTGGAAGGGGAAAACAGGCTATGGCAATTAAGAATCGTACCTATGCAGCGCTATTGGCAGGAGCCGGCAGCCTGGCCATTGTTTGTCAGTTGAACCCTGCTACTCGAGCAGCCGACGAAGTGATTGAGTCTGTTGAGTCGGAAGTGGTTGAATCGGAGGTGATTTCCGAGACAGAATCGGAATCGGCGAAAGAATCGGCGAAAGAATTGACTGAAGAGCAGCGGCAGATGCTTGCAATGATGAAGGAGAGGCATCTGAGGCTCAACGAGACGTTGAAACGTGAAATCGTTGAATTGAAAGAAAAGATGGCTGTGAAAGAACGAGAACTGGCCGAATCGTTAAAGGAGAGACGCAATGAAGATGCGGCTCGACTTGAAGCGGAGCTGGAGGAAGTTCAGCGACATTTCAAAAAGCTGAGCGACCATCAGCTTCAGGCGGAGATTGCGTTTCTCGACTCGATCGCTCAAAAGATGCAATCAGGAGAGGCGAGGGATGTTGCAGTGGTTGCGCGTGGACGGAGACGGTCTGACGACGAGCATCGAATGGTGCGCGAACTGGAGGATTTGAATCGGCACCGGGCGGGGAATCCTGACTCTGAACGTCAGCTGGATCGAATTCGGCTGTTACATGAGTTTGGTGAGAAGCTGGCCAGCGCTGGGTTTCCGGATATTGCACATGAATTGCACCGCCGTGGCGAAGAACTTGAGAGAGAAGTCCATCGAATCGAGGGGAAGCGGGAACGTCCGGAGCCATCGAATGCTGAACTTGCTGAACAGGTGCAGCAACTTCGAGCAGAGGTTCGGGAATTACATGAGAAGTTAGACATATTGCTGAATCGGACAACACGGTAATTGGCTGATGTTTATTCAGTGATTCCGGGAAGCAGCAGAGTTGTTGGAAGGTGAATTGATGTACCTGGTTCGAAGAATCGTCGTTGGGGTCGAAATGCCATCGACTCGTCCGTGGGACGCTGCCAATCTGGAGGCACCAACGCGGCTGGCAGTGCGTCAGGCCTTTGAGATTTCGTTGATTTCCCGAATACCAGTGACACTGGTATCGGTACTTCCACGGCCAAACGCTGGCTGGTTTGGGTCTCAGGAGCAGGCCGAAGGTGACCATGAGATCGCCAGGGAAGAAGCTCTGGAGGTACTCCACGATCTGGCGAGGCAATACACGCATTTGCCGGACGGCCAAACGGGTGTCGAATGTGTGATTAGCGCTGGCGATCCGTGGTTTGAGATTTTGAAAGTCTGTAAGAATCTTCCCGATACAATGATCATTTGCGGGACTCGGGAGGACGGTACCCTGCGGCGTGCAATTTTTGGAAGCACAGGGCTCAAGTTGCTTCGGAATGCAGCCGGACCTGTCTGGCTTGTAAAGCCTCGCCTCGATGAAGATGATCGCCTCGATATCCTTGCTGCGACGGACCTGACTGAAGTTGGCCAGGAAGTCGTGCTGACAGCTGTGTCGCTCGCGAAAATCGTCCCTTCGCGAGTTCATATTCTGCACGTGGTCGACAATAGCATTGATCGGTTTGCTCGACGACTCAATGTTTCCGAGGCAGAGCTTTCGGCTCAGGAGACTCAGGAGATGAGCAATGCTGAGAACGCTGTCCATGAACAGCTTGTCGGAACCGACTATCGGACGCTTCAGCCACCAGGAGTGAAAGTGCATGTCACTCGGGGCAAGCCGGATCTCTGCATCCTCGCAGCGGTCCAGGAAACTCGTGCTAATGTGGTCATTGTTGCAAGTCGTGCTCGAGGAGGAATTGTCGGTTCTCTGATGGGGAATACCGCAGAATCGCTGCTGGCGGAACTGGACTGTTCGATTCTGGTCATTAAGCCCGACGATTTCGTCAGCCCGATTGAAGTGGACACGTTCGCCTAGAGAGTTGTCGACTGAGCTTACCAGCGAAACAGGCCAGTACCCCAGGTGAGGCCGGCGCCGAAACCGCACATTACGACAAGGTCACCGGTTTGAATTCGTTCATTTCGAACGGCTTCATCGAGTGCCAGCGGGATTGAGGCCGCGGACGTGTTTCCGAATCGGTTGAGGTTACAGTACACTTTGTGCTCGGGAATGTTGAGCACCTTCATTGCATGATCAATGATTCGGATGTTTGCCTGATGGAGGACAAACAGTTTGACATCGTCAACAGACACACCGGCCCGGGACAGGACAAGTTCGATGGTTTCTGAGACAGCCTGGATGGCCCACTTGAAAACATTGCGGCCGTCCATCTTGAGGAAGTGATCACCAGCGGCGATGGAAGCCGCGGTCAGCGGATTTCTGGTACCTCCGGCCGGACGATCAAGGAGATTACCTCCGGCTCCATCAGCGCCAAGCTGATAGCAGAGCAATCCCTGAGTGCTGGAGCCTGGTTCGAGAATTACGGCTCCTGCCCCGTCACCGAACAGAGGAGCTGTACGCTGATCGGTAGGTTCAACAATGCGGCTGTTGACATCGGCTCCGATGACCAGAGCTCGACGTGCATTTCCGGTCGCAACGTACTGAGCGCCGGTGGTGAGTGCATACATGAAGCCGGAACAGGCGGCCTGAATGTCCATTGCCGGGGCATCCAGTTTGAGTTTGTCCTGAACGAGGCAGGCGGTTGACGGGCAGGTGTAGTCCGGCGTGAACGTGCCAACGATCAACAGGTCAATTTCGCTGGCGGAAACACCCGCATTCTGCATTGCTCGGCGAGCAGCTTCGACTGCCAGGTCGCTGGTGTTTTCGAAGGTTTCGGCGAAACGTCGTTCGAGGATTCCGGTGCGGCGTTCGATCCAGCCTTCTTCGAAGCCGTAACGTTGTTCGAGCTGAGCATTGGTCACAACGTGAGCGGGCGCATAAGACCCGATTCCTCGAATGCTGACGCCTGTCAGACGGCAGGTCCGCTGTGACCGACGAAACAGGAGTCGAGATTCTTCAGCGGGAGGTTTGGTTTCGGCGGGCGTCTTTGCCATCACTGTGGGCTGTTGAGTTTTTGGCAACAGGGCTTCTCGCACCTGCTGTGCATCAATTGTGGATTCAACTGATGACTCAGCTGCTGATTCAGCAACATCACTGGTTCTGGAATCCATGCGTTTCGCTTTACAGGTCGAGGGCATCCGCCCAACAGGAGGGTAAGATCTTTTCCACGGATCGAACGGACATTGATTTCTCACCGTCAGCGTGAATCGATGCCGGAGTTCTGTGGAATTCCGGGAAACAAAAGGACAGTCAACCCATGCGAATAACACTGGATCATGGCAGTTTGAGAAGAGACCCACAATAGGAATCTGTGGAGACTTTCCCGTCAGCCTGTCCAGCCCAAGGCGGCCGGACCTTGTAGAAATCACATGATTGCCGTGAATTCAGACCTCCCCAAGGTCCGTCAGCACAGCCTGTTTCCCAGCGCTTAACCACGCGGGATTCTAGCGTTGTGTTTCGTGAATGGAAATCCGATTGGCAGGCTTTCCGGCGAAATCAGCGTGACGGCCTGTTGAATCGGCGGTATGCTCGGTGGATTGATCGCAGTGTTCGAACGTGAGGTCGGGTGCATCGCGAGGGGTAAGGACAGTTCATTGACGGATACGAACGCAATTGAGTGCTCAGGTGGCGACCCCGAGCCGAACGAAAACAGTGACACCGACTTTGTGCTTCAGGGGTTGCCGGAACCACTGGACGAAACCGGTTTGCGTTCACGGGAGCCGTTTGAAATCCTGGCAACGCAGTTTTCCGAGGAGCTGCGTCAGGGATTGGGGCCATCAATTGAGTTGTATGCTCGACGTTATCCACCCCATGCGGACAGAATCCGCGAGATTTTTCCAGTTCTGGCAATGCTTGAGCAGGCTCGCACAGAAAAGGAATCGGCCGCATTTCGACATAACATGCCTGACCGATTCCCATTTAACTCGATTGGCGGGTGTGAGTTACTTTGTGAGCTTGGGCGTGGGGGCATGGGGATTGTCTTTCAGGCGCGTGACGAACGCTCGGGGCATATCGTTGCTGTCAAAGTTCTTCCGTGGCGAGTATCAATAGCGCCGGAGTGGAAGCAGAGATTTGAAAATGAGGCAAAGATCGCTGCGAGACTACGTCACCGGAACATCGTCCCCGTATTTCGGTACGGAATCGATCATGGATATTGTTATTGCGTGATGCAGTTCGTGGATGGTGTGGGGCTCGATGAGATCATTCAGCGACTGCAGCAGTCGGATGGTGTTGTCTATCAGGATGAGATTCTTCGAACTCAGAAGGGGCGTCCCAGCGGATTTGTCCGGACGGATGAGCAGCGACAGGTCCTGGAGGATGTTCGTTTGGTGTCGGGCGATTGTGATCCGGCAAAACGTCGTCGACTGACAAAAGACTCGTGGAACTCGCTGGCGCGAATTGCTCTTCAGATTGCGCAGGCGGTCCGAGCAGCCCATGCCGAGGGAGTTGTTCATAACGACATCAAGCCGGCGAATATTCTGCTGGATGGCGAGGGGCGTGTGTGGGTCACTGACTTTGGATTGTCTCAATGGAATCCACAGGCTGGGCATGGCAGTCTGTTGTATCGAATTCCATCCGGAAATCCGGCTGCAGGCCAAAACGAGCTGCCCCGGCGACTGGCGGGAACGCTCCGATATATGGCTCCCGAACGACTGCTTGGGAATTCAGATGTGAGGAGTGATCTGTACAGTGCCGGTATGACACTCTATGAATTGACCGTCCTGCGGCCCGCCTTTCCGGAGACAAACTCGGAAATGCTGATTCGCGCGATTCTCGAAACGGAGCCCCCTGCCCCGAGGAGCATAATTCCAGGGATGCCAGTGGATTTGGAAACCGTCATTTTGAACTGTATTGCCAAGGCACCGGCCGATCGTTACCAGACTGCAGACGCGTTTCTTGCTGATTTATTGGTCTTTGGAAACGGTGGCCATGTGAGTTCGGTTCGGCGGAAAAGCTTCTCTGGACTGTTCAAAACGATCTCAGACCGTGTTCGCGGACGAAAAGAAGAACTCGACCGTGGACAAGAGTCGACTTGATTGGCACGCAGAATGCATTATACCGCCTATAACTGAGATTTCGTCAGAATGATCAGTTCCCTGCCTAAGGAGCGAGCAGGGGTGCTTCTAAAGTGAGCAAACGGGTGAGTCAATGAAATTTAACGAGTGTCGGTGTTAGGCACTGCCCGGGGGTTCCGCGCAAGGATGACGCTTCTGTCGCGGGAAGCGAAGCGCAGCGAGAAGTGACTCGCTGAAGGACTGCGATTAATCAGGTTTTTCCGGGAGGAGAACAGAGAGAAATGTCAAAGAGTAAGTTGGAGTACATCTGGCTGGACGGCTCGAAGCCGACCCAGGGTCTTCGATCGAAGACAAAGGTGGTTCGAGATTTCGGCGGGACTCTGGAAGAATGCCCGGTGTGGTGTTTTGACGGAAGTTCAACGAACCAGGCACCCGGCGGATCGTCGGACTGCCTGCTTCAGCCGGTTGCCATCTTCCCTGATCCAGGTCGAATCGATGCCTATCTGGTGATGTGCGAAGTTTTGAATCCGGACGGATCGGTTCATGAGTCAAATGGTCGCGCGACGATCGACGACGATGACTCAGACTTCTGGTTTGGATTTGAGCAAGAGTACTTCCTGTGGGATAAAGACACCAATCGCCCACTTGGATTTCCGCCAGGTGGTTACCCATCACCCCAGGGCCCATACTACTGTTCGGTCGGTGCGAATCATGCATTTGGTCGAGAGCTGATTGAAGAGCATCTCGATCTGTGTCTTGCAGCTGGGCTGAATGTTGAAGGTATCAACGCCGAAGTTGCAACCGGACAGTGGGAGTTTCAGGTTTTCGCGAAGGGTGCGAAGAGAGCTGGTGACGAAGTCTGGGTTGCTCGATATTTGCTCGAGCGAACTGCCGAAAAATACGACTTGTGGATTAACTGGCACTGCAAGCCGCTCGGCGATACCGATTGGAACGGATCCGGGATGCACGCCAACTTCTCGAACAATGTTCTGCGAACATGTGGAAGTCGAGAGACTTACGAGAAGATTTGCGGTGCGTTCAAGCCTCGAATTAAGGAGCATATCGCAGTCTACGGAGCGGATAACCATATGCGTTTGACGGGTAAGCACGAGACTCAGTCGATCGACAAGTTCAGTTTCGGTGTATCGGACCGAGGTGCTTCGATCCGTATTCCAGTCGCAACGGTCAGCAATGGCTGGAAGGGTTGGTTGGAAGACCGCCGTCCTGCATCGAATGCCGATCCTTATAAGGTTGCTGCTGAGATTATTCGAACTGTGAAATCCGTTCAGGTCTGAGATCGATCTGAATTGATCAGATTCAATGAGGAGCCAGTCATCCCGCATTGTGCGGTTCCGCCGTCGCAAAGCAGCGATGGCTGGATTGGGAGTCACTGCTGGCTGCCGGAGTAATCTGGCAGTCAATCCTCCCGGGCCATCCGACCGCAAGTCGGATGGCCTTTTTTATTGGTGCTCAGCGTTGAAGAACGCCTGGAATTCATAATTTAAGATACTGCACAGAGATTCAGCTTGAGAATGTTGGGGTTGCATGTGCATGATTCCGTGTGAACGGAGTTATCACTGGCCATGGCGGGATGAAAGGTTCCTTCACCAGAGTCGAAGGTGGGGGAGTCGTCAGTTCTGTACCTGCGTGCAACTGCGATGTCTCAAAACGATAATTCCATCCCACGCGACGGGAAAGCGCGTTCAGCGGGAGCTGCTTCACGCCGGCAATTGCCACCCTATCGCTGTCGCTTTTGCAATGAATATTTGCATCCGGCCGCAGAACGAGCGGTCGATCTTTGGAAGCGTCTGTTTCTGTTTCGGACGTTCCAGTGTCCTCACTGTTTTGAACTTTATGACCGGCCGTTGACGATACTCGGGCGGCTTTGCCTTGTGCAGTGGTTCTACAGTCCACCAAAACGGCGTGTGCATCGCACCTTCGTTGATGAACATAGAGCTTCGAATGAGTGGTCAATTGGTGGCATTCTTGCTCGGTTTGGACGGATGCTTTCGCGTGCTGATCGAAGGTTGACTGATTTTCTCAGCAGTCTGATGCTGAGTTTTATAGCAGTCTTTCTGAGAGGGCGACAAAAGAGTCGTCCCAGTGCATGGCGTAAGTTTGCGAGCTGGTTGTCAGGGCGTCGTCATTGAGCGGCGTTTGAGGGATTGATACCGTCGATTGACGAGAACCAGGCATCCTCCGATGACGAGGATACCGCCAATCAGAAGAGCCGGGTTATCGCGGCCGACATACTTCGAGATCAGTTCACCGCCGAAGTACATCAGAGCACAGCCAAGCACATTTCCAATCAGGATGCCCGCAAATGTCGCGCTGCGAGTCATACCAAGCAATCTGCCGAAAAGAGAGCCTCCGACGCTTCCCGTGGCGGCGAGCGGCACCATCACGAACAACACGAGCCCCAGAAACGTAGCACGCTTCATCCAGGGGTTGGACTTCAGGATAAAGCTTCCGTCTTCTATCAGAAACTTCATTCGCGGGCCGAGGAACGGAAGTCTCAGCAGAAATCCAATATGGAATGCAAGAATGCAGGATGTCATCACATCCATATAGAGGACCATCAGAAACAGCTGTTCCCCGGTAAAAAACGTCGACTGTTCGGCGGCCTGATTGTCGCTGCCGCCGAGGATCACGAACTTGCCGAGAAAGAAGAACGTGGCAAGCGCTGTTGTGAGAAGTTTCCATGCCGTTTCAATGCCCGACTGCAACGCCACAATCGCGAGTACGCTCAGTGTCAGCAGGAATGGGCCGACAAGCGTCGCTGTCCAGAGGACGGGATAGTTTCTGCGAAACGCGGATTCTTCATCCCACGACTGGGTATCAACATCCATGACACAAGATTCCTGCGAAATTGATTAGAGAAATCAGATCATCCTGAACGCATGTTGAGCCTGAGATTGGATGACTGTCAACGAAAGTCGTTCTCATTTCCAATAGTTGGCTGTGAGAATCGCTGACAATCGTTGAGGAACAGCGTATTCTCGGCGCAAGTGCGTTTTACGAAACCTTTCACCGGGGCATGGTCTATGACGAGCGATATTCAGCGACTTGTTGAGTTCGATTTTCTGCGTGCAACCGAAATAGCGGCGTTGAACTGCATGCAGTGGGTCGGTAAAGGCGACAAGGAAGCCGCAGATGCTGCGGCCTGCGATGCGATCCGCGGCATGTTTGACATTACAGATATGTGTGGTGAAGTTGTGATTGGTGAAGGCATCAAGGACGAGGCGCCGGGGATCTTCAAAGGAGAGCGGCTCGGAATGTGGCGTGACGGATCGCCTCGATTTGATATCGCGCTCGACCCGGTTGACGGAACAACGAACTGCGCGAAAGGGATGCCCAATTCGATCAGTTGTATTGCGGCTGCGACACCGGACGGGAGCGGAAACCCCGGGCTTCAGGACATACCGGCATTTTATATGAAGAAGCTGGCTTATCCACCGGAAGTTCGTAAGGCGTGGATGGCGGATCCGTCGATTCCCGTCAGTGTCAACGCGCCTCTTGCAGATGTCATCCACATCACCGCTGAGATTCTGGGAAAGAATCCTCGTGACGTAGTTGTGATGATTCTGGATCGACCTCGCAACCAGCCATACATTGAAGAGGTTCGTCGAGCAGGTGCTTCGTTGAGAATGATCGCCGACGGCGATATTTCTGCGGCACTTGCTCCGGCACTTCGCCAATCCAACGTTGATCTGTACGCAGGGATAGGAGGATCGCCGGAGGGAATTCTTGCCGCAGCAGCTTTGAGATGTCTGGGCGGAGGCATGCAGGCTCAAATTTGGCCTCGGGATGAAGCAGAACGCAGATCACTCATTGAAATTGGGTGGGAAGATCGGCTGAACACGGTGTATCGATCGAAAGACCTTGCGTGTGGAACCGATATTCTGTTTGCGGCAACAGGTATCAGTGACAGTCCGTTACTTCGAGGTGTGGAGGTTCACGGAGGCACGGCCGTAACACATTCAGTCCTGATGAGGTCTCGGAGCGGCACAGTTCGTTATCTGACTTCAGAACACAATCTGCACCAAAAGACGATTCACTTGCGATCGTCGGTGAGTGAAGTATCGATCTGATCAGGAAATGCGATTGCGAGACCTGGCTTCAGGTTGCTGATGCTGCAAACAAACAGCCCCTGAAAAGGCAGTGCTTTTCAGGGGCTTGTTGAGTATCGTTGGCGGACGGCACTCGGAGAGTGCCTGCTACTTTTGGGGAGCAACTTCCTGATTCTGTGCTTTCAGGTATTCCAGCAAGTCAATGAACTCCGATGGGGCCATTGTTGCGGCAGCACCTTCGGGCATACTGCTCTGGTTCTGAACAACGCGTTCTTCGATGTCGGCAACAGCAATTTTTCGAAGCGCCTTTCCATCAAAGATTTCGACTTCCTGATCGTTTTCACTGACAACCAGACCAGCGACCGGCATGCCGTCTGATGTGATGATCAGAGTCTGTCGATACTTGGCGTCGAGGTCAGCGTTAGGTTCGATGATCGACTGAACGATTTTCAACGGCTTCAGACGTTTGGCGACACCTGCGAGATTCGGACCGAATTCTCGTCCTTCACCGTTGCCGACGCGATGACAGGCCGTGCAGTTTCGAACAAAGACCTCACGACCGCGATTTGCATCGCCGCCGCCAATTTCCGACAAGGCAGTCAGCGCTTTGTTTCGCTCTTCTTCTGGTTTGGTTTCCTGGCTGAGCAGTGTCTGCAGGAACGGCAAAGCGGTCGCTCCGGATTTGGAAGCAGCCATGAGCTGAGCGACAATTTCGTGAGCTCGTGGGCCGGCTTCAGCAATTTTTCCAGTGAGATACTCGCTTCGCCAGATGGATTCGTTCGCTGCGAGAGCATGCAACAACGTGTAGTCGCACCAGTAATCGGCGGGAGCCTGGGTCATACCCATCAGCGTGCGTGCGGCTGGCAGTGTCGGATAGAAGCTGAGACCTCGAGCAGCCTCTGTGCGAACTCGCGGATGTTTGTCTTTTGCTGCCATCACCAGCATATCGAAGGCGTTGTCGAGGTATTCCCGTTCATCGGCGATGATTCGTACCGCGGCCGCTCGGGCTTCAAATGCCTTCGACTTTGTCATGACCTCTGACAGAAGGTCAACGTTGTGGTGATGATGTGACTGCAGCACCCAGAGGGCTTCTGTGCGAAGACGATCATACTCGTCCGAAGCCGGATCAAGTTTGCGGACCCATGCCGCGACTGCGGCTGCCACGTCTTCGGTCGGGCGATCTCGAAGTTCGCGACGAGCCCTGTATCGGGTTCGAAGTTCGTATGCTTTGAGTTGTTCGAGCAATTCCGGAACCGACTTTCCGAACTGAGTGACGGGTTCGACGAGTGGGCGGCCTGGGTATGTCAGACGGTAGATTCGACCTCGAGTATGGTCGCGGTTCGGATCGCGCTGGCTGTACTGCATGTGGCCGATCAGTGCATTTGCCCAGTCCCCGAACCACAGAGCACCATCGGGACCAATCTGAGGATCTGCGGGCCGGAAATGTTTGTCCGTTGAACGCACAAGGTCGTCCGGGGATCCGTCAGCGGCTTTGAGCCGAGCTCCCGCATATCCACCACCGTCATCTGTGATGGTGAATCTTGGAAGGCCATTCATATTGATCACGCAGGCATATGTGAGTTGTCCCTGCACTTCATCAGGGAAGTGACGAGACACGAGCAGTTCTGTGCCGAGTGCTGGTCGCATGCCTTCGTTGTTGAAGATCATGTTGAGGCCAGTGCGTCCACGAAACTGGGCGCCAGAGAGTGGAGTATCCCATGCATGGTTGGCCGTTGTTCCATCACCGACAATCCCTTGCCCCCAGCCATTAAATACATAACACCACATATTGTACTGACCGGGCAGAGCGAACTGACGAATCTTCAGGGTCTTTGGGTCCATGACATAGGCACCGCCGGCACCCTGACTTCGATGAGGTCCCCATGGGGTTTCGAGCGTTGTGCTGGTGGCGATGCCTTCGAGCATATGAAGATATCCGCCGTGATTCCATTCAAACGCGCCGCACGTGTGATGAGTATCATCCGTAGCCCAGCCGTCCATGAGATGAACGACTTCATCGGCTTTGTCATCGCCATCATTGTCTTTTAGCCACAGCATTCTGGGCTGGTCAACGACCAATACTCCGCCATTGAAGAATTCAAATCCGGTGGGACAGTGCAGCTTGTCGTAGAACACTGTGGACTTGTCGGCTTTCCCATCTTGATTTGTGTCTTCAAGGATGATGAGTCGGTCGTTCGGATGTGAGTCGCCAGGCTTCCACTGCGGGTATGTCGGCATACAGGCAACCCACAGGCGGCCACGATTATCGAAGTTCAGCTGGACAGGCTTCGCAAGTTCCGGAAACTGGGTTTCATCAGCAAATGGTACCAGCTTGAAACCTTCCGGGACATGTGTGGAACTGACAAGCTCTTCCGGAGACAAGTACTTCAGGGCATCGGCTTCCGAGTACTTTTGTTGAGGGTTCCCGAAACGGGTTTCGGGTGTGATCAGGTCTCCGGTTGTGGAATCATCTGGTTTCTCGGGTACCGATTTTCCCTGAACGAGATCCCAGATGTAGCGATCTCGGACTTCAGCCATTCTACGGATTTTTGCGTATTCACGTGGAAAAGTCTCGGTGTCCCAGGTACGGCGACCACCATAGACATACCAGCCATTCAGCATTCGGTAGTCCTGAAGGTGGACCCACGATTTGTCATTGATTGCGGCACGAAGCCGTTCGTAGACCTCACTGCCGAAGCTGGCCTTTGAAGGGCTTCCAAACATTTCAAGGTCAATGACTCGGGCCACTTCCCGGTCACCGGCATCGTTCAAATGACAGCCATTGATTGTCAGCTGCAGACCTGGCTTCGCTTCGAACATCATGAATGACGCTTCGAATACGTCGACGAAGGCAAGTTTTCGCTGAGCTGCGACTTCTCGGACCGCCGCAGCGTAAGCCTTCAGGTTTTCATTTTCGATCTTTCCGGATGGAAGAGCGCTGGTTCCCGCAGATTCAAATGCAATCGGAGAAACGAGCACAAAACGCGGGGACGCTCCGGAATCGTCTCGAGGGTATCGTGAGGAGATTTGATCAAGATACTTCTGATAAGACTCTATAAACGCCGGTATACCTGCAGGCCCGGCGTAGGATTCATTAAAACCAAAGAAACAGATGTAAGTGTCTGCACCAAAGGCGGACATCGGGTCATCCAGATTTGTATAGTCCGATGATCGTTGCTGAATTCCAACTTCTTCAGCCGGCCGAGCAAAGTTGCGAACGACCAGTTCGAGTTCCGGGAATCGGGAGTGCAGCAGAGTTTCAAAATGCCCGAACAGATTCATGCGCTCGGCAGTGGAGTTTCCGAGGAACCCAATCCGTTCACCCTTTAAGAACCGCACTGGCAATTCGCTGGGAGGCAATTGCGGGCGGGCAGGACGAGGTGGCCGTGCAAGGAGTTTCTCTGCCAGCTCTTTCGATGGCCCCTGAGCCATCGCGTGATCGGCTCCGCATATGAGACTCCCAATGATGACCCCGGCAACGGTGATCTTGTGGAGAACCGTCATCGGACGCAAACACGTCTGTTTAAAAAGTACTCGCTTCGACATTCGCACGAAGTTCGCTCCGGATAGTGGTGGGTATTGCAGGAAGGAGCAAAGTCGGACCCGTTCTGGTCCAACTCGCGCTTGCTACGCTACCCTGTTCGGGAGTCGAGAGCAACCGAATGACGACTTCATTGTCTTCTCGAGCGACGGTCGATGCGAAAATGCAGGCGGCCTGTTGAGAGTGAATCCGAATGTGAGTGATTTCCGGGGGAATCAGGAAGTAACGAGCAGAGGTCCCCCGGACAGTGCGACTCAACCTGGTCGCCGACACTGCAGGCTGAATTTTCTCGATGTGTACGCCCCCGATCTGCTCGCTTTTGCTGTCCGGGCATTTGTTCTTCCGGAGGTGAGATTGAGAGTTGGAATCGAGAAGGCAAAATTTGTCCCGTGACAAAATGTCGGCGGCCTGTTGAGTGGTCCAGTTTTGGAGTGTCTGTTCAATAGAGCATCCGGAAAGCTGCTCGATTCGGCGCATCGGGGATTGAGACGCATCCAGCAGGACCCCTGGTGATCGCTGTGGTCCCAAAAGGTATTCAAGAAACAAAGTCGTCGCTGCACGCGCACCGCCCCGACGCTCTGAGAACGGAACCACCGCATCATCTGGCATGACAGGAGCATTAGCGGGCGCCCTGAAAAATGCCTCGCGACGTAGCTGAAAATTCTCCGAATCGGCCGCAATGCGACGCTCCATGCAGTGAGCAATCCCCTCGTGCATCCAGGCAGGTACCATGTCTCTTGCTGAACCCTCCCCAAAAATTCCGGAAGAAATCAGGCGACTTTGCCAGGAATATATAGATGCGTGCGCCAATTCATGAGCCAGAAGCGCACGCAGTTCCTGACCCGAAACTGCCAGTCTTGAATCGAGGTAAAGAGTATCTCCAAATCCATCGCTGTCTCTGCGGAGGAAGTCATCAGAGCGGACAACGCCTCGAATTGGGACGTCGGTAATAGATGTGCGGCAGTCGAGGTGACTTAGGAAGATCGCAAACGTGCCATCGCCGTCCACGTCCGATATTGGTCCCAACTCAATCTCAACCCGTTTCAGCATGTCGCCATCGATTTCCTGGAGGATTCGCAGGGCAGCGAGTTTGATGTGTTCACCAGCGATGCTTCCAGCATTGAGTTCTTCCACATCGCCATAGACCGACACACGAGAAGAACAGGCAACCAGACAGCCTGACCGCATTTCGTGGATGACCCCGGAGTCTACAAATCGCGGCTGCAGGAATCGCTTCGCCGCCATAAGACTCTCCGGTGTGATCTCGGCACCTCCCTGCGAATCTCTGCCTGTCGGTACACGATTCATACCGGCATCCAAACCGACGGGGTCAGACCATGTCTGTTCGTATGTCCAGTACTTGTGCTGTTCAGGTACTTGTTCAGATTTATTGCAGACAGCCTGATTTGTTTCGGATGGAGTGGTTTGCGAACGGGGATCTGGCCCCGGGTGGGCGTGGGGTTGATTGGGGTCTGGCCCCCCACGATCGGGGTCAGGGCTGCCAAAAGTGGAGTGTGTGGTCTTGTTTTTGGTGAGTACGATTGAGACTTTTTTGGGAAACGTGGGGTCAGGCCATTTCTGGTCAGACGTCCAGTACTTGTGTTGTTCAGGTAGTTGTTCAGTGTTATTGCTGAAAGCCTGATTTATTTCGGAAGGAGTGGTTTGCGAACGGGGATTTGGCCCCGGGTGGGCGTGGGGTTGATTGGGGTCTGGCCCCCCACGATCGGGGTCAGGTCCGGAAGCGGTGGCGATTGCTCCGCGGGATTCGCGGACGTTGACGCTGGTTTGGTTCGGTGGAGATGGGAGGAATTCGATTAAGAATTTGTGACGATCACCGGACAGTTCCGCGCTGCCAACGACCAGAATCCTGGGTCCGGGAATATCTCGATCAACAGACGTGTCATCGAGGTGAAGCGTTTGTGACGTTTCGTTTTGGGAATTCGTTCGTTGTGAATCTCTGGAACCGGAAAATGCTCTGGAATCGATGTGGAGAATTTCTGATCCAGAGTCACCTACGTTTAAGCGGACGATTGGGTTACGACTGGACGTTGGCATCCCCGAATTAAGCGGGGTGGCCAGATCGAGAGGGTGAGCGAATGAAGATGGAGCGGTGTTTTCCGAAGTTTGATGAGCTGAAAATAGGGGCCATGCTGTGAGGAGGAGGGCCAGGCTGCATCCGATCGCCCCCGGAAACTGTAGTTTCGGCAGCCACATGCGCTCCCCCATCGACAGATGTCACGCCCAGGAAAGGGCGGAAATTTCAACGGCAATGGCGAAAGCGACGTGATTACGAGCCGCTTTTTTGCCCCCGACCAAAGTATCGTCCTCAAAATCGGAAAAGTTGATGCAAACCGCCGCTTTCAAGGGGCAGGAATACGGAGAGTGCTGACTGAAGCACGTTTAACGGTTGGAAGAGCTCAGATTTAGAGACGACCGTGAGGTGTTAGACTTTGTCGGGTTCAGCGGCTCGCACGCCCTTAATTGCCAACTTTGCCCAGGCCTGTGCGTTCTGCCTGTTTTTGCAGGGATTTCCTTTCCACGTTGTCCGAACACGACTGTAGACTACTCCGCGCGGCATTTTAGCTGTTGCGTTGGGGGCCGAGAGACGTTTGCTCGGCGAGGAACGCCCGTTGTTCCACAGGGGATTACTCATGCGGCATTTGCTAGGTTCTACGTTTAGTTTTGGGGTATGCCTTGCGGCGGTTTGCCATTCAGCAAGTGCAGACCGATCGGTGGGCACGGCGGTCCCTGACGCGATGGTTCATCGATATGGAACACCGGCTGACAGTTATTTTGCACTTTCACTTCGTGGAGAAGCGGCCGAGCCGACGATCCGCGACTTTATTCTCCTTGTTGATACATCTGCGAGTCAGACCGGTCGATACCGGGATGCTTCGCAGGACCTCGTCAATCGCGTGTTGACTCAACTGCCGGTTGGTTCACGTGTACAGCTCTTCGCTGTTGATACCACGGTAGAAGGTCTGACTTCACAACCTGTACCGGTGAACTCTGCGGAAGTTCGAGCTGCTGTGGAACTACTCAGCAGTCGAACACCACTGGGTGCGACCAACCTGTCAGTCTCGATGGAGCAGATCGTAAAGCGTCAGAAGACGGAAACTCGGTCCAGCTTGATCTACATCGGAGACGGCCTAAGCTCAGCCGGGCTGTTGTCTGCAGAGCAGCTGTCCGAGCTGACTCGAAGTCTTCAGGACAAAAACATAAGTCTGCATGCAGCATTACTGGGTCCGAAACTTGATACTCAGTTGATGTCGGTTCTTGCGAATCAAACCGGTGGAACGGTTCAAATTCTGCATTCTCTGGACGTGGCGGGCGCGAGTTCATCTTTGGTGAAGTCATCTCAGCTTGCACCTGTGGCCGTGAAATCGATTACGGTTTCGGGCAAGGGATGTGAGTTGGTGGCGGGCGACCAAATCCTGCTGCGAGCTGATCGACACACCGTGATACCTGGTAAAGGTGAGCTTTCTGGTGATGTTGTCGTCCGGGGCGTGACAGTCGATGGACGGAATGTCAGCTGGACAATCCCTGCTTCCGGGATTCAAACCGCTGGCGGTGAATTGAAATCAATCTATGGACGGGCCGTCGTCAGCGATGGTCTTGACATGTCTGTTGTTGGACTGAACGGGCTTCAGTCTGCCGCAAGGGAGTTTGAACTCTCAGTGAAGGCAGGCACGATTCAGCTGACATCTGCCGGACAGGTTTCGGATGAGCAATCTGGTGTAGCGCCAGGATCCGCCGATGACTCCCTGAAGGCACCATCTGCTGGTGAAGAAGAAGCACTTCGAGCTGCCGAATCAAAACGTCAAATCCGAACACAGCGATTGACTCAGCAAGTCAATGCCGCGACGGATGAAGCTCGCAAGTATGGAGCCTCTCAGCCGGACTACGCAGCCGGCATGCTGAAGGACATTCGGGAGACGATTGCCGCAGAAGCAGATATCAACCCCGAAGCCAAAGATGAGTTGCTGCGACGAGTGGACTCGGCCTTGATCAATGTTCAGACGTCTTCTGATCATGCTCGACTGGAACTCCAGCAGGCTGCTCAGCGAGAAGCAGTCGTTGAAGCTCAGCGAAAGCTACTCACCGAAACTGCACTGGACGAAGAGCGTCTCCAGACAATGATTGATCAGGTGCGAGGACTCCTGAACCGTGCTCGACATGGAGATTCCAACGCCTACGAAGACGCCGAACAGGTTGCTCGCAAGGCAATTGAAATGACACCAGGAGACGGCACTGCGACGGCGGCTCTTGTTGTTTCTGAGGCCGCTGGTCAGCTTGATAAGGCTTACAAACTCGTCAATCTGCGACATGACCGTTTTCTGGAGACGTTGTATCAGGTGGAATTGTCACACGTGCCGTTCCCGGACGAGCCACCTGTGCTCTACCCACCTGCCGACGTATGGCGAGCACTCACGCTGACTCGCAAGAAGAAGTACGAATCTGTCGACCTGCGTTCAGAGAAGCCTGCTGAGAAGTGGCTTCGCGACATGCTTGACGAACCGGTTCCCGAACTCGAATACCAGGGTGAAGTATCACTCAAGGAAATCCTTGACCAGATTTCAGAGTACTATACGAACACTTATGGTGCGACAGGCGGTGGTGGTGCTGGTGCGGATTATCGCATGACGATTATTCCGGACTTCAAGGAGATTGAACTGGCCGGTGTCACGTCACTCGAAGATGTGATGATCAAGGATATTTCGCTCCGAGGGATTACTCTGCGAAATGCGCTCGAACTGATCTTCTCGCAGACGGAAGACCCGGAACTGACCTACATGATTCGCAACGAAGTCATGTTGATCACGACGGTCGAATTTGCAGAATCGGACGAAAATCTGATTACTCGAGTTTATCCGGTAGGTGACCTCACGATTTCGCCATCGATTCGCCCAAGCGGTGGTGGTGGCCAGGGCGGTTTCGGCGGCGGCGGTCAGGGCGGCTTTGGTGGTGGTGGCCAGGGCGGCTTTGGTGGTGGTGGTCAGGGCGGCTTTGGTGGTGGTGGCCAGGGCGGATTTGGTGGCGGTGGTGGATTTGGAAGCATTCCACCTGAAATGCTGAATCCTGCTCCAGCAGCTGGCGATTCAGGTATCTCAAATGACGCCATCCAGCAGCTCAAAAAAAAACCAGCAAAGAAGAACTGAGTCGAGTAACAGATGGCGTTCAGTATTGCCCGGCAGGGGTTCTGAACAACCATCCTGAACGACGTGCTTCTGAATGGGTGATGGTCTCACTGTCTGTCAACCAGCAGAAGCAACAACAGGAAGAAACTGAGAAACCGCAGAATTCGCCAACGGGTGAGTCTGCGGTTTCTTCACGCGCGAAAGAAATACTGGCGAAAGTAACGACTGGCGTCGGCGAGAATTCAGGGCCGTCGGAGTTCGGAAAGTTGTGGGACAAGGTATTTCGGGAACGCGAGTATTCGTCGGAAGTTTTAGCAGAAGCATTTGCGATGCTTCATGCTCGGAAACAGTATGACGTCGCGGTTGAAGGTCTTTTGAGCAGTATCCGCAACGACCATGCGCAGCCGTGGACATACGATGTACTGGCCATAGAAATGGCGCTGGCGAAACGGCCGGCGACAGAGCTGGATCGAGTCCTGCAGTCGCGAATTGACTTTGTGCCCGGCGATCTTACACAAGTGATGCTGACCGTGGCGATGCTTTCCCGGTTCGATGCTCATGAGCAGGCCCTTGACCTCTGTCAGAAGGCGGCTGAATCAAATCCCGAAATGCCCGAACCATGGCTCGTTGGTCGAAATGTCGCAGATCGACTTGGCCGGCCAGAGGACCAGGTTTGGGCGAGGTGTGGGATTCTTCAGCATGTCTGGTTGGCGGACTATGCACGTCTGCATGAAGAAGCTCGAAAGACCATTCAGCGGCTGATTGAAGAAGCTGAGAAGAGGGGAGATGCAGCAGCAGCGTCGGCATTTCGGGAGCGTCTATTGTCGGCCAATGCTCGTGATGTCAAGGTCACGCTGAAATGGGCCGGCACAGCGGATCTTGATTTGATGATCACCGAACCATCCGGTGTTCGGTGCGATTTTCGTACCAACATCACGCCTCAGGGCGGCCGACTGGTGAAGGTGGATAGTGGTAGTGCTGCGAATAAGTCCGGTAACCATGAAGAGCAATATGTTTGCCACACGGCAGCAAATGGCGAATATCAGTCCACTGTTAGGTTTGTCCTTGGAAATGTTGTCGCAGGAACAGCGGTACTCGAGATCATTCAGAATGAGAATTCACCTCAGGAAACGCGGACTCGAAAAGTCATTACACTCCGCAAGGAAGACGCAGTGGTCTCCTTTACTGTTGACAACGGAAGGTTGAAGTGATGCGTCTGGAAATCGGGACGGACATCGTTGAAATCGAGCGAATTCGCGGGATGATGGATCGTCACAGGGATCACTTTATTGAGCGATGTTTTACTGCTGCTGAGATCGAGTATTCGAGGAGGCATCGGGATTCAGCAGTTCGTTTTGCTGGCCGATGGGCAGCAAAAGAAGCTGTGGTCAAGGTATTGGGAACCGGATTTGTTCAGGGGATTACCTTTCACGATATCGAAGTTGTTCCATTGCCTTCAGGTCAGCCTTCTGTTGTGTTGACCGGAGGTGCAAAAGAAATTGCGGATCGTTTGGGAATCACCAGTTTGAAGCTCACAATTTCGCACGCCCGAGAGTATGCGACCGCCACAGCCATCGGACTCTGTGAAACGCAGGACGGTCATTCGTGACCAGCAAAGTACTCATCACGGTCCGCCATGATGTCGAGTATCGGGCAAGGGGGGCAATTGCGGAACCGTCACGTACCAGTGTTCGACATCACGACGGAGCGTGATGAGTACTTTGGTGGGGGTGATTTATTCGAGGACCGATTCCTCGGAGAACGGTGAATCCTCTTCGTCGAAGATCGATCGATCGGAAGTGAGTTCCAGTTCCCAGACGGAGTCCATTCGTCCCGCTGGCTCGACTTCAAAGCTGTGGCTCGCGAACGGAGAGTCCTGTTGAATTGGGCTCACTTGAGCACCCGTTGTCGGAGGCAATGTTGTTTGGATCTTCAGAATGCCTGGGCACTCGACATCCACACCCTTGACCTTGACATGAAGTTTTGGCCAGACCGCCGAATCGGTGAGACGTTCGAATCCCTGTTTCGTGATGAGAACCGTATCACCCATCAACGCGGGACCGACAGATGGATGCCAGAAGACCGGCATTCCGGTTTGCAGGACAAAATCTGAGTCGGGAGTGAGTTGAACTTCAGAGGGGCGATAGCCGAGGACATCTGCCTGATCAGCAAGCTGCCACTCGCAGCCAAGACCGAACTTTTCGTAGATGCGTTTCACTTTCTGCCAGACATCCTTGAGGGGTTCATCATGCTTTGAAAAGTACATACCTGTCGCATGGACGAGAACCGCTCTCTGATGTGCTTCCCAGAGCTCCAAAGGCCAGTCTCCGAGGCAGACGGTGCGAGTCACAGCGGAGTGAAGTCCCCAGCGCCGGGCGGTACAGCTGACGACGGCACACCGATCGATGGGAGATTCTCCGAACGCCCAATGCCGAAATCGTTCGTTACGTCCATCAGCACAGACCTGAATCCGAACCGGGGTAATTGTTCGTTTCAGGAGACGGTGACTGATCTCGCCGGCAACTTCTGCTTCGGTTGTCCCCGATCGAATATTATTCGCGCTGACTTCGACCGCATACGTGGCAACCTGTGACAGCTTGCGAAGTCGGTCGACTTCCAGTCGCGTGAGCGGCAGTCGTGCTTTGGCGATGCGACGGGTGGCATTGCGAGTTCCTTCATAACCGGAGTCGCTGATGACTTTTCTGCCACGGCACAAGTCATCGATCAGGGCTGAATGCGGCTGAAACCATTCGCGTTGCTTTAGCTGAAATCCCAGGCCGAAGACTTCACGCTCAAAAATCAGAGTCGAATCCACAGCGTTCGTGGCGACGAGACGAGCATCTTCGGTGATAAAGAGGCTGGTTTGACAATTGTCCGGGGTGGAGCGAGTCAGATCGGCGCCCGCGGTCATCCAGGCGATGTTCACGGGGTCCTGAAGAAGCAAAGCATCACCGCCGGTTGATTTCAGCAGTTCGCGAACACGTTCGTGCTTGATTTCAACATCTTCAGCGCGGCTCGCATCCTGCACAAGCTGTCGACGGCGCTTTAAGTCGTCTGTCTTCCCTCCCGACATCCATCAGCTCCCGTCAACGATTTTCGGCTGGATCCGTATTCGCTTTACTCAGTTTATGAAAGTTCTTTCAAATGCAAAGAATTCCTTCGGAAAAACATGGCTTCTGAATGGGAATCCGGCGTGGATTCGAAGTGAGGGATCAACAAAGAGGTACGCATTCAGGTGAATCTCTGTTGAAATCGCCGGTTGTACGGAGCGCACCAGCATTGAGGAAGATATGGCTTTCACTGCGAAGACAGGCGGTTTACAGGGATGGGTTGAACCGAATTTCGGGAACACGGACGGATTTTCCCGCATGAACTGCCCGATCAGACCCGGGACGGACGCTCCCCGGTTGACCGTCTGCGAATGCGGTCCTACAGTGGAATACTTGGGTTTGCGGATAAATGATGAACTGAAAGGCGTTTTGCATGTCAGGTGGTCAGGATCAGCCGAACGGCAATGGCTCCAACGGGGCACCTCGTCCGAACCGCGGTCCGCGTAAAGAACGGAATCAAAGCGGCAGCACGATTTGGTATCTCCTTGTCGGATTTATCCTGGCAATGGTGATCATGTCAGTGTTTAACCGCGCATCTCGGCGAGAATCCATCACGTACAGTGACCTGATCAATCGGGTTCAGAAAGGCGAATTCAATTCGAACAATATGTTTGAAGTGATCGTCAGTCCGTTTGGGGTCACATGGCAGACAAAATCCAAAGACGATTCGGAAGGGCAGCGAACGGAAGAGTTTAAGCTTTATCAGTGTTCTCTGTATGGAGCCAGCGACGAGCGACGAGCACAGATTGAAGAGATGCTGGAATCCAAAGGACTCCTCAACGGACATCCTCAGCCAGCATCCGAATGGACTGCCCTCATTCCATTGTTTCTTATCAGTGGCCTGTTCGTGTTGGGAATTATTCTGATCCTTCGTCGCCTCGGTGGTGCCGGTTCTGCGATGTCTTTTGGCAGAAGCCGAGGACGTCTTTATGCTCAGGAAGATGTCAACGTCACATTTAACGACGTTGCCGGGATCGACGAAGCCGTTGAAGAGCTGAAAGAGATTGTTGAATTTCTGAAAACTCCACAGAAGTATCAGGCACTTGGAGGTCGAATTCCGCGGGGGGTTCTTTTGGTAGGACCTCCGGGCACCGGTAAGACAATGCTTGCGAAAGCGGTTGCAGGCGAAGCCGGCGTACCATTCTTTGGGCTGTCCGGATCCGACTTTGTTGAGATGTATGTTGGGGTCGGTGCTGCTCGAGTTCGTGACATGTTTCAACAGGCCCTGCAGCGTTCCCCGGCGATTATTTTCATCGATGAACTCGACGCGCTCGGGAAGGTGCGAGGCAGCGGAGCTCCAGGTGGACATGATGAGCGCGAACAGACGCTGAACGCACTGCTGGTGGAGATGGACGGCTTTGGCACAGATCAAAGTGTGATCGTGATGGGAGCCACCAACCGTCCCGAGACGCTGGACCCTGCTCTGATGCGTCCTGGGCGATTCGATCGACACGTACTCGTGGATCGACCCGATATCAAGGGACGCGAAGCGATTCTCAACGTACATGCCCGCAAGGTAAAGCTGGATGCCGATGTGGATTTGAAACGACTTGCCAAGCTGACACCCGGATTTGTTGGTGCAGACCTTGCAAACCTGGTCAACGAGGCCGCCCTGCTCTCAGCGCGACGTGATGATAAACGAGTGACAATGAAGTCGTTTGAAGCGGGCATTGAACGCGTTGTGGCCGGCCTGGAAAAAACTTCCCGGATTATCGTGGATGATGTCAAACGCCGGGTTGCCTGCCACGAATGCGGACATGCTCTGGTTGCGGCAAGTCTGCCTCACACAGACCCGGTACACAAGATTTCGATCATTCCCCGCGGCATGGGAGCGCTGGGCTACATGCTGCAGTTGCCGGAAGACGATCGGGAATTGCTGACTCAGTCGGAACTTGCCAGTCGCATCGCAGTACTACTGGGGGGAATCGCGGCAGAACAGATTGTCTATGACGAAACCAGTACCGGCGCACAAAATGACCTGCAGCGCGCGACAGACCTCGCTCGCAGAATGGTGACAGAGTTCGGAATGAGTCCTCGGCTTGGTCGAATGTACTACAGTGAAGCGCAGAGGTCGCCGTTTCTTGCGGGTGGGGGCGGCATTATCGCCGAATCGATACACAGCGAAAGCACTCTTCGCGAAATCGATCTCGAAGTGAAGCGTCTGGTCGATGAAGCGTATCGAACAGCCTTCGATACGTTAAGCATGCAGCGGCAGACACTGGATCGTCTGCGAGCCGACCTGATTGAGATGGAGACGATGTCGGCGGAGCACATGCATAAGGTGATTGAGGAGAACCGTACCGGTCCAAAGATTATGCCGGGTACGGTTTCCGTTACGAAGCCGGAAGTTCCCCAATTGCCGTCAAGTGGCCCTGCTCTCCCGGAAGTACCTCCTGCTGCTGGAGGTTAGTTCCCGTTCAGGATCTCGCATTCGCAGCAGGAATTCTTCTGTAGCAGGCACATTCCATGTGCCGTCCGCAACACACTGCTGCGGCTCTGCGCGCCGTCTCACCAGCCTGGGAGACGCGAAGGCGGACCGCAGACGGAGTTTGCCTAAGTGTCACCCGTTCGGTCAAACACGAGTTAAGTGACCGTGAAGTTTACTGCAATGCTCCAGACACTGAATTGACCGCTGCCTGAAACTGCTCGGACCCATGATCGATAGTTCCCGGCAGCCAGATTTGCAGCTGGGGTGAACGAAGTGGTGACGATGTTGGTTTGGTTGATCACAGTTGAGGGCACGTCGATACGACTGACCCAGAGTTCATAACGAATTGCACCGTCGACGGGTTTCCATGTGAACGTCGGAGTGCGATCGGCTGTGGATCCGGTCGGAGAAAGGACTGAGGTTCTGCCGCCAACAAAAAAGTCTGCGGCCGGAGACCAGAGGGATAAGACGTTTTGGGCGCTTCTGGCTCTGACCCACCACCGGTATGGGCCGTCAGCGAGATTGACGGAGGGAGTAAACGTGTTGGAAGACACGTTCTGATTGATGAACGTAATTCCGGTGGTTTGATTTCGAACCTGTAGATCGTAGCTAACAGCTCCAGCGACGGTGCTCCATGTGAGAGTGGGTGTTTGATCGAACGTTGGATTGATCCCGTTTGTCGGAACTGGGGCGAGGGCAACCTGAAAATCGATCGCAGGGGACCAAAGTTCCGTTGTGGAGTTGTAGACGGCCTGAACCCAGGCCCTGTAGAGACCCAAAGGCAGATCGGACGTTGGAGTAAAGGAAGTCGTTGGGATATTCTCCTGATAGATTACCTTTCCCTGTCCGGTTGAGAGATTCGAGATCCAGATCTTATATGACGTGGCGCCGGGGACAGCATTCCATGCAACAGTTGGCCGCGCCGAGTTCTGCAGCTTTGGCATCGGCACGAATGATGACCTTGCAATTGTGCTGAACGTGCGGACTGGTGACCAGATGGACTTTATGTTTCCGGGGCTGACGGAACGCATCCAGACACTGTAATTGCCAAGAGGGAAATCGACATTTGGAGTCACTGAAGTGCCTGTGACAGGCATTTCCAGAAAACGATATTTTTCGGCGCTGCTGACAAACAACTCGTAGGAAGTTGCTCCCGTTGCCTGGTCCCATTCGAACGAAACCCGGTACGTTCCTGTGACGTCCACGAACCGAGGCTCACCGAACGCGGGCATCGTGATGACGGGCGGGCCGGTGACGATTTCAACTTTGTAGTCCTCGACTTCACCATCCGACGCCAGACCGGTTGGCGACAGGCCGCCTGTGGAACTCAGGCGAAATCGGGCGAACGTTGTCCCGATTACAGAGTCATTCGGGATGCTGAAGAACAGGGTCGTCTGTCCATTGGTCACCTCGACGCTGTTCAGAAACTTTTCTCCGGGGTCTGTCCAGTCTCCATCTGCATTAAAGTCGATCCATGCATCAACACGCGATCCCGGCGTGACGTTGGCAGCCGTTACCACGACTTTTGCATCATTTTTGCCGGGGTAAAGAAGTGAGAAGCTGATACCGTCATCATCTGAACCTTCAGCGTCTGCAGCTGCAGAAGGAGCTCCGTCAGATTCCGCGTCGATTGCAGCACCCAGTTTACCGGCTCCCACCACGTGACGAGCTCCGTTGTCGGCCAGCGATACCGGGTACGGCGCAGGAGCATCCCCAAAATCACTTGCGAGGAGTAAGCGTTCTTCACAAAGCTCCGCCATGGCAATATCACATTGTTGAGGCGGGCTGAAGCGTCTGCGATTTTTGCGGCGACCCATTGTCGGGCTCCTGGGATTTCTTGTGAGTTCGTCGAGCGAGCCACAACTTTATGGGATACTCCGCGTGTCTGCCATATGAATGTCTCCGGTGTCTTAGTTTTCGGCAATCAAACGCTTCGCGTTCATCGATCACTCGAGCGTGGTAATGCTTTCACGCCTGTCGCTGATCAGGTTCCTCTCCTTCCGGAAACGGTCGTGCTGTGACAGAATTTCCTTCACTTCAGCAGGATTGAAATGCCGTTCACGACTTGCTGTGATGTGCGTCACCGGCAGATGCATTCGCGAGGGACACTGTCTTCTTGTACTTCGTGACTGACAAATGCTGGTTCCTGATGTCCTTTGCCATTTGTGCCGGGAGAATCATCATCGACGTTCTGAATCTGTTGGACCAGCTTGAAACACTGCGGCGGCTCGATCCGAAGTATCGTGTTTTCGGAGCGTCAAGACATCGTTATCAACTGAATGCGCCGACCTGCCCGAAGGTATTGGCGGAGTTTGAGGTTCGGCATTCTGTCAGCCTGCCGTCTGATTATTGTACGTACATGACGCAGGTCTCAAATGGTGGCGCGGGTCCCAACTATGGCCTGATTGAAATTGAACGGGCGGCCCTGGGGCATATCCCGTCACTGCCCTTCCCTGTTCACGAAGTCGATAATACGCCGGATGGTTCGATTTTCGAAGGCAACAGAATTCCCGGAGCGATCTGGCTTTCAGACAACGGATGCTGTACGTTTGATATTCTTGTCGTCAAAGGGAGGCACGCCGGAAGCGTCTGGACGGTTCTGGAGAATGACCACGGCCATTGCTGTCAGTCATTCCATGCCTGGTATTGCGGATGGCTGAAGTCAGCGATTCGGACCCTTGAACGAGAACCATTCCTGTCAACGTTGCGCCCCGGAATGCACATCGATGAGATTCGGGCCGTTTTCGGTGACGAAATCGTGCCGGTTGCGGACAATGAGAAATCCGTTGGTTACATTGTCGCGTTCTGCGACTGCAATGCAGTGTTTCGCTTCAATTCAAACGATCAACTGCTGGGCGTCAAACACCACGCACACGTGATTTGTCCGAGTATGAATTCATTTAAAGGAACGCAACCGTGTTGAAGACAATCCCGGCAGTTATGTTGTTTGGTATTTTGCTTGTTGGCTGTGATTCAGCTGTGAGGCGGGAACAGGCTGAACAGGCTCGGAGAGAGGCGCAGAGTGCCGAACTCAAAGAGTTGGGCAATTCAATGCACGAAAGTGGTGAACAAGCTCAGAAGTGATGCCGTTCCGTATGTAGCTTGGGCATTCCTGCCCGAGCCGTCCCCGCGCCACTGCAGTGATCGAACCAGTGCGTGGACAAGTCGTAGCTTGGGCATTCCTGCCCGAGCCGTCCCCGCGCCGCTGCAGTGATCGAACCAGTGCGTGGACAAGTCGTAGCTTGGGCATTCCTGGCCGAGCCGTCCCCGCGCCACTGCAGTGATCGAACCAGTGCGTGGACAAGTCGTAGCTTGGGCATTCCTGCCCGAGCCGTCCCCGCGCCGCTGCAGTGATCGAACCAGTGCGTGGACGGGCAGGAATGCCCATCCTACATTTGTGGTGACGGGCAGGAATGCCCATCCTACATTTTTCTGAGATAGAGAGCGGAGAGGAAGATGAGCCATTCGTTGGCTGCGAGGACCAGTGTGGTGATTGCCACGTGATGGTCTTGTAGCAGGCTGATACTTCGAAAGAGGACGAGGCAGCCGTGAACCAGGACACATGCGTCAAGAACGGCC
The DNA here is from genome assembly GCA_016795105.1 of Planctomyces sp. GTDB lineage: Bacteria > Planctomycetota > Planctomycetia > Planctomycetales > Planctomycetaceae > F1-80-MAGs062. The sequence continues at coordinate 28,225 of JAEUIH010000077.1, forward strand.
GGCAATGAGGAGCGATTTCGGAGTGGCATCAGGAAGACAAGGCCGAAGCCGAGTTCCATTCCTCCGTAGACAGTCAGGAACTCAGAGCGACCTCCGGCATTGATCAGTTGAAAGCCGACTGCCTGCGATGTTGATTCCGGGAGGAACGAGCACCAGAGGGCAAGCAGGATGTAGGCGAGTCCAACTACGGACACATAGACCAATCGAACTCGCATACCCATTTTCAGTGTTCCCTGAATCTCCAGGATCGCCAAAAAAAAGACTCGGTCGCCTGGGTCAGGCGGTCCGAGTCGATTGTAGATGCAGATAGGCCGAATGCGAGGAGTCGATTTTCCGCTGAAATGGAACGTACGAGCGTTCAAGAGGGAGTCTTGAGTCTTTCTGGGGCTCGAATCCCATATCGGATCGATTTGATTTCATCGTCATCTTCGTCGACTTCAACGTCGTCCGTCATGAAGACGCGTTTGTGGTATTCGACCTGTTCGCCGGGCGAGTTTCCTCGGACAGCTTCGTCGGAGAGGAGAAAAGTGCGGCCCTCTTCGAGGGCAAAGAACATTCGAAACCAGAGCATTTGCTCGACATTTGCCTGAGGTGAAAGCAGGCGGATTTTCAGTCCGGCTTCATACCACTCAAACAACATGCCGAAGAAGCCACTGGGAATATACTTGACGCTGGTGAGATCCACGGCCAGTGAACGGTAGCCATCATTTTCAATGAGGGCCGTCATTGCTTCCCGAAGGAGAGCCAGATCGGCACCATCCCAAATCTCCATGTCGTCGAGTGACACGATCGCGAGTTCGTTTTCAATTCGAATACTCAAACGCTGTCGTTTTCTGGAACTCATTGAAATCCTTGTCCTTGGCAAAAGGTTGGCTCGTTGCTTCTTTGCAATGAGGGGGTGAATCCATACCTTTGCAAAATACGATCCGATGTTAAGACGAATTGGCACCGGGATTCCAAACGTGACTCTAAGGCCTTTTCCTGTATAGAGTTGCGGCGTTTTGAATAATATTTTCCGCAGTTCCCGAGCTGCATCATTCGTGTAGGAACAACGCAACAATCGGTGAAAACATGATTCGAAAAAGCATCACTTTGAGATCAGATCTCATTATAAACCATTTTGGCACCTGAAATTGCCAAAAAGAATTCGCTGAGTATCATGCTTCTGTGGACTGTGTTGTGATTCTTTTTCTCAGGCAGATGTCAGATGAATTCCGCTTTGGATCATCGGGATCGAGAAATACTGGAGCATTTGCATCGGATGTCCGGTGCTGATGTGCAGGAACTCTGCGATCTGCTTGGGGTGACACGCAACGCGATCCGACAGCGGATTAGTCGGCTGGAATCGACCGGGTTAATTGCATCGGAGTTGAGAAATCAGCTTCGAGGTCGGCCGAGGAATCTGTACCGAGTGACGGCCGAGGGATTGCATGCTCTTGGAGAGAACTATCGGGAGTTGGCGGTCGTTTTGTGGGAGGCCATTGTGTCGTTCGGCGATTCCGAGGTTCGGGAAGCTTTGATGAAGCGGGTGCAGGATTCGCTTGCAGAGCGATTTCGGCGTCAGCTTGCAGGCTGTGGTTCCGTGGAAGAGCGAATGGGGCAGTTGGCGGGTGAGATGAAGGCCAGTGGGTTCAATCTGGTGAGTGAATCCAGTGATGGTTTGCACATTTTGCGTGAAACAAGTTGTCCGTTTCCGATGCTGGCAGAAATGGGTGACGCCATTTGTCAGGTTGAGCGGCAGGTATTGGAGCAGGTTTTAGGGGCTCCGGTGGAGTTTGGGAATCGTTGTCGAGACGGTCATCCCTGTTGTGAATTTCATGTGAAAACAGAGAAAGTTCTCTGAGGGATTGAAACCGGGAATGGTGCTGTTAGAGTCCTGACTGCACTTCCTGCGTAAGTGGCATTCGCAGGGTTCAGTCAGTGCTGTTTCAGACAGGTTTTTGAGGGTTCGAGCGACATGACATGGATTGAAGGTCGATTCGAGGAAAATGTCATTACAACGACTGTTGAGCAGGCGTTGAACTGGGGACAGCAGTCCAGTATCTGGCCGATGACATTTGGTTTGGCATGCTGTGCGATCGAGATGATGGCGACAGGTGCCAGCAAGTATGACATTGACCGGTTTGGTGCTGGTGCGTTCCGGGCAACTCCTCGGCAGGCGGATCTGATGATTGTTGCGGGAACTGTTACGTTCAAGATGGCGAGTCGAGTTCGTCGTCTTTACGAGCAGATGCCTGACCCGAAGTATGTAATTGCGATGGGTGCCTGCACTGTCGGTGGAGGTCCTTATTTCAAGCACGGATACCACGTGGTTAAGGGTGTGGATCTGGTGGTGCCGGTGGACGTCTATGTTCCCGGATGTCCCCCGCGTCCTGAGGCCCTTCTCGAGGGGCTGATGCGAATTCAGGACAAGATTAAAGCACGTCGGCTGACTCGGGGAGAAGCATCTCTTCCGGTTCCGCACCACTCTGGTTATTCGGCCCTGAACGTATGATATCACCATGATTCGCTTTTAGGGCTGTGTCCGATGATCAGTCGCCTGATGATCCGTCATGGTTGCTGAAGTGTGATCGAAAATGTGAGCTCCCGGGAAATGCCACACTCGGGAATGAAGAATTCATTTCAAGACAAACTGACTGAACCCGATAAGAGACTGGACGATAGCCATCCGGCGGTGACAAGTGTCGCCTCGGTGGGTTGTGTGTGTCCATCGAAGGAAGTGACGATCGAATGAGCAGCGTGTTGAAGATTTCGGATCTGCATGTCTCCGTTGGTGAGACGCCCATTTTGAAGGGCGTGAACATTGAAATTCGTCAGGGCGAGATCCATGCTCTGATGGGCCCCAACGGTTCTGGCAAGAGTACACTGGCATACGCGCTTGCGGGCCACCCGAACTATCATGTGACAGACGGATCGATTGAGATCGACGGTGTGAACATCACCGAGATGGAAGCTGACGAGCGAGCACGGCTCGGGATGTTTCTGGCCTTCCAGTATCCCGTTGTGATTCCAGGTGTGAAGGTTGCTGACTTTCTTCGTCATGCGATTTCAAACATTCGCAATCCCGAGCGTAAAGAAGGCGAAGGCCTGATTGGGATGCGGGAGTTCCGCAAGGAAATTCGGGAGCGAATGGACGAACTGGGCATGGATCCGGAGTTTGCTCGCCGATACCTCAACGACGGATTTTCCGGCGGCGAGAAGAAGCGGATGGAGATTCTGCAAATGGCGATGCTTCAGCCGCGATTTGCGATTCTGGACGAAACGGACAGTGGACTCGACAGCGACGCGGTCCGCGTCGTGAGCGAAGGCCTCGCCCGGTTGTCCGGACCACAGATGGGCGTTCTGATTATTACTCATCACGAACGACTTCTCGAATTCAATCCTCCACAGTTCACGCATGTGATGCTGGGTGGGCGAATTGTTGAGACCGGTGATGCTTCACTCGCCCATGATCTTCATGCGAATGGTTATGCGACTGTTCGACAGCGACACCCCGATGCGGCTGCCGAGAATGCTCGGGCAGAACAACCCACTACGGTCTGAGTGCGGGCTGGGTATTGAGCGATTGTTCGATTCACAAGTTTGCTGATTCAGCATTCTGATAAGTTAATTTCTGGAGCAGGTTGTCATGGCCACAGATGCGCCGATCAAGTCCGAAGTCGAAATTGGTGACTACCAATATGGCTTTCACGATCCGACGGATAACTACGCGTTCAAGAGCCGCAAAGGGCTGGATGCGGAGATTGTGCGTCAGATTTCGGAGATGAAGCGAGAACCTCAGTGGATGACAGATTTCCGTCTTCAGTCGCTGGAGATCTTTGAATCTCGCCCGATGCCCAACTGGGGCGGGGACATGAGTGAGCTGGATTTCAACAACATCTACTACTACATGAAAGCTGCCAGCGAGCAGGGGCGATCATGGGATGATGTTCCGGAAGACATTCGTCGGACCTACGATCGTCTTGGGATTCCTCAGGCTGAAAAACAATACCTGGCTGGCGTCAAGGCTCAGTACGAATCTGAAGTTGTCTATGGCAGTCTTCAGGAAGACCTTGCAAAACAGGGAGTGCTCTTTACGGATACCGATACGGCAGTTCAGGAACATCCGGAATTGCTGAGAGAGTATTTTGGTAAGATCATTCCTCCGGGCGACAACAAGTTTGCTGCTTTGAATTCTGCGGTGTGGTCCGGTGGTTCGTTCATCTACGTGCCGAAGGGCGTGAAGATTGAATTCCCGCTTCAGGCCTACTTCCGGATCAACAGCCAGAACATGGGTCAGTTTGAACGAACTCTGATCATTGTGGATGAAGGCGCTTCTGTTCATTATGTGGAAGGCTGTACGGCTCCGACCTACAGCAGTGACAGTCTGCATTCGGCGGTTGTGGAAATCATCGTTAAACGAGGTGCCCGCTGCCGTTATACGACGATTCAGAACTGGTCAAACAACGTCTACAACCTCGTGACAAAGCGAGCGATGGCGTACGGTGATTCATTGATGGAATGGGTCGACGGGAATCTGGGTTCCAAGCTGACCATGAAGTACCCTGCCATTTATTTGATGGAACCTGGTGCTCGCGGCGAGACCCTGTCGATTGCATTTGCAGGTGCCGGTCAGCATCAGGATGCAGGCGCCAAGATGGTTCATTGTGCTCCGAACACATCAAGCCGAATTATCAGCAAGAGTATTTCCAAAGGTGGTGGACGATCCAGCTATCGCGGACTTGTGAAGATCGCGAAGGGTGCGGAGAACAGCAAGTCCAATGTGGTCTGTGATGCACTGATACTTGATCCTGCCAGCCGCAGTGACACGTATCCGTACATTGAAGTTGAAGAACAGAATGTGGCAATTGAGCACGAAGCCAGTGTTTCGAAGATTGCTGAAGAGCAGTTGTTTTATCTGATGAGCCGAGGACTCTCTGAGGCGGAAGCTTCGGCCATGATTGTGACGGGGTTCATTGAGCCGCTCGTAAAAGAGCTGCCAATGGAATACGCAGTCGAGATGAATCGACTGATTGAACTTCAGATGGAAGGGTCGGTTGGCTGATGTCATCGGTAACTGCAATGAGTCTGGATCGAGCTGGTTTTGGAGCTGACGTGTTCGACGCATTCATCGCCGGTCGTAAAGAACCGGCCTGGATGCTCGATGCTCGCCGAGCTGCCTTTGAACAGTACTTGAATCTGTTGGCTGACGATCTGGATCCGGAAGAATGGAAACGCGTTGATCTGCGTGTTTTCAATGCTGCTAAGTTTCGACCGCTGAACGCGGCGGGTCAGGAATCCGGAAAACCTGCCGCAATGACTCTTCTGAGAGATCAGGCTGAGTACGGTGGATCAATTGCGCATGTCGATGGGCACACTGCACATTGTCATCTCACGCCGGAGATTGCGGCTCAGGGGGTATTGTTTGGTGACCTTGCAACACTGCTCGCTGAGCATCCTGAACGACTCCGTCCGTATTTCATGTCACAGGCAGTTCGACCGGGCACGGATCGGCTTTCCGCATGGCATGCTGCATTCTGGACCAGCGGGACACTGCTGTTTGTTCCTCGAGGAGTCGAGGTTGAATTGCCTTTGCACAGCCTGATTTCGCATACTCAGAACGGCGTTGCCGACTTTGGGCACACGCTGATTATTCTGGAGGACGAGGCTCGTGCAACTTTGCTGGAAGAGACCGCTTCTGCGGATCCAAACGCAGCCGGATTACATGTTGGATGTGTCGAGCTGATAGTGGGACGTCACGCAAATCTGCGATATGTGCAGCTGCAGAACTGGAATCAGCAAACCTGGCATTTTGCTCATCAGGCTGGCAACGTAGACGCTGCGGGGTCACTTCAGTGGACCGTTGTTGGACTTGGAAGCAGGCTCGCACACATTCACCAGGATGTAAACCTGAACGGACGCGCAGCGACAGCTGAAGTGAATGGAGTCACATTTACGTCGGATCGTCAGAAGATCTCCTATTATACTCAACAACATCACCGCCAGCAGGGAACGCGAAGCGACCTGCTTTACAAGGAAGTACTGCGAGATGATTCGCGGGTGATCTGGCGAGGCATGATCAAGGTTGATCCAGCCGGTCAGCAGACCGACGGTTACCAGCGCAGCGACGCCCTAATGCTCAGCGACAGTGCTCGATGTGATTCAATTCCTGGACTGGAGATTGAAGCGGACGATGTTCGCTGCACACATGGTGCTACAACGGGGCGAGTCGACAAAGACCAGGTGTTCTACTGCATGAGCAGAGGTCTCAGCCGACAGGAAGCGATGCATATTATTGTTGAAGGATTCTTCCAGCAGGTGTATGACCGCATTCCCATTGAAGTGGTACGGGAGACATTGAGTCGGACTGTGCAGGGAAAACTTGGGATCGAGGCGGTTGCCTGAGGGAATTGAAATGGAACGCGTGATTGGTCTTGATGAAATAGCGTCAGGTGAACGTCGATCGGTCTTTGTTGACGACTTTCCGGCACTCGTGGTTCGAATTGAAGAACAGTACTTCGTCATCGAAGATGTTTGTTCGCATGATGGACAGCCACTGACTGATGGGCCGATTGAAGGTTGTGCAATTGTGTGTCCCAGACACTCCGCAAAATTCGATCTGGCAACCGGAAAAGCGATCTGCATGCCGGCCACGGAACCGATTCGCGTTTTTCGAACTGAAATTCGAGATGGCGCCGTTTGGGCTGAGCTGTAGCTGTTGAGTTCTGAGGTGAAGTAAACTGAGTTCCAGTCCTGCTCTATTGGCAGAACAGTCTTGTGATTGACGTGAAGGTTGCTTGCGATGCCGTCGGATTTGGAATTGATTGAAGCTCTGAAGCAGGTGATCGATCCTGAACTCATGGTCAACATTGTGGACCTCGGATTGGTGTACTCAGTGAACCACGCGGACGGCAAGGTGACAGTTGAGATGACTTTGACGAGTCCAGCGTGTCCGGCCGGTCCACAAATCGTGCAGCAGGCTCGAATGGCTCTGGAGCGACTCGAAGGAGTCACAGAAGCCACCATCACGTTGACAATGTCGCCACCATGGACCCCAGATCGAATGACGGACGATGCTAAGGATCAGCTTGGTATTTTCTAATGTGTCCATGCTATGAATCGTTTTACGATTCATATGCGTCAAAGTAGCAGGCAGACTCCGTCTGCCGTCCGCTTCGGCGCAGAGTAGACCGGTAGGACGGCGTGAAGGGCGGCAGCAGTGAGTGGCGGACGGCACATGGAATGTGCCTGCTAGTGCGTTTGCGAGTGAATCAAATCAGCGGGGTGCAAGTCCCCGTCAGGA
>JAEUIH010000078.1 GCA_016795105.1 Planctomyces sp.
AATTGAAGGCATGGTAATTCCCCTGAAAGCGTGGTTAAGAATTTTCTTCGAGGCCAGTGCGTTCCGTCGCAGATTGCCCCCCGTACCACCGCCTTCAGGTTTTGTGACACGCTTTTTCAGAAATTCTTCGCGTAGCAGGCAGACTCCGTCTGCCGTCCGCGTCGCGCTGCGAGGGTGAGGCGGACGGCACATGGAATGTGCCTGCTACAGTAGCAGGCAGACTCCGTCTGCCGTCCGCATCACGCTCCGCCGTGATGTCGAGCCCTCCCATGCGATACCCAAGAACTGGTTTACTCACAGAAAATTCGCCACGATCGTACCTGGGAGTACAGGATGTCGAAAGATGTTTAGCCACCGCGTCGTGTATTTTCGGCCGAGTTTAAACAGGGTGCAGTTCAGCTAGGCAGGGAACTCATTTCAGGGACGGATTGGGGCTCGACATCACGGCGGAGCGTGATGAGTACTTTTGGGCGACGCATGGTCGGGGGTGTGTTACTTCAGGCGGTCTGCCCCCAGAGTTCCTCGCATCCGGTCGGTGTAATCCAAAGAGGAGATTTCCTGCAGCTTTCGGCGGGCAGCTTCCAGGCGATCGTCAATCTTCATGGTGACAACTTCCTGCGCAAATTCCTCGCTGGTTTGAAACTTCTCGAGTGCCTGCACATGCCTTTGCCATAACTGAAGATCTCGCTGTTGTCGATTTCGCAATCGCTCTGCATACCAGTCGGAATCCAGCAGTGACTCCTTTGTGAACAGATTTCGAATCGTTGCGTTTTCGATCCCGAGTCCTTCGAAGTGTCCGAACGCCATGATGTTCAACAGAGCTTTGAGAGGCGGACAGGCAAATTCAATGGAGCCATCTTCGAAGTAGTTCTTCGCGATCTTCTCCTGAGCCTCTGTGATGTGGCGCACGCCATCGGCGAAGGCAGCAGCGTCCTGTGTTTCCGGCCGGAGGATTGAATCATCAAACACTTTGTTCGGATTATCAAACACTCGGCCCGCAAATCTTCGGATGAAGCGAGCCGTGATTCGATACCCGAGTCGACTTGCCAGAACCTTCTTTCCTTCGCTTTCGTAATCCTCAAGCTTTTCAAGCAATGACTCACTGATCAGGAACTTCGGATCACGTTCCTGCGGACTCATCCGACACCAGATTTCGGGGATCAGCAGACTGATATCGTGGTCGACTCTGACATTTGGCCCGATGTGCCCGGCGGGGGTGGAGAATCCTGCAAGTCCCGTCAGCAGATAGCTGACGAGCGCATTATTCAGGTCGATGATGGGGAGCAACGCATTGAAGGGCCCTTTCGTGAGAGCACCCTCGCTGCCGGCACCCGTTGTCGACGGACTCTTGCCTGACAGGGCGCTGATAAAGTCCATAAACAGTTCCGGCAATTCCTGATAATGGACAGGATTATAAACCGAAAGCGGACGAATTCCCCGATCATACTCGGGTGGATTATTCCGACGCCCAATCAGAACTGACTGCACTGGGATTCGCACTGGCTTATCAATCGGCACTGCCCGAAACAAACGAACTCCCATCTCGCCCGCATAGCGATTCATGGGGTCCATCAGGTCCGGCCGCGTCTGCAGATATCGAGGATTCTTGCTGGGAACACCGTCCACAAGTCGAGGAGTTGCCGAGCAGACCACGTAACTGTCGTTTGACTCCATCATGTTATGAATCAGCTCCTGCATAGGATGCGTAAACTGACTCAGGTCCACAGCACGATCACAGATCCCTGCAACCTGACTGCGTGACAGCGGTTCAAAGTTCACAATGAAGTTGTCACTTCGCGCAAGATCGGCTTCTGTCTGTTTATCAAGACCTCGATGAATCGCATCATCGGGACGCTGAAACAGTCGATACTCGCAGTTCGCCGAAAACTTGTATGCATCCGACTTTGGAATGATGCTGCCAAGCTGATCAAGGAAGCGGTGCGGGACGACAACCGAGGCACTAATGTCGTCTTCCGTCTGAATCTTCTGAGCCGGTGCAAAGTCCTGACGCAGCTTGTACGTACGCCACGTGTTTTCGCCGAGGAGTCCTACTCGCAGATATGTTCCGACCAGCTTACGTTCGCCAAACTTGAGTTCATGACCCGGGTTGCCATTCACGATGTCAACCGTGAAACTCCTCCGCCAGCTCGACTCTTCAGGATCCGTATGCATTCGTTTGATGATAAACACGATCGCGTAAATGTAACCGGGGATCGATTCCAGCCATGCATTGTATTCAGGTGTATAATCCGCTGAGGGGGTCAGCAGCTTGATCACACTTCCCAGCGATCTGCTTCGATCGAGGATGCGTCGACTCTTTCTCTTCGAATAGTCGATCTGCACACTTCCGCTCGGGTTCCAGCGATCAGAATAATCGCGATCAAATATCTGCTGTACCCAGTCCAGGTCCTTCCGGGCGTCAGCAACAAAGATCGGTCCATGGAGCAGATAATCGGCAATTGACTTGCTGATTTCACTCTTCCCACCGCCGCTGACCGTGCATGGCTTATGACAGAACACGCCCTCTGCGAGAGTTCCAATCAGACGCCATGAAGGTGCAGCCGGATGCTTTTCAAGGCGAATTTTATAACCCGACGGCGTGATATAGATATGGCCTGGTTTCAATGGAATTCGATGAACCTGACCATTTTGGTGCCACGAAATCTGCTGTTCACCAACTGAAGCCCGAGCATTCTCCGGGACATAAACGACCTGGGGAAATCGGCGATCGACGCCGTAACCCTGTGGCTTCACATCCATCAGCGATGCGTAATCGCGGGCAACGTCTTCAAACGTGCGATTGTTATACCGGCGACTGTCCGCATGAAATTCTTCTCCCAGATTGAAACTGGCAAACGCGATCGCACCTCCGGCATGCTCTTCTTCAAGATTGCCGGCAAGGTTCGCTGCATAACTCAGCTGAGTCTTTACTTCCTTCTTGCAGTAGCCAAAATAATTGTCTGCAATCAGCGTTACGATCACGCCGTCTTCGTCACGGCATGTGAGCTTAAACGGAACCCCGTCGTTGTAGCGTTCTTCATCGGACTTCCAGCACATCCCATCCTGCTTCTGACGATCTGTCGCGTCATCGTAGTGGGGCAGACCGACATCCTTCTTTGTGACTTCGGTCAGATGTGGAGCCAGAATCACGCAACCCGTATGACCGCTCCAGTGTTCAACATCCAGCGCGGCGTCATTCTGAGGAAGAAACGGGTCGCCCGCATTGCCGAAAATCGATTCCACAAAATCCAGATTGCTGACCAGAGCGCCCGGGGCAAAAAAACGAATCTCCATCGACTGTTCAGGACAGAATCCCGGAACCTCCGGACACAGTAATGGCCGAATCAACAACGACACAAACACTTTCGCGCTAGTGTTCTCAGTCGCCGTAAACGGCAACTCCAGCAGAGAATCCGGTGGATTCATCGCATGCCGAAACAGGCTTGTGAATGTCTGCCGAGGAACCGCCTTCTTGTCACGCGGGATCGGCAATCCGCCTTCCACAACGTGAAATGTACCTACCGTGGTTCGTCGATCGTTGGCGGGATTATGGAGAACTCCGTTTCGAACCCGATAGGATGAAACGTAACTGTTTCGGTAGTCGTCGCCGTCATGGGGAATTGAAAGTTCCCGAGCAATTCCGTGACGATCAAGTATGAGTGTGAGATCCGGCAGCTTGAGTGCACTGCAGCCACGGACTCGGTCAAAATGCTTCTGAAGAAACGACTCAACTCGAACATCAACAGGGCAATGAAACGAATCCAGTCGTTTTAGCCGCTGATGAAAGGTATTCAGCAGTCGAGGAGCTCCCAGACGATCCGTGTCTTCATATTTCTTTGGAACGGGCAGCCCGTTTGCCAACAGTTTCAGATTGATATATCGCAGAACACTTTCACGAGCAGCAGCGTTCTGCTCGGGGGTCGGACGCGATACAAATCCAAGCGATTCTTCCAAATCCAGCAGTGCCATGTCGGTTCAATCCAGTGCTCATCCGGTGCCATTGAGTCTTCTCAATACTCGCGGAATTGCAGCAGATTTCCGGAACGATTGCGACGCTTCCGATTCACTCGTCTGCCGAAAATCAACAGAACTCAATGGAGGAAACAAGCAATGTCGGCCTGACCTGTCCAGCTTCCAGGCAGGAGTGCCTGTTCACACAGCAGGTTGAACAGTTCACTTACACGAGCACTCCATCAGCTTCCGAAGCGGCTTCGATGGACTGATTGAGGGCCCCAACGATCTCCGGAACAAGCGCGTCGGCTTCAGCCGCCGGAATTTGACAGGTGCCTGCGGCCGCGTGTCCACCGCCGCCATGTTTCAGCATCAATGCTCCAACATTCACCGGATTGGTCCGGTTCAGGATCGACTTGCCAACCGCCAGAACGGTCATCCCTGGCTGACGACTTCGAATCAGGTGTATCGAGATATTGCACTCCGGCAAAAGTGCGTACACAAGGAATCGATTGCCGCAATAGATGACGTCTTCATTGCGCAGATCGATCACCGCCACATTGCCAAAGATGCCGGAGCACCGAGCAATCTGTTCGCAGAACAGCGGTCGCTGAGCATTATAAAGTTCAACGCGTTCACGAACGTCAGGTAATGCCATGATTTCATCAATCGACTGACGGCGACAATAGTCGATCAGGGCCATCATCAATTGATAGTTCGAGATCCGAAATTCTCGAAATCGCCCCAGACCAGTTCGGGGGTCCATAATGAAATTCAACATGTCCCAGCGTTTTGGAACCAGTATGTCTTCCCGGTTCAGTCGCGCAGAATCACAACGATCAACTGCTTCCATCATCTCAAGACTGATGTTGCGAAACCGAACCGCCCCTCCAAAGTAGTTGTAGACCACTCGAGCTGTTGAATCGGCATCGACATCCAGAATGTAGTTCTGACGAACCACGTTGCCGTTACGGATCGCTTCACTTCCATGATGATCAAAGCATAAGTGACACGATGGGACGTAGGGCAGGTTTGTCAGAATGTCGCGTGAGGTGACTTCGACAAGTCCATCCTGAACATCCTTGGGATGCACAAACAGGACATCGTCCAGCATCTGCAGCTCGCGAAGCAACGCTGCACTCACCAATCCGTCAAAGTCACTTCGTGTGATAAGGCGATAGCGAAAGCCTGCGGCCACCATGTGTCTGCTCGCGTCTGATTCCAGCGGGTCTCACTGATGATACCGTGACTTCGCCTGTCCCCAGTTTGGCAGGCTCACGGTACGTTCAATGGAGACTAGTTTCAAAATCGCAACATGGCGGAACTGATTGACAGATCCTCGTCAGCCCCATCAGGTGATCCACCTAAAACGCGGATCAGGTGGATTCTGCCGGGAACAGCGAATCTAACGATTCCCGTTTCCGGATACCCGAACATAGTTCCGGACAAATTCTTCCTGCCCCATTTCGACGATCTTCACGCCCGCCTGTTCAAACATCGGACGCAGTCGACTGCTTTGATTCCATTCGTCTTCCTCGATCCGACCACTCTGATTCTTGTCCATCATGCCGAAAAAACGCTGCGCATCCTGTTCGGAATTCCCCGAATCTCGGCCACCCATCCCACCAAATCGGTCACCACCACGACCTGATTCTCCATCTCGATCCCGATCTCTTCCCTGATTCGATAGCTGTGGACCGACAATCACAAGTCGATCCTTCTGCACCGATGCCATCAACGGGTCATCTGCAGTCGCTGTCGCTGCGTCAAATTCAAGAAGTTCCACGGGAGTCAGAAATCCATCTCCATCGATGTCAATGAGATCGAACTGTTCCAGATTCGATCGCCGATTCTCAAGCCACTCATGAAATGCCAGCTGTCCATCAAGGTCGAGGTCCACTTCGCTCCACTTTGGGGGAAGGTCCACGGTAAATTTTTCCAGCTCTTTCTGGCGGTACGGCTTTAACTCAGGTTCTCGCGAACCGTCGCGGCCATCCCAATTGCGGTTGTCGCCGCGAGGATCACCGCCACCCGCCATACCGTTTCTCATAGTACTTCGAAAGTCATCCACCGACATCCCGGCTTTGAGCTGCACACCGCGTGACTGCATCATATCGCGAAAAAACGGTGGCATTTGATCAATCTCTTCCTGGTCGATCTTGCCGTTCTGATTGCGGTCCAACATTGAGCCAAATCGACTGCTCCGATCTTCGCCGCCACCACCGCCAAAACCACCACCGCCAAAACCACCACCGCCAAAACCACCACCGCCAAAACCACCACCGCCAAATCCACCCGGGCCGCCGCCTCCGAAGCCACCGCCACCGAAACCACCGGGGCCACCTCCACCGAAACCGCCGCCACCAAATCCACCAGGACCACCACCTCCGAAGCCACCGCCACCAGATCCACCGGGACCACCACCTCCGAAGCCGCCGCCACCAAAACCACCAGGACCGCCGCCTCCAAAACCGCCGCCACCAAAACCACCAGGACCGCCGCCTCCAAAACCGCCCCTCGATCCACGTTCACCGCCGCCGCCAAATCCTCCGCCGCCGAAACCACCAGGCGCACCACCACCTCCAAAATTGCCACCGCCACCGCCGAAACCACCCCGAGAACCCCGGTCTCCGCCGCCACCACCTCCAAAACCACCACGGTCGCCTCGGCTGCCGCGATCCTGAGCATGCCCCCCCAGCGTCATCGCAAGGGATGTCAGTGCCAGTATCATTCCGTAGTTGAAGATTCGCATCGAAGTACCCATAGCCCAAAAACGTTCATCGATCCGGAGTAAACGGCCACAAATACTGTATAAAAAATCAGTATTTGACGAGCAAATTGCTGAGTCTGGTCGTTGATTGATTAAACACTCGGAGACTACCTGAGTTCCGAAGAGAAATCCAATTTTTGCAGACCCTTTCAGTTCGTTCCCGGGTTCTAATAATCAGATCAAGGAACTTTCAGCATTCCCAGACGTACTAATCCATAGAATGTCCTCAAGTTTGCTGAACCCTGTGCATTCTCTCAATTCTTGTCGGCGCCGATCGCGGTCATCGACGATTTTTGGGAGAAGAGACACATGTCTCGAGATGAGTTTATCCTGAGTTTTCAGGTCTAAAAGCCGACGGATCCATTCGAATGAGCTCCAAGTTCACATTTTTCAGGTCAACCTTCTTCCAGAAAGCGTTCATCGCGACTGCGATTGCGTTCACTACCCAATCGGGATTGCTGTTCGCTCAGCGATCCGGGGGCAGTGAGCTGGATATGCTTCGGCGAGATGAAATTCGCGAGCAGTTGGGGTTGTCACAGGATCAGATCACGAAGCTGGACGAATTTCAAAGAAACTCGAATCCGGGCCGTGAGGTGATTGAACCATTCATGGAACGCCTCCGGAATACTCAGGACGGCGACGAAGAAGCTCGCAATAAAATCCGCGAGGAGATGAATGCCGCTCTGGCAAAGGCAAGAACTCAGTTTCAGGATCAGGCGGCCGGTGTCTTGAGTGATCCTCAGAAAAAGGCGCTTCGCAGTCTGTATATTGCGTCTGCGGGAATTCGAGCGTTAACCGATGTGCGAGTCGCCACAGATCTGGGATTCACCGACGAGCAAAAGCAGAAACTCGAAGCCTTGAACACCGAACGACGAACAGCCTCTCAGGCACTCGGCTTTAACGCAACGGACGAACAAAGAACGAAGTTCGACGAAGAATGGAAGGCCAAGTTTCTCGAAGTCCTGACAGCAGATCAAAAGACGAAATGGGATGCTCAATCGGCCCCGGTTGCGATCGCTGCTCAGCCTGCGGCAGGTGAGACACCGGGTGTCGCACAACCAGGGCGGACAACAGTACCCGGTTCCGCCGCAGCACCTTCAACTCGTTCATCCGGCTCGGTCGAACCACCTCCGGGCGAAACCGCTGTCTCCAGTTTTGGTGCGAGCGCTGATGCCGCGGATGGATCTCAGAAGATCGACAAACTGTCGTTCAATTTCCGCTATGCACCATGGGAACAGGTGATGACGGACTTTGCTCGTGCCGGTGGCTACACACTGGACCTGACCACGGTTCCCCCAGGGACATTCAATCACATCGACAGCAATGTCTATACGATTGACCAGGCGCTCGACATCCTGAACGGTTATCTGCAGCGCAAAGGTTATGCGCTTGTCCGAAAAGATGGATTTCTGGTCTGCTTTAAGTTCGACGAAGGCGGCGGCATCCCGGAAACACTAATCCCGGATGTGACGATTGAGGAACTTACAAAAGTCGGAGACCATGAAGTCGTTCGACTCAAGATGGAGCTGGAAGACGTAGATGTCGCCATCATGGCGCAGGAAATCGAAACCTTGTTGTCCAAGCAGGGAAAGATGACTGCGTTTACTCAGACCGGAACTCTGATCATTCGAGATGCAGGATCAAATCTGCGACGCATTCGGGAGTTTGTTGATGACGCGATGAAGAAGAAGAAGCCTGATCAGCCAATCTTTAAATCGTATCATGTGAAAAACCTCCCGGTTGAAGATGCAGAATTCATGCTGTTAACTCAGTTTGGCATGCGACAGGGTGCCGTCAATGTCAGTTCTTCGAATGAAAATCGCGGTGGACCTCAGCGAGCCCCGGCGGCAACCTCGGCCGCACCGGCCCTTCAGGTTTCGTCTGATGTCCGAACAAACAGCCTGTTCGTGACCGGGACTCAAAAGCAGCATGATCTGGTCGAAGAAATCATGAAGGCGGTTGATGTTTCCGAAGGTCCGGACGGAAAGCCGTTGGCGGCCTTCGGCAGCTCAGGTCCATACCTGCAGGTCTACACCGTGTCCGGAGATCCTCGTGAAGTCGCGAAGAGTATTGATGCAATGATGCCCGGTGTGATTCTGAACGAAGATGGTCGGAACGGCAGAGTTCACGTCTTCGCGACAGCCACACAGCATGAACAGGTTGCGTCATGGATCCAGGCATTTGGTGGAGCCGGGGCAGGTGGTTCTGTCGCTGTCATTCCTCTCATGCGAATGGACCCCCTGAATGCGGCAGCAACTCTCAGATCTCTGTTTCTCAGCGAAGGAACCGGTGCTCCTACGATCGAAACGGATCAATATTCACGTGTTTTGATTATCCGAGGCTCTGCAGCTCAGATCGAGCAGATCAAGACCGTCCTGAAGGACCTTGGTGAAGATGGTTCCGGTGTCCGTCAGAATGGTGAAGGCGGACCAGTGCGACGTTACTCGCTTCAGGGTCGAGATCCGGAAGAATTTCTTGAGATTTTCCGTACGCAATGGGAGAAATCTCAGTCCAACCCCATTCGCATTGTGATCCCGTCTCAGAGCGGGCCTATCAAGAAAATGACAGTGCCCGGCAAGAAAGAAGAAGCCGCACCCGAAGAGTCGACTCCGCAGGCAAACCGTAATGCTGCAAGCCGGTATGAGATACAGACAACATCTGCTTCAGCAGCGAGGTTGCGGCAGGATGAATCCGGAACTGCACAGCCGACAGTTCCGGCCAAACAGTCGGATCGACAAACTTCGCCTGGTACTCAATCCGTGACAGAAGATGCTCAAAAGCCAACGACTCCTGAAGGAGTCGAGGTCATTGATGGCGTCCAACTGCTTGTGAACGGCGAAGAGCTCATCCTGATCTCTTCTGATGAAGCTGCTCTGGATCGAGCAGAAGAAATGCTGGATATGCTTCAGCAGACCATTCCCTACAAGACCGAATGGACAATCTTTTATCTCATGTCAGCGGATGCAACCGAAACCGCTTCACTGCTCGAACAGATTTTCCCAAGCAGTTCCGTTGCCACTTCATCCGCAAGTTCCGGTTTCAGCCTGTCCAATATGTTTCGGCCGGTCACGGATACTGTTTCCAATCTGACCGGACTCGCCGGCATCCAGAATTCACCACAAACGCTGCGAATTATCCCCGACATTCGATCAAACTCACTTCTTGTTTCTGGTCCACCAACGTTAATTCGCGATATGGAAATGGTCCTGAAGGTGCTGGACTCGGACGAAATCCCTGAGTCAATGCGGGATATGAAGCCTCGTATGATCGAAGTGAAGTATGCGGAGATCGACGACGTTGCGACGATTGTCAACGATGTCTTTAAGCCGTACATGGAAGTCCAGGGCGGTCGACAGCAAAACGCGAATCCACTCGCAATGTTAATGCCCGGAGGTGGCGGTGGTGGTGGCGGCCGTGAGAGTCAGCAGGTCCGGCTGACGGTTGGCATCGACCGACAAAACAGCAACCTGATCGTGTCCTGCAATGCTCAGATTTTCGAAGAGGTTAAACAGGTTGTTTCGGAAATCGATGAACGAGCCAGAGTTTCCGACAAAACCCTGACCGTTGTTCAGCTGAAAAACGGCGATGCGACTCTCATTCAGCAGTCACTTCAGTCCCTCTTCCCACGTGTAACGAGCTCAGCAACTCGACCTTCCACAGGAGGAGCTGCTGGAGGACAGGGCGGTGATGCCGGTCGGGGTCCTGGTACACAACAACAGGATGCTTTCAACCAAATGATCCGTGACCGGATGCGAAATGGCGGAGCGGCTGGTGGATTTCCAGGCGGCGGTGGCTTTGGCGGGGGCACTGGCGGCTTCGGCGGAGGCACTGGCGGCTTTGGTGGTGGACGTGGTGGCTTTGGCGGCGGCACCGGCGGCTTTGGTGGCGGCACGGGTGGCTTCGGTGGTGGACGTGGTGGCTTCGGCGGTGGCACGGGTGGCTTTGGCGGCGGACGCGGCGGTCGTTGATTTGAATCCCGCGGCAACCTGTGAATGAGCAATCAACATGGAACTTGGTCAACTTCTAGTCAGTAACGGTCTTGTCACTCGCGAACAGCTTCAGCAGGCTCGCGAGACACAAGGCAATACGCGCATTGATCAGGCACTCATTAAAATTGGTGCTGTGACAGAGGACGCCATTCTGCGAACTTTGTCCGATGAACTGGGAATGCGTTATATCGACCTTAAGAATATCGAAGTCGATACGGAGCTTCTGACAAAGTTCCCAACGTCTTCAATCTTCCGACATACGCTTCTGCCACTTTACCGCCAGAACGGTCACGTTGTCGTGGCCACCGGCGATCCCCTGAACCTCGAAGGTCTCGACGAACTCAGCACTGTGACAGGCTTCAAGCTGGAGCCCGTTCTGACTCGCAGCGGCGAACTGGGTAATCGGATCAACGAACTGCTTGGTGTCGGCGGCGACACAATCAACCAACTGGTTCGACGCAGAACAGAAGAAGGCATTGAGCTATTAGAAGAGATTGAAGAAGACTTTGGCGAACTGGCCGAGGGCGCTCAGGCTCCATCCGTCATTCGACTCGTCAATGAACTGCTGATGGAAGCCGTCAAACAGCAGACCAGCGACATTCATATTGAACCACAGGAGAATGGACTTCGAGTTCGATACCGTATGGACGGTATGTTGCGAATTCAGCCGGTGCCTCAGGAGATCGGACAGTTCTATTCAGCCATCGTGACTCGTCTTAAAATTATGTCTCACCTGAACATCGCTGAAAAGCGACTGCCTCAGGACGGACGTATCAAGCTGCGTGTCTCCGGACGCGAAGTCGACGTGCGAGTCTCGATCATCCCGATGCTCCATGGCGAAGGCGTGGTCATGCGATTGCTTGACAAAGCACGCATGAAGTTCGATCTGAAGGCAGTGGGGATGCCACCCACTTGTCTCAAGACATTCCGGGAACTGCTGGACCTGCCCCACGGGATTATCCTTGTCACCGGACCAACCGGAAGCGGTAAATCGACCACTCTCTACAGTGCATTAAACGAGATCAAAGATCCGGCAACCAAAATCATCACTGTGGAAGACCCGGTTGAATACCATATGGATGGCATCAGCCAGATTCAGGTTCATAGTCGCATTGGCCTGACATTTGCCGCCGCTCTCCGAAGTATCCTGCGACATGACCCGGATGTGGTGCTGATCGGGGAAATTCGAGACGGCGAAACAGCCCAGAGCGCGATTCAGGCGTCGCTGACCGGTCATATGGTATTCAGTACTCTGCACACAAATGACGCCCCCAGCGCGTTTACTCGACTGGTGGACATGGGAGTGGAACCATACCTTGTTGCCAGTACAGTTGAGGGTGTTCTCGCACAACGACTTGTGCGAAGACTCTGTCCTCACTGCAAGATTGCCAAAAAACCATCGGAAGTCGAAATGCCTGTCGACTTTCCACTGCCGTACCCGGAAGTGGTTTACGAGCCGAACGGCTGCCGTGAATGTCGTGACACGGGCTTCGCGGGCCGAATCGGGGTCTTTGAACTCCTGCGAACAGATCCTGTGATTCAGCGCATGTGCGCAGAACAGAAGAGTTCGACTGAAATTCGCGACTACGCTCTGAAGGCCGGCATGACGACTCTCCGCAGCAGTGGCTGGGAGCAGGTGATGGCAGGTGTGACCAGCATCGAAGAAGTCGTTCGTATTACTCGCGGGGACATTGTTGGTTAGCCATGCCGGACTTTGATTACCTAGCACGTGAACTCTCTGGAAAACAGGTCTCGGGGTCAATCTCCGCAGCCAGCGAATCAGATGCGCTCAACGCACTCGCTGGTCGCAGCCTGTTTCCAATGAAGGTGACTCTGTCCGCTGCGTCGAAAAAGCAGGCAGAGCAGGGCAGCCGCAGAGTTGCCCCACGACATCTCACCGTATTCTACAACCAGTTAGCCGACCTGCTGAAGTCGGGTGTGCCACTACTTCGCTCCCTAACGCTGCTGGAAGAGCAAACTTCAAATCCAACACTGCGAGTCGTCATTCAGGACGTCCGCGAACAAGTTGCAGATGGTTCGAGACTCAACGACGCCATGCGCCGACACCCGAAGACATTTAACAGTCTGACGGTGAGTATGGTGAAGGCCGGAGAGGAAGGCAGTTTTCTCGAAGAAGTGCTGTCCCGTATCGCGATGTTTAATGAACATCAGGAGGAACTGAAGGGACGTGTCACGGGAGCAATGGTCTATCCACTGTTCCTGTTGCTTGTTGGAACAGGCATCGTTGTCGTAATGATGGTCTGGTTCGTCCCCAAGTTCGCGGCGATGTTTGATCGTATGAAAAGTCAGGGTACGCTGCCCTGGGCAACAACCGCACTGATGTCCATCAGCGACATCCTGCAGGCGTGGTGGATGCTGATTGTTATCGGTTTGATCGGCGGAATCGCAGGATTCATTGCCTGGGCTGGCACTCCGGATGGTCAGAAGCTCCTGGACCGCTGGAAACTCAAAGTACCGGGATTGGGACCGATTCTGCAGAATCTGGCCGTCGCTCGTTTCTGCAGAATGCTGGGTACTCTCCTGAAAAACGGTGTTCCGATTCTTCAGTCACTCCGTATCGCCAAAGATGCCAGCGGAAATATTGTGCTCGCCGAAGCCATTGGAAATGCTGTGGAAAATGTCAGCAGTGGAACCTCTCTGGCGGTACCCCTGAGAGCCAGCGGGCAGTTCACTAAAGAACTGGTCGAAATGATTTCGGTGGGAGAAGAAGCCAATAATCTGGAAAATGTTCTGATTGGAGTCGCAGATAACCTGGAAAAACGTACCAGCCGGCGAATAGACCTTGTCGTCCGCATGCTGGAACCTCTGCTTCTGCTGGTGATGGCTGCGATTGTCGTGTTTGTGATCGCTGCGCTGTTGCTCCCGATCCTGAATCTTTCCACAATGCAGCGATAAATCACTCGTAATGCTCGGAAAATCCCGACTCGCCAGCCTGCCTTTCGGGGTTTACCAGAGTAAACATTCATTTGGCATTCGTTCGTTTCCGAACTCCAATGCCGAACTGGGTTTACTCAAACTGAACCAAAGGACAATTTGGAATGAAAACGCTTCGGAAAATTTCTCAATCAACCGTGTCGCCCCGACCGAGTATCAACGCTCGGGCTGAACGACGATCTCGTGCGGGTTTTACTTTGCTCGAACTGTTGATCGTTCTCGCAATTATTCTCGTCATTGCTGCGATGGTCGTGCCGAACCTGATCGGAACTCAGCAACAGGCAAATATCAACGCAACCATGGTGACGATCAAATCCGCAGAGAACACCTCCAAGATGTTTGCCGCCGACCATTCCGGTTCATTCCTTGTGGGTTCGGGCCAGAGTGCATGGCAGGGCTTTATCAATCCGGAACCTGTGCGTGGTCGCCAGCTTCCTCCATACTATGAAGAACCACCAGTAGACGCCTGGGGCCAGGTGCTGAATTACGAATGGGATGGAACCGGACACAACAAAGGTCAAGGTGGAAAGGCTCTGAAGCCTGCGATCTGGTCCAATGGTCCTAATATGCAGGATGATGGTGGTTCAGGAGACGACATCAACAACTGGACGTCGGCGACAGCACCGCAGTAGTCTCTGCTGTGCCAATGTTCTGAACACCGTTTGCTTGAGTTCGCCGGACAATGAAACAGCCGTCCATCACAACAGCCAGTCGATCGGCAGTCAGCGGATTTTCGCTGATGGAACTGCTGATTGTGCTGGCTGTTCTCGTCGCGATTTCTGCGATGGCGGCTCCATCCCTGATTGAACGGATGAAGGACAGCACGGTTCAGGAGTCTGCTGAATCGGTCCGCGAAATCGTGGCCGAAGCACGCACGTATGCAATTGACTCCGGCATTGACTATCAGTTTCGCTATGAACCAAATGGAAAGTACTTTGTCGTACTTCCCTCGGAACAGGAACCGACAACGGCAAACTCCACGTCCACAGATTCATCCAGTGGTGAATATATGCGGTTGTCAGGAGAACTTCCGGAAGGCCTGTCACTGCGTGCAATGGACGGGGAAGAAGATTCCAGTGAGCGACTTGATCCAGAATGGTTTGGTGCTCTTCCGGACGCCGGTGTCCTGTCCGAAAAGTCCTGGTCACGCCCCGTGTATTTCCACTTTGACGGGAGTGCCGTTGATCATACGTTTCGAGTCATGGACACGGACGGTCGAACGGCAGAAATCAGTATTCGCGGACTTACGGGATCTGTTCGGCTGTCAGGCGTGTATCGAGAGGAGCAGCAATAATGCGCACGTCTCCGAATCGCTCCGGCCTGACTCTGCTTGAAGTACTGATTTCTCTGGCGATCTTCCTGAGTTCACTCACGGGAATCATGCAATTGCTTGCAATTGGACAGCGAGCCGAACTCCAGGCACGACTGCAGGCTGAGGCCGTCATTCGCTGCGAATCGAAGATGGCCGAGGTCATCGCTGGCATTGAGGAACTAAAATCCGGGGCCGGTCAGCCATTTCTGGATGAAGGAAATGAAGAAGGGTTCTGGCAATGGAAGCTTGAAGTTGCCGATGCCGGAACGACTGGCTTACTTCAGGTGACAGTCATCGTTGATCATCAGTTGTCAGAAGATCAGATCAACGCAGGATTCACGCTGACTCGATATATGCGAGACCCACAAATCTTTATTGATGCGGCTCTTTCGGAGACCTCCGAATGAGATCCACGCCACTGCACGGAACACGCCACGCGTTTACCCTGATGGAAGCACTGATTTCCATGGGGTTGATGACCATGATTATGGCCGGGCTTTATGCTGCCATGACGATCTACCTGAACCTCCAGACAAACAGTCATGAAGAAGTCGCTCGCACGCAGATTGCACGCACTTTGCTGCGACAAATCACACGTGACATCCAGTCGACCGTCTTTGTCAAAGAAGAGACTGCTGAAGAAGAATCAGACGACTCGGAGTCCTCAGAAGAAACCGATGAGTCGTCCGAAACCGTGACGCCGGAAACGGCTGCCAGCGGATCAACCGACTACAAGAACGGACTGATTGGTACTTCGACCGATCTGTTGTTGTATATCAGTCGCCCGGATCGAAACCTGAACTACGTCTCGGCTCAGGAACTGGTGATGTCATCCGACCGAACTGGTGACCTGATGATGGTTCGTTATTTTGTTGCTCAAACCAGTGCGGGTGGCATTTCATCGGATATCGCCGAACGAGAAACCTCGGGATCATTCTCCGGTTCGGCGGGACTTGTGCGAATGACGGGTGACTTGAATGCACTTGGAAATGCCGTACAGCAAAATGAAGAACAGGATCAAATCTCCGCCGCCAAAGTGATGGCACCCGAAGTTCGCAGTATCTCGTTTCGCTACTATGACGGGGCTCAGTGGCAGGAAGAATGGGACAGCACTTTGCTGAACCTTCTCCCTCAGGCGATCGAAGTCACGCTGGTACTGCAAACGCCCGAACCTGAGGATTTGATGGAAAAATCGCCGAGCGAAGATCCATACGCCTTGCCGGATTCCTCATATGTCATGGTCGTTAACCTGCCGGTTGCCGAACCTTATATCCCGGAGTCGGCTCTATGAAACTAAATAACCAACCGTCCCGACAAGTCGCACCAAAACCGGCAACCCTCAGATTCTGGAATCGCCGCGGTTTCATCCTTGTCGTTGTCACAATCGTGATCGTCCTGTTATCACTTGTTGCCTACACGTTTACAGGCACCATGCAGGTGGAATACACCGCCTCGCTGATGCACGGCAGAGATGTTGAAGCACGTATGATGGCTGAATCGGCGATCGAATTCGTTGCTGCGAAGATTGCAGAACGTAACGCGGATCCGACAACCGTGGATCTGTATCATGATCCATCCACCTTTCGAGGACGAACGCTGACGGAAGCGGAGAATGATCGTGCTCAGGTGAAGTTCTCTGTCGTTACTCCTCACTCGGGCGCTGCCGGGGAGAGTATTCGTTTTGGACTCATGACTGAAAACGCGAAATTCAATTTGAATCGACTGACAGAGTTTGATGATGACGACGACGAATCCACAACTCCGTTTGATGCGATCTCTCACGTCCCAGGAATGACCGAAGATATCGTCAATTCAATCATGGACTGGATTGACAGCGATGAAGAGATCCGCGTCGGTGGAGCAGAATCTGAGTTCTATGAGACTCTGGCGGTACCGTACTCCGCAAGAAATGCGCCTATGGAATCGATCGATGAACTGCTGCAGATTCAGGGTGTCACGCCTCAGATGTTCTACGGCGAAGATGCCAATCGCAACGGTACACTCGACCCCAATGAGAATGATGGTGATGCATCTCCGCCCTCTGACAATGCTGATGGCGTCCTTGACATTGGCTGGAGAGAGTTC
The DNA here is from genome assembly GCA_016795105.1 of Planctomyces sp. GTDB lineage: Bacteria > Planctomycetota > Planctomycetia > Planctomycetales > Planctomycetaceae > F1-80-MAGs062. Next base: position 17,063 of record JAEUIH010000078.1, read on the forward strand.
TTTACCGTCGCCAGCCGTGAACGAAACACAATGGCAGACGGTGCCGAGAAGATTAATCTGAACCAGGGGCTGATGACTGAGTTGTATGATGCGATTGAACCGGAATTCGGCGAAGACGCAGCTCAGTTTGTTGTCGCCTATCGTCTGTATGGCAATGCCAACGCAGATGCCGCAACTCAGCAGAGTCTCACAGTGGCACAGAAGGACGCTGCAACCGCTGTTGGTAAGGCACTGACGGGGGGAGTCGAAGGAACAGTAACTCGAGGTGGTATGGATCTTACCAAAGTTGCAGGATTCTCGTTCCGATCCATCTACGACCTGATCGATGCGGAAGTTGAAGCAGAGGTCAATGGCTCCCCTGTTACACTCACCAGCCCCTGGACTTCCGACGGTCTGCTGGAGTCAATGCCTCAGCTTGAACAGACAGTCTCGTGGGTGGATGACGCGTTTCTCGATGGCCGAATCAATATCAATGAAGCACCACGAGAAGTCCTCATGGCAATCCCAGGGATGACCGAAGCTATTGCCGACATGATCATCCAGGCCAGGCCATCGCTGCAGTCAGAAGGCATGTCGCAGTCGGTGATGCTGAACCGAATCACTCCGGCATGGATTCTTGCCGAAGGTGTCGTAGAACTGGAGACGCTCAGAGTTCTCGGGCCATGGCTCACAACATCCGGTGATATGTACCGATTCCAGACATTGGGCCACTTCGAACAGGGGGGCCCGAATACTCGGCTTGAGGCTGTCATCGACGGCTCACAGAATCCTCCTCGACTCATTTTCCAGCGTGACCTGACGCCACTTGGGAGAGGATTTCAACCATGGGAACTGAACGGCCAGCAATCAAGTCGCTAATGAACGAAGAACAATGAACATTGTCCGTCAGGAACTTGTCAACTGGCTGAAAGCAGAGTTCCGAGCCGAACAAGAGTCTGATTTTGCCGTTCTCAGACAGGTTCCGAATACTCGAGTTATCCGCTTTCTCGATCACTACACAAGCCTTGACTCAGCGGCACAGGAAGCACTTCTGGAGATCCTTGTCGAGTGGTCATCGTATGGCCTGATCGAGCCTCCTCCTAATCCTGTATGGCAGCAGTATTCCAGCGCTGTCACACTCTCGGGAATTGGAACCGGCGTGCGATATACCGGTGTTAATCTTCTCGCAGGATTGATGAAAGACCCGAGTCATAACGGCCTTGAAGACTTCTATCGGAAACAGGGAGTCACCGGACTGGCAATGATCCTGCCTAAAGAGTTGATCAGCGATCTTTCCATGATCATTCCTGTCAAAATCCCAACACTTCGTCGCATGGTAAAGTCTGCATTCGTCAAGCTGTTCTCTGCTGAGATTTCTGACCTCGGAAGTGAGATTCTGCGTTACGAAGGTTCATTGAACGAATGTCGAGTCCGGGTTCAAATCCGTTACTCAGCAAGAATGGGACGACCTCAGCTTGAATATAGTACCGAAGTCCACGGAAAGGGACGCGTAATCAAGACACCGGGCCTGTGCTTTGAATCTGTGCTCGGCGCTGGATTCGGGAGCTGGGATTATCTGACAGAGGAAAACGCAGAACGTTCCATACAGCTTCTTACAGAACTTGTTCACTGGGTCGCACGACTTCCGGATCGCCTGCCGAAGGGTTGTTGTGAAGCGACTGCCAGATAGTGAGACGGGAAGTCAATTTCGTGAGGAACGGTCTGGTTTCCAAACCCGTTCACCTCTGGCACAGGGCCGGAGGGGTCTTTGCCTGGAACGGTCTTGGGAGTGAAGTCCGACCGGACGGCGGCTGAAATTCAGTACTCACTGTGGTCACGCAGTTACGCAAAAGATTGATCCTGTAGGAGGTAAAATCACGCGATGCGCCACCGTTGGAATTCATTCGAACCTGACACTATTTCTTGACATCTAAGCCTGCATGATGAAGCTCAGAACCTTTACAAAGTTATCAATGAGTGTCTTGATCATCTTCAAAAGCTTATACTGCGGTTCGATGTTTTTGTGTGATTGATCCAGGTGAGGAAATTGACGATGTCCGGTTGCAGTTCGACATTTCTGGCCGTGTTGTTGATAACACTCTCTGTCAGCCCAACCGTTGCTCAGCAGGAAGAGGTTCCGAATTCCGACCTTCCGGTGATCGAAAACGAAGTACTCAAAGAACGACTGAACAAAGCCTGCACTGACAACAGTCTGCCAGCGCTGTGGGCCGGCAGGTTTGTGACTGGACAACCACCTGTTCTGGCCGTCGCCGGTGTCCGCAAATGGAAAGAATCGGATCCTGCTCAAATCGATGACGCTGTGCATTTGGGGTCATGCACAAAAGCGATGACAGCTGCCATGATCGCACAGTTGTGCTCAGAAGAAAAACTCACGCTGGATACGCCGCTCAAGACGGTGTTTGCTGACATATCCTGTGTTCAGGATTCTGTCTGGGGCGATGTCACAATCAAAGAACTTCTGCAGCACAGAAGTGGTGTGCCGGCAAACATGACATATCCGGAATTTGATAAGGCCCACCCCGAGTCTCCTTCAGATGCTCGACGAATGATGCTGGAACGACTGTGTACTCTCAAACGGTCGAAGTCCCCAAAATTTCTGTATTCAAATGTTGGCTACACGCTGCTTGGCCATGTCGTGGAGACGATTGACGGAAAACCCTGGGAAGTTCGGATTCACGACCGACTCTTTACTCCACTTGGTATTCGTTCAGCCGGATTCGGGCCTGTCGGAAAACCAGACGGTTCGACGTCCGAGTCAGTCCTTCCTGACAGAGTCTGGGGACATACAGAAGAATCAGGATTGGTCGGTCTCGCAAAATCACTGTTCAGCAAATCCAGCGAGGTCTCTCTGACGCCGGAACAGCACGACAATTCTCCCTGCATGGGACCGGCAGGACGAGTGCATATGAACATGCGGGACTGGGCGAAGTTCGCCATCGTTTATGGTCAGCCGAACGGCTACGAAACACTTGGAATTTCAAGAGATGTCTGGCAGGCAATCCTGACTCCACCCGAAACGACCGCTGAAAACGAAAGTTATCACGGCGGATGGATCATCTTTGACGCACCCGCGTTTGATGGAAAAGGCTATTTCCACAATGGAAGCAACACGATGTGGTACTGTTACGCCGTGGTCACTCCCGGAAAACAGCAGTGCATACTGGTTGCGACCAACTGCTACACGACACCAGCTCAAAAAGTCTGTGATGAAATCGCCAGAGAGCTGGTGAAGTTCCCGGCTGAGTGAACCGGAGCCGTGACAGGTAACAAGTCAAATGAACCAGAATCCGTATACACCTCCGGAATCGCAACAGCCCGTGATTCCTGCGTTGAACGTTGATCAGGCATTGGCCCGCCGCAATGTTCGTATTGCTCTCTTAATTCTGCTGATGCCGGCGGTTTACAATTTTTGTTGTTTCAACTTTCCTATGGGCTCAGCGACTCGTCAAACTTCGGTCCCTGCGGTCTTTGTCATCGCAAACTCCGCTGGCCTGATTTCCGTGGCTGCTGCAATCTGGTTCTTCGGCTACCTGGCACTGGAGCTCATCGTCAGGCTCATCCACTCCATCGTCGCCCGTCATTCAAAGGTCGATCAGTGGCGACATGCGCTCCATGTCACCCTGATGCGTCTACCTGTCTTCGCGATCTTCGGTGCCATCTTGTGGGTCATCTGGGTCGCTGCGTTCTACCAGGCTGGCATTGGATTCTATACGATTTCATGGCCAATTGGTCTGGCAGCACACTTACTGGCAGCTGGTCTCTACGTGCCGCTGATCTATCGATTCTATAGACTCGAATATCCAGTTCGATAAAGTTGTATTTGCTTCGGTCTTCTTTGGCGTTTTGATCTGGGCGTCGGCAGGGAAGACTCAGTCGCCTGCGGCTTGCCGTTAAACTGGCTGACTTTGGGAAAATCCAGGAATTCCGTGTAACCTATGCCGACTCCTGCTTAATCCACTTCTGGAGAGTCAGAAAGATCGGACGGCGAGAGCGAGAAGACACATGGAAAAGACCTGCAAAAAGTGTGAACAGCCGATTCCTGAAGATGCACCAGACGGCCTGTGTCCGTCCTGCATGTTGAGAGCGGCCCTGATTCCGATCGACAGCCCGCAGCTTCGACCAGACGATGAGCATCAATTTCGATCGTTCAAGACACCGGGGCCCCCAACACCGGGGCCAAAACAGTTTCAGCCGGAAACGATCGAAACGCTGCGTCCACTGTTCCCGGATTTTGAGTTCATCTCACTGATTGGTTCCGGAGGTATGGGGGCTGTTTATCAGGTGCGCCAAAAGAAACTGGATCGCATGGTCGCACTCAAAATCATTCGCCCCGATGCAGCCAGTGACCCGGCGTTCGCCGAACGTTTCAATCGTGAAGCACGGACGATGGCCAGACTGAATCATACCGGGATAGTATCGATTCATGACTTTGGCGAGATTTTCCTGCCCTCGGAGAATTTGGAAACGGCGCCCCTCGCTCAACAACTCTACTATCTCGTAATGGAGTTTGTCGATGGGGCCAACCTCCGGCAACTGATGAACCAGAGACCGCTGAGCACAACGCTGGCACTTTCGATGATTTCACAAATCTGTGAAGCGCTTCAATTTGCACACGGCGAAGGGATTGTGCATCGAGACATCAAACCTGAAAACATCCTGATCGATACGCGTGGACGAGTGAAGATTGCTGACTTTGGCCTGGCAAAGCTGATCGCCGGTGACACCGATCAATTTACTCTCACCGGTACCCATCAGATTATGGGCACGCCTCGTTACATGGCTCCGGAGCAGATGGAGGGATCTCGCTCTGTTGATCACCGTGCTGATATCTACTCGCTCGGTGTTGTCTTTTATGAGATGCTGACCGGCGAAATTCCTGCGGGCCACTTTGATCCTCCGTCGCATAAAGCCGGAGTCGATCAGCGACTTGACTCCATCGTACTGAAAGCGATGACTCGAGACCGCGAACGTCGATTTCAAAGTGCTGCAGAGGTCGCCGCCGCCGTGTCCGCAATCACGGCCACGTCGTCAGATGACCAAATCTCTGAATTCAGGCCGGAAACGCGGTCCCTTGAAGCTGAGGAAAGACCGCAGGCGTTGTCCGAGTTTCTCAGTTATGAAGCTCGAGCCATCAGGAACTGGGTCGCTGAACCGGCTCGTCAATCGAAAATCCCATTCTCAATTCGGATGCTGAGTCCGTTGTTGTGCCTGATCAGTCTGGTGGCGATGTTCTTCCCGTGCGTTGAAATTCTGGTCACGCACATTCCAATGGTTGCAGAAACTCCTCAGATGATGTTTTCGCCCATTGACCATGAACTTGGCACGCTGACGGTCCTGATACTCGTTCTGGCGTTCATTTTTCAACTCAGCGGCATGAGTACATCCGCAACTGGAAAATGGACCGCGATTCTGCAGACAACCACGACGTTTGCGGCAATTGCAGTGCTCGCCCTTTACCGGCATGTTTTCAGGTACAGACTGATCAATATTCATTACATAAGTCCTGATGGCAGCAGACCATCCATTGACACGATGGGCCATGATTTCGATGGAACAGTCTTTCGAGGGCGGGCGTTTCTTGGGTCCGTTCAGCATGAAATTCACCTCACTCAATGGGGTATCCTAGCTGCCGGTTGCCTGATCGCGCTACTGGTGGCCAATGTTTTCAGCCTCCGACTGGCATTGTCGCAAAGCCACCGATTACACCGAAACTCTCGAGTCCCTCGCAGCAGCCATACAACATTGCCGGCAACTCAACTGGCAGGTCGCCTCCTGATCGCAATTGGTGCTTGTCTTATCCTGTTGGCATTCGGAGGATTCCTCATCGGAATGTTCACTGCAACCGCCGTCACGTCAGATGCTGATCTCGCCGGACTGCGACGAACCGGGCTGCGAATTCTGTTTTATCTTGCAGCTGTACTTGTTATTGGTGTCAGTGCAATTGTTGCCGGTATTCGAGTTCGACAGAGCAAAGGTATCATCTTCGCTCAACTCTGTTGCGTCGCATCGATCCTGTTCAGCGGCTTCGTCATCCCCATAATTCTGCCTCTTGCTCTCTGGTGCCTTGTCGTCCTGAATCGCACGCCAAAGTCCTCATCACGCTCCGCCGTGATGTCGAACCCCTCCCAAAGTACTCATCACGCTCCGTCGTGATGTCGAGCACCTGGCTGCGATTCCCCAAGCCCCCACCAACCCACCGTGACGTGTAACGCATGCCACGCAGCGACCAACGCAGCGGAGCGTGATGAGGACTTTAGACCAGGGCTCGCTTCATCATGCGAAGCTTGATGGCTACTATTCCAGAGCCACCCAGCGGCTCAGCGGAGCCGAAGCGATCTCGAATTCTGAGAGACGTTCTTATCGTTCAACAAGAAACGGAAGGTACTCATGCTCTACTTCAAAAGCAGCGTGGTCATTGTATTGGCTGTGATCTGCACCTGGACCTCCACAGCGAACGCTCAACTTGGAGGTTCTCGGGCAGGTGTCGATTCCGGTGACTCAACGGTTCCATCGTTGCCACTCCTCAGTCGGGAAGTCGTCGAAGGTTTCATTACCATTGAAGGTCGTGCGGAAGTCCGAGTCCGTCCGGCAGAGATCCGGATTGTGCTGGCTGTCACGGGAGAAGGACAATCGGCTGATCAGTGTCAGGCTGCGATCAGCGAAACGATCACCCAGCTCCGGTCGTCATGGACCGAAATCGGCATACCCGCAGAAAACACTGTTGAAGATTTTATCGCCGTCCTGCCACTCTACGCATGGGGACTTGAAAAGCAGGGCGATCGTGAGGTCGGTGTCGAAAAGAAGGCCGGCTTTCGTATGCAAACCAACCTGCATCTATCGGTCCCAAATGATACGACAGCAACAACAGCCCTAAAGCTGGCATTCAAACACGGTGTCACCGATATCATTGCATTTGATTACTGGAGCAGAGAACTGGACGATGTCAGGAATCAGGCTCGCAAACAGGCAGTCAAGGCCGCTCGAGACAAAGCTGATGTCCTGCTGGATGCTCTGTTCGAAACTCGCCCTCAGGTCATCAACCTGCAGGAGCAAACTGTGGTCCGATATCCAGAGTCTCTTTATCACTCATTCGTGAATACTCACGATGAAGAAATCTCAAATGGCTGGCGCAGCGATATTCCACTCATCCGCGCTTATCGGCCCCGCAATACCTACTATCGAGGACTCTTCCCGGACGCCGATCTGATGGCTCGAGAACTGCCGATGAATCCTGAGATCTCAGTGGTTTCCACAGTGAGACTGTACTTTGATTCGCCCGCCGCTGATTCGACAGCGAAGAAGAATCCTGACCTTCAGAAATCTGTTGAGAGAGAGTGAGAGAGACAGAGTTCCGGAAGGTCAGGTTCTTTGACGAATGACTGAGAGAAGTTCGGCCAACGGACTAGATTTGGCGGTCAGTGCGTCGCTTCTTTGGCTCAGATGACTCTTCCTTCTCGTCATCATCATCATCGTCTCGCTCGTCTTTCTCACGAGCCTGTTCCTTCTTCTTTGCTTCTTCCTTTCGGCGTTCCTTCAGCTGCTGTTCCAATCGCTCAGCCTGAGCTTTCTCTTTCTTCTCCGCGTCTCGATAGACAGAAGAAAGCTCCTTGAGCGATTCCTTAACAGGTTCTTGCTTGAAGGACGAACCAGCGGTCATCGCGCCACATCCCTGCTGTCCAGGAATCTCATAACTCTGGTCCAGGCTTCGAATCGCGAAACCTACGTCCTTGAGCTCTTCGTTGACTGAGGTCGCAACGACACTCATGCCGGCTGTCAGACCAACAACGGCAACAGTGCCAACCACAACGGCCTCTGCTGACAGGATCACTCCCACTTCGTCCGTCCAAAGTGACTTCAGTACTCTCATCTCTCTCTTCTCCCATCAAAATTCACCAAGTCTGACCCCATGACATATGAACATATGTCCGGGTAGGCCTGTAACGACTTTGACGATTATGACGGTCGTTTACACCTCTTTACAAAATGTAAAATAGGGAATTTGGGAGTTTTGCGCAAAACGAAAACCTAGCGAAACACTCGCGTTTTGGTGTCTTCCACCTCTGGGGTCAGGTCCTGAGACGGCTTTTGCTGTCTCCATAACAGATCGAGGGCAAGCCGAGTGCAGCGTTCCTGGAACTGGGCAGCGGTATCGCCATCGCCCTGTCTCACAATCTGCTGATGGTAGTCGGGCGCATCGATCAGAATTCGCTGAGCGATCTGAAGTCGACCGGATTCTGACAAGGGGCCGAGGAATAGAGTGCGATCGATTCGTCCGGGTCGAGAACTTTGTCCGGTGTCTTCGGGAATCCCCAAAGCGGGATCGATTTCTTCCAGTCGATTGGTCGTGATCACCATGAACAGGCCATCGCACCGTTCGATACCATCCATGCAATTCAGGAGACAGTCGAAGGTCAGATGCTGCTCCCGGCCCGTGACATTCTGCCGACCGTTAAACACTGCATCCATATCTTCCATGACCGCCATGCAGGGCACCTGAGTCAGCATCTGTGACCATTCGGTCTGAAGTTCTTCGTTGGTCAGACTTGCAAGGTCGTAAACGAAGACGGGCAGGTCCAGGTCTTCGGCGATGGCTCGCATCAGAGCCGTCTTCCCGGTTCCCGGTGGCCCATGCAGCAGCCAGCCTCGGCGCCAGGGAATCGAACGTTCGCGGTACCAGTCTTCATTGTCTTTCCAGAAGTGTGCTTCCCGAACCATCTGTCGAGTTGCATCATTGAGTGCCAGCCGATCAATCGCCTGTTGTCCTTCGCTGGATGCGTAACCAAGTTCTGATTCGCTCCAGCCAATCGGACGATTCTGTCGGCAGGCTCGAGTATCGTACGCAGAAGCGGGGGACGTATCACTCGACTTGCGTTGTTTCAACTGAACGGCTGGCAGTCCAGCGGTCCCATAAATATGTCGAACAGAATGACGACGACGTCCTGGGATATCATCACCTGCAAACGAGACCATCCTTAGATTGAAGTGTTCTGCCGCTTCAAAGACGAGTGCATCCGGATCGAAGGTTCCTCGCAGAAAGAGGAGGCGAAGCCCCTGAGAATTCCAGTCGCGGGATGTCACTCCCTCCTCGATGTTCGCATCCGACTGGTGATCACGCGTCACCCAGATGGGCTTCCATCCGTCCCAAAAGATTCGTCCTCCTGAACTCACCGTTTCCATGGCGATTAGTTGTGTTCGCTGGCGAGACGGGACGTGCAGAAGCCAGCCGATGTAAGTTCGCGGCCCAAATCTGGACGCTTTGAAGCGTTCCCGGAGCAGCAGCTGAACCGCATCGGACTGAAAGCCGCATACGGAGATACTGACCACCATTCGGCTGGAAATCTGAATCAGGATGGCCTGCAGCTGGTGCCAGCAGGAGGCAACCACCCCCAGAAAAGCGGCTCCCCCCGCGTAGAACCAGGCGTTTTCCATATTTACTTCGATTCGATTGATCTGAATGATGCCGCGATCCGTTTCGCAGCCGATCCGCAATGATCGGACACTCATGTCTTTAACTGGTTCGCAGGGAAAATGCCCTCCAGCAGGAAATCAATCATGAACACAACTCAAAGTAATCAAACGGCCCGAATGAACTCCGAACAGAATGAACTCCGACAAAACCAGGGGCTCTTTGAACTGGTCCTCGTTGTGATTGGTACTGTGATCTTCCCGATCATTCTTCTGTTCGGATTCTTCGTCGTGAATCCGCGTGAAGAAATCGTGGTGCTTCGTTTCGGTAAGTTCGTTCGGATTCTGCGGAACCAGGGCATCTGCTGGATTCACCCGATTGGCCGATCACTCATTCGTATTCCAACACGAGACATGACACTCGACATCGCCACTACAACTGTGCTCGAAAGAAACGGAAACCCAATCCAGATCAGTGCCGTAGTCGTCTACCGAGTCGAAGATTCCTACAAGGCAGCACTCGATGTAGAAAGCTACCGAACCTTCATCGACGACCAGGCCGGCGCCGTCATCAAGCGATGTAGCTCTCAGTTTCCATACGAATCATCCGACCACAGCGAACCCTGTCTCAAAGTCGAAAACGACGAAGTGACTCGGTCCTTTATCTCGGAACTTCAGGAAGCTGTGAACGCCGCCGGAATACGAGTTCTTGGTGTGCGACTGAACGACCTGACCTACGCCCCCGAAATTGCTCAGTCCATGCTCATGCGTCAACAGGCACTCGCCCTGATCGATGCTCGAAAAACAATTGTCGAAGGGGCCGTTGAAATCGTACGTGACGCAGTCGATCGACTGCAGAAGGCCGAACTGCATATGACCGATTCAGAACGCGAACAACTGATCTCAAACCTGCTGGTCGTCATTTGCAGCGGCGAACGAGCTCAGCCGGTCCTTCAGGTCAATTCGTCGGTTCACGGCAAACGCTGATTCGGTTGTACCGCAGCACGTGCCGCTGATTTGGTTTTCAATGGCATCTGAGTCGTGGTTGTCGACAGCAAACTCAGGAATCGCAGTGTGTCACTTTCGTGGTGATCTGCTGCGATTCTTTTTTTGCGTCTCAGCCGTTGCGATAGGAGTGAATTCGTTCGCCCAGTGTCGCACGCCAGATTCCGATCATGAAGGCCGTGTTCGCCAGCACAAAGCTGAAAGCAGTGCCGGCCCCAGGAAGCCGAAGTCCGGTTCGTCCAGCCATCCAGCCGCTGGCAGCGAGTCCAAACAGCATCACGAACGGCATGACTGCCAAAATACTCAGCCAGCCCGGCGCTGCAACCAGCAGTCCAGTCGCTGAACAGGTTGCCAGTCCCAGAAACACGGGGGACAACCAGCGGAGTAGTTTGTGTGACCAAAGTGCGAATGCATATCCTGGTTTTTTAAGAGGATTGAGCAGAGCAGGGCGTGTCCAGGTTCCCTGCCAGTTTCGGAGCGTCATTCGTATGCGTCGACGCAGTGTGAGTTCAGCCGAATCATCATACCGGTCGTATGCAACTGCGGTCGGCTCGTGCAGAACCAGATATCCCTGAGACACAACATCCAGAGGAACAATGCAATCTTCACCAATGCTGGGGTCCATTGGAACAAACAGTTTCCGTCGCAACGCGAAGCATGCCCCGGCAACGACAGCAAGGAGTCCCATACGCGACTCGAGGTAACGCACTTTCAGTTCATAGTTCCAGTAGAATCCCTGGCCAACGACTGTAGTGGGTTGCTCATCACGTGTATAAAGAAGTCGACCATCGACTGCGCCGACTAGTGGATCCGCGAAGGGTCCGGCAATCTGCCTGAGAAATCCAGTGTCGAATTGGATGTCTGCATCGGTGAATACAACCAGTTCAGATTCAATCTGACGAAACGCCAGGTTCTGCGTGGCCGTTTTTCCCAGTCCAGGACTTTCGAGGAGTCGCACACCTGAGTCCGCATATCGACTTACAATCTCTGCGGTTCGATCGGTGGACCCATCGGATGCAACCAGAATGTCCAGAAGATGCCGAGGATAGTCGCACTGAAGGAGGTTCTGAATGCGGTCTTCAATCACACGCTCTTCATTGTGCACCGTCAGCAGCACTGTGATAGACGGGAGCTGTTTCTGAGTATCAATCGTAGCCGCTTCCCTGGTCTTGACGGGTGCCGCCCCATAGACAAGAGAACACACCTGAAGAAACCGACCGTATCCATCGTAGATCCAGTACAGTCCCAGGATTGAAATCAACAGCACGATCCACAAGACGACGATCCACAACACGCCATCAGTCCTTTGTCAGGCATGAGAGACTCAAGAGACGGGGAAAATTTAGTCTGTCGAGTCATTCCGCTCCAAGGTCTGATCCCACCGAATGTCGGTTTTTACCGTGAAAATCACAAAAAACATTCGCCTTGTGACCATTCGGCCGACTGACGTAAACTGCATCTCGAATGGATTTTTCAGTCGCTCAGAAACGGATGTCTCGAATGTCTGTCAGCCCGGAACATTACGCATCATTCCTCGAACGAATGGGGCACACGGTCCGCAAAGTCGACGGAATGTGGTGGTTTAACACCAATCGAGGCGTCTACACAGGTTTTCCTTTCGACCAGAACGTCGACGCAACCACGATTTCGCTGTCAGAAATCCTCGGACATGACGGTCTCCTGGTTCGATTCGGCTGTCCGGTCGAGCAGGGAGTCACCAGTCATCGCATCCTTTGCAGCGATAAAGCGTATGACTTTCCATCACTCCGCAGCCGCACAAGAACGCAGGTCCGCCGAGGACTCGAAGATTGCAAAATTGAACGCATAGAATTCGCCGAGCTTTCCAAACATGCGATTCAACTCAACATTGATACTCTGATTCGCCAGGAACGTAAGGTTCCGGCCAATATCGAAACCTACTGGAAAAAATACTACGAAGCAGCGAGCGTCACAGAGGGCGCGGAGGCATGGGCTGCCTGGTGCGAAGGACGCCTTGCTGCGTATGTGATCGCGTTCACAATCGGAACAACGGCCAATATGCTGATCGTGCGTTCTGCACTCGATCTGTTGCCCAAATTCCCGAACAACGCACTCCTGTTTCAGTATCTCTATAACAAGATCCGAGAACCTCAGATCGAACAAGTTGTCTATGGGTACGAATCCATCCAAGCGGGGCTCGGCTCCCTGGATCAGTTCAAAACCGGCATGGGATTTCAACTCGATCCCGTCGGCCAGCGTATTGAACTCGCACGCTGGGTTCGTCCGTTCGTAAACCGCTACACAACAGCGATGGCATCCCGCTTTCTTCAACGACTAGGCAAAGGCGAGACTCCCGCAAAACTCCAGGGTATCCTCAACTGGTACCGCGATCAGCCAACCCTCTCCCAACCCGATTCCGCCGCCGCCTAAAAACTAAAATGTAGCTTGGGGATTCCTGCCCGAGCCGCCACTCGAAATGTAGCTTGGGCATTCCTGCCCGAGCACACTGCTCAAAATGTAGCTTGGGCATTCCTGCCCGAGCACACTCTGCGACGCTGCAGCACTCGAACCAGCGCGGGACGGGCAGGAATCCCCGTCCTACATTTGCAGCACTCGAACCAGCGCGGGACGGGCAGGAATGCCCATCCTACATTTGGCTACTTCGTGAGACGGGTGATCGCTTCGAGAATCGGTTGACCGGTCGCTTGCATGCTGTGTCGCTGAATCACATGGTCGCGGAGAATTCGTCTTGCCTGAGATCCTTCTTCGGCAGCCAGATGAGATATCGTCCCGTACTCCTGTTTCAGATCTCGAATACTCCGGATGAACTCTCCGGAATCCTTCGGCGACGCCAAACGACCTGTGCCGATGTCCTGAATGCGTTCCGGAAATGCACCGTGGGACGGAACCACGACAGGAACTCCCGCAAGACCTGCCTCCAGAACATAAATCCCCTTGGGCTCTCGATACTCGGCAGGGACGCAAAGCACATTCAAAGACATCAGCAGATCGAACTTCTCCGGACGTGATGAGGGGCTCCCAGCCCAGTGAATTCTTCCCTGAGGAACGGCCTTCTGGACCTCGGACAACTGCTTTTCAAACCGAGCACGGTGCTGTTCAGGCAGGAATCCAGCGATCACAGCATCAATTTGTGGATCCGATGACACCAGCTCCGGAAGCAGGGAAAGGAATCGAAACGCCCCTTTTTCGGGACAAATGCGAGCAAAGTATCCGACACGAAATCGCTTCTCAGCACTTTGCAAGGGGGCTGAGAAATCCGGAAGCTGTGATGTATCAACCGTCAGCGGAATCACTTCAAATTTTGCTGGCTCAATATGCAGATAGCACCGCATGAAGTCGGCGTAGTACTGACTGTGAGTCATAAATCCGTCGACATGACGACAGTTTTCAGCGATCAGACGAATCGCTTCTGTTCGGTATCGTTCAGGAAGCCCTTCAAGAAAGATGTCATCCCCCTGGAGAAGGATCAGGATCTTTCCTCGATACGAACGCCGGAGCTGAGGAAGCAGGCCGGAGATCAGTGCATTGCTGAGCAACACAACATCCGGATTCAGGTCATCAACCAGGAAACGAACTAACTCATCAATTTCGCGTCGCTGAGGACCGGCATCGCCCCGCAGCATATCCAGAGTGAGTGGCCCAAGCTTTGCCGCGTCCGTACTGGTGCCAAACTTCGACAACCATCGGATGACGGAAGGTCGATTTAACCACGCTGTCAGCCAATTCGGAAGCTTTGACCAGAACGGAATCGCTGAATCCAGATAGACGTTGATCCCGCCCAGAAATACTCGTTCAGAACTGGCGTTCTCTTCATCAACGCGAATCGGGGTATACGCAGGAACCAGAACTGCATCCACGTCCACCATGCGCAAAGTGCGCACAAGCGTATTGTCCTGCATGCAGGAGCCACAGAACATACCGGCACCGCCGGCTGTGATCATGGCGATCTTCATGGACTAAGCAGCATCATACTCCGAAATGCGATTGTGAGGCACAAACGGAACCGATGAATCGTCCGTCAGGCAATACCTCATATAGTAGGCATCTTCGCACGTGTCGTCGTAGTGTTTTCTCAAAACTGTCACCGCTCGGAAGCCGCTCTCCGCAAAGAACAGCTGAGCAGGAACGTTGGTCTCGCGCACTTCAAGCACAATTTCGCGACGACGCTGTTGTGAGAGCTTATCAATGAGTCTCTGAACCATCTGGCGACCAATACCTGATCGACGGATATCCGAAGCGACAGCGAAGTTCAGGATCCTGAGCATCGACTTGTGCAGTTCATAAATCATGAACCCCACAATCTTATGGTCAAGCTCGGCAACAGTGCCAATACAATTGCGCTGGCGAAGACAGCAGAGAAACTCCTCCTCGGTCCATGGAAATTCAAAGCTGCTTCGTTCAATCAGAAGCACCTCTTCCATGTCTCTGCGAATCAACCACCGAATCTGGGTGCGCGAAGCATCCGGAGCGGGGTTTGCAGCTGGTGGAGTCGACTGATCGTTTGCTCGCTTCAATCCCATGGCGGCCTCCATGCCGGTGAGGTTGAAAATGTGACTTATTCGAGACTCTCAGATCGTGCGAACACTCTCTGTTAGTCGCTTCGACGGGTGAGGGTCGAAAGTTAACACAGATGCAAACACACGTCTACATCGAAGGCCCCTCTTCCTCAGACCGTCCTCAAATCCGTTATAATCGGATTCATGATGCGGCTGAATTTGCCGCATCCGAAAATCCGCAGTCTGGCCGAAAAACGACGTTTTTTTGAGAATACCAGCCCGGTATTCCTCGCCCCTGAGCACGCGTCGATTGACAAGCAGCGTGCTCTGAGGTGTAGTGTACGCATCTTTCCTGTCGGTCCGCCTGCATCTTCGGATGTTCTCCATGATTCCCGAGCCCAACCAACCTCTCTCCGCCAAAAAACGCTGGCGGCAAATCTCAGGATTTGGGTTGTTGGGGCTTCCAATTCTCTTCACAGAACTCTGCGGTTTTCCCTTTCCATTACCAGTTCAGGCTGCGTCCAGCCAGGAGGGAGCACTTGAGTCGCAGAAGCAGGAGGAGAAACCTGCCGCTGAGAAAGCGGATGTGAAAGTCTCAAAAGATCCCGCGGCACCTGAAGCGACAGCGGATCCCGTGTGG
Organism: Planctomyces sp.; assembly: GCA_016795105.1. Lineage (GTDB taxonomy): Bacteria > Planctomycetota > Planctomycetia > Planctomycetales > Planctomycetaceae > F1-80-MAGs062. The sequence continues at coordinate 32,609 of JAEUIH010000078.1, forward strand.
ATTTCGCTGCTTGAGGGCGAAATAGAAAAGAAGTGGAAGTCAATTCTCTCGGATGCAACCGTTCCGCTGGCGGATGTCTGGAAGATAGTTCGAGAAACTCCGGACGCGGAACCGGTTTTGGTCTGCACCGGAAAACCAAAGGGTTTTTTGTTGACACTGGAACAGTATTCCGACTTTGAAATGACCCTGGAATGGCGAATTCCGGCCGACGAAAATGGCAACAGCGGGGTCCTCGTCTATGCCCAGGATGAACCTCGAATCTGGCCGACCGCAATCCAGGTTCAGTTTCACCAGCCCAAAGCTGGCAGCATCTTCCCCAGCGGGGACGCCAAGAGCGATAACACCAGCGATTCAGACCTCGCCAGACCCGTCGGTAACTGGAATGAATGCAGAATCCTGAGTCAGAAAGGTCGACTGTCTGTCGACATTAATGGCAAGAAGGCCGGAGAGATCACCGGAGCAGTCCCGGCCAATGGTCACATCGCCCTGCAAAGCGAAGGCGCCGAAGTCCACTTCCGCAAAGTTCGCATCCGGAAGTTACCTGCCTCAACTCCCGAAACCACCGAACAAGCCACATCGAATAAGCCCGCCCCCCAAATGTAGCTTGGGCATTCCTGCCCGAGCAGCTGCAGCAAATGTAGCTTGGGCATTCCTGCCCGAGCCGCTGCAGCAAATGTAGCTTGGGCATTCCTGCCCGAGCCGCCCTTGGCAACACCCCTGCCACACCCCTGCCACCGCGACGAAACACAACGTACACTCGCGACGGGCAAGAATGCCCATCCTACACTTATGACGGGCAGGAATGCCCATCCTACTTAGTAAAACAAAAAACCATGCGAACCTGCCTGGCGGCATGGATTCGCATGGTTCAAATTGTCTTCAACTTCAGGATCTAACCACTACTTTAGCGGAGTTTCATCAACGCTATCGATCAGTTCGAGATCAAAGATCAGCACTGAGTTCGGCCCGATTGTTGGTGGACCATTTTCGCCATAGGCCAGTTCGCTTGGGATGTAGAGTCGATACTTTGAACCAACCTTCATCAACTGCAGAGCTTCCGTCCAGCCCGGGATGACCTGAGTCACACCAAATGATACAGGTTCTTCATTATCAGTTGGTACTTCCCCTTCGTAGGAACTGTCGAAGACAGTGCCGTCAATCAGAGTTCCTCGATAATGGGTTGAAACCTTGCTGGTCTTCTTTGGAGCTGCGCCAGTACCTTCCTTGATGACCTTGTACTGCAGACCCGACTTGGTCACTTTCACGCCTTCTTTGGCCTTATTTTCTTCGAGGTACTTCTTGCCGGCGTCGAGATTCATCTTTGCTTTCTCGTCGCGTTTCTTCTGGAGTTCTGCGTCCATGGCTGCAAATGCAGCTTCTGCTTCCTGAGGTGTCACGATCGATTTCTTACCGGCAAGCGCAGCGGCGACACCTTCGGCAAGAACTTTTGCATCAAGATCGAGTCCCTGTCGCTTGATGTTGCTGCCGATCTGAAAGCCAATCTGATAGCTGGCCTTATCACGAGCAGACTCAAGTTTTGGACCTTCATCCTGCGCGGATGCCGCGTTCACGAGACCAGCCATCAATACCCCTGTGAGTGTGAGAAAACGCATGGACAGACTTTCCTGCATGTCACCGTCCGGCAGGAAAGTCTCACGCGAACAATCGTCTGCCAACAGCGAAATCAAAATAAATTTCAGAAGGGACTCTATGGCAAAACAACATCCACTTTCAATTGCACACCAAAACTCACCCATTTTCGGGCAAATTCCAAAAAATGTAGCTTGGGCATTCCTGCCCGAGCCGCTGCAGCAAATGTAGCTTGGGCATTCCTGCCCGAGCCGCCCTGGCAACACACTGGCAACACCCCGGCCACGCTCCTGCCACCGCGTCAAATCGCAGCCAGCACTCGAGACGGGCAGGAATGCCCATCCTACTTACCAAATGTAGACAAGATGGAAGGACCAGCGATCACGAGAATCGTGGGTTAAGCTTTCGAAGCGTATGCAACATTTC